>NZ_BBJB01000091.1 GCF_016584665.1 Pseudanabaena sp. lw0831
GATCGCTTGGGTTTGCGAAAGAACTTGGCTAATCGGTACAAAAGATAATGACTGTTTGAAGTCTAGTAAATGTGAGTTTAATTGCTGTGTAATTTGATCGGCAAATACTTGCAAACTAGAGTTGATCCTTTCCTCAACTATGCGATCTATGGTGGCAGATAGTTTTTGCTCTAATCGATTTGCGATCGCATTTTCTATTTGCGCAAAATCTGGTTGAGTTTGTGGTGCAGAAATTTCAAGTGGCACTGATGTGGAATGCGATCGCAAAAAATTATATTGCTCAAGAATAGTTGACTCTAGCTCAGACGGTACGATATAGGCGCGGATTGCCGTAAATTGATCGTCTATTTCCTGAGCTTTGAGAGCGGCATAATATTCAAAATATCCTTCCAGAATTTCAAATGAAATTGGCGAGACTCTGCGTAATAGAATTGGCTTTACTGTACCACCTGCCTGCAAAAACAAATTAGCAAGATGCTCAATTTGACTTGATTGGAACTGAGGTAGCTCTTGTGATACTGGCGATACGATCATGTCAAGATCGATCGAAGAAGTTAGTAAACTCATGAGCGTAGTCTTGTTTTATCGAGAACTTCATTTGCTAGCTCTTCAAACTCAGCGGCTGACATCGAATCAGGTTTAAAGTCAAAAATAGACTTAGGATCGGGGATTTGGCGATCGCCATCCATTACAAAATTATCAATTGCCCGTGATAAATCTTCCCGTTGAAAAATTCGGGTTTCTAACACGGAAAATCCATATCGCTCTTCGACAATCTTCTCTTGCTTGGGTAAAGTTGCTTTAATATAATTCGCATTTGTTAATATTTTAGAAGGTAAAACTCCCAGAATGTTGATTGCAGATCGATTGGTAAAACTGCGAAAATCGTCAATCTGTTCAATAAAGCTTCTAACATTGCGCAACCCTTCATTTGCAAATGGTTTAAGATCGGAGGGAATGATGAGGTAATCACAGGCAATCAGGGCGATTCTTGCATAGAGATTAAGTGAGGGTGGAGTATCGATTAAGACTACATCGTAGTCATTTTTCACAAGCTCTAACTTCTTAACGAGCTGAAATTTGGAACTTTCTTGGTCAATCAAAGCGTTTTCTTGCCAGATCAAATTAATATGTGCAGGAATAACATCTACTTCAGGATAGGTAAAACTCCCTTTTAACGCGACATCATGAATATAGTTGGATTTAGGATAGAAGATAATATTGTAGACATTGCTGTCTTTAAGATTGTCTTCTTCTTCAGTATCAAACTTCATTAAACCTGCGGCATAGGTTGTGTTTGCCTGACTATCAAGATCGATAATTAATACCTTAAAACCCTTACGACTAATTGCGGCGGCAAGATTAATTGTGGTGGTGGTTTTGCCCACACCGCCTTTGTTGTGATAGATGGCGATCGTTTTCATGATTCTTGCTTGTAGAGATTCTAGAAGTGGGAGCGTATTATTCTCTGAAAATGGAAGTTTAATATCAATTGGAACAGGTAGAGCAGTCAAAGGGATAGATTTATTTATAGATTTATTTGTAGCAAGTCCCGCTAACTTATCCCTGCCAATAATATCGCTAATTTTCTCGATTTTGTCAGCAATTTCTAAGCCTTCGCATTGAAAGATTAGATCTATTTGATCGTCAACAAGTTCATAAATCCGAAAATCTTTCCCGTTAGTTAATACCCCATATATAACTTGCAACTTAGTTAAATAACGCCGCAGCCGCCGCACATGGAAATTGAGATTTTGCTTGGGATGTTTTGCTTCCATCACCACACATGGCTTCGGTGATGAATCATTAATACTTGGAAAAACTGGGGAAAGCAGCGCTAAAAAATCTAAACGAATACCACCCAATGCAACCTCTTGATGCCATTTGCTTGGATCGTAACCAAGGGCAGGTAAAAGATACTGGACGATTAATTTGCTTTCGACTTCGCTTTCATTACGACAAAGTTTTGGATTAAAACTCATGGCAGTGCCATAATCCCCAAAAAAACTAGATTCTTTTCAATCATATCCACTTTTAAGCCCCATTTCACCAAACGATCGCGATCGCCTCCAGTAATAATCACTTGGCTATGAGGAAACTGCGATCGCCAATCATCTATATAGGATTGCAAGCCCGCTATTAATAGGTGCGCCACTCCACTTTGGATTGCACTATGCGTATCAGTCGCCCATCGTCTTGGCAAAGTCTCAGGGATTGGAAGATTTGGCAAAGCTGCTGTATTTTGATGCAAACAGGCAAACTGCGATCGCAGTCCAGCCACGATCGCACCACCAAATAAATTCTTATGCGCATCAATTCCAGTAATAGTGATCGCTGTCCCCGCATCAATAACCATGACTGGATAGCCATAGGTTTCCCCTGCGCCATAGGCAGCCAATGCGCGATCGCATCCCATTGTCGAGTACAAGCCTTGCAATGGCACATCGGCAGTTGTGATTATCTGAGTCTGTTGCAAATGATGCCAACTGGTGATGATATTGGGAACGACTGAGGCGATCGCAATGCGTTCAAAATCTCTAGTCGCAAGTTTTGCTTCTAAGTTTGGTAATTGCTCGTGGGTATAGGCATATTCTTCAAGGATTTGTTTCTTGCTGCCAAAAATAACTGCCTTAATTCTGGTGTTGCCGATCGCGATCGCTAGAAAACTCATAAAAAATCTATATAAAAACTGAGATTTAGTGCCAGATTATAGGCTACAACCTTTACGAAACTCACGTAGAGACTCCAACGGTGAACTCATCATTAAACAACGACAAAGTAAAATTAAATCTAAACTTGGCAAAACCTGACTTTGATTCACTTTTACATATTGATGATTTTGCAAACAATAAATTGCGATCGCGCCATCTTCCCAAAACCAAATCTCAGGAACCCCGAGCAGTTGATATTTGCGTAACTTGCTAGGGCTACCACTAGTAATTACAACTTCGATACATAGATCAGGGATATCTTTGTCTTGACTAATGCAATAAGAAAGATCCGCCTGAAATTCAGTAATATTGGGAACAACCTGACTGTAAGCACCACTGGGGAAAAACTCAATTCCATTAATCTCAAAATAAGCACTCAGCAAGATCCCTAATAAACTGGTGTACATTTCATGAGCTTTACTAATCCCCATAATCTCTAAAATTCCTTCACAATATATTAACCGTAGATTTAGGACATTCCCAAACCCAGATTGAATTGCCTTAAACTGTTCCCAAGATATAGCTTCATGGACAAAATGACGATCGCGATTTCTCTCTAAGGCTTGAACCATAACAGCTTACTCCTTACGGGCTTATGTAATATCATACACTTGGGATAGAGAAATAGTGGTGCAGAGCTTTGCCCCGCACCACTATTTCTTGACTTTCTCACGGTAAAATAAGAAGTGCGATCGCGAAATATTCTCGCATTGTTGCCATATTTACTAATTCATCACGTCTCTTCATAAAATTTTTTCAAAATGGACTTCGAGCCAGCTTACAGCCGCTATCCTCTTGCCTCAGTCAACCAAAGACTCGGAGCGCTAATCGTAGACTTTTTAAGTTGTTGGTTTATCTCAGAGCTAACTTTGTCTCTGCTATCCGTCACCTCATCTAGTCCTTTACGCTTCATCACATTTTTAGTGACTTGGTTTGTCTTTCGCGTATTTATTGCGGCTCGCGCTCAAGGTCAAAGCTTTGGTAGATGGCTGATGAGTATCAGAGTCATTGATGCTGAATATGGAAAAACTGCTGGATTTGGAGCATTTTTTAAGCGTGAGATTTTTGTATTTGTTTGCTCGCTATTTCTGATCGAAACGATTACCTCTACGCTGATCGTATTTGCATGGATTCCTTTTGTTGCCGATGCAGCCTTTGCGATCGTTGATAACGAAAAACGTCAAGCCTTTCACGATCGCATTAGTAGTACGATCTCCATCCAAAGCCGTAAAGGATTTGCGATCGATCAAAAATTAGGCAAACTCTTTAATCAAGCTGGACAACAAGCAACCAAGATTTATCAAAGCCGTCAAGAGCGAGATCTTTATGAAGATGACTATAGCGCTCCTCGTCCCAAACAAAGCCCCAAACAAAAGCGCCGTCCTCGGACAAAATCTCGTCCACCACAAGATTTTAATTATGGTTCTAATTTTGAAAGCGAATACGATCGCCCCAACACAGATCCTTATGCTGAACCGTTAGATCCGCCCAGAAATGTTTATAAAGGCGATGTTAACAATTTTGATGATTGGAATAATGATGATGATTATGGCGATCGCCCAGATTCATTTCCAGATTCATTTCAAGAGCCATATCAAGATGAACCACCAGTCAAGCGATCGGCGCGTCGTCCTAGAAGAAAATAAAAAACCAGTTTTTGTGGCGCGGCTTTGCCGCGCCACAAAACACTTAGTTCTCAACACTTTTGGAGATATTCAAAGATGGTACAAGCCGCAATCAAAGCTTTTTCTCTAGATGATTTTCTGGCTATCTCTGAAACCGAGCCAGAAAGTGAATATTTTGAAAACGAGATAATTCAGAAACCAATGCCAAAAGGAAAACATAGCGCAATTCAAACAGAGTTTGCGGCAGCGATTAATGCAAATTTGAGATCAAAGCGCATCGCAAGAGCTTTCTCAGAATTACGTTGTACTTTTGGCGGAATATCTATCGTGCCAGATATATCCGTTTTTCGATGGGAAAATATAGTTCGTGACCCTGACGGCAAAATCGCGAATATATTTAACATTCCCCCTGATTGGATGATCGAAATTCTCTCTCCAAATCAGAGCCAGACCAAATTAGTTAAGAAGATCTTGTTTGCCCTTGAGCATGGAACTGAAATGGCATGGCTGCTAGATCCTGATGAAGAAGTAATCTTTATCTATCGGGCTAATCAAGCTTTGCAAATTTGCGATCGCATTGATCAAGTTCTACCAACACCAGACTTTGCGAGCGACTTACAACTAACCGTAGAAACCATTTTTAACTGGCTTCGTGAATGAGTATGTAGGCTAAAACCCAAAAAAGCTGATTCGCCCGCGAAGCGGGCGAATCAGCTTTTTTGGGTTTGACGAAAATTTTATGTGATCTTAAGAAAACAGGCTGCTTTCTGGCTAAGAACATAAACTTTCACTATCATCGAATTTGCTAAGTATTTATGGATTAATCCTAAAAAAAATTTGGCATAAGGATATTAGTTGATGAACCAGCTTTCAATACAAATTGCCAAGAATGAGCTTAAGCCGCTTGATACAGTTAATCTGACCAACTGCGATCGCGAACCTATTCATATTCCTAACTGTATTCAGCCGCAAGGTTTACTGCTAGTTCTAGCTGAACCCGATCTGAAAATTGCTCAGGTGAGCGAAAATGCTCCTGAAATTTTAGGGATTGAAACCAGTGAGCTACTTGATCGACCTTTAGCGGATTTTATTAGTAGCGATCGCGGTGATATCGTAAAAGTGATTCGGGCTTGCCTAGATCGCAGTTTTGAGCATATTAATCCACTGCATCTTTCGATTACCCCCGCCAATGGAGATCTAAGAGCGTTCAATGGCATTATCCATCGCGCTCCTAGCGGTGAGATCATCTTGGAATTAGAACGTTTGGAACCAACGGCTGAGAGCGACTTCTTTCAGTTTTATCGTCAGATCAAAGTCACTTTGGCAAAAATGCAGACAGCGGATAATCTCGCCGCTCTATGTAACTTGGTGGTTCATGAAATGCGCGCGATTACGGGATTTGATCGGGTGATGATCTATCGCTTTAACGAGCAAGGTGATGGCAGTGTGATTGCTGAATCCAAAAAGAATAACTTAGACCCTTTGTTGGGATTTCATTATCCCGACTCCGATATTCCGAAACAAGCAAAGCACCTCTATACACTTAACTGGCTTCGCCTAATTTCCGATATCAATTCTCAACCGATTGGATTAGTCACAAACCAGAAAACTCAGCATCCCCTTGACATGAGCTACTGCGGATTGAGGGCAGTGTCGCCTCTACACGTTGAATATCTCAAGAATATGGGCGTTGTTGCTTCGATGTCAGTTTCCCTAATTCAACATCAACAGCTTTGGGGATTGATTGCCTGTCACCACCACACTCCTAAACTGGTCTCCTATGATATCCGTACCATTTGCGAGTTTCTAGGACAGTTGATGTCTTCAGAGCTAGCAAACAAGGAGAATAACGAAAATCTTGATTACAAACTATATCTGAAGACAATCCAATCTCAATTTGTGGAACGTCTGACCAAAGCAAGTGACTTTGTTGCCGAAATTACCGCAAACAAAGAATCCTTGTTGAATTTGACAGGTGCTTCAGGCGCGGCTGTGTGCGATGGCAACGATATCATTTTGATTGGTAAAACTCCTAGTCTGGAAGCCCTGCAACCGATGCTCATTTGGCTGATCGATCGCTTTGAGCAAGATATTTTTGTCACTGATGACTTGTCTGAGCTATATCCGATCGCAGAAAAGTATAAAAATGTCGCCAGTGGACTGCTCGCGATGGCAATCTCTAAAACCCAGCATCAATATGTCCTTTGGTTCCGTCCCGAAATATTGCAGACATTGACTTGGGCAGGCAACCCTGACAAGCCCATTCAGATCGAAGCGGATGGCAGCTTGACGATTTATCCGCGTCAGTCCTTTGCGGCTTGGCAAGAGATTGTCCGAGGTAAGTCTAATCGATGGTTCAGCTATGAAGTAGAGGGAGCGATCGAATTGCGGCGGGCGATCATCGATATTGTCTTGCGTCAATCGGATGAACTTGCCAATATCAATTTGGAACTAGAACGCAGTAACAGCGAACTGGATGCCTTTGCCTATATTGCCTCCCACGACTTGAAGGAACCCCTGCGCGGCATTCACAACTATGCCAATTTTTTGTTGGATGACTATGGCGAGATCCTTCAAGGCGAAGGCACTGAAAAACTACATACGCTCCTACGGCTGACCACACGCATGGAATCACTGATCGACTCCTTGCTGAAGTTTTCCCGTCTAGGTCGGCAAGAATTGCACATGAATTCTATCGATCTTAATCTCTTACTCCAAAATGTCGTCGAGTTATTTGGGATGAATCCAGAATGGGAGAACTGCACAATTCGGATTCCCCGATCGCTGCCCAAGGTATTTGGCGATCGGGTTCTGCTTGAAGAAGTTTTTACAAATCTAATTTCTAATGCCTTTAAATACAACAATCAACCTGAAAAATGGGCGGAAATTAGTTGGATCGAATCTAGCGGTCAGCCCTATAATATTCTCACCTTTTATGTTCAAGACAATGGCATCGGCATCCGAGAGCAGCATCTAGAATCAGTATTTCGCATTTTTAAGCGATTACACGCACCCAGTAAATATGGAGGTGGTACAGGTGCAGGACTGACTATTGTCAAAAAGATCGTTGAACGTCACGGAGGTGAAATTCAGGTCAAATCGATTTATGGTCAGGGAACCACGTTTTGGTTTGCGTTACCAATTCACAATATAGCAATCCTAAATAAGTTGTGAGTGGCTCCGACTTCGCTCAGCTAACGATATACGCTGGCTGAGCGAAGTCGAAGCCCTATTTTTCTCGTAAATGATTTAGGACTGCTATATGAGTACAACAATTGACAATTCTATGATTTCAACTATAGCGAAGCCAGCCTCGCCTACTCTCCCTCAGAGAGAAGGGCTTAGAACTTTTCCACTAGGTCAATATCAAGGTCAACATTCAATGAATGCTCACACTCAAAGTCTATTAGATTCACCTTGGGATGACCTTACTCATCCTGTGATCGTGATCGTTGAAGATAATGATGAAGACTTCTATACCTTTATGCGAATTACTCAAAAGATAGATCCATTAAAGCGATCGCTCTATAAGTTTTTGCGTTTTGAAGATGGAGACGAGGCGATCGACTATTTATATCGTCAAGGAGAATATCAAGAACTAGATGCTCCCTTGCCTGTGGCGATCTTGCTTGACCTGAACCTTCCTGGCACTGATGGACGGGACATTATTAAAATGCTTAAGCAAACTCCACATTTGCACATAATTCCGATTGTGGTTTTGACAACTTCTAATAATCAAAACGATATTAAAGCTTGCTACGAATATGGGGCAAACTGCTATATGCTCAAACCGATGGGCATTTCCGATATGCAGCAGACTGTCCAAATTTTATTTAAGCAATGGTTCCAATTTACGATTTTACCTAGTTATGGACAATTCACAGCGTGATCCGATGATATCTTCGCCTTTATTATCCCCAAACTTATCTCCAAGCGTTGCCGAAGAATCTCTGACTACAAACATCGCAACAACGATCACGATCTTGCTTGTGGACGATTCGCAGAGCGATCGCGATTCCTATATCCGTTATCTCGAATCAGACACGGACTACTCCTATGTGATCACCGAGGTGGAAACATTAGAAGACGGGCTGGAACTATGGCGATCGCAACATCCTGATGTTATATTACTGGATATAAATCTGCCCGATGGCAACGGGTTGGAATTGTTGGAATCCATGTCCAAAAGTCCATCCGCTCAACAATCTTGCGTGATCGTGTTGACTGGGAAAGGCGATGAGCAGACGGCGGTACGAGCAATGAAACTGGGCGCGGATGACTATCTGGTAAAAAGTGATGTCACCCCACTTTCTCTGTGCCATGCTGTTAATCAGGTACATAATTGCTGTATCACCAAACTCCAATTGGAGCGATCGCAACAACAACAAGCAGAACTCTATCAAGATCTGCAAACCTACACAGCGCAACTCCAAAAACGAGAGATTGAATCCCAAAAGCTATCGGAACGCCTCGCCTTAGCGCTTCAATCTGGAGCGATGGGCTGTTGGGAATGGGACTTGATCGAGAATAGCATTCATTGGGATGAGCGAATGTATGAACTGTATGCTGTCACCGAAAAATCGGCTGCCATCTCTCTCTACGATGTTTGGACAAGTAAACTACATCCCGATGACCGTCACGCCACCGAAGCTTTATTTCATCAAGCTATTGCAGGACAGGCTCAATACGACACCGAATTTCGGGTCGTACATCCCGATCACAGTATCCACTTTATCAGAGCCTATGGGATCGTGTTGCGAGATCCTCAGCACAATCCTTACAAAATGATTGGGGTCAACTTTAATGTTAGCGATCGCAAGGAAGTCGAAGAACAACTACTCCAAACCAATGAACAACTGATTAGAGCGACAAGACTCAAAGATGAATTTCTTGCCAACATGAGCCACGAACTCCGCACCCCACTCACTGCGGTTTTGGGTATGTCAGAAATATTGCAAAAGGAAATGTTAGGCTCAGTAAATGAACGCCAACAGAAAGCCCTAATTGCCATTAGAAAAGGAGGAAGACATCTACTAGAACTGATTAATGACATCCTTGACTTATCAAAAATTTCATCAGGCAAAGTGGAACTTGACCTTGAATCTGTCTCAGTGCAAAATGTCTGCGATTCTAGTTTGGTCTACGTCAAGCAGCAAGCATTTCAAAAGCATGTAGAAATTTATAGCAATATCGCCCTGAATGTCAGCAATATTTTGGTCGATGAGCGCCGCCTCAGACAGATTTTAATTAATCTCTTGGTCAATGCCGTAAAATTCACACCCAAAAATGGGAAAGTCAGTCTTCTTGTTTCCGTTGGCTGTGGTGATACATGGCAAGGTGAAGCCACTGTTCCCGATCAATTAAAAGATCAAGATTTGCCCATGATTTTGTTTCAAGTTACCGACACAGGCATTGGTATTTCTAGCAGAGATTTACTCCGACTATTTCAACCCTTTGTACAGCTTGACAGTGGACTAAACCGTCAATATGAAGGCACTGGATTGGGGTTAGTAATGGTTAAGCAGATTGCCGAACTCCACGATGGTCAGGTCTCAGTCACAAGTGTGCTTGGTCAAGGGAGTACATTTACCGTAGCTCTACCCTATCAAATGTCCGAATCTACCACGCGATCGCCTGAGTTAATCACGCCATTCTCATTACCCACCGCCAAGTCAAAAAATGCGATCGCGCCGCTCATCCTACTTGTCGAAGACAATGAAGCTAATATTCAGACTTTCACATCTTATCTAAGTGCTTATGAATATCGAGTGGTTTTAGCCAAAAATGGTCAGGAAGGCGTTGCTATGGCAAAAACTTACCAGCCAGACATCATCCTGATGGATATTCAAATGCCTGTAATGGATGGGCTACAAGCAACTCGACTGATTCGTGCTGAACCAAAACTCGCCACAGTACCAATCATTGCCCTAACGGCAAGAGCTATGCAAGGCGATCAAGGGCTTTGCCTTGAAGCGGGTGCTAATCAATATCTCAGTAAACCCGTAGAACTAGAACAACTTGTCGGAGTAATTGGACAGTTTTTAGATATGTAAGCCCTTACAAAATTGTGGAGATGGCGATCGGGCTTACCAACAAATCTCGAAATTACTCCAGTTAAAACTTTGTAGTAACAATACGTGATCTGCCTTGAGCTTTTGCTTCATACAAAGCTAGATCTGCATGGTGAATTAATTCTTTAATTGTTGTGTCAATAGAAGGAACGCAGACACTTATACCAGCGCTAATAGTAACAAAAGAACTAACTTTTGATTTCTCATGGGGAATGTTTAAATTCGCGATCGCCTGTAGTGTCATTGCGGCAATTTTTTCAGCATCCGCAGACCTTGCATCAGGTAACAATAAGGCAAATTCTTCGCCACCATAACGAGCCGCCATATCAGTTTTACGCTGAGCCATGTTATTGATGGTCTGAGCAACTTGTTGAAGACAATAATCACCCATTTGGTGTCCATAATGATCGTTATAAGCTTTGAAGTAATCAATATCTAATAAAATTAAAGCAATAGAATGTTGATAACGACAAGCTCTCCCGAATTCCTTTTCTATGAAAGCATCAAATGAACGGCGATTAGGAATTTCGGTCAAACCATCAAGGTAAGATATCTTTTCTAATTGTTGATTGAGAATTAAGATTTCTTCTTGAGCTAATCTTAGCGACATTAACTGTTCACGAGATCGGATTGCAAACCATACGGCGATCGCAATGACAATTGAAAATAATCCCCCAAAAATTAAAATCCCCTCTGCAACAAAATTCTTTGTTTTAATGCCATATTGAGTTTTGATATACAATTCAGACGCATAGAGTGCTTGCCAGAGGCAAATTGTAATCGTAAAACCTAAAACACTGAGGATAAGAGGCAGCAATACTGAAGGTGTTTTTTGTTGTGTTTTCCAACTCAAATATCTTGCTTCTAGAATTAACATCAACCCTACGACGATGAATCCGAGCGCAGTATGGATTGCCATCTTCGTTAGATTACCCCAGCCATAAGCTGTTTCAACATTAGACAAATAGCCAAGGAAAGCTACACTTCCAAGCCCCACGATCACAGTCCCCAAAAAGCTACCAACTAAGATTTTGGTTAGACTAATTCTTGTCGTTGACATTATTAGAATGGCAAGCCCGCTTAACAAAAAATTTAAAGCAGTATTTGGAGCCATTCGACCAGGTTGAGAAGTGGAGATCGTAATGTAATGCTTCATAAATAATTCGTCAATATACAAATTCACCCCAAAAACATGTTGGATTAGGGTTAATCCTCCTAATAAAATTGACGTAATCCCAATGTACTTAACAAAACCCCTACGATTATTTGTTAAACCCATCAGCGCTAGACTTATAAGTACAAACCCCAGAGCTGTATTGAACTGCATCGGCACAAATTGCGGATCGATCTGAATCAACCTTTCAGAGCCTATATACCACCCAAATATCACTATCAACCCTAGTGATAGCAGTAAAGATGCACCGACGTTAATACAAAATTTTAAAAAAGGGTAGCTATGCATCTTTGATGATGAAGGTGGACGAATTCGGATCGCATTGCTTTTTGCAAAATCGCTTAGGGAATATTCAATTGAATCATGTAACATCAGGGATATAGTGCGATCGCTTACTAAAAGCCTTTACGCTGTTAAAAAACAAGTTTTTGTCGAACAAAACACAAATTTGAACTTAAATTTTAATTACCTAAGGTTTTGTAACACTTTAGATAATTAGTATAAGTGAAAAATTATATATACGATATTGATTAGAAATGGTAAAAGATGCAAGAGCGAAATGAATCTCAGCAGTTTGTGATTAGTCAAGAGAAAGAACCAGCAAAAAAACTAAAATTTGCTAAAAATAGTGGATTTCAGGCTGAACTAAGACGAAGGGTTGACGAACTTTTCCAAAGTAGCGATCTTAGGGAGCGCGATTGTCCGCAAATGTATGCCAAGACAATAATCTTGTTACTAAGTTTTTTTGGGATATATTCTGGATTAGTCTTTATTGCCCAGACATGGTGGCAAGTAATTCCCCTTTGTATTGTGCTAGGCCTTATTACCGCAGGGATCGGGTTTAGTATTCAGCACGATGGCGCACACCATGCTTATTCAAGTTATTCATGGGTAAATAAGCTCATGTCGATGAGTTTAGATTTGATTGGCGGCAGTTCTTATGTTTGGCATTGGAAACATGATGTACTGCATCATACCTATGTGAATATTGCTGGTTACGATATGGATTTAGAAGTGGGAATTTTTGGGCGACTTTCTCCTTCCCATGCCCGACTTCCATTTCATCGTTGGCAACAATATTATCTTTGGCTGTTGTATGGTTTGTTAGCGATCAAGTGGCATTTTTATGATGACTTTTATTGCCTGATTACTGGCAAAATTGGCGATCGCACCTATCCACGCCCAAAACAAGCCAACCTTGCCATATTTTTTGTCGGAAAGCTAGTCTTTTTTACAATTGCCTTTGCAATTCCTTTGTTATTTCATTCCATCTGGCTAGTTTTAGCAAGTTACGGACTAGTTGCTGTGACTTTAGGAATAGTACTTAGTGTAGTCTTCCAACTAGCTCATGTAGTCGAAGAGGCAGATTTCCCGATACCAGTTACAGAAGCTTCCATTATTGAGAATGATTGGGCTATTCATCAGATTGAAACCACGGTGAACTTCTCTCGTAATAATTCTTATGTGACATGGTTACTGGGTGGTCTCAATTTCCAAATTGAGCATCATCTATTCCCCAATATTTGTCATATTAATTATCCCGTAATTTCCAGAGTGGTTGAGCAAACCTGTCAAGAATTTGGCGTGAAATATAATCAGCATAGTTCCCTCTGGGCAGGATTTCTATCTCACTATCGTTGGTTGCGGCGCATGGGGACATAAAAAAAGAAAGAGCGCTTCGCGCTCTTTCTTTTTTTATGGGTGATTAATAGCTGTCAGTTTTGCTAACTGTCGTATTAATTAGTTGCTGATTGGCTTGGTTGAGTCGATCGGCGATCGCTTCTCGAACATCACAGGCAATTCCTGAGTCAGCTAGAACTTCTTGCGCCATTTCACGATATTCAGCGCTGGTGGTAAGGTCAAC
>NZ_BBJB01000092.1 GCF_016584665.1 Pseudanabaena sp. lw0831
TACAGGTTTTGACTCTGGCTTTTAATTGTGCTGAGTAGCTATCCAATACTATTTTTGAGGCATAATAGCTTTTAAGTTGGTATGGTAGAACTTAAGCTTTGCCACTCAAGCTTTGCTTAAGATAACGCATCAAAATTACGGTGAATTCAAAACGCATGTACCCTTTATCTAGTCAATTAGCATCAAACAACTTTGCGATCGCGACCCAAAATCAGGTTGTGCCGATGGTAGTCGAGCAATCAGGTAAAGGCGAGAGAGCATTTGATATTTTCTCGCGCTTACTGCGTGAGCGGATTGTGTTCTTGGGTTCGCAAGTAGATGACACCACATCGAACTTAATCATGTCTCAGCTTTTGTTTTTAGAAGCTGAAGATCCTGAAAAGGATATTTACCTCTATATCAACTCTCCTGGTGGCTCAGTCTACGCAGGCATGGCGATCCTCGACACCATGAACCACGTCCGTCCCGATGTTTGTACAATCTGCATGGGGCTGGCTGCAAGTATGGGCGCGTTTCTACTAGCGGCTGGAGCCAAAGGCAAGCGGATGGCTTTGCCAAACGCACGGATCATGATTCACCAACCTCTTGGTGGCGCTCAAGGTCAGGCAGTTGATATTGAAATCCAAGCGCGGGAAATCTTGTATATTAAGCGATCGCTTAACGAGATGTTAGCTGCCAACACAGGCAAGCCTCTCGAACAGATCGAGCAAGATACCGAGCGTGATTTCTTTATGTCACCTGCGGAAGCTCAACAATATGGTTTAATCGATCAAGTTTTAACCAATTCCAAAAGCCTCCAGCCATCTGCCCTATCCCTAGTCTAGCCACAGCGAGATAGCTTATGCCCAGTAAATATGACTCTCATCTTAAATGTTCCTTCTGTGGTAAATCGCAGGAGCAGGTACGCAAGCTAATTGCAGGACCAGGGGTATACATTTGCGATGAGTGCGTGGATTTATGTAACGAAATCCTCGATGAGGAGCTGTTTAATAGCGCTCCGCCCCAAGCTGCCCAGCGCAAAGACCCTGCCAATGAAAAGCGGAAAACTAAAACTGCGGCGAATCTCAATCTCAGTCAGATCCCTAAGCCTCGTGATATCAAGCGCTATCTCGATGAAAATGTAGTTGGTCAAGACGAAGCTAAAAAAGTTTTGTCAGTTGCAGTTTATAACCACTACAAGCGTCTGAGTTTTATCGAATCGACGGCAAAAGGTCAGAATGAAGACGGAATTGAACTTCAGAAGTCGAATATTTTACTGATTGGCCCCACGGGTTGTGGTAAGACCCTTCTGGCACAAACTTTAGCAGAAATGCTAGATGTGCCTTTTGCGGTTGCAGATGCCACAACACTTACCGAGGCAGGCTATGTCGGTGAAGATGTGGAGAATATTTTACTGAGGCTGTTACAGGTTGCCGATCTCGATGTCGAAGAGGCTCAGCGTGGCATTATTTACATCGATGAAATCGATAAAATAGCCCGTAAGGGAGAAAATACTTCGATTACCCGCGATGTTTCGGGCGAAGGTGTACAGCAAGCTTTACTAAAAATGCTCGAAGGTACGATCGCTAACGTACCGCCTCAAGGTGGTCGCAAGCATCCTTACCAAGACTGCATCCAGATTGACACCAAGAATATCTTGTTTATTTGCGGTGGTGCTTTTGGTGGCATGGAGAAGCTGATCGAGCAACGTATCGGGAAAAAATCAATGGGATTTGTGCAGCAGGGTGAGTCGATTCCTCGCGAAAAGCGCACTGCTGAAATCCTCAAGAATGTACAGCCCGATGATCTTGTCAAGTTTGGGATGATTCCTGAGTTTATTGGTCGTGTGCCAGTTACGGCTGTACTCGATCCTTTGGATGAAAAAGCACTTATGGCAATTTTGACTGAGCCTCGTAGTGCCTTGATCAAGCAGTACCAAAAGCTCTTGAAGATGGATAATGTCCAGCTTGAGTTTCAGTCTGATGCAGTTCAGGCGATCGCAAAAGAAGCCTATCGACGTAAAACAGGGGCGAGAGCTTTGCGCGGTATCGTCGAGCAGTTGATGCTCGACATGATGTACGAGTTGCCTTCGCGCAAGGATGTAACTAAGTGTTTGATCACTCTCGATATGGTCGAAAAATTATCCACGGCGGAGATTTTGCAGCATCCTGCCTCAATGCCAAAGCCTGAATCAGCATAGACAAAAAAAAGGACTCGCAAAGCGAGTCCTTTTTTTTGTCTATGCTTGGTCTTAAAGTGCAGTTTGGAATTGAGTTAATATCCATGACGTTACTTGACCATGATTGGTTTCTCTCGACAAGCGCAGAGCTTCTTCTAAAAGTGCAATCTCTAAACCTGTAATTATTTGCGATCGCGTAATTCTGTAACTACCTCTAGCACTCTCTGAATCTGCGATCGCAAAGGCTAAAATCTCAGCACTTTTTACATTAATTACCCAATATTCTTTTACGCCCAAATCTTCATACATCAAGCGTTTTTTACCAATATCATCAGACCAAGAACTATTGGCAATCTCGATCACTAAATCAGGTGCGGGATAAATATCGAGATCGACAACACCCGTCCCCCAAGGAATTAACTGAGCGCGATCGCCAACATAATAGGAAATATCAGACTGGACTTCTTTGCTCCCAACCTTACGATATGAGCAATTATCTTTACCTCTTATGATTAATCCATTAACAGCAATGAATAAACCAATTGCCATCACAATTAATAGATGATCGTCAGAATGGTCTGAGCCAGTGGACATAGGTTCAACTCTCGCTTCTCCATTGAAGTAATAAAACTTGTATTTTTGATATTTGGGATCGTCAGCAACTTGGATAAATTCATCCCAAGAAGCTCTTACCCAAGTATTTAGGTTCTGCTCAATTATGTTTGGAGATAAGTGATTAGCATCCTTCTCGATGCTTAATACAGCAACCATATCTACACCTCATTTGCCTAAATATTAAGGAGTGTCGCGCTTTGCACAATAAGTACATCGGCATAATTAAAACCCAAAAATCTGTACCGCCCGCGTAGCGGGCGGTACAGATTTTTGGGTTTTATATTTAATTGTGCCTAACTACTTACTACTTATCTTAATACAACCGATCTAAAACGTAGTTGGTTAAGCCAATCAAAGACTGTTTGGGTGCAGAAGAGGGTAGCCATTCGATCGCTACTAGTGCTGACTTAACGTGACTCTTTGCTAATTCACGCGATCGCGAAACACCTTCACTGTTGTGAACTAGTTCTAAAGCTTTTTCCAAATCGCCCAGCTCACTAAACTCGCGATCGATCAAGCCGCGTAACTGAGGATGCTCCTCTAATGCAAACAAGACAGGCGCAGTCAAATTACCCTGTTTAAGATCAGAACCAGCAGGTTTGCCAAGAGTTTCCGTCGAACTAGTGAAATCGAGTATGTCATCGACAACTTGAAATGCGATGCCAAAATGCTTGCCGAAATTAAATAACTGTTCAGCTTGTACTTGACTTACACCACTAAGTACGCCCGCTGCCTTAGCACTACCCGCCATTAATGATGCCGTTTTATAAAAACTCTTTTCGAGATAATCTTCTAACGTCAAATCCCCATCAAATGCAGTAAGACTCTGACGAATTTCACCTTCTGCAAAATCAGTGATTACTTTTGATAAGAGCTTGACAACTTCAAGATCGTCTAAATTGGCAAGATACCAAGATGCTTGTGCAAACAGGAAATCACCTGCAAGTACAGCAATACGATTGCCAAAGCTATTGTTTACTGTGGGCATTCCGCGTCGTAGATCGGCAGAGTCGATCACATCGTCATGCACCAGACTCGCTGTATGAATCATCTCAGTGATTTCAGCGAGACGGCGGTGACGTGAGGTGATATCGCGATCGCTCATCGTTGCGCGTGAAACCAGCAACACTAGTGCAGGGCGCATACTCTTGCCCTTCGCTTCAAATAAATGCTCAGCCGCCGCATACAAAATCGGATGTCTTGCGCCTACCAACTGCTTCAAATTATCCGTGAGCATACGCAAGTCATCTTTGACTGGTGCAAAAAGTTCGGTGACAGAAGTAGTTGGAAGGCTCATGCGCATAAACCAGTTTTAAATCAATTTTTACATATCTTCATATATTGTATGAGAATGTTGCAAGAGTTGAAGCCCGACTTAGCTTGTTTTATTAGTCAACATGGTATAGAAGGCTGCAAATAGCTGCTACTCTATAGCTACTACTCCTTTAGCCAGAAATTTTTTGCGATCGCTATAAATGCCAACAATAAGAGTTAATGCACCCTGTCTCCTTTGCTGAATATGTATCAGGATGATATATATTATTTAACAAATCGTAATCCAATCACATAGATGGAACTTTGACTAATGATGCCTAGGCTTCTCCTGATTGATGATGATCCGATAATCTCTGAAATGGTCACGCTGAATCTCGAACATGCTGGCTATCAAGTCAGTCAAGCGAGTGATGGCATCAAAGGACAAGCACTTGCCATTCAGTTGATGCCAGATATGATCATCCTTGACTTGATGCTGCCAAGGGTTGATGGATTTACGGTTTGTCAAAGATTGCGTCGGGATGAGCGGACTAAAGAGATTCCTGTAATGATGCTCACCGCGATGGGACAAACTCAAGATAAGGTCGAAGGTTTTAACGCAGGTGCAGATGACTATCTGACTAAGCCCTTTGAACTCGAAGAAATGCTAGCGCGAGTGCGTGCTTTATTGCGACGGACTAATCGAATTATTGACGCGGCTAAGCATGGTGAAATTTTAATTTTCGGATCACTAACGCTTGTACCTGAGCGCTTTGAAGCAATTTGGTTTAATAAAACCGTCAAGTTAACTCATTTAGAATTTGAGCTGTTGCATTGTCTGTTGCAGCGTCATGGTCAAACGGTATCACCAAGCGAAATTCTCAAGGAAGTTTGGGGATATGAACCTGATGATGATATTGAAACTATTCGTGTGCATATCCGCCACTTGCGAACCAAGCTAGAGCCAGATCCACGCCATCCTAAATATATTAAGACGGTATATGGTGCAGGTTATTGCTTAGAGCTTCCTCATGATAACGATACTAATCAGGTTGAAGGCGCGATCGCTGAATAGCTATTGACCAAGAAATTGCTTGGCAGGTTATTTGTGATTAAAAAAAGAAAAATGGGGAAGACGTAAAGTGTCTTCCCCATTTTTTTGTGGCGTAATTGATACTTTGTAGAAGATTTTTAAAATTGTATAAACTCAAGTGTTAGACAACACATGGCTTGTGAGACTTTACCTTTCAGAATGGTAATGTGTGGATTTTCTTTGGAAAGATGGATTATTAAGGGCTATGCAGAAAAAATCAGTGTCTAGGGGCTTCAAAGCTTTTTGCTTATTATCATTAGTATGCGTAAACGGAATAATTGTTACAGAAGCGTTTAGTCAAGCTAATCCATTTCCATTAGATGCTAAACTTCGCTATAACGGCAGTGGCGCAGGAATAGATGGGAATACTAGTGTTGAGTTACGTATTCCTCTTAATCAAACACCAGAGAATTTTTTCTATCTCAATCCTCAAATCCGAGTCTTTAATAATGGGCGCATTGGATCTAATCTTGCAGTTGGCTATCGATCGCTAAATGACGTTGCCAAATATGTATTAGGTGGGTACTTTGCCTACGACAATCGTGATACAGGGGCGCAGTTTTTTCAGCAAATTTCCGCAGGTTTAGAGTTTTTTGCGGAATCTTGGGATATGCGGCTCAATACCTATCTTCCAGTGGGTAAGACTAATACACAACTAAGCGAAACTATCCTGAATACTGGGAGCTTTCAAGGCAATCAGTTTTTGATCGATCGAGATCGGCGTTTTGATGCGGCTATGAGTGGTGTGGAGTTAGAAGCTGGCACGATCATCACTACTGGCGATGCAGGATATCTCCGCCCCTATGTCGGGACTTACTATTACACAGCTACCAATAGTGTCGGAGCTTTGGGGATTAAAGGTGGCTTGGGATATTATGGCGAGCTGATTAATGCAGGATTATCGATTCAGAATGACCGCATTTTTGGCACGAGTATTCTTTTCAATATTGGTATTAATTTCTCCAACCGTCCAGCACGAGGAGTAAATCCACCAACGCTTCTGGAACGTATGAACGAACCAATTTCGCGTAGTAGTTCGGTTATAGTCGAAAATCAAACAGTTCGTGATGGGCTTGTAGCCATCAATCCTGTGACTGGTCAGCCTTACAGGTTCTTTGTAGTTGCTGATAGTACTACTGGTTTAACTGGCACACCGAATGTTGTTTCTTTTTCGCAGTTTTCCACAGCCATTGCCAATGCGGGTGCGGCTGGAGGCAATGGAATTGTTTATACCTATACCCCAACTGGATCTACGGCTCCAACTTTCAGCGGATTTACGATTCCTGATGGGACAAAAGTTGTATCTAGTGCGCCGAGTGTAATCCCAGTGTCATATCAGGCTGGTGTTGGAGGTGCCACTTTCTCAAATCTGCCAGTCACATCGAACACAGGTATCTACCCAGTTGTTAACGGAACAGTTACTCTAGCACCAGGTTCAAATCAAGCACTGATCGGATATAGCATTAACAAGAATGTTGCTGCGACAGGTGCAAATGCAGGAATTATCGGCAATAATAACTCTAATGCCCTGATCGCTTATAACAGGGTCAATATTGCCGCTCCAAGTACTACACCAGTAGGTAATTCAGGACGGGGTATAGTTTTGGTGGGGTCAAGTGGTAACACCAATATTGAAAATAATCAAGTCAACAATGCGATCGCGGAAGGAATTCGCCTCGACAATGTCAGTGGTACTGCTGCGATTACTGGTAACACAGTCACTAACACAATTCAGCCCAATGTCCAAACACAGGTAGAAGCAGGCATTCTGGTCAGGAACAATACAGGGAATGTCAATCTCACGATCGCCAACAACATCGTCAGAGACAATACCGCCACCGCAGGCGTTGTCGAAATTGATGGGATTGAGTTTAGTCTTTGTCGCGTCTATCCAGATTTAGCAGGTTGCGCTACTACGACCACTGCGACTGTCAACATCACAGGCAACATTATCCGAAATATTACAGGTGCAAACGATGGAGCCGATGGCATTGATATCAATTTAGGCAATAATGCAAACGCCACGTTGACGATTAGCAACAATACCATCGATAACATCGTGAACAAAGGCATTAGCTTTGGAGCTGTTGATGGTTCTATTGGTACAACAACGATCGCTAATAACAACATTAGCAATGTCGGTGGTGCAGCAATTCAGGTGCGTGTAGGAGAAACGGCAGTTGGAGGACAGTCGTCTGTTCGAGCGGCGGTATTGAATAATAAAGTTACAAACACCAATACGCAGGTTGGAATAGATGATGCATCGATGATTATTCGATCGCAAAATGCTGCTTCGCTCTGCGTCAGGTTTGAAGGAAATACCTTAAACAATCCCACATCTAGTCTTGATTATCTATTCCGTAGGCAGAGTACATCAGCGTCAGGGTTGCAACTAGCAGGATTAACAACAGCGATCGCTGTGGCTAACCCCAGTCCAACATTGGTAACTGAGCTAACAGCTAGAGGGAATACAGGCACAGCAAGTAAATATAGAGTTCAAAATAATACAGTGCAAGTTCCCACTGCGGCTTGTACATTTCCTTAAAGATTAAAAAGAAACTCACTGTGTGAGTTTCTTTTTAATCTTTAAGCATATAGTTGCAGTCACTTGTCTTAGGACAAATCAAAACCCAAGAATTGATTGGCGGCGCATCGCGCCGCCAATCAATTCTTGGGTTTTACGTCCTAGTACACTTGGCGACAGCTATAGTTTGTAAAAATTGCTGCTTTAGCGATCGCGCTCATCATCAAAAGAAACCCACTGTTTGGGGTTTCTTTTTTATCTCTCAAGAACCTCTTGCAAAAATTGCTGCTTTAGCGATCGCGCCAATAACAAAAAAGAAACCCGCTTTGCAGGTTTCTTTTTTGCACAAAGCGTAGCTTGAAAAAAATTGCTGCTTTAGCGATCGCGCTATGCATGAAAATAGTTAGAGCCTGAAATACGAGTACTGAATCAACGAATGAAAATTTTATTTGCGGCGGCTGAAGTTGCTCCTCTCGCCAAAGTTGGCGGTATGGGAGATGTAGTGGGCGCACTTCCTCCGATTCTTAAGAAGATGGGGCATGATGTACGAATCATCATGCCTTACTACGGCGTAATTCCAGACAAGCTCAAGGAAAAGCCTGAATGGAAATGGAAGGGCTATGCCATGTTTCAGGAATTTGATATTTTTGAGACAGTACTACCAGGTACAGATGTTCCCTTGTACTTAGTAGGGCATGGGTCATTTATTCCTGCTCGCGTTTATGGCGGTGAAGATGAAGATTGGCGGTTCACGATGTTTGCCAATGCCGTTGCTGAATTTTCATGGAACTATTGGAAGCCCAATATCATTCACTGCCATGATTGGCATACAGGAATGATTCCTGTATGGATGCATCAAGTCTCGGATATTGGAACTGTATTCACGATTCATAATCTTGCTTATCAGGGACCTTGGAAATGGTTTTTGGACAAAATCACTTGGACTCCTTGGTATATGGATGCTCATAACACGATGGCAGCAGGGATCAAATATGCAGATCGCGTGAATACGGTATCGCCAACCTACGCCCAGCAAATTTGTACACCAACCTATGGGGAAGGTTTAGAAGGCATACTCTCCTTCTTGAAGCCTTGGGGGATTTTAAATGGTATCGATACGGAGTTAGAAAATCCTGCTACTGATTCCGCCTTGGTGCAGAACTACTCTGTCGAAACTCTTGACGATCGCATGGCAAATAAGATTGCTTTGCAAAAAGAGTTGGGCTTAACCGTAAATCCTGCAACTTTCTTAATCGGTATGGTGGGACGCTTAGTAGAACAGAAAGGCATTGATTTGCTGCTGCAAACCCTTGAACGTTTCTTGGCTTATACCGATGCTCAGTTTGTGGTCTTGGGTACAGGCGATCGCTATTACGAATCGCAGCTATGGCAGATTGCATCTCGTTATCCTGGTCGCATGTCAGCGCAGATTTTGTTTAACTCAGCGCTTTCTCATCGTGTTTACGCTGGCTCCGATGCCTTTTTGATGCCAAGTCGGTTTGAACCCTGTGGTTTGAGCCAACTAATTTCACTGCGCTATGGTTGTGTGCCAATTGTCCGCCGTACTGGCGGCTTGGTGGATACGGTGTCATTTCACGATCCCATTACTCAAACAGGTACAGGCTTTAGTTTTGATCGTTACGAGCCGTTGGATATGTATACCTGTATGGTACGTGCATGGGAAAGTTATCGCTATACCGATGCATGGCGCTTATTGCAACAGCGCGGCATGAATACTAACTTCAGTTGGCAAGCCTCAGCCGAAAAGTATGTGCAGCTATATCGCTCGATTCCGGGGCTAGACAATGCCTAAATCTCCATAAAGAAAGGCGGCGCTTCGCGCCGCCTTTCTTTAATTTGCTTGCAAATCTCTCAAAGCACTGTGAGAATTACATTTACAGCAGCTTTTGATCAAACAAACTACAAATCGATGCGTCAGTTTCCTGTTATCCTCATCCCCCCAGAAGTGCAGCGCATCGCTCAGTCCAAACCTGTTGCGCCTAAGCTAAGTATTGCTTTGCCAAGTTTGCCTCCCACTCAACAACCCACACCTATTCAAATTCAAGAAGCGATCGCGTTGAGCTTTGGTCTAATATTTGTCGTAGCGATCGTAACTACCTTTGCCAAAGAGTTAGGAATCATGCTGCTGATCGTGGGAACGGTGGCACTTGTGGTGCGGATCAGATATCAGTTTCTCACCTACAAAAAACGCTACCAAAGTCATCAAAACACTCTCCAAAACTACTTCAAAAAGCTCGAATCTTATTCCCGCGAGGAGGTTGAGTATGAGCAAAAACTAGCGATCGCCCATGCTCCAGAGCGCGTCATTGAGTTTCGGCATCAGCAATTTCAGAAGTTTTTTGCAAAGATACCTCCCATTGAAAATGCGATCGCCTTAGCCAAGAGTAATTCTCCAGATCGCGATCAATCAGCTATTTATGATTTCGGAGTCACCCTTCAGCAAAATTTGTCAGGAACAATCTATCAAGGCGTAAAGCTTTACATTCCTAGTGTTAATCAGGATTGGCTGCCTACACTGACCTATATCGATCCTGTACTAAATGTCCATATTGCGATCGAGATTATTGGAGATTCAGAAAGTGCGGCAAATCTAATGCAAAAGGATCTAGCCGATCGCTTTTTAGTAGATTCAGGATGGATTATGATCAAATTCTCGCAGAAGCAAATCTTGCAAAGCTCTGCTGCTTGCTGTAAGGAGTTTGCAAAGTTACTAGATCGATTAAGTCTTGATCAGTCTGTATTATCAAATTTTGATGCTATTCCCGATTTAGTCCCAGCCAAAACCAATTGAGGGATTCGCAGCGCCGTCGGCGCTGCGAATCCCTCAATTGGTTTTATAGTGAGAATTGCTACAGCGATCGCTAGTTAATTCAGTTTATTGTTGATAAACACTAAAATTAGTAATCAAAAGCTGACAAATCTTTGTTTTTTTAGGTTTTATGTGAGGGTATTGCCCGTGAATGCTGCTGAACAAGCTAGAAATGTCGAAGTAGCGACAAAAATCGCCACGATTGTCAATTTGTTTAAAGCTATTTATCCTGCTGCACGCTCTGACTTAAAACCTTGGCTGAATAATTCCGATACTCGCAGATTACTTGATCCAGATTCGATTGATGTTGGCTTTCATTTCCCAGGGGTAAGCTGGCGGCTCAAAGTTCGCAGTATTCTTCTTCAAATTCGACTATATGAAGATCCTGTTGATGGTGACTTGAGGGCGATCGGTATTGAGGCAAGTGGACATGACCATAAAGGTGAATGCTGGCGATTTTCGACGGTGGACAATTGGCAATTCTTTGGCGATAAGATGCCGATGGAAGATGGAGTCGTAAATCTACGTGAATTTAGTCGCCAAACCTTAGAGGTTTTCAATCGCAAATAGAAGGATGGGCTAATTCAGGATTTGCTTTTTGGTTCAAAACCAATTTTGGGATTTTCAGCGCTGCAGCGCTGAAAATCCCAAAATTGGTTTCAGATTACAATGAGCTATAAGAGCGAAGTAATGTAGGAAAGCAATTTTTAGTGGCGTGGCTTTGCCACGCCACTAAAAATTGTTTCTTGATTAAATCGCAGAACCATAACTCGGTAATTTTTTGAGAACTAACCTATGAAAGCATTTGTAGCAGGAGCCACGGGGCAAACAGGACGGCATATTGTCACCGAATTAGTTAAGCGCAATATTCCAGTAAGAGCCTTAGTCCGTGACCTAGAAATCGCTAGAAAAATCCTACCGCCCGAAGTGGAATTAGTTCGGGGAAATGTACTTTTTGCTGACACATTAGCAGAGGCGATCGCAGATTGTGATGTATTGGTATGTGCAACAGGCGCGAAGCCAAGCCTAAACGCCATGGAGCCATATTTGGTGGATTATATTGGCACAAAGAACTTAGTGAATGCTGCGAAAGCAAAAAACATCAAACATTTTACGATCGTCTCTTCTCTTTGCGTATCAAAATTTTTCCATCCTTTAAATCTATTCTGGCTAGTACTTTTCTGGAAAAAACAAGCAGAAAAATATTTGCAAAATAGTGGTTTGACCTATACCATCGTTCGCCCTGGCGGATTGCTGAATTATGAGAAAATAGGTGGCTTGGTAATGTCTAGCGCTGATACTTTGTTTGAAGGGAGTATTCCTCGTACTAAAGTTGCCCAAGTAACGGTCGAGGCTTTGTTTGAAGATGCAGCAAAAAACAAGTTGGTGGAGATCGTGGTTGGAGCAGATAGCCCCGATCTGCCGATTGCCGAATTATTTGCTAAGGTTGCTTAACCAAAAGCAAATTTTTTTTAAAGAGCTGCAAAGCAGCACTTTAAAAAAAATTTGCTTTAATACCGCCACAAATAAGAATATAAAACCCATTGCGGGGCTTCGCCCTACGACCCTTCTTGTGGTGGATTTGCTCGAACACTGCTGTAAATAAAAAACATGACTAAAACTGTATTCATTACTGGAGCCTCGTCTGGAATTGGCAGAGCAACGGCTTTTTATTTCCAAAAACAAGGGTGGAATGTCGCCGCTACAATGCGATCTCCTGATCAAGAAATCAACCGCACCAATAGCTTGGCAAATCTCGATCGCGTAATTTGTCTAAAACTCGATGTTACTAATCGCCTCACAATCGCCGATGCAGTTGCGGAAACTATTGCCAAATTTGGTGCGATCGATGTATTGGTAAATAACGCGGGCTATGGCATGTTAGGCGCTTTTGAAACTTCCACCCCTGAGCAAATTCAGCGTCAATTTGATACTAATGTATTTGGACTGATGGAAACTACTCGCGCAGTGCTGCCCCATTTCCGCGATCGCCAGCGAGGTGTAATTGTGAACGTTGCCTCCATTGGTGGGCGCGTCGCCTTCCCTCTCTATAGCCTTTATCACGCCACGAAATGGGCTGTAGAAGGGTTCTCGGAATCTTTGCAGCATGAACTTTTAGCTTTCAATATTCGCGTCAAAATTGTAGAGCCTGGCCCAATTAAAACTGACTTTTATGAGCGATCGGCAGACCGCTCTAGCAATCCTGATTTTCCAGAATATGATGCTTTTAGCGATCGCGTATTAACGAAACTAAATAAAATTGGGACAACGGGAGCATTGCCTGAAGTTGTAGCCAAAACTATCTATATTGCTAGCATCGATAAATCATGGAAATTGCGTTATCCCGCCGATCCACTTGCTAAGCAGTTATTATTTATCCGCAAGCTTTTACCTGATTTCCTCTTCACAAAAATTGTCCGTCAAAGTACAAATGTATAAATAAAAAAAGAGAAGGCTTTGCCTTCTCTTTTTTTTACCCAAAATATAAGAGGTTATGCTTTGCATAACCTCTTATATTTTTTAACGTTGTTGTTTGAGTTGCGTAGGTTTAACAGGCTTAAGAGGAATATTATTTGCTTCAAGCCAGTCTTTACCGACCCGAACAGTAATATCCGACTCAATATCTCCCGTTGACTCGATTACTACTTCACCAATACCCAGAGCTTCTCGCAATTTCTCGGCACTTTCGCGATCGCCACTTTGAGCAACAATCTGCGTTTTAGCAAGAGGCTTTGTCCAGCGATCGCTAGCAGAAAATACTTGAGCATATCCAGCCTTAGACAAAACAGTTGTGGCTTTTTTGGATCCTTCAGGTTGAGACATACTATCTTGGATCGCAATCCTCAGATTTTGAGGTGTGCTTTCCTCAAGCCCTGCATCTGCTTTCTTGATGATCCCAAAGCTTTGGCTCATGACTTTGGTAAGCCGACGATTATCCAAAATCCAGTAGCTCAAGCTATCAAACTCGCCAGGGTTACTAAACCGCCCAGGAGCCATATGCATCTGGATATTTTTACGATCGATCTTTGACGTATACCCAGCAAGAGCAAGAACTTCTTCGACTGATAGATTTGTATCTATATTGTCCTTAACAATGGCAAGGATTTCAGGAAACTTAGTGATGGCTTCGGGCTTTAGTTTCTGATCGATAAAAGCACGGAAAAATGCTTGCTGACGTTGTACACGACCAATATCTCCCAGATCGTCGTGACGATAGCGCATGTATTGAATTGCTTTACTACCGTTTAATTTTTGCTGTCCCGCATTGAGGTTGATATATAGATGTTGGCTATCGTCTTGATATTTCATCTTTTTCGGCACATACACATCAACACCACCAAGGGCATCGACCAACTTACCAAAACCATTGACATTGAATCGGATATAACGATCAATCGGTATATCACCTAATACTTGACTAACGGTTTGAGCTGATAGGGGCGCCCCACCTGCATAGTTGGCAAAATTAATTTTTGTCTTGCCTACACCTTGAATATCTACACGGGTATCACGAGGAATTGATAAGACGGCAACTTTTTGAGTCGCAGGATCAAAACGGATCAGCAACATTGCGTCACTCATGCCATTGAGGTTGTCATCAACCTCCGCCAAGTATTTCCCTTTGGGCTTGGACTGGGCATCAGGTAAGTCAGAGGTAAGAATAATCGTTCCGAGTACCAAAATATTGACAGGACGAGTCAGCGTCGGTACACCCGCGATCGCTGAAGTCATACCATTGGAATTACGATTAAATACTGCCGCCTCATCAGTCGATAGTTGACGCTGCTGAAAAGGTCTACTACTTAATACAAATGCTAAGCCTGCACCTAGCCCCCCAGACAACAGCGCCACAAATAACACTACAAAAAGTGTCCATTTATGTTTGTATGAAGAGGTTTTGGGCTTTGAAGACTTGTTGGACAAATCTGAATTACCTAAATTGATTGGATTTGTTGCCACAGGTAGGGAATACTCCTCACGACTGAACGTTTGCTTCAGCGATCGCCCACCCATGAGCAAAGATGGGGCTCAACACACTTTATTTACTTAACTCAAGGACTTGGGATAGCACTCTTGAGGCTTTTAGACTAATTAGCATTTAACTTTAGCACTGTATCGTAACTTATCGTTACAAAGTGCTAAACATCCTACAGGATAGGAAAATCAAGATGTCTAAATTATTTTTATGGATAATACTACATATTTAGAAATTTAGAGAAGACTGCGATCGCAACTAAAATATAAGCCCAAGGTCAATCTGACAAAACTATGGCGAGAAAGTATCTGAAAAGTCAAACATTTCGATCTCTAAAAGCTGTGAGTCTACTGGCTGCGATCGCTCTGGCAAGTTGTGCTTCTTCGTTAAAAGCACCCTCCTCTGCGCCTAATCTTGGATCTCAGCCCGAACAAGCCGCAAATCCTAATGCTCCCGCCGCAAAAGAAGTTGCACCGCGTCCGCAACTAATTAAATCTGCTGAAATTTCCTTACAAGTCAAATCCATCGAAGAAAGCACAAAGGCTGTCTCAGGGATTGTCAAACAACAACAGGGAGATATTTTAGAGCTGAATGATTTTCGTTCTGGTAATTCTGGTACTGCTCAGTCAGTTTTTTTGAAGCTCAGAGTCCCTCAAGAAAGGCTTGATGCAGTAGTCGAGGCGATCGCTCAGTTAGGAATTGTCAAAGGGCGATCGCTAAAAGCCGAGGATGTCTCTAATCAATTAGTAGATCTGCAAGCCCGCCTCAAAAATTTGCGCCAAACTGAAGTGCAACTACAGGGGATCCTCCAGCAGACTGGCTCTGTGGGGGATGTTCTAAAAGTTACGCAAGAACTTAGTCGTGTCAGGGAGGGGATTGAGCAAATTGATGCTCAGTTCACAAATCTAAAAAATCAAGTTGCTTATTCCACGATCCAAGTCAGCCTCTCATCAGAAATAGCGACCATTCCACCTCAATCGGATCTCGGCACACAATTACAAAACACTTGGAATAGTGCAACCAATTCGTTGACAGTTGTGAGTGTTGGTCTATTAAAGCTCTCGATCTGGTTGCTAGTCTATTGTCCCTATTGGCTAGGTCCCCTAGCAATTTTCTTGTTTCTGCGCCGTCGTCGCCGTCAACTTATTATCCAAGCGCCAAAGCCTGGCTCTAATGCGAGTTCAGAGGTTAGTTCAGACTAAATTGATGTTATAAAAACCCCAAAAGGGAAATCGCCCGCTACGCGGGCGATTTCCCTTTTGGGGTTTTACAGAGCTTTGCGCTATAAACTTTCTTTTGCTTATCTACTTATCTGTTATCAGCCGTTTTTAAAATATATAGCAAGTAGATGAGTTGCGAAGTATCTTATCTTTTCTAAGCATTGTGGTGATATCGCTTAGACTGGTATCGGTATATTCTTATCGAGATTTTTGAAAGATCTGCAAGTTGATTATGGAAGTTAGATTTCGAGAATGTGATTGGTTCGACTTATGGATCTGGATAAAATTTAATGAAATCCCCTCTCAGCAAGAAAAACAACTGTTAGACGAAGTATTTAATTCTTGGTTTTTGCTTGGTAAATTAGGTGGTTTCAATGCTTGCAATATGCAGGTTTTAGAATCTGGTGTGGATGTTAGCTATTTTGACTATGACAACCAAGCTGCCGATGACGAGATGATGTCGGTCATGCATAACATGACGGATCTGGAATACGAAAACGAATGGGGGCGTTGTTGGGTTGACTTGGGAACGACCGATGCGATCGCGATCGATATCTTGGTAAATGCGTTGCGTCAGTTTGATAAGGAATATGTCGCGATCGAAGAAGTAATTATCGGTGGACAAAACTCTGACTGGTTAGTTGAACCCAAGAGTCTAGATGATGAAGATTATGATCGGTAGACTGTTAGAGAGATGCTAAGCATCTCTCTAACAAAATCAAGAAGAAACTTAGTGAGGAAAACCAAAATGCGTGTTTTACATACAATGATTCGGGTTGGTGATCTAGAGCGATCGCTTGATTTTTATAGCAATGTCCTCGGCATGAAAATATTGCGTCGTAAAGATTATCCTGATGGGCGCTTTACTCTCGCTTTTGTTGGTTATGGTGATGAATCAATCAATGCCGTTATTGAGCTAACCCACAATTGGGATACCAGCGCCTACGACATTGGCACTGGCTATGGTCATATTGCGTTGGGCATGGAAAATATTTATATCGCTTGTGAGGCTATTCGAGAAAAAGGCGGCAAAATTACTCGCGAACCTGGACCGATGAAGCATGGCACAACGGAAATCGCCTTTGTCGAAGATCCAGATGGCTATAAAATCGAGTTGATTCAACTCAAACAATAAAAACCAGTGTTTTGTGGCGCGGCTTCGCCGCGCCACAAAACACTGGTTTTTATTGCGCAGCAATAAATTCAAGTTATTTGAAGATTAAGATAAAAATTGTTATAAGCTGTAAAGCTGCACACCAGTAGCGTAGTCATGCGTAGACCCCGATATACAACTTCTTGGCAATCCAAGCGCAAATCTTGGTTGCGAAATACTCTGCTTCTGATCCTAATTGGTCTGCCATTACTATTGATTTTGGCGGAACTAATTGCTCGAGGAGCAGTTTTAGCAACAGGCAGTAACGACCAGCTCGCCCCCAACAAAACTGTAGCGATCGCCCAGTCCTATGCCTTTAAATTGCAGGACTCTAATGGTAATAACTATCCCGGACTACCAGACGCTGGGCTGCTCCAAGTAAAACGCAGTCCACTACTGGGTTATGAATTGCTTCCCAGTCAAAGTAGTGAATATTGGCAAATAAACGATCAGGGCTTTCGTCAAGATTCATCCGTACCCGTTGTCAAGCCTGCTAACGAGATCCGTGTTTTTTTGGTTGGTGGCTCCACCGCTTTTACGAATATGGCGGAAAAAAATCAAAAGGCATTGGCTTTTAAGGTTGAGAAATTGCTCAACGAGCGTGTTCGTTCTCAGAATAGCAGCCCCGAAAAGTTTAAGCCCAGAGAAATTCCCTATTTTGCCGATCAAATTGAATCGATGCGAGCATTGCCTCCACGTATTCGTGATGGTAGCTATCGGGTAATTGCGGCGGCGGCTCCAGGCTATAGCTCTGGTAATGAACTTGCCCTGATAGCTCATAAGGTGATGACATATAGTCCTAATGCTTTGCTGATCCTCGATGGCTACGAAGATTTGCGATCGCCTAGCAATCAGACTGCTCGCGAAATCGGTAATATTGAGCAAATGTTACGCGATCCACTTGCCCAATATCGACAACATCAAACCCAGCAATTTAATAATTGGCTAAATTCACTTTATCTAGTCAAAGCATGGCAAAAATGGGTAATCCCAGCAGATATCAGTATATTTAGCTCTGAATATCAAGTTTTTAATGCCGAACAACTCAGCAAAGATCCTAAAGAAATTCAGAAAAGAGTTGATCGACATCTTTACAATACTCAGCAAATGATGAGATTGGCTAACAATATTCCTGCTTTGATCATTCTCCAGCCAGAAATCACAGGTAAGCAAAAATCTTTAACCAAGGAAGAAGAAGGCATTCTGAAATCTTTGGGTAAGGAATATAGCGATCGCGCCACTAATGCTTATATGCTCGCCGAACAAGCTTTTAGCAATAGTCCGATCAAGCCAAAATTTGTCAGTTTTTATCAGCTGTTTCAAAATACTAGCCAACAAGCTTTCATCGATCCCATCCATCTCACTGAAGCTGCCAATGATTTGTTAGCTCAGAAATTATATGAAAGTACTGAGCAGCTCTTTTTGGTTCAGCCTGCTCCAAATGCTTTGAGTGGGGATGTGGATGCAAAAACAATCACACCACCCCAGCCCGTGGTTCCGCCAGAGCCTAAACAGTCTGGTCTTCTGCGTTCACTAGTTATTCCTTAGAATTATGTGGGTTATGTTGCAGCGATCTCTAATAACGCAAAAAGGCAAAAACTGATTTTCATAATGAGAATTGCTAAAGTAAACTATATAAGTCAGTGAGTTTTAATAAATATTTATGGTAGAACCAATTTTGTCAGGCATTTGCCTCGGTCTTATTTTCATTACCCTTGGCGGACTGTTTTTTGCTGCTTATCAGCAATATCGTCGCGTCTAGTACCAACATAAAAATCAAAAAGCCGAAGAGGTGTAAAACACCTCTTCGGCTT
>NZ_BBJB01000093.1 GCF_016584665.1 Pseudanabaena sp. lw0831
AGTCCTTATTTAGCGAGCTTTTGTACTTTTTCAGGAAGCCCTAAGTAATCTTTCTTTATAATATTGAGCCAACTGCTGACCAATCAACATTGCCAGAATTGCTTAGCGCGTTAGTAGCAACTATGCACACCCTAGAGTATTGCCCTTAAGCGACTTCAGTAACGCTGAGAATTTTACCGCCAGTCTTCTGGATGTTCTGGATTTTCTGAGACAGTTGGCTATAACCAATCTCAAAAGTTGTTGCACTCTGGGTTACACGGCTACCAAATTTAGCTTTGGTGATGGAAATGCGGAAGCGCTTGCCATGGCTGCTCGCAGAACCAGAACCACTTGCAGGAGCAACGATCTTAGTGGACAAGTTACCTGCGAGATCGCTAATCAGCTTGGCGGATTTGCCAGTGTCGTTTGCGGCATAGCCACGCATCAAAGCAAAGGTGCGATTGAAGTTAACATTCTTGCTGCCAGCTTGAGTACGATTGCCACGAGCAGAAGGTACAACATTTTCGCCAAAGCTGCTGACATACTCATCGCTATCGATGTATGAGTTGATTTCAGCTTCATAGCCTTGAGTGTTGTAGGTCAAAACATGGGCTGCAATTTCAGCTTGATCTTGAGGTGCGCGACCGAGCAAATGCTTAAAGTTGAGTTCAACAAAGCGATAGGGAGAAGAATTCTCGAAAAATAGAGATTGATATAGCTCTGACTGTGCGATCGCTCTAACAAAACCAGCAATAGAGATGTCACCATTGCGAAGTTGGGACTCAGCAGTGGTTGGCACTGGTTGCTAAAGAAGTGATAAATGGTTGTAAGGCTTATCAAGTAAGGATTTATGGAGATTGATAGCAAAACCGTGAAAAGCTTGACCAGAAATACTTTGAGCGACTCATCCCTCTTTAACAGTCCAGTGCCTGTGCCTCTAAATGGCTAAGGGGACTAGCGTATTAATTTATACGCTTTGTTATAATCGATTTTCGTATAAGTCCGTTACCTTAATTATCAAGATTTGTGAATTTTGATAAGTTTTGCACAAGATTTACACAATCAAATTTATTGCAATCAAAAATTGAGGGTCGGCGCAAAGCGCCGACCCTCAATTTTTGATTGCAAACTCGAACCAAGAAATCATTTAAAAGTGTTGCAAAGCAACACTTTTAAATGATTTCTTGGTTCGAGTTTGAGCGAAAAGCCCTGTAACTATTTGGGTAAGCCTGCTTCTAGGGCAGCCGCGACTACATAGTGGTTTTCGTCTTTTTGGAGCTTGGCGAGTAGGGGCTTTGCTCTGGGATTAGAAGAAATGCTGAGGGTAGTAGCAGCTCGACACCGATCACGCCAAAATTCCGAGTCAGTTAGTTCGGTCAGTAAATCTAAGGCTTCGGATTCATATTTGCTTTTTAGCAGACTGCCTAAAGCTAAAATCGCGGTTTCTTTGACAGTTTGAGTCGGATCAAGCAGAGCTAGATTAATGATGTTTAGCAAAATATCTGGGAGATCGCTCTCCATCAAGATCGCCAGAATCGTTTGACGGGTGAGCCAGTTTTGATTACGTTCAAATAAATTTTGGAGAAATGGTATGGAGCGATCTCCAAATTCAAACAACGTATTTGCAATCTCGGATATCACATTGTCATCCTGCTCTTGCTCTAACATGCTTGTCAAAACTTGAAATGACTGATCGGTGAGATGATTGCCTAAACCCATTACTGCGAAGCGACGACATAAAAAATCGGTGCTAGTGGTTAGTCTTTGTAAAAATGGGACAACTTGGTCAGATGGGGCTTGTGACAACTCGTCAAGCGCTAACTTGCGATCGTAAATCGACTCACTATGAAATAAAAGCTCTAATTGGGCTAGGCGATCGCTATCTATTGTATTCATGAGTTGAAATCCTTTAGTTCCACCTTAAAAATTTCATCAACAGGTTTCGATGAGATCGTCACATCCCAAGAAATGCCTTGCAAAAAGTTAGCCCCCACTAATGGCTCAATAACATCCACACCCCAATCCCCAGTCTGTAAAGCATCTGGTGAGTCACTACTGGGTGGTGTGTTTTTGACACCACCTAAGACTAAAATTTCTGGTAAAGATTTACGATCTATCCCTTGGCTGATGCGTTGATCGGCAAGAGCCTGAGCGCAAAATTCGCCAATTTGCTTGGGCGAAAACTGGTTGAGTTCAAACAAGATTTCGACAGTCCAATGGGGATGATTGATTAGTCGGGTTTGGCAAGATCTGCGATCGCCTAAACCTAACCGAAATACTTCGGCAAACTCTTCACGGCTGAGGGCTGGTGCTACATCAGGCGAAACATCAAAGTTGTGGGAGAGCAGCATTCGCCCCTTAGCTGAATTACTCAAGATATTCCTCAGGATTTCTAGTATAGCTATTGCCTATTTTAGGACACAACCAAAATAGATTTGCGGCGCATCACGCCGCAAATCTATTTTGGTTTTTTTGAGCGCAAAGCGATGTAAATAAGTCAAGGCTTAAGTGTTTTCCATTGGGTTACAGGTCTCATTGGCTTCCAGCCCAAAAAAGAACCGATTGCTTCAGCACGGCTAATCGAAATTTGGATGAGCGTTCCGCCATATTTTTGCTGCCACTGAAATAATTTTTGTTCGCCCTCAAGGGTGACTACGTTGGCAACTAAGCGCCCCTGCGATCGCAAGCTCTCCCAGCAAGTCTCAAATAAATCTGGTATATTCACGCCGCCGCCAATAAAAATCGCGTCAGGAGTGGGTAAACCTTGCAAAACTTCAGGTGCTTTGCCTTCGATAATTTTGAGATTGGGAGTGCCGAGGGAAATTGCATTTTCAGCAATGAAATGAGTACGCGATTTTTCGATCGCGATCGCTTGACAACGAGGATGACTTCGCATCCATTCAATACCAATAGAACCGCAACCAGCGCCAACATCCCAGAGTAATTCTCCCGCATTAGGAGCTAGTGCTGATAGCGTAATGGCTCTTACTTCTCGTTTGGTTAATTGTCCATCGTGATGATAGGCATCATCGGGAAGTCCTGTCATTCGCGATAAAATCTTCGCGTCAGAATTGGGAATACATTCCACTGCGATCGCATTGAGATCGGCAAATTCGGGAAAGTTCTGAGATCGATTGACAACAGTGGAAACAATACGTTCTTTTGTTCCGTTTAAATGTTCTAAGATAGTAATCTTACTGTTGCTGAAATTGCGATCGCATAGCATCTCGGCAACAATCTTAGGAGTTTCTTTGCCAGAACTAAGAATCAGAAGTTTTGCCTTGGGATAGATATAAGTTTGCAATAGTGAAGCAGGACGACCACATAAGCTCAGAGTTTCCACCTCATTCAATGACCATCCTAATCGCGCACAAATCAAGCTAAAAGTGGAAGGTGATGGGATAATCGAAATTTCTTCTATGGGAATTTTTTTTAAGAGAGTAGTACCAATTCCAAACCAGAGCGGATCGCCACTGGCTAGGACACATACTGATTTGCCGCGATAACTAGTAATCTTTTGAATGGTTTCATCAATAGGAGATGTCCAAACTAATCGAGATCGCATATCATCAGGAAGCATAGCTAAATGGCGATCGCCGCCTACTAAAATTTCGGCATTATCAATTAGCGATCGGGCAGCCGAGCTTAGTCCTGATAGACCATCTTCCCCAATACCAATTACTGTAAGCCAATTTTTATTGCAAGTCATGTGAGCCGAGTCAAATCAAACCTGATTATCGCAGCATTAGTCAGGTTTGGTGGTGGAAAGAATTAGGCGATCGCTTTTTGAATTTTTTACTGGGGCATGAACACCTCGTAAAGTAATGTTAAAGTATTGGTGAAAATACTCAAGAAATCCATGACGTTAACTTTTAACCTACCGTCAGAAGTTGAGCAATATCTTTTGCAGGAAACCAATCAAAAGGGAATTTCCATTGAGTCCGTGACATTGGATTTATTAACAAACTTTATTCTGTTAAGGCAAAATCAAGCTAAAGCGGTTAACTTAATTCAGTCTTGGATAGATGATGAAGATATTGAGGAACAGCAAGAAACTCGTGAATATTTGATTCGTGTGTTGGATGAGGATCGCCTTTCTGAGCGTAAATTGTTTCCAGTTAAGATGAAGGGTGTAACTTGGGGCACTGGTTCCGCACTATAAGAAAAAGCTCTGAAACCCTTTTTGTGTCTAGGCTTCGACGATTTGACCTTAAAATGGCTAAAACCCTTGTCAAGCAAGGATTTTAGCCGAACAATCTCATAGTGCGGAACCAGTGCCCAAGTTTGCGGTAGTTTGAAAGTAACTGGATGTTTATACCGCATTTGCTTATGAATTATTAAGTTATGCAGCTTAGTCCTTAGTGGGGGCACAGTCTAAATTTTATCTGTACTTGCCCCAACCTTTTGTGCAATTGCTTTGATTGCGTCGCGTAACCAACGATTGGCTTCATCTTGATCGCTCAAAGTGCTCCACAGCATGGAAACCATCCATGGGTTTGTTTTGATTGGCAGTTCAAACATTGTTAAATTGCAGACAGTTGCTAAACGGATGGCAATGCGTCGGGGAACTGCTGCGACTAGATCACTAGATGCGAGCGCAAACGGCAAAATCATCATATGCGGAGTTGTGAATGCAATCCTTCGCTCTAAATTCTGCTCATTCAACGCTTTGTCAATAGCACCTGTAGTATCTCGACGTAGAGTTGCGAGGGCGTGGGGAAGCTGGGCAAAGGTTTCTAAAATCATGGTTCCTTGCTGAAGAGCCGGATGTTCTTGACGGGCAATCCCCACAAATCGTTCTTCAAATATGGGTTCCCTTTGCGTTTGTCGGGGTGGATTAGGAAAAACACCCAATGCCACATCAATTTCCCCCTTTTCTAGCAGATCTCCAATACTGTCTTTCTCAAATCCCATTATCCGAAAGTTGATGGATGGAGCCGTTTGATGACTCAATTCCAGTAGCGGCGGCACGAGGACAAAACTGGTGTAATCTGAACTGCCGATGGCAAAGGTGCGATCGCTAGAAGTTGGCTCAAATGTTTGACTGACAGTAATGGCTTGGCGAATCTGTTGCAATGCTGCCAGAATGCCTGGGGCGATCGCTTGGGCTTTGAGCGTCGGCTGCATCTGTCTCCCCAACCGTACAAACAATTCATCTTCAAAGAGAATACGCAAACGGCTGAGTGCTGCACTCATTGCAGGCTGCCCAATCTGAAGTTGCTCCGAAGCTTTCGTAACGCTGTGCTGTTCTAGAAGGGCTTCAAAGGCAACCAACAGGTTTAAGTCGATTGCCGCCAAGTTTATCGATTTCATTGATACTATTTATCTAAAATATCGACTTGTTTAATATCTTAGAGGTTGTTAAGTTAACTGTACATACATTTTATTGAGGGAAGTTTGACGATCATGACGCAGAAAGTTGCTGTAATCACGGGCAGTCACAAGGGGCTAGGCTATGCGATCGCTCGCCAGTTAGCACAGCAGGAAAATATTCAAGTTGTGTTGACGAGTCGGCAAGAGCAAGATGGTCTTGCTGCTCAACAGCGCCTATCCAGCGAAAATATTCAAGTGGATTTTCATTCTCTGGATGTCACAAGTGATGCCAGTGTGCAACAGTTTACAACTTGGTTGCAGCAGACTTATGGCAGAGCCGATATCTTGGTCAATAATGCGGGTGTCAACCCCACGATGCAACCAGAAGAATCCAGTCTGCTCACGGTTCAAATGGAAACGATGCTAGCAACCTTGACAACAAATGTTCTAGCCGTTGCCCGAATCACCCAAGCCCTAATGCCCTTGATGAAAGCGCAAAACTACGGACGGATCGTCAATGTGTCTACTGAGATGGCTTCCCTCACGTCTATGGGGAGTGATTACTATCCACTAGCTCCGTCATATCGCCTTTCCAAAGTTGGGCTGAATGCTCTGACAGCACTCTGGGCAAAGGAACTCCAAGGCACCAATATTTTGGTGAATGCCTACTCTCCTGGCTGGATGCAAACCGACATGGGTGGTTCTAATGCACCGTTCACAGCCGATGAGGGTGCCGAAACCGCCGTCTATCTGGCGACGCTTCCAGAGGGTGGCGCACAGGGCAAGTTTTTTGCAGAAATGCGGAAGTTTGGGGGTGCAGTGACACTGGCTTGGTAATTAATTGAACCGAAGAGACAAAACAACTCCAACGAGGAATAACAATGATGACTCCAACTGAACAACAAAAATGTCAATCTCAGTAAAACTGGAAAACCTGGCTATGTGATTTTTAGTCGCCTATTACCCAACGGACAATTCAATTGCTTTTCAGGGATGTATGCAGTATTTAATGAAGGTAGCGATCGCGCACTCCTTAAATGCTACAAAGTGATGAAAAGACGCATCAAGTCAGATCGTGAATCGGTACAACGGTTTGTAGCCTGTTTTAAGATAAACCGAGTCTTAGGGATAGCGTTCATATCTCGGTGAACAGCCAAAAGACCAAATGCTAGACTCAAACCCTCTAGTGCAACAGCAGGATGACACTGTGTTGGATCGGCAGGGCTAGTCTTCGACTAGAAATAGCTGCACATCGCGGTATATTAAGCTAAATATACGTTAGTCCTATGCTAGAACCTTTGCATTATTGGATTGTCAATGTTCGGATTCCTAATTGTTTTATCGATAGTGAAATTATTGGGCAAAATATAGAAGCTCACCTCACGCCGACATTGCAGCGCGATCGCCTATTTCCTTGCCATCTCGAAATCCGTAATGGTCAAATAGCGGAAATTTTACCGAGTTATCGGATTTCAGAAATTCCTACAGAAAGTTTACCAATCATCGATGGCAAACAGGGGATCATGATTCCTTGCTTTGCTGACTTACATACCCATCTTGACAAAGGTCATATTTGGGAACGCAATCCGAATTTAGATGGCACATTTCAAGGTGCACTCACAGGCATTTATCGCGATTGCACAGAGCAAGGCAATTGGAACTATGACGACCTCTATCGCCGCATGGAATTTGGATTGAAGTGCAGTTATGCCCACGGTACAAAAGCAATAAGGACTCATTTAGATTGCCCACCGCATCAAGTGGAGACTACATTTAAAGTATTTAAAGAATTACGGGAAAAATGGAAGGAGAAAATCACCCTTCAAGCTGTGTCACTAGTGCAGCTACCTTATTTCTCAACTCACGAAGGAGAACTATTTGCTGATGCGATCGCTGATTTAGGTGGCATTATTGGCGGCATTGCCCATATGGTCACAGGACTAGATCAATACTTAGATCGGATTTTTATCTTAGCTGCTGAACGCGATCTCAGTGCCGATTTCCATGCAGATGAGAATAATGATCCGCAATCGCGCACATTGCATTATATTGCCGAAGCTAGTTTACGCAATAATTTTAGTTCGCAAGTAGTCTGCGGTCATTGCTGTAGTTTGGCTGTGCAAGATGAAGATATCGCCAATACGACGATCGCTCTCGTTAAAGAGGCAAATATTGGCATCGTTAGTTTACCCATGTGCAATTTATATTTACAAGATCGGGTTGCGGAGCGAACTCCTCGCTGGCGTGGGGTTACCTTAGTTCGTGAGCTGGATGCGGTGGGTGTGAGCGTGGCGCTATCTAGTGACAATTGCCGCGATCCTTTCTATGGATTTGGTGACCATGATTTATTAGAAGTTTTCAGTATGGGGACAAAGATTTCGCATTTAGATACTCCCTATGACAACTGGATCGAGGCTGTGACTTCTCGCCCTGCGAAACTGATGGGCTTACCTAATGTTGGTAAAATTGGGATTGGGCAAGCTGCTGATTTAGTTCTATTTAAGGCGCGTAGCTATAATGAGTTGCTATCAAGACCTCAAAGCGATCGTACCGTGTTTAGAAATGGTATTGCGATCGATACGACTTTGCCCGATTATGCAGAACTTGATGATTTGATATAGTCGGCTCGAAGTACTGACTATGCTAACGATAAATTAAAAAACATGAAAGATCCTACTAGCAGCCAATTTAACTACCGTCTATCGATTCCTGAGCCAGAAAATCATTTGTTGGAGGTCGAACTAGCGATCTCCAACTGGCAAGAGGAATTTATCGACCTGAAGATGCCAGTCTGGACACCTGGCTCCTATTTGGTGCGCGAATATGCCAAACATCTGCAAGACTTTGAGGCAGCAAATGAAACTGGTAAACCTCTGTCATGGCAAAAAATCAGTAAAAATCACTGGCAGATAAAATGTGGAAATAATAGTAGCGATCGCCTCAATAATTCGATCATTAAAATTCGTTATCACATCTTCTGTAATGAATTAACAGTTCGCACTAATCATATCGATCGCACCCATGCTTTTTTGACAGGTGCAGCAGTATTTATGTATGTTCCTGAATATCAGCAGCAGCCTTATACTGTCGAGATTGGCGAAATCAAAGAGAATTGGCAAATAGCTACCGCTTTACCAGCAGTTGCGAATGCTACTAATACTTTCTATGCCAAGGATTTTGATACTTTAGTTGATAGTCCCTTCGAGATTGGAATTCATAATCGCTATGAATTTACCGTTCAGGACAAACCCCATAGCTTTGTAGTGTGGGGTGAACACAATGCGGATATGCAGCGTATTGTCAAGGATACGGCGGAGATCGTCGCCGTGGAAGCGGAAATGTTTGGTGGGTTGCCTTACGATCGCTATGACTTTATTCTCCATGCTAGTAATGGATTTGGAGGATTAGAGCATAAAAACAGCACAGTCCTTCTCTACAACCGTTTAGGGTTTCGCAAAGAAGAGAGCTATCTCCAATTTATGAATCTAGTTGCCCATGAGTTTTTCCATACTTGGAATGTGAAACGAATTCGCCCCAAAGCGCTTGAAAAATTTGATTATGACCAAGAAAATTACACTAGTTCTCTTTGGTTTAGTGAAGGAACCACTAGTTACTATGACCAGATCTTTCCGCTTCGGGCTGGACTCTATGATGCAAAGCACTATCTCAAACTAGTCAGCAAGGCGATCACCCGTCTGCAAAATACTTTTGGTCGCAATGTCCAATCTCTCTATGAGTCTAGTTTTGATACATGGATCAAGCTCTATCGACCCGATCCAAATACCCATAACAACCAGATTTCCTACTATCTCAAAGGGGAAATGGTATCGATGCTGCTAGATTTACTAATTCGTTTTAAAACTAATAACCTGCGATCGCTCGATCGGGTCATGCAGATTATGTGGGAACGTTTTGGTAAAGATGAAATTGGCTTTAGCGAAGCTGAACTGCATGAAGTAATCGAGACTGTGGCAGGTGTTGACCTATCAACATTCTGGAATGATTATCTCTATGGCAATAAAGAACTAGACTATAATTACTATCTCGAACCCTTTGGAATCGAATTACGGACTTCAAGGCAAGATATCCCATTTATCGGAATGACGCTCAAATCTAAAAATGGAATTCCTGAAGTTGAGAAAGTCGAGTTTGGCTCACCTGCTCAAAAAGCTGGCATCAGTACAGGTGACATCGTAATCGCGATCGCAGGAATTCGCGTCACTGCCGAAAACTTTAATGAACGCCTGCGAGATTTTGCGGCTGGCGATGCGATCGCGGTGACCATTTTCCAGCAAGATTTATTACGCACTGCGGAAGTGACTTTACAAGAGCCAATCTGTAATCAATTTGAACTAGTCCAAATTGATAATGCCTCACCAAACCAAGAGCTAAACCTAAGATTGTGGCTCAGCATCTAGCTGAAAGCCCAATAAGTCTTCTAGAACCAGTTTTTTGTGTCGCGGCTTAGCCGCGACACAAAAAAACTGGTTGCTGTGAACCAGCCTAATAAGTGGCGGCGCGGAGCGCCGCCACTTATTAGGCTGGTTCAATTCTATTTGGTCTAGTTATTCCTTGCGCCCTTAATAAAGTCTCAATTTCATCGGCGGGTAGGGCTTTGTAGAAAAAATAACCTTGGATCTGATCGCAGCCCAGCGATCGCAACACATCAACTTGCTCTTGGGTTTCGACACCTTCAGCAATTACATTCAGATCTAGACTGTGAGACAAACTGATAATCGAAGCCACAATTGCGCGATCGTGGGCATTGTGAGCAATATATTCAATAAAAATACGGTCTATTTTGAGCGTATCAATTGGCAAATTCTTTAGATAGCTCAGAGCCGAGTAACCAGTGCCAAAATCATCGATTGACAACTGAATCCCCATCTGACGGAATTCATTTAACAAGACAATCTTCTCTTCAACATTATCCATCATGATTCCTTCAGTAATTTCTAACTCTAGAAAATGAGGATCGAGATTTGTTTCTTCGAGAATTTGCTGTAAACAAGATAGAAAGTCTTTTTGTTGAAGTTGCTTAATCGATAAATTTACACCAATCTGAATCGGTGGCAATCCCATATTTAGCCATGCGATCGCTTGTAAACAGGTTTGCCGTAGTACCCAAGTCCCAATCGCCGTAATTAGTCCTGTTTCTTCGGCGAGGGGAATAAATTGGCTCGGTGGAATTGAACCTAAAGAGACATGCTTCCAGCGTAGTAAAACTTCTAATCCAACAATTTTACCTGTGATTAAATCGATTTGAGGTTGGTAGTATGTCAGCAGTTCGTTGTTCTCTAGCGCTCTTCGCAGATTATTTTCCATAGATAATCGCTGAAAACTCTGCTCCTGCATATTCGGAACATAAAACTGAAAGCTATTTTGTCCTTCAGCTTTAGCCCGATACATTGCCATATCTGCATTCCGAATTAGCCCCTCGACTTCAGTACTATGAGATGGATAAATACTTGCACCAATACAGGTCGTGATGTGTAGTTCATGTCCATCACAATTAAAAGGTAAAGTCAAAGCTTGAATCATGGCTTCAGCAATTTGGACAACGGCATCAGTAGAATTGATCTCCTTGGCTACGATCGCAAACTCATCTGCACCCCAACGCACCATCACATCACCCTGTTTGAGCAAATTCTTCAAGCGATCGCTCACTGCTTTCAGCAATAGATCGCCAATACTATGCCCTAAAGAATCATTAATTAACTTAAATCGATCAATATCCAGAAATAGAACTGCAAATAACTGTTGTTTATGTTCTAGTTTTTCGATTGTCTCAACTAGATGTTCATGTAAATATTTTCGGTTTGGCAGCCCTGTCAGTGCATCGTGATGAATTTGATAGGAGATTATCGCTTCTGCTTGCTTTTGATTTGTAACATCAGATATATGAATCCGAATTATTTCATTCCAAGTCATAAAATGGATGATTTCTTCAAACACCTTGTCATTAATTATTACCTCTCGCATAAAAAATTTGCGAACAGGATTGACTAATGGTAGCAATTGAACTAATAGTTCTTGAAGTAGCGGATGATTGATTCTCATCTCTTCGAGATTAGGAAATTGAGATAGCGCCGCAGGATTAAGGTATAAGATTTTGCCAACGAGATTTAGCTCGATAATTGGTTGTGGATTTAGCTCTGGTGATGCAATGAATTGGTTAACAGTTTTATGGACATGTGTGGATAAATCTTGTTCGGGAATAGCCTGTAAAGGAGAAAATCGAAAAGGCTTAGTCTCATCAAAGGACTGATTATTGAACTGAGGATAGCTGCTTTCAGAAATCTGATTTTGAGAACTATTAGTTTTAGGTATATTGGTAATCGCACTGATCACCTGATATACCGCTTTAGTATCCTTACTAAAGAGGATTTCATCACCGTGGGAAAGTATATGCGAAAATCGCTTTTTGCCGTTAATTAAAATTCCATTTGTACTGCGTTTACCTTCTGCACTTCCATCAATTATTCGGAAAAAGCATGAAGATTTCTTGGAAGCTACTGCTAACAAAGTTGCATGTTGACGAGATACGAGATTAGAACGCAGAATTATCGAATTCTCCAAGCTACGCCCTAGAGAATAAGTCATATTATTCAAGAGAAAATTCCGAAAACCTTGTGCATCTTCAACCGTAAGTACGTGATGAAGCATTTCTTTGATCTCAAGAGTGGATGACTCTTCTGGTCTCACCTGAATAATGTCCCTTTAAAACGAGCTTTAGAAAGATTTTACGACTATATAAACTATTAGATCCTTGTTAAAAGTAGCACTAAGCGATAGCTTTAACAAAAGTTCGTGCTTCCCTTGATCGAAAACCGATGTAAGCATCTAATTTATAATCTAAGGATTTCTTTTGCTTTCGATAATTATTAGCTTTAACTATATAGCAATCGTAATTCATCTGTGAGATTAAACGGGTTGTAAGAGACTGTCCCTTCTGGAGTAGTTTCTCACAGATGCATTGGGATCGCTATATAAATTTAATTATATAAATTTATTAGTGGAAAACAGTCATCTAACCTACGGTTATGCAACTATATCCAGCGTTTGCTCAATAAATACTAGTAAATTATAGATTTTCTGGCATTTATTTTGAGATTTTGGATAAATTATTAGATTTCCGTTAAAAGCCTTGTAAAACAAGGCTTTTAACGGAAATCTAATAATTTGTTTTGATCTTCTAGCTGTCGCCAACCTTACCCAAAAGAGAGTTGTAACTCTCTTTTGGGTTTTACAGCAGTGTTCGATCAAACCCGCCACAAGAAGGGGCGCTGGGCAAAGCCCCACAATGGGTTTTATATTCTTATTTGTGGCGGGTTTGAAAGCAAATTGATGTAAGTCTTTACTAAAGTGGCGATCTCTATACTTCATCGAAAAGTTATAAGCACCTTGGCATAATTAAAAGCCTAGAGCCAAAATCTTTAACGCCCGCTAAGGGGCGTTAAAGATTTTGGGTTTTTACATTTAATTGTGCGTAGCTACTTAATCAATGCCTAAAATGATTGTATTAATGACTCATTAATACAACAAATGTCAGAAACATGTAGAGAATGGACGGCAGTTCAGCAAACATTTCAGAAAATTTGGGGATATGCAGATCTACGTCCTTCTCAGCGAGAGGTAGTTACGAGCTTGTTGCGGGGGCAAGATAGCTTAGCGATTATGGCTACAGGTGGTGGTAAGTCTATTTGCTTTCAGTTGCCAGCAATCCTCAATGAAGGCTTGACATTGGTGGTTTCTCCTTTACTGGCGCTGATGGAAGATCAAGTGCGAGACTGTAAATCTCGGAATCTCCCCGCAGCTTGTTTGCATAGTAATTTATCGCAAATAGAACGCCGTGAAGTCTTACAAAATCTCGGAGGCACAAGATTGCTTTACGTTTCTCCAGAAACCCTCTTGAGTCAACCTATCTGGGAAAAGCTATGCGATCGCCAATTAAAAATTACAGGTTTAATGCTTGATGAAGCCCATTGTCTAGTGCAGTGGGGCGACTCATTCCGTCCCAGCTATCGCCGTTTGGGTGCAGTGCGCTCAGCTTTGATGGCACAAAAGCCCAATCATCATCCACGTATTGCGATCGCTGCATTTACAGCTACTGCCGATCGCGATACAACGGCTGAGCTACAAGCTTGTTTACATTTAGAAAATCCCAGTATTATCAGAACCAGTCCTTATCGTCCACATCTGAGCTTGCAGGTCGCGATCGCATGGACACCCGCAGGACGAAAATCACGCACACTCAAATTTATCCGCGATCGCAAGGGACAATCGGGCTTAATATATGTCCGCAGTCGTCATGATGCGGAGATGCTGGCTACTTGGTTACAAGAAAATTCTTTTAAAACAGCCGCTTATCATGCGGGTTTACCACCTCAAGAGCGTCGGCAGATCGAGCAGCAATGGCTGACTAACCAATATCCCTTTGTGATCTGCACATCTGCGTTTGGTCTCGGTATTAATAAACCCGACACCCGTTGGGTCTTGCATTTTCATCCACCTTTGACGCTCTCAGAATATATCCAAGAAATTGGCAGGGCGGGGCGCGATGACAAACCTGCGGAGGCATTGATGTTAGTCAGTGAACCAACTGGGCTACTTGATGATAGCGATCGCCAAAGAGTAGATTTTTTCTTGCAGCAACAACAAAAAACACAACGGCAAGCATTAGCCCTTTTGCCAAAACTACCACGCCAAGGTAATTTCGCCGAAGTTGCCAAATTACATCCCGATGCGGCGATCGCTTTGGGTTTACTGCATCGTTCAGGCAATCTCACATGGCATACGCCATTTACTTATGAGATTCATCGTTTACCTCACCAAAAACAACTAAAACAACAATTTGGGGATCAGCGTGCGATCGCTCAAATGAAAGCTTTCATCCATACGCGAGGAGATCGCTGGAAATTTTTACTCAATACCTTTGGTTTTGAAGAATAAGCTAAGTCCCTGCTAAGATTTAAGTATTAACTTAATTTTTCTTAACAACAGGGAAATAATACGTGTCGTCTACGACTATTCATCGGATCAATCTAGACAATCCGCTTACCGATACATCTTCGACATCTCAAACCGAGCTTCCGTTTACTTTTCAAGATGTAAAAGCTGCTATTCCTACCAAATGTTTTGCTCCTAACGTATGGCGATCTCTCGCCTATTTTTTTGCCGATGCTGCGATTATCGTGGGTTTATATGCCACTGCTGTCTATTTGGATGCATGGTGGTTTTATCCGATTTTCTGGTTTGCAACGGGGACAATGTTTTGGGCTTTCTTCGTAGTTGGTCATGACTGCGGACATGGGTCTTTTTCGCGGATTAAATGGCTAAATAACTTAATCGGACACCTAACCCATATTCCGATCCTTGTGCCATATCACGGCTGGCGCATCAGTCATCGCACCCATCATCAAAACACAGGTAATATCGATACCGATGAAAGTTGGTTTCCAGTTACCGAGAGTCAATACAGATCAATGGATTGGTTGGGGAAATTCATTCGCTTTGATGCTCTCTTGTTTGCTTATCCGCTTTATCTATTTAAGCGATCGCCTGCACGTCCTACGGCTTCCCATTTCGTTCCCAATAACGATCTATTTCGCGAATCGGAAACTACTGATATTCTCACCAGCAGCATCCTTTTTACCATGATGGTTGGCTTTTTAGGATGGTTGGGTTTTACCTATGGTTTCCTATTTCTATTTAAGTTTTATATCGTTCCTTATCTTATCTTTGTAGTATGGCTTGATCTGGTCACCTATCTACACCATACCGAAGCTGATATTCCTTGGTATCGTGGTAAAGATTGGTATTTCTTGAAGGGAGCGCTCTCCACAATTGATCGTGATTATGGAATCTTCAACGATATCCATCACAATATCGGTACTCACGTTGCGCACCATATCTTTATTGGTATTCCTCACTATCATCTCAAGACTGCTACTGAAGCAATCAAACCAGTTTTAGGCTCATATTACCGAGTCTCAAACGTTCCGATCTGGAAATCCTTTTTCACTTCTCAAAAAGCCTGTCAATTTGTCCCTGACTCAGGCAGTGAAGTCTATTATTGCGATTAGCCTACTTGGTTAAAAAATGATCAAAGAAAGGGGCGCATTGCGCCCCTTTCTTTTTTATGAAAAAGTAGCAATTCTAATTATAAAACCGATTTTTAAGTTTTCTACGCCGCAGACGCAGAAAACTTAAAAATCGGTTTTGATGAAAATCTTCTGTCGATGAACCTGCATCAAAACTGATTTTTATAATGAGAATTGCTAATGGAAAAGCTATCCACTTCACATTTTTTGGGTTCGTACTTATAATGTAAGTTAGCCTTGAGTATTATTACTGGCATATCTATAGCGCAGATCTGTAAGCAATTTGATTTTGCTCAATGCACCAAACTCATACCGCAATTATCTAGCGTCATAAAACTTTTCCTTTATCGCAAACCCTTATTGGAGGCAACTTAATCTATGTCTACCGAAACTATTAAACGTCCTGAAACCATACGCAAAATCGCACCAAGATATCGAGTTTTATTACATAACGACGATTACAACTCAATGGAATATGTCGTGCAAACCTTAATGCAAGTCGTAAATGGTCTTACTCAGCCGCAAGCAGTGGATATTATGATGGCGGCTCATGCTAGTGGCTGTGCGCTCGTAATTACTTGCGTACAAGAACATGCCGAATTTTATTGTGAGGGCTTGCAAAGTAAGGGTTTAACTAGCACGATGGAGCCAGAGTCATAAGTAAAAAGCGATCGCTTTTTACGATCGCATTACTAAGGGCTTGATATAGAGAACAGGTAGGATTGTTATTAGCAAAATCCTACCTGTTTTTTATTGTGAATCTCAATCGCTTAAATTCTTATCCAGCACCAGTACGCATCATTCTTTTTTTAATAACTTTATTGATGCTGTGGCTACCGATCGCTGCACCAATGTATCTAATTTGGGGTGAGGCGGTTGGAGTTGCCCTGACAATTTTGCTGTATTGCGGATTTTTGGGATTAATTTGGTTTTGGGGGCGCAAAATTGCGAAATATTCATATCCCTACCGCTATTACGGGCTGTTATTTACCCGCAAAAATGGACGCGATTTTTTATTAGGTTTGGCGCTTGGCTGTGTAACACTGCTCATCTTTTTTAGCTCACAGGTGAGTCTTGGTTGGCTAGCGGTGCAAACTGTCACTTGGCAGCAACCCTTGCCAGATAACCTACTCCCAGCGATCGGTGTATATTTTGTCGATTGGCAAGGCGCGATATTCCCAGGGCTGCTGACTTCCGTTGGCGTAGGATTTGCGGAGGAAATGTTGTTTCGCGGTTGGATACTCTCAGAGCTAGAGCGCGATTATTCAAAAAACACAGCTTTACTTGGTTGTAGTTTAGTATTTGCAATTTTGCATTTCATCAAGCCCTTAAACGTCATTTTGGCTACATGGAGCCAATTTCTCGGTTTGGTGATGCTCAGCGTTGCCCTAGTACTGGCAAGACGCAGATGTGATGGCAGATTGGGCATATCAATTGGCTTACATGGAGGTTTGGTTTGGTGCTATTACATCGTGAATACAACCCACTGGCTTAAACCAACAGGCGCTGTGCCTGAATGGGTGACAGGTATTAATGGCAATCCGATCGCAGGTGTGATGGGAATTGTTTTTTTAAGTGCGATCGCGATCGGATTTCGTAATTCCAAAAAAATCAAAAGTGCTTAGCACTTTTGATTTTTTTGGAATTACCTATTGCCAGTGGCGCAATAAGTGTATATGATTAGATTCGCTTGGAAAACAGCCAAGTAAAGGGTCGATGCCCGAGTGGTTAATGGGGGCGGACTGTAAATCCGCTGCGTAAGCTACGTTGGTTCAAATCCATCTCGGCCCATCTAAATAAAAAACGGCTGGTATGCTGGTTAATGTTGGTCAATGACCATCAATAATCATGTTTACCGCCGTTTTTTTTTACTGAATTTTAATCGCCAAGATGGATAAAATACATTCAACAGATGGCTAGTCAACTAAGGAGAATAACCTGATGACAATGACTTTTGAACAGATGCAAGAACTGATCGCACAGACCTTAGAAATTACCAATCGCAACTCAACTGCGATCGCTGAAACTAGAGAAATCTCGGCTCAGAATACCAAAGACATCAGAGAAACTAAGGCGATCTCAAACTCAAATGCCCGTGCAGTCGAAGCCATGCTGCAACAGATGTCAATGGATCGGGAAGAACGCAACGCAGTTTTAGAGATGATTGCTAAGCAACAAAAGCAACTAGACCGACATCAACGCATTCTTAAAGGATTGCAAACCGAAAACCGTCGCATTTTGGACTTACTCATAAACAATCAACCTGAACCCGACGACGACGAATAAAAAAGGAGAAGCGGCGCATCGCGCCGCTTCTCCTTTTTTATGGAAAGTTTCTTAAGCAAAAATTTGCCTTAGCGCTGTATCAATATCAGGGTAATTGAACGTAAATTTATTAATCTCGGCTTTGTGTGGCACAACGCGCTGACCGTTTAGCAATACCGTGGCACTTTCACCAAATACCAAAATCAAAGCTGCCGCAGGCACAGGCAAAAAGGCAGGACGTTTAATTGCCTTGGCAAGAGCCGCTGTGAAATCTGCGTTAGTAACTGCTTTAGGAGCCGTAGCATTAAGCGCACCAGTGATCTGATCGTTCTTCAGTGCATAGATGATTAGCTCCACGAGATCATCGCGATGAATCCATGAAAACCATTGCTTTCCATTACCAATTTTGCCGCCGCCACCAACTTGAAAAATTGGTAGCATTTTGGCGATCGCACCACCCATACCTAACACAATTCCCGTTCTCAGTTTGACTAGGCGCACACCTAAGCTCGTAACTGCATCGGCTGCTGCTTCCCAATCTTTGCAGACATTAGCTAAGAAGTCATCGCCAGCATAACTGTACTCGTCAAAGGATTTATCAAGACTCGTGCCGTAATAACCGATCGCGGAGCCGCTAATTAAGATTTGTGGTTTCATATCGGCCTTAGCGATCGCTTCAACCAACACTTTTGTGGTTAAAATACGACTATCGCGGATCTCTTGCTTGCGTTTATCAGTCCAGCGCACACCAGCAAGGGGTTCACCAGCCAGATTAATTACCGCATCACTACCAAATATCGCCTTAGTCCAATCGCCCAATTCAAAAGGTGTATAACTAATTACTTCAACATTGGGAAAAGTATCTTGGGGGAATTGACGGGTTGCTTTTTGGGAATTACGCGCTAAGACGATAATGCGATCGCCCAAAGCATGTAATCTCTCAACTAATTTCTCACCAACAAACCCAGTAGCACCTGTCACTACAATTTTCATAATATATATTTGCTTAAATTACTAGAGACATCAGCACAAGGCTTAAATTGCTTGGCACAATTAAATGCAAAAGCCCAAAACATGTAATGCCCACTGTGCGGACGTTACATGTTTTGGCTCTGGTTTTTAAATTATGCCAAGGTACTTAGTCGCCTATTTTAATGCGAAAACACCTTTGTAACCACATCCATGCATAGCTCACCAGAAAATAAACTCACAAGCAAACCCAAAAGCAAATTATTGATCGTTGATGATGAAGAAGATAACTTAGATCTACTTCAGCGTATTTTCTATCGAAGTTATCTCATTTTGCGAGCTAAAAATGGATTTGAGGCGTTGGCGCTTTTAGCTAAGGAGTCAGATGTTGCGGTGATTGTCTCCGATCAGCGAATGCCCATGATGTCTGGTACAGAGTTTTTGAGCCAAGTGGCTGAAAGTTATCCTGACACGTTGCGAATTATTTTGACCGCCCATACCGATGTGCGCGATTTGGTGGAAGCGATTAATCAATCACAAGTTTTTAAATACATTACGAAGCCCTACAAGGTGGAAGATTTAGTCGAAGTCGTACAACAGGCGACTGAAATTCATAAATTATTGCAATTAAGAACTTCTAAACTTCGCAACGATCTCGAAAGTGCAGAGGCTAAATATAAAGATATTTTTGAGAATGCGATCGAAGGAATTTTTCAAACGACGATTGATGGACGTTATCTAATCGCCAATTCGATGCTAGCCCAGATTTATGGATATCCTTCTGCCGAATCTCTGATTAGTAATGTTACCAATATTGCCAATCAGATTTATGTAAATCCATTACGTCGCCAAGAATTTATTAATGTTTTACTTACCCATGACACGGTTTCTAATTTTGAGTCTCAGGTCTATCGCCGTGATGGCACGAAAATCTGGATTTCGGAAAATGTGCGCGCAGTGCGCGATTTTGACGGAACTCTAATTGGTTTTGAAGGTACTGTACAGGATATTTCCCAACGCAAAAGAGCTGAGGCAGAATCACAATTATTGCAATGTTTGACCTTAGAAATTAGTGCCGCCAATGATTTTCAAACAGCTTTAGAAATAACTCTCACTAAGATTTGTCAATTTACAGGATGGGACTATGGAGAAGCATGGATTCCATCGGGGGACGGACAGATTTTGATATGTAGCCCCGCTTGGTACAGCAGCGTTGAGGGATTAGAAGGGTTTCGTCAATGTAGCGAGAGAATCTCTTTCCCCGCAGGAATTGGTTTCCCCGGGAGAGTTTGGGAAAATCAGCGACCAGAATGGATTTGGGATATTTCTCTCGAAGAAGAATCACATTTCTTACGCAAATATCCTGCCTTAGAATGTGGTTTGCAATCGGGGTTGGCGATTCCTGTCAGTGCCGATACCAATGTGGTCGCGATCATGGCTTTCTTCACCAAATCTCCCAACGATCGCGATCAGCAATTGGTGGGTTTAATCAGCGCGATCGCCATGCAGCTAGGTATATTGATGCGCCGCAAACGAGATGAAGAAACTCTTCGCTTGATGAATGAAGAACTAGCCCTAGCACGCGATCGCGCCTTAGAAGCAAATCGGACTAAAAGTACCTTTGTTGCGAATATGAGTCATGAATTGCGAACACCTCTTAATGCGATTATCGGCTATAGCGAGATGTTGCAGGAAGATGCAGCTTTGCTGGGGTTGGATGATTTTGTAGATGATCTCAAAAAAATTTATCGCTCTGGCAAACATCTACTAGATTTGATTAATGACATTTTAGATATGACCAAAATTGAAGCGGGTAAACTAGAAATTTATTACGATAATTTTGATGTGCCAATGCTGATATGGGAGACAGGTCAAACAATTCAACCATTGTTACTCAAAAACAATAATCATCTGGAAATAGAATGCGATCTGCAACTTGGGGAAATTCGGGCAGATATGACGCGCGTAAGACAAGTTCTCTTAAATGTTTTAAGCAATGCCTGTAAATTCACAAAATCAGGTGTAATTAAAATCCAAGTAAACCGCCAAAATTCGGCTCTAGGAGAAATTTTTTGCTTCACGATTAGCGATACGGGGATAGGGATTAGTCCAGAAAATCTACAAAAACTGTTTCAGCCATTTAACCAAGCCGATAGTTCCACGACGAGACAATATGGTGGAACAGGTTTAGGCTTAGCCATTAGTCATCGTCTTTGCCAAATGATGAGTGGTGATATTACGGTAATCAGCGAATTGGGAATAGGCTCAACTTTTACAATTTGTTTGCCAATTGACTGCGAAAGCATCTCTAAAAAAACGCTAAAAAAAGGACAAAATTCTTCCTCTAATTTATCGACATCGCCTGAACCTTTATCACTGGAAACTGGCAATCCGCAGCAAAACCATCCTTCCGTCTTAGTGATTGCTGGCGATTCGATGCTCCATCAATCTACTCATTCCTATCTCCATCATCTCGGAGTTTCACTCTACTCATCCTCAAATGGAGAAGATGGAATGCAATTAGTCTATCAAATTTTACCCGATGCCATTATCTTAGATATGCAAACACCTGCAATGAGTGGATGGGAAGTACTTAAGGAGTTAAAGTCGCAACCTTTAACTTCTGGAATTCCGATTATTTTGCTGACTATTAACGACGAAAAGCATGAAAGCTATGAGATTGGGGCAAATGACTATTTGTTTAAGCCGATTGATCGCGATCGCTTAATTCCGATCGTTGAAAAATATCGCGTTGAGCAACAGTCAGAGCTTTCAGTGTTAGTGATCGAAGATGATTCCAATATTAGAGCAATGTTGAAACGGATGCTGGAAAAAGAGCATTGTATTGTCTCTGAGGCACAGGACGGACATGAAGCTTTGGAGGTGATGACGCAGAAAATTCCGCAATTAATTTTGCTCGATTTGATGATGCCCAATGTCGATGGCTTTGAATTTATGCATTTGCTGAGGCTGCGACAAGACACCCCATCAATTCCGATTATCATCATTACGGCAAAGGATTTGACGAATGAAGACTGCACCCGTCTCAGTGGCTCGGTACAAAAAATTCTACAAAAGCCTAATTACAGTTACCCGCAACTACTAGAAGAAATTGTGCGGCGACTCTATAAATTAGGTGTCTTGGTAACCAATTTATAGAGTCGCCATGCTTTGTATTGGGAATCGCAGCGTTATAGCTTTTTTAGTTTTTAAATGGGCATATGCTCATTTAAAAACTAAAAAAGCCAACTCAGCAAAGTTTTCAAGTTTTCAGTTTGCCGTAGTCAAACTGAAAACTTGAAAACTTTGCTGATGATTGCGATAAACTATTGGTTGTTTTCTAGCGCCCAGAGACTATAGACCGCTATTTCCATGCCAAATACCAATCCAGATACTAATATCACGATTCATCCCCGCGCCATCGTACATCCCAAGGCAAAGATTGGCGAAGGCACATCTATTGAAGCCGATGCCATTGTTGACGAGTTTGTGGAGATCGGCGATCGCTGCGAGATTCGCGCTAGGGCCATCATCACAGGGCATACCAAGATTGGCAATGATAACCAAATTGGCTATGGGGCAATTGTTGGCTCTGAGCCTCAGGATACTTCCTACAAAGGCGCAATTAGTTTTGTGGAAATCGGCGATCGCAATGTACTGCGAGAGTACGTGACGGTCAATCGCGGCACTAAGGAAGGCTCGGCAACTAAAATCGGTAATGATAATTTGTTTTTTACAGGTGCTCATGTAGCCCATAACTGCACGATCGGCGATCGCGTGATTTTAGTAAATAATGTGTTGCTGGCGGGTTATGTGGAAGTGCATGACCATGCCTTTATGGGTGGGGACGCTGTCGTACATCAATTCACGCGCATTGGTTCCTATGCGATGATTCGCGGACAAACTCGCCTTGGGATGGATGTGCCGCCCTATTGCATGGCTGTTGACACAAATATGGTGTGTGGGCTAAATCGCCTTGGGTTACGTCGCAATGGCTTCGGTCACGAGCGCCGACGGACAATTCTCTCGGCATATGAAGTAGTCTACAATTCCGATCGTAATCGTACTCAGGCGATCAAATTTCTAGAGTCAGATCCCGAATTTGCTAACAATCCCGATATTCAATTGTTCTGCAATTTTATTAAGAACAGTCGTCGCGGTATTTGTAAACTCTATGAAAAAGGTGCAAGTCGCATCGAAGAGGAGCGAGAGTATTAGATTTGCAATCTTCCCAATGCAAAGGTTCTAAGAATTGCCATCAATAATTTCGATCTTAATTTGTGTCATAGGGTTAGACGGTGAAATACATTATTTGGGCAATGTTTAAGCTTTCTAACTCCTCAATTAAGTTTTCCACATCTAGATTTTGAAAATCACCAGCTTTTAACTTTGCGATCGCATTCTCTAACCACAAATTAAGATCGCGATCGCACAGCGTTGTTTTTTGTCCGATAGTCTGTGTCATTCGATTACCTCTAAGCGATCGCCATTCTGCATTTGCTTGATTGCTTCTAAAACTTGAGATTTAATCATAGTTTTATAACTGATTATCTACTGTGTAAAAGGGTGTGCCCATTAAGATTTACTCTATTGGAAAGCTAGGAATGATGAGATCTATTTCTTGCATAATCTCTATTATTTCTTTAAGAGCAACTACTAATCAGTCTTCCATTCACTTTCTGGGATATCAGCACCCTTCATAATGTTGCGTAATGTTCCAATTGGTAAATCACGCTTTTTATGATATGGCACAATTACTTGAAGCTGAAGATCTAGATTTCGCCATTTACGATGACTTCCTTTTTGAGAAGTCAACTCAAACCCATATTTTTCTAAAATACGTTCAACTTCATCCGCATTCATACATCGATTACGAGTCATCCGACCAAGACCTCTCGTAAAACTGTGCCTGATTTTAATTCAATGTGATCAGGCTCTAAATAAAGAGCGATCGCTTCACGAATATTTTCTAAAGCCTCTTCTTCGGTTTCCCCTGCGGAGACACAACCTGATAACTCTGGACACCAAACCGCCCAATCTCGTGTTTCAGGATCAAATTCAAGGATAACACGCCATTTCATACTCATTTTTCCCTAGAACATTTAACCATAATAGCAATAGCCACACCTTGCTGAATATCAAACACATTTTTATCTGGCGAAGCATCGCTGCCTTTTTCAGAGCCTCATCCAAAGTATTTGTGAGATAAATTCCCAAACGCTGCTTCCCTTTAAATTTATAACCAAGTTCCTGAAGTTGTAGACCAAGTTTAAAATGGTTGATCGCCTAAATCCTCAACTAACTTTTTAATCAAAGCGATCGCTATTTGGCATTTGTTTGATTGCTTCTAAAACTTGAGATTTAATCATTATTTTTTGAATAAGCTTATGTTAAAGAGATCGCCTCTTCTAACCACAAATTAAGATCGCGATCGCACAGCGTTGTTTTTTGTCCGATAGTCTGTGTGATTCGATTACCTCCAATAATCGCTATTCGGCATTTGTTGGATCGCTTCTAAAATTTGAGTTTTAATCATAGTTTTTATCTACTTATCTTTTTTAACTGCAATAAAAAAATCTACAATTCTTACTTTATCTATTATCTAGATATCTCTAAAGAAAAGGAGATTTGTTTAATTAGTCCGTCTTGCTCTCGGAGGAATCTTCACTTTAACTGAATTACTCTGTACTTCAAAAATGTAGAACTGTAATAAGCTTTCTACTACGTCTATTACATGATTTAGATCCTCTGGCGAGGGATTATATCCACGATGGGCTGCCGCACTACCTGCATCAAGAACAACCTTCAAAATATCACGTTGCTTGCTTCCTAAGTAGCCACCATCGACTAATTTCTTCAATTTTTCCTCAAATGTGCCAATATCTCCAATTTTATCCAGAATGAACATATCAATCACAGTTCGTGCTCCCATCAAAGCTAATCGACGGCTATTGGAGTGCAATGCTATGTATACTTCAGCTAATAAATCCTGCATCTCAACAGGTAATTTATCTTGCCATTGAGGTAGTCTCCGAGATACTTGTGGTGGATAAAATTCAATCTCTTGTTGATTGCTCTCCCACTCCGAACAAGTATATTGACGGCGCAGAGTTACAGATTCACAACCACAACAAATGAAAAGAGTGTATTTGGTGTTCCACCATATAACAAAATCAAGATATTTATCTTTATCTTCACAGTTATGTTCTTTAAGTATTTCATGCTTTGTTAAATGTAAGCATTTATTACAATGAACCCACTCAATATTTGAAGACACGTTACTAGCTCCAGAAATTAATTAATACCCTTAAAAATAAAAATGTGATTCAACTTGAAATTATTAGAGCATTCGATATTGCGTGATTATATCAACTAAACATTCTTAAATAAATTGATCTTAATTCATTTCCCAGAAGTAAGAATTTAGTATAGCGTCAATATCTCGGCTAAACTGCCATGTTTTAGGAAAATTCACAGATTTATAATCTGGATGAGCCTTTACAACCTTTAAAGCATCATCAAAAGCTTTTTGGAATAACTCAGGACTATTGATATAGCCTTTTAAACTTGGAGACTGTTCGAGAATATCTTGGATATTGTTACGAGTCCTGACAATTGTGACAACCCACCCCGCATAATCATATTCACTCTTGACATAGCAACACTTGAGAATATGCTCAATGAGTGTAGTCAATCTTCGCTTGAGTTCACGCCTATCTCTACCCGCCAAACCTTCTAACTCCTCAATTAAGTTTCCTACATCTAGATTGTGAAAATCGCCTGCTTTTAATTTCGCGATCGCCTCTTCTAACCACAAATTAAGATCGCGATCATACAGGGTTGTTTTTTGTTCGATAGTCTGGGTCATAGGTTTAGGCGATGCGATACAGCATTCATCAAGTATATCCCAAAGAACAAGGGGCTTAAGCCCCTTGTTTTACTTTTCAATTATTCAATCAATTCCATCAAGAGACGAGAAACCTTGACACGTTGATTCAAATCAGAGCATTTACCCATAACCTACTCCTCAATTAAAGCTTCCAACTGCCACCATCGCACATCATAGGAATAGTAAAAGTAGTGAGCATTCCAGAATTAGGATCAAACTTTAGAACGATTTTGGATTCACCGCCACGAATAGCAACTTTATATAAACGTTGTTTAAGAAATTCTTTCTCAAGTAGTGCTACAAGAAGACCAGGAGATAAGGCAGACAAAGATAGGTATCTGTCCTCACCTAGCTTTGCTACGAAAGGTCTAAACTGGCTGTAATCATCAGTTTGATTAGCTTCTTGACTGAGCTTAATGTGTGAATTTAGAATAGAGAAAAACTTATCTTCGCCCATTTCTGAAACAAACTTGTTTAAATCTTGTAGCTTTTGACCGTGGAGATAGCGCCGCATCTGATCTAGATTGTTCTGCTTGGCGGATTCAATGTAATCAAGATAAGCCTTTATCGGTGAAGTGGAAAGTGCTGCTTGACCTGTGAAAACATTAGTTAAAAATGAACGTTGTTGAATAGGAACTTTAAACGAGACTTTGTACTTAAAATTTTGGTTTAAGGTGGCTGAGCCACTTATTTCTCCAGTGATCTGTTGACCCTTGATTTGCAAAGAATTGCCAGACTCTAAACTATCAGTTAATGAGGATAAGCCGAAACCTGAAACGGGAGGATAGAGAAAAATCACACTATACGCGTCATTTCTTGGTGATTCGATGGTAAACCGCATTCCTCTAAGACTATTATCCAAGAGGCTATTTGGAAGAATCACTCTATTCTCAAGAAGATTATGCAAAAGAGTGTCAGGAATCTCCCGTTCTGTAAGGAGCAGAGTAAATCCTTCTCGAAATGTTTTATCACTGGGAAGATATAAGTTGTCTTGCCACTTTTTGTCTGTTGCGATCGCATAGGCATGATTTAAAGGAACTATTTTGTTATCTACTATTAGCTCCCCCTTAGCTGTGCCTTTAGCGAACTGGGTTGATTTGGCTTCCGCTTTGGGCAAGCCACAGGCAAATTGATTGGCTTGCACTTGAGAACAGTTGATCATTGCTAAAGATAAACTGATAGTCAAAGCAGTTGATAATTTGGAGACTATAGTCATAAATAACAAACCCAGATCAAAAAATAGAGTTTTTTTAGAGTTACAGCTGTTCAAAATTGATTGCTAAGTCAACTTAACTTTCTATTCGTAGTCTACGAATAGAAAGACTTGGGATACTTGCTATAAAAGTGGGGGCAAAGCCCCCACTTCTGAGTTTACTCAATTCCATCAAGAGGTGCAAAACCTTGACGTTGAGTATTTTCAGTAATAGACCTTGGCTCTAAGAACTGCAATAGATAATCTCGTCCGCCAGCTTTGGAGCCGATACCGCTTAGTTTAAAACCACCGAAGGGATGGCGATCTACTAATGCGCCCGTGATACCGCGATTGATGTAGAGATTACCCACTTCAAACTCACGATAGGCGCGTTCAATATGGGAAGGTGTGCGCGAATATAAGCCACCCGTGAGCGCGAAGTTTGTACCATTGGCGATCGCTAAAGCCTCATCAAAACTATTTGCCTTGATTACCGCCAGTACGGGGCCAAAAATTTCCTCTTGAGCGATCGCACTTTCAGCATCAACATCACCAAAAATAGTAGGACTGACATAGAAGCCATGATTGGGAACTTCACCTTCATAGGCGAGTGTCGCGGTTTCCTTACCTTTGGCAATGTAGTTTTGGATGTTCTTTTGGGCGGCTCCATCGATGACAGCGCTGAGTTTGGTGTCAGGGAGATGTGCTTCACCGACCTTGAGAGAACGAGTGGCTTCCACTAGACGCTCCATGAAGTTGTCATAGACGGGAGCAAGGACGATCGCTCTCGAACAAGCGGAACATTTTTGACCAGCAAAGCCAAAACTGGAGTTCATTACACCAACAACGGCTTGATCGAGGTCGGCGCTTTCATCGACGATGATGCCATTTTTGCCACCCATTTCCGCGATAACGCGCTTCATGTGTTTTTGTTTAGGACGCAAAATGGAGGCTTCGGTGACGATTTGACAGCCGACTTGTTGGGAACCAGTGAAGGCAATTAGATGCACATCGGGATGTTTGACTAAGTGAGCGCCGACAGTGGAACCCTTAGCAGGAAGATAGGTGAATACGCCTGTGGGTAAGCCTGCGGCTTGAAGAACTTCCGCAATTTTTGCACCGATTACAGAGGACTGTTCGGCGGGTTTGAGAATCACGGTATTACCTGCGGCGATCGCAGCCACACTCATACCTAAGGCGATCGCAAAGGGAAAGTTCCAAGGCGAAATCACGACCACTACACCACGAGGTTGATAGATATAAGTATTATCTTCCCCAGGGATATTGCGTTGTTCGCCGCTTTCGAGACGTTCCATTTCTTTGGCATAGTAGCGACAGAAATCGATCGCTTCTGAAACTTCGCCATCACCTTCGCGGATGGGTTTAGCAACTTCCCAACAAATCCACGCAATTAGTTCTTCGCGTTTCTCTTCCATAATGTCCGCAGCCTTACGCAGAAAATCTCCACGCTGTTTGGCGCTGAGTTTCTTCCATGACGCAAAGGCGGACTTTGCCGACTGCACGGCTTCATCGGCTTGCTCGATGCTGGCTAGCCCGATTTTGCCGACCACTTGTGAGGAGTTGGCAGGATTGACCGATTCTACATAATTATCGGTTTGGACAGCTTGACCATTGATAATTGGTAAATAGGTCTTACCGAGTTGATTGTGAATATGCTGTAAGGCAGTTTGAGCAGCTTGCCGATCTCTATCGATGGCATAGTCGCGATCGCTAGAATTCACAAATCCATCAAAGATATTTTGAGCAGGTGCGCCATTATAATCCAAATCGCGATCGGTTTTAATCGGATTAGCAATCAACTTCTCAACAGAACTACCTTCCCCACTAATTCTTAAGAAAGAACTATTGGCGGTATTTTCTAACAAGCGACGAATCAAATAGGACATCCCAGGGATGAGGTCGCCAAATGGACAATAAACCCGCACTCGGTAGCCCATATCGGCGATCGCTTTAGCAAACTTGTCACCCATGCCATAGAGACATTGGGCTTCAAAGGCGCGACTGGGGATATTTAGGGTCTGGACGATCGCGATCGCTTTTGCCAAAGATCTGGCATTATGACTACCGATCGCCGCATAGAGATATTGATGATTTTCCAGTAAAATCTGAATCAAGCGCTCGTAGTTGGCATCGGTGGAAACCTTGTCCGAGAATACGGGCAAAGCCCAACCCTGTTGATAGGAACGAATGGTTTCACGATCCCAATATGCTCCTTTGACTAAGCGCACGGTGACGGGCTTACCACGTTGCTTTGCCCATTCGACTAGCTCTAATAAATCCTGTTCGCTATCGCGGAGATAGCCTTGGATGGTGATACCAACATCTGTGCGATCGCGAAATTCTGGTTCCGTTAAAACTTGCTTGAGAATTTGCAATGTCAGCGATTTGAACTCATACTGCTCCATGTCAAAATGGATGCCGCAACCTAAAGCTTGCGCCTTACGCAATAGGACTCTAGCAGGTTCGCTGACTTTCTCAGTAGTTTTAATGGGATCGAGGGGATCGAATTGGGAATAGAAAGCACTAAGCTTTACAGAAACCTGAACGCGCTTCAGTTCTTCACTATCAGCTTTGTCAATCTGATCTATCAAGCCCCAGTTCTTCGCCTTATTAGACAAATCCTCCATCATGCCGATGTAGCGATTGAGATAGCCCTCAGCTTCTACTTCACTAATCACGGCTTCGCCGAGTAAATCCATCGTAAAGCCAAAGCGATCGCGCCTTAGTTTCTCAATCGATTTGGTTGCGTCGCCCAAATTTTCACCGCAAATATAGCGTTTTGCCAGAGTTCCCACGGCAGTCGAGAGGGTGGTTGCGGCAGCGATCGCCGTAATCGAGTTGGGATTGTCGGTACTGAAATTTAGCAAAGTGCGTAGGGCGGGAACTTCTACGGCATCACTGGCGAGATATTCTTGCATATGCCTTGCAATCTCGGCTTTGCTCTGCAATGCTGGCAAGCAGTCAATCAATCTAAATAATTGCACCCGCAAGCCTTCATTTTCCATCGTCCAAGCCATGAGCTTGTCATCGAGGCGCAATTCATCTTTTAGTTGCGATAGTTTTGACCAAAGTGAACTTTTTTCAGTTCCACTCAAAATCTTCTTGGCTATCTCCTGCGTTTTCGCTTCATATTTAGAGATATCTAGAGAACTTTCAAACTTGCTATTTGCTTGCTGCGTTTGGCTAACCACGACTTTAACTCATAATCCTTTCCATCATTTAGTATAGCTAGTAACCATCCTCTACTTATTTGCAGCTTTTTGAATTGTATACAAGTCATGACAAAAAATGCCCTGCACTCAAGTGCGGGCTAAAAGCTCAAACCCGTTGAAACGGGTTACGGAGAAGTATTCTTTAGTCTGCTTTAGCAGACTTTAGCTTTTAGCCAAGAACTTGAGTTCTTGTTTTATTTTGCGTAAGCCCTGAAATAATTACGATCGCTTCAAATTAGTGGCTCTAATTAATTTTACTGACGAGGCGATCGCTACCAAATTGTTTCTACATGCGGATAATTCAAAATCTTGGCATCACAGGTCACGAGTGGAATTTGATATCGTCTAGAGATCGCTACCAAGATTCTATCGGCTGGGTCTTTGTGAAATGGTTCTGGCAAAAGACTGCTGGCTATCGCATCGAGCGGATCTAAAGGCTCAATGATGATACCTGAATGGCTTTTGGCTAATTGATACCATTCATCGATAGGGAGGGGAATGTCTAATTTTCCAAGACTAGCTTTAACGGAAACTTCCCATACAGAAATAGCTGAAACTAATAAGCCATCACGATCTTCTTCGGTAGAAATTGCTACTCGTGCTTTTTCTGATAGTTGGCTGGGATTGTGCAGTAACCATAGCCAAACATGCGTATCGAGTAAAATCATTCGCTTAGTGCTTCCCAGAGGTCGGACATTGGTTCGTCAAAGTCAGCAGAAATTGTAATTGGCATTCCTCGAAGCGGGTAATGTTTAATCCGAGGGGTAGCATAGGGAACGATTCTGGCTAGGGGGATTCCATTGCGAGTGATCACAATTTCAGATTGGTTGATTGAAACTTCGTTAACAATTGCAGCAAGGGAAGGGTTAACTTCTTGGACGTTCAGATATTTCATACCTGTTTTGGGGTGAACCCGATTGGGTAGATTTGCTAGGTTGAGGTTTAGTTTAATTTTAGCTTGTCTCTAGTGTTTGATGTTGATGTGATCGCAGGTAATTTCAACCCAGTTATTAAGTAGCTAGGCATAAGAAAACTTAAAACGCACAGGTTAAGATCCCCTACTTTTTTTGTGAATTTGCAAATGGACTTTGCTTGCTTAGAAAAAGTTGGGGATCTGTGCATTTACAGGTTTCTCTTGCTGACCTACTAAACTACTAGCAAATTCTGAAAGTATCACCCTTTATGTGATTTCAGTTTATAGTTGTTTTTAGAAATTATTCTTGGAGTCTGAACGGTGAGCGAGTCCTTGGTCGAAATTACTTTTGCGTTAGACAATCCTGATGACTATGAAAGGCAGGAGTTTGCGAAGAAATTGCTGAAACAGCTAAGGGAGCAGGGTGATGCTGAGTCTGTGGAGCGCACTGAAGATCTAAGCTCTGAGGCGGGTAGCAAGGGTGGACTAGATAAGTTAGTTGGGGTGTTGACGGCTGAGGTGAAGCTAGACAAAGTTGTTAGCTTTTTGGGCTTTGTCGGTAGCAAGTTTGCGGAAAAGCCGATGAAGATCTATGTGAAGGATGGCGATCGCGAAGTAACCATCGACAAAGCCCAAAAAGCTACCTTGATTGGTGAGCAAATTGCGAAGGGGCTATTGGACACGATGAAAAAGGCTGTAGTCAATGGCTAAGAAGGCTCTACTGATTGGGGTAAGTCAGTACGAGGCAGGTTTGCCATCACTTGCGGCTGCGCCGAAGGATGTGGCGGCGATGCAGGGCGTGTTGAAAAGTCCTGAGCTTGGGGCTTTTGATGAGGTCGAGACGCTGATCGATCCTGATTTAGAAAAAATGCAAACAGCGATCGATCTCTTATTTCAAAGCTGTCAAAAGGGTGATTTGGGTTTGCTTTATTTTTCGGGGCATGGGATTACCGATGATAGCGATCGCCTATATCTAGCAACGCGCCGCACGAGCAAGGACACGTTTCGGTCTACGGCGGTATCGGCGAGTTTTATTCAGGGGATCATGCGCGATCATCGCTATGAGAGGCAGCATGTTTTGATTTTGGACTGTTGCTATAGTGGGGCGTTTGCAGAGGGTTGGCAAGCAAAAGGTGCGGATGTGAAGCTAAAAAAACAGCTTGAGGTGGAGGGGAGTGTGGTGTTGACTTCTTCAACTGCGACGCAAAAGTCCTATGAGGATAAGGAGGGGGAACTGTCGCTCTATACGAATTACATCGTGCAGGGGATCGAGTCGGGGGCGGCGGAATCTGATGGGGATGGGATGATCTCGGCGGATGAGTTGCATGAGTATGCTAAGCGTCATGTGCAGTCGGCTAAGCCTGCGATGAAGCCAGAGATTTATGGGATTAGGCAGGGGATTAAGATTCGTCTTGCTAAGGCAAGGGTTGACACAAAGTTAGAGTATCGCCGTTTGGTGGAGAGATATGCTGAGAATGGCGAGATTTCTTTTGTGGGTCAAGATATTTTGGAGGTTAAGCGTGAGAGGTGGGGATTGTCAGATGAGGTGGCTATTGCGATCGAGAATGAGGTTTTAGAACCAGTTCGTAAGCGCTTGAAAAATTTAGAACGGTATGAAAAATCTTTGGAGAGAGCTTGTAAACAGATGTTTCCTCTGACGGAGAAGATCCTCGGTCAGTTTAAAGATTTGCAGGAAGTTTTGGGTTTAAGAGATGAAGATGTTCTGGCTATTCAAGATCGAGTGCTTACGCCTTACGAACAGCAAGAACTCGAAGCAGACAATCTGAGACAGAGGCAACAAAGACAAGCAGAGATACGAAAACAGCAAGAGCTAGATTTAGAACGACAAAGACAAGCAGAATTAGAGCAACAAAGACTTCGGGATGCTGAGCAAGAAAAGCTCAAGGCTGAAGCTAAACGTCAATCTGCGCGTGAAGCAGAGCAACAAAGACAAGAACGACAAATGCTTGTGGATTTCGAGGAACAAAGACTTCGGGATGCTGAGCAAGAAAGGCTAAAAGCTGAAGTCAAACGTCAATTGGAACATGAAGCAGAGCAACGAAGACAAGAACAACAAAATTTACAATCAAAGATAGAAAATCCCAATTCGCTTGAACAGCCTAAATTACCTTTTCGTTTATCCAGACGTAACTTTATGCTGGTTGCAGGCTTTTCTGGAGTGAGTGTAGTGACTTTTGCTGCTATTCGGGGTAGTCAAACACCTACAAATAATTCCACAAATAATTCTACACCAATAACAGTTAATACAAGTCAACCTAAGCCTTTTACAGTTGAGACTGGGAAGCCATTTAAAATTGAATTTGAAAACGGAGTAAATCTGGATATGGTTTATATCCCTAGTGGCAAATTTACGATGGGTTCACCCCCTGAAGAGAAAGGATTTGAAGATGAGCGTCCGCAGATTAAAGATGTCAATATTTCGGATTTTTACATGGGGAAGTACGAAGTCACACAAGCCCAGTGGCAAGCAATTATGGGGAATAATCCTGCTAAATTCAAAAACAACTTACAAAATCCTGTGGAATCAGTATCTTGGGATGATGCTCAAGAGTTTTGTAAAAAGCTATCGCAGAAAACGGGAAAGGAGTTTAGATTGCCTAGCGAAGCAGAATGGGAATATGCCTGTCGCGCAGGAACTACTACCGCTTATTCCTTTGGTGATAATGCTTCATTGTTAGGCGAGTATGCTTGGTATGGTGAAAATTCGGGATCGAAGACTCATCCTGTCGGACAGAAGAAACCTAATCCTTGGGGCTTGTATGATATGTACGGCAATGTCTGGGAATGGTGTCAGGACAGTTACGAAAAATATGGCGGTGAAAGCGACCTGATTCGGAAAACTGGTAAAGCTATCACAAAAGAGAATGATAATCGTTCTCGCCTGCTGCGTGGTGGTTCGTGGTACAACGATGCTGGGAATTGTCGTTCTGCGTATCGTGTCTACAACAATGCGCGTGCTCGGTACTTCCTCAACGGTTTTCGGGTTGTGTGCGTTTTGCGGTGAGGCCTCCCTTCTCTGTTCTTTTGCCTCAGCCCTTTGCCCTTCTTCTCTTTCTTAGCCCTTCTTTATCCCCCCATTCGCCGTCAGGCGATCAATTTTTTTGGGATGCTTGAAGAAGCAATATTGGCAAGAAAAAATTTAGGGGTTTTGCATTTGCGTCACAATCTCCAAACTCCCCACCTCAATCTCAATTCGCAAATACAAAACCCTCTTCGCTTTCACCGATAAATTGTCCCTGCGTTGTGAGATTGAGGGTAAAGCATTCCCTAATCGAGAGGATCTGAGAACTTATAAATTTCTGCGGAAATGCTTGACCCCTAAATTTTGGAATCATGAAAATCCAGCATGATATAACAACTCTCGCGATAGAATTGAACAACTAGGAAGCTAAGAAAAAAGAAAAAGTTTAAAATAGTGATTAACCTAAAAAATTAGGAGATTAACTCATGAATACGACACAACAAGAACTATTCAAAGCCTTCGAGTCATTACCCACCGAAGCCCAGCGCCAAGCCCTAAACTTCATCGCCTTCTTGCAGCAAACATACGCCCCAGTTACAGTCTCTCCCAATATCGCGGTCAAAAGCTCAGATATTAACGCACAGCATCAAAAACTAACCCTTAACGACTTAATATCCACAATTCCTAATAACTTTACATATCCTGACGATGTAATGGAATTTACTGAAAGCGAACCATTAGGGCGCGAACTTCTATGAATATCCAAAGAGGTGAAATTATCAGGATTAATCTTAACCCAACACAAGGCAGAGAACAGTCAGGAAACGCTCGTCCCTGTTTGGTCATCAGTCATACGCAATATAACCAAAAACGTCAAGGAATAGTCATTGTTCATCCCATTACCAGCACGATTAAACCTGAAATCAAAATGATGATTCCTATCCCCGCAGGTTTTAAAGTACAGGGTTCAGTCATAGCAGAGCAAATAAGAACCCTCGATCTAAACCAGCGCTGGTGGAAAACAACAGGAGAAATTTTACCTGAATATTTTGTTAATCTAGTTGTCCAAACTTTTAGCGTTATCATCAGCTAAACAGAAAAAGAGGAGATAGAACAATGGATCGATTAGAAAGTTATCGCCAAATCGTGCGTACCTTTCTCAAAGAATATGCCCAAGAAAGCGTCTCACCTAATGAAAGCGTCACTGCTGAACTGGTATTTGATGAAAAACGCGATCGCTATTTATTAGTTCACTTTGGCTGGCAATTTAAGATTCAGATTTTCTGTTTTATCGAATTAGCCTCTATCCATCACAAAAAAAGTCGGGGATCTAAATCTCTACATTAATTATGAGCAGAATGAGAAACTACTTCTTCTTGCTAAACCAAATCTCCAAATCAGCAAGACTCTGAAAATCCAAAATCGCCTCAGCAAGACTCTCTAAACGAGGGCTGTGTAGTCGTGTAATTCTTGTATGTAGCTTTGGCGGTAAAGTCCCAAACTTGTGGGTAAGCTGCCTCGAAACGATCTCAACCAAACCTTCCTTGCGACCTTCTTGGCGACCTTCTTGGCGACCTTCTTGGCGACCTTCTTGGCGACCTTCTTGGCGACCTTCTTGGCGACCTTCTTGGCGACCTTCTTGGCGACCTTCTTGGCGACCTTCTTGGCGACCTTCTTGGCGACCCTGCTGAAGTCCCAATTGCCGACCCTGCTGAAGTCCCAGTTGGCGACCTTCTTGAAGCCCTTCTTGCAAAATTTCTTGATATGTCACAGACTCACGCATGAGATCTCTCCTCAAAATTTGCTTAATAATATTTTTCTCTAAAACCAGACCAGCCAGCACATAGGTTGCAGCTCCTATAGTTTTACGAGTATTTAGCTCAGGGATTTCATCAATTTTTTGAGCAATATCTCGCAGCAAGCTTTCCTTATTACCATCACCCACAAGTATAGCAAAAGGTAACATTCCCGTAAATTCTAAAAATTTAGCGAGGGGTTGTTCCCATAGCCTGATCACTTCAAATTCGTGGTGAGTTGTCCCATCTTCAAATTTGTGCTGAAAAACTGAATTTGAACTTGTTTCTCTGAGGTAAATAACGACCTGACGGATCTTTTTGTCGGGAAAACGTCTTTTGCCACGTACCCAATAGTCCAACATCCGAAACGGAATTTGCAGGTCGGCTTTGGTTTGAAATTCTAAGTGTAGTAGTAGTCCTTCAGCTTCCAGCAAGATTAAACTATCAGCACGAATCGGCTCTACCGCCAACTCTTGCGGCTGTACTTGAGTAAGAAGAATAGGCTCGCCAAATAGCCACGAGGCAATATCAGTAGAATAGGTTTCGGCAAGAAATTTGCAAATATTGTCAAACATTATCCGATTTTATCGTTTATAGCGCTTTGCGCTCAAACCCGAACCCAAAATAATTGAAAGTGTCGCGAAGCGACACTTTCAATTATTTTGGGTTCGGGTGATCGGAAATTGTTTTAAATGGATGTGCTGATCGCAGACTAGACAAAATTGGCAGATTTAGGAGCAAAGAGATAGAATAGGATATATGTTTACCATGTCTTAACCTAAATGTCAGACACACTCACAGTGGAAGCATTGCCGATTTTAGCGATCGCACCAGCACATCTCTTAAGGGGAAACGGGATTTTATCGAAACTCCCACAATACTTATTGCACTATGGGAATAAAGCTCTCGTAATTTCTGGGAAGACAGCAAAGCAAGTCACAGCCAGTTATTTGCGCAATCCTGACCTAGAAATTATTAACACGCCTGCGATCGCCGATTGCAGTGATGAAAATCTGGCGATGTTGCACCAAATTGTTCAACAAGAAAAGCCGAACGTCATCGTTGGGATTGGTGGCGGCAAGGTTTTAGATACTGCCAAACTCATCGCGCATCAGAGCAAGTTAGCGATTGTCACCGTTCCCACGACGGGAGCAACCTGTGCGGCATGGACAGCCCTAACCAATGTCTATGATGGGGATGGCGCATTTAGCTATGACGTGACTCTCGATCGCTGTCCTGAGATGATGGTCGTCGATTATGACGTAATCGCCAGCGCTCCAAAACGTACGCTTGTTTCAGGAATTGGGGATGCGATCGCTAAGTGGTACGAATCCTCCGTTAGCAGTGGCAGTAGCAATAAAACGATGGTGATTGCCGCCGTCCAAGAAGCTAGAATCTTGCGCGATATTTTGTTTCAAAAATCGGCTGAGGCGATCGCAAATCCCAATAGCCCCGTATGGCGTGAAGTAGTGGATGCCACTGTATGTCTAGCGGGTGCAATCGGTGGTATCGGCGGCGCAAGTTGTCGCACGGTCGCAGCTCATGCAGTTCACAATGCTCTGACGCATTTACATCAGACTCACGACACGCTTCATGGAGAGAAAGTTGCTTATGGAATTCTGGTACAACTGCGTTTAGAAGAATTTCAAGGCAATCAGCTAGCTGCCTCATCACGCCATCAATTACTCAAGTTTTATCAAGAAATTGGTTTGCCGACCTCTCTTGCTGCCCTTGGCTTAAGTCAAGTCACTCTCTCAGAATTAGAGCATATTGCGGAAATAGCCTGTCAGCCCAATTCCGATATCCATCGTTTACCCTTTATCGTTTCACCGAGTCAAGTTCTCGCGGCGATGGTCTCTACGACTAGCCCAATTCTTGCCACTGTCTAAATAAAAAAGCCTCGCGATGCGAGGCTTTTTTTGTTGTAAAAGATAGCAACGCTATCTTTTACAAGATTGTTAACGAACGCTGGGCAATTCAATTTCGATCGCTTGCTGTTGCATTTTCTTAAATACGTTATAAAAACCATTTGCCCTTGAAGGCGTAAGACTAGCCACCAAACCTGTGTCCTTAATAAAATCAGGCGTGAGCAACTCAATCTCTTTTTGAGTCAAACCACCCATACAGATTGATAATAAACCGACAAAACCCTTACTAATCAAAGCATCAGAGTCACCAGCAAACACAACATGCTCATTCTCATCTAACTCTGCTACGACAAACACCTGTGAGACACATCCCATCACTTTGTTCTCAGGTGTTTTGAGCGCTTCAGGAAACTCTGCTAGCTTCTTACCGTACAAAATCAATTGCTCGTAACGTTGTTTTGGATCGGTGAGCCTTTGAAATCGCTGGACAATGCGATCAATGGCTTCGGGTAAATGGGTCGAACTTGGCATTAGCTTTGAAAATATTTGAAGAACAGACAGAAAATCTTACAGTTATTCCAGTCTAAAGGATCTTAGAACATCTTGTAGAGCGATCTCTTTAGCGTTTGAATACTGCGGAGACAACTGTAATATAGCTAAAACCCAAAAGATAAAGGCGGTGCGAAGCACCGCCTTTATCTTTTGGGTTTGGGTTGAACCTTTTGACCACAGGTGAATGTCTAAACCAGCGTTAGTCGTTAAGCGATTAATTCAACACCAGTAGTTAAAGGGATCATCATGAAAAGCCTAATTTTGCCTATTCTCGCCACTACTTCTCTCCTCAGCGCGATCGCAATTCTAAATCCAAACTCAGCATCGGCTGGTCCAATTCACGAACGCCAAGTCAATCAGCAAGAGCGCATCTATAAAGGGGTGCAGCAAGGCACAATCAGCCAGCAAGAATACAAAAAACTGGAAGCACGAGAAGCAAAAATTGCCGCCCAACGTCGCGTCTATCTCAGTGATGGTGATTTAAATCGTAAAGAAGCAGCCCGTTTGACCAATGCCCAAAATCGCACTTCTAGAGCAATCTATCGCGATCGGCATGACTAAATAACAGTGCTTTGCGCTGAAATAAGAAGCAATAAAATTTTTGTAAGCGTTGCGAAGCAACGCTTACAAAAATTTTATTGCTTCGATTGGTTCCAAAGTGCCATAGTTGCGGGGTGAAATCCGAATATAGACAAAGGTTAGCTGTGAGTACATATCAGTACAATAGACTGAGAGTAAACCGTAAAAATAAATTATGATCCCCACCGTAATCGAACAGTCTGGTCGTGGCGAAAGAGCCTTTGACATTTTTTCGCGTCTACTGCGGGAGCGGATCGTATTTTTAGGGCAACAGGTTGATGACAGTATTGCTAGCATCATCGTTGCTCAGTTGCTTTTCCTAGAGGCAGACGATCCAGAAAAAGATATTTTCTTGTATATCAATTCCCCTGGTGGATCTGTGACCGCAGGAATGGCAATTTACGACACGATGCAGCATATTCGTCCTGATGTTTCCACAATTTGTGTGGGCTTAGCAGCAAGTATGGGGGCTTTTTTGCTCACAGGTGGCGCAAAGGGGAAGAGGCTTTCTTTGCCCCATACACGCATCATGATTCACCAACCTCTTGGTGGTGCACAGGGACAGGCTACGGATATTGAAATTCAAGCAAAGGAAATTCTTTATCACAAGAGTCGCCTCAATCAGTTGATGGCTTTCCATACTGGGCAGCCAATCGATCGCATTGCCGAGGATACGGATCGCGATTTCTTCATGGCTCCCGATGAAGCTAAGAATTATGGGTTAATCGATGAGGTTGTAGCCCAACGCCCTAAATTTGCAGTCGCAGCATAATGTTTTAATAAGAAGGCTCACGCAGTGAGCCTTCTTATTTATTTAAGGTGTGTGGAGTTTGATTTATGAAATTGTTTGGTACAGATGGTATTCGCGGTCATGTTGGGAGTTTTTTAACAGCCCCATTGGCGTTAGAGGTTGGGATTAGTGCAGGAAAAATTTTAAAAGAGCGAGTTGCGCTTGATTTGGCAAATAGAGCCAATGTAATTGCGATTGGGCAAGATTCTCGGACATCGGGTGATATGCTCTCGTCAGCTATTTCCGCAGGTTTGACTGCGGCAGGTTGGGATGTTTGGCATATTGGGTTATGTCCTACGCCTGCGATCGCTTACCTGACAGCGAATTCCTCTGAAATCTTTGGTGGTGTGATGATTTCCGCTAGCCATAATCCCCCTGAAGACAATGGTATTAAGTTCTTCGGAGCCAATGGCGTAAAACTTTGTGGTGAAACTCAGCAGGCGATCGAGAAACTTTTGGAATCGCGCCTCCATGCTGATCTGGTCAACTCCTCTACGGATTGGGGTAAATATCACGAAAAATCGCATTTAATCGCTGATTATCAAGAGTCTTTACAATCCTCGATCGCTACAGATTTAAGCGGTTTAAAAGTAGTTTTGGATCTCGCATGGGGTTCGGCTACCCGTGTATCGCTAGAAGTATTTCGCAACTTGGGCGCAGAAGTAATCTGCTTACACCAAGAGGCTGATGGCGATCGCATTAATGTTAATTGTGGCTCCACTCACCTCGAACCATTACGAGCAGCAGTGAAAGAACATGAGGCAGATATCGGCTTTGCCTTTGATGGTGATGCCGATCGCGTGTTGGCGGTCGATAGTAATGGACGCGTGGTCGATGGTGACTACATCCTGTACCTGTGGGGACAGGAGTTAATGGAAAATAATCAACTGCCCGATAGTGCGATCGTGACAACTGTAATGGCAAATCTTGGCTTTGAACGCGCATGGCAAAAGCTTGGTGGCAATTTGGTACGCACCGATGTGGGCGATCAATATGTTCATGCGGAAATGGTGCGATCGGGCGCAATGCTCGGTGGTGAGCAGTCAGGACATGTTCTCTGTCGTCACTATGCGGTTAGTGGTGATGGGCTATTGGCGGCGCTACATCTCGCGGCTCTTGCTAAGCAAAAAGCTCCTTTATCCGAATTGATGGATCAAAGCTTTCATCCTTATCCACAGTTGCTCAAGAACGTGCGGGTGGAAGATCGGGAATTGCGCCGCAATTGGCAAACCTGTGATGTTCTCGTTCAAGCGATCGCTCTAGCCGAACAAGATTTGGGCGATCGGGGTCGGATTTTGGTGCGTGCATCGGGTACGGAGCCATTGATGCGGGTAATGGTAGAAGCGGAAACCCTTGATTTGGCTCAACATTGGACTGATAGTTTGACGGGATTAATTGAGAAACAATTTGTCAAGATCTAAAAAAAGATGTGGCGTTTTACGCCGCATCTTTTTTTTAGCTATGCTACATATATGACTCAGCCAGCTTGCATGGTCTAAACATGGATAATCTCGATGAAACCAAACTCAACGAAGCAATTCTGAGATTGTTCTACGATTTGCCCTTTATTGGCATGGCGATCACTTCGCCTGAGACTAAACGTTGGGTAAAGTTTAACGATCGCCTCTGCGAAATTTTAGGCTATTCGCGAGAAGAATTACCTCAAATCACTTGGACAGAAATAACTCATCCTGAAGATCTAGATCTCGATGTTACCGAATTTGAAAGGGTAATGCGGGGAGAGACTGAAGGCTATGTCATGGATAAGCGCTTTATTCGTAAAGATGGCAGCGTCATCGATGCTTCCATTGATGTCAAATGTTTGCGCAAAGAAGATCGTACCATTGATTTTTTTATCGCAACTGTACAAGATATTAGCGATCGCAGGCGTGCTGAAGCAAAACAAAAACAAGTCGAACAAGCTTTGGCTGAAAGTGAAAATCGCTATCGTCAAGTCGTACAAACTCAAATAGATTTTGTGCTGCGATCGCAGCCTGACACCACGATCACTTTTGCCAATGAGTCCTTATGCCGCGCCTTGGGAATGCCCCTCGATCAGGTCATCGGTCTAAAATGGATCGACTTCGCTCCTCCCGATGAGCTGCAAAGTACATTACAAAAAATATCGGCACTAAGCCCAGTTAATCCCAGCTTTTTAGCTGAAAACCACGACCAACGGGCGGATGGGCAGATTGGCTGTACGCAATGGATTAATCAGGGGATTTTTGATAATCGAGGACAACTCATTGAAATCCAGTCGGCTGGAAGAGATGTCACGGCGCTAAAAAATGCTGAAACTGCTCTCCAGAAACTGAATGACGAATTAGAAATAAGAATTGAGCAACGAACTGCTGATTTACAACAGAGTAAAGCCAGCAACCTATCTATTATCAAAGCTCTTCCAGATCTGCTACTTCTCTTAAAGCCTGATGGTACTTGTATCCAGTGCATTATCCCTTCAACCCATGACAAGTCAAAATACATCCCCATCCAACATCATATTTCTGAAGTTTTATCGCCAGAAGATCTGGCTGCACAATTACAACTATATAAGAAAGCGATCGCGACAGGAGAGGTGCAGATCTATGCACAGCAGCTATCTAAGTTTGGTAAAACTGTATACGAAGAGGTAAGAATTACGCCCTACGGCAAAGATGAGCTGTTAGTAATTGTGCGTGATATCACCAATCACAAATTAGCCGAAGAACAGCTACTCAAGAGTGATGCTCACTTAAAAGTAGCCCAGCGCATTAGCAGACTCGGTAGTTGGGAATTTGATCTCCGAACAGGGGACGTGATCTGGTCAGAAGAGGTATTTCGCATTTTTAGCCGTGACCCCGCATTCGGTACACCGACTTATCCAGAACTACAAAAATCTGTGCATTCCGATGACTGGGAATATTTTGATCGAGTCGTCCAGAATGCGATCGCCACTTGTGAACCTTACGAGGTTGAATATCGCATTTGCTGGGCTGATGGCACATTAATTTATGTTTTAGCCAAAGGCGAAATTATTTGCGATCTGATGGGGAAAGCAATCCAAATTGTTGGCACATTATTAGACATCACCGATCGTAAAGAAACTGAGCAGCAACTCCAAAATCTCACCGATCGCCTGACTCTAGCCATAAAATCAGCAGCAATCGGCATTTGGGAATGGGATATTGCACACAATTGTCTTGTCTGGGATGAGCGCACCTACGAGCTTTATGGCATTAACCCCGATCAATCTGCCGATGCTTATTTAGCTTGGGCAAGTCGTGTTCATCCTAGCGATCGCGCGAGTGCAGAAACCGCAGTACAGCTAGCTCTCAACGGTGAGAAAGAATACGAACCCGAATTTCGGATCGTCCTGCCCGATGGTAACATTCGCTATCTTAAAGCATATGCTTTGGTGCAACGTAATACTGATGGCGAACCTCAACGCTTGATCGGTATTAACTTTGATATTACCGATCGCAAACAAGCTGAAGAACTGCTTCTGAAAAGTGATACCCATCTCAAAGTCGCACAGCGTATTGGTAAGGTCGGTAGTTGGGAATTTGAAATGAATACTGGCAAACTCACATGGTCAGATGAAATTTTTCATATTTATGGGCTTGAGCCTAGCCCAGAGCCGCCAAGCTATGACGAATTGAAACTATATATCCATCCAGAAGATTGGGAGCTTTTTAACCAAACCGTACAAAATGCAATTAGCTTGGCTCAATCCTACGATCTTGAACATCGCGTGTTACAACCAGATGGCAAATTGATCTATGTGATGGCTCGCGGTGAAATGATCTATGACTTATCAGGGCAGTTAACGCACATTATTGGTACGGCGATGGATATTAGCGATCGCAAACTCGCTGAAGCCAAAATTTTGCATACAGCAAATCAGTTAGCCAATACCAATCGTGAATTGGAATCATTTAGTTACTCTGTCTCCCATGATTTGCGTGCACCATTGCGTCATATGAATGGCTTTGTGAATGCTTTACACCAACGACTGAAAACCCATGAAGCTCTGAACGATCCTAAAGTGAATCACTATTTGCAGGTGATTGAGAAGAGCAGCCAAAAGATGGGGCATCTAATCGATGGGCTGCTCACGCTCTCCCGTTACGGACGGCGACCATTAGACTCCAAACAGATATCAATTCGAGATTTGGTCGATGAGGCGATCGAAATCATTCGTACTGACCCAAGCCATAACCCGTTAGTTAAATTTGCGATCGGTGACTTACCAACTACAGTTGGTGATCCCACCCTTTTGCAACAAGTTTTTCGTAACCTGATTGGCAATGCTGTTAAATTTAGCCGCAACCAGCCCCAACCCTACATCGAAATTGATAGTTTGCCAGATCAAACCATTAGAATTAGAGATAATGGCGTGGGCTTTCAAATGGAATATGCAGATAAACTCTTTGGTGCTTTTCAAAGATTGCATAATGACAAGGAATTTGAGGGGACTGGTATTGGTTTAGCGATCGTCCAACGTATTATTCAGCGTCATGGTGGATCTATCTGGGCAGAGGGATATCCCGATCAAGGCGCAACTTTCTTTATAAAACTATAGAACTAAGCTGCATTTCGCGCTGCATAGTTCTATAAATTATTATGGTCTAAATAAATGGAACCAACCCAAATCCTGCTTATTGAGGATGATCCAAATGATGTTGAGTTAATCCAAATTGCCTTGGATAGCTATAACTTTGTCAATAAAATAGACGTAGTGTCAGACGGAGAACAGGCGGTTCATTACCTATTTGGGCGCGATGGTCAACCACCGACCCACCCACTACCGCGCCTAGTGCTTTTAGACTTAAAATTACCCAAAATAGATGGTATTCGAGTTTTAGAGATGATTCGTAGTTCTCCTCTTACTTGTAATCTTGTCGTTGTCGTGATGACTTCATCGGCTGAAAATCGAGATTTAAAAGCTTGTTATGATTTAGGTGTAAATAGTTATATTGTTAAGCCTTTAGATTTTCAGCAGTTTGTGGAAATAGCTCAACATGTAGGCTTTTACTGGATGATGCTAAATCAGCTGCCACTAATTGATTAACGTCCATAGCTATAGTTTATGTATTTTTTTAGATATACTTTAGTAAATAGACTGCATTGACTCGCTAAGTGATTAATTTCAGGTAGATGGCAATGATTGTAAGTAAGAACTCTAAACCTATATCTTTGCATCTATAACCCATGGGAAAATTGATACCAGAGCTAAGAGAATCTGAAAAGCCAGAGACGCAGCGATCGCTGCGTATTTTGATTATTGAAGATGTTGATGCCGATGTAGAGCTGACACTATTGGCGCTGGAATCAGCAGGCTTAGATTTTACCTACGACATTGCTAGCACAGCGATCGAGTGCCAAGAACACTTACAAGATGAGATTTATGATGTAGTTTTGTCAGACTATCGGCTGCCTAGTTTTAATGGGTTGCAAGCTTTTAACTTTCTTAAACAATCAGGGCAAGATATTCCATTTATCTTGATTACGGGGAGTTTAGGAGAAGAAGCTGCTGTTGAATGTATCAAAGCGGGAATGACCGATTATGTTTTAAAAGATCGTTTGTTTCGGTTGCCTAGTGTTTTGCAACGCGCTCTGCAAGAGTTTGCATTACGCCAACAACAGAAAAACGCGATCGCGCAAATTGAGCAGCAAGCATGGCGAGAGACAATTATTAATCGCATTGTCCAAGCCATGAGAGAAACTCTAGTTTTAGAAGATGTCCTGCAAACAACTGCGGATCTATTGCAAGAAGCTTTACATGTGAGTCATTGTTTAATCTTTCAGCCAGATACTTTGAAGAGGATGCGAGTTTGCTATGCCAGTAAAAACAACGTCGATCATAGCGAATCAGTAATTGGGCTATCTTGTGGTTTTTATGAGCATTATCATGATGATTTAGTTCAAGGAAAGCAAATCTCTATTCATCCGATTGGCGACTCTCTTCCAGAAGGGCTAAGACAGTTAGGAGAAAAATATAGTATCTATTCTCTTTTGATAACTTCTCTTGTTTATCAACAAACTTATTTAGGCGGGATTAGCCTATATCAGTGCGATCGCGAGCGCATATGGTCTGAGGACGAACTATCGCTAGTTAAGGCGATCGCCGATCAATGTGCGATCGCGATCCATCAGTCAGATCTCTATCAAAATGCGCAATCCCAACTGATGGAGCGTAAAAAAATGGAAGCCCAACTACGTCATGATGCATTTCATGATGCGCTCACAGGCTTACCAAATCGTGCTTTGTTCTCAGATCGACTTAGCCATGCTCTACAACTATCCCAGAGGCGTTCGCACCTAAACGCAGGAAATCTGTCTGAAAAATTTGCAGTGCTATTTTTAGATTTAGATCGATTTAAAGTAATCAATGACAGCCTTGGACATTTAGCAGGCGATCAACTATTAAAGGTTGTGGCGGATCGTCTCACTGCTTGTCTGCGCGGAGGCGATACAGTTGCTCGTTTGGGTGGCGATGAATTTGTGATGCTAATCGAGGAAATTCAAGATGTTAATGACGTGATTGACGTTGTCCAGAGGATTCAAGGCGCATTAAAAGTTCCCATCTTAATCGATGGCAATGAAATATTTGTCACGGCAAGTATTGGAATTGCCTTCAACTCCGCCGATCATAACAACCCAGAGCAATTGCTTCGCGACGCTGATCTAGCCATGTATCGAGCTAAGGATCTAGGTCGAGAGAGATATGAGACATTTAATCCTGATATGCATACAGAAGCTCTTAGGAAATTACGCCTAGAGAGCGAACTGCGTCGAGCTATTGATCGCCAAGAGCTACGAGTGCATTACCAGCCAATTGTCTGTCTAAAGACGAGGCAAATACTTGGCTTTGAGGCACTTGTGCGTTGGCAGCATCCCGAACAAGGCTTAGTTTCTCCTGCCGAATTTATCCCAATCGCGGAAGATATCGGATTGATTGGGGCGATCGACTTTTGGGTATTGCAAGAAGCTTGCTCGCAGTTGCGGGCATGGCAAGATCAGTTCCCAATGGCGAAAGCTCTAACCATGAATGTGAATCTATCTGGACGACAGTTTGCGAAACCAGATTTGACAAGCCAAATCGAAAAAGTACTCAGTAGAACAAATCTCAATCATGCTAGTTTAAAAATAGAAGTTACGGAAAGCATATTAATCGAGAAAACTTCTTTATCAACTAAAATCTTAAGTGAACTACAAGAACAAAACATTCAAATTTGTATTGATGATTTTGGTACAGGCTATTCTTCATTGAGCTATCTCCATCGGTTTCCAATTCATACGCTCAAGATCGATCAATCCTTTGTTTCACGAATTGATAGCAACTCTAAAGACGGTGAAATTGTCAAAGCAATTATTATTTTAGGAATAAATCTTGGCTTAAATGTAGTTGCTGAAGGCGTAGAAACTGCTGAGCAGTTATGCTTTTTGGAAGCTAATAATTGCCATGCAGGTCAGGGATATTATCTGTTTAAGCCTTTGGAAGCTGATACTATCACGAAGTTACTGGGTGATATGCCAGACAGAAGGAAATAGATAGAAAGCGCGTACGAATCTCGCGCTTTCTATGCTTAAAAAGCTATCGCTTGTTCCAATGTACTAACATTCACGAGCGCCAGACTTGGGGCTGATTTCCTAACTAGCCCAGTTAAAACTTTGCCTGAACCAACTTCGATCGCTTTCTCATATCCTTGAGCCGCCAGATATAAACAGATTTCACGCCAACGTACTGGAGAAGTCATTTGTTGAGAAAGATGCTCTCGGATAACTTGCCCTGATGTTGTAGCGTCGTCTGGAGCAACATTAGAAATAACAGGAATCTCAGCATCATTAAAGATTATCTTTTCCAGCGTTACCGCAAATTGTGTAGCCGCTTCTGCCATCAGTGGGGAATGGAAAGCTCCACTCACTTTCAAAGGGATTGCTCTCCTTGACTTAACTTGCTCACAGATCGACTTGATTGCGGCTTCCGTACCTGAAATTACCACCTGATCGTTACTATTATCATTAGCCAGAATTACATCTGCGGTTTGGGCGATCGCTGCTTCTAATTGATGGCGATCAAATCCAAGTAAAGCCGTCATCGCGCCACCACTTGCTTCAGACATCAAGAGCGATCGATGCCTCACTAGCTCTAGTCCTGTGGCAAAATCCACGACACCTGCACAATAAAGCGCACTGTATTCTCCCAAGCTATGCCCTGTCACCGCATCAGGTTTTGCACCTTTAGCTTTTAAAACATCAGCGAGAATTGCTGAAATCACATACAGGCAAGGCTGAGTAAATTCGGTTTTGGCCAGTTCTGTGGCATCAGTCTGTGATTTATCTAAAATCGACCAACCTAAAATTTTCTCCGCCTTGTCAAACTTATCCTTGCCTATTTCCGCAAGGTCTAAGCCCATACCCACAGCCTGAGAGCCTTGCCCAGGAAATATCCATACATTTTTGGTCATTATTTATAAAATGTTATTCAAGTAACTTTATATTTTCTAAAGTTTACAGCGCTTTGGACTGCAACAAAAAACAAAAGACTAGTCCCAAAGGCATACAAATCAAGCTTTTATAGCTATAACCAACAAGAGAGTAGCGGCGCGAAGCGCCGCTACTCTCTTGTTGGTTTTGGTTTTCTAATTAATAATATATTTCTGCCATTCGTCATGATTTCCCGATCTCAGATATTTTGTCACCTCGAAATGCAAGCCACTGTGGGGGCGGCGTGGTTGCTTCTTTAATGGCATAGATGCTTCTTTAGGTGTGCGGTTGCCTTTTTTGACATTGCAGCGCACACAGGCGGTAATAATATTGTCCCAACTGTCACCACCACCACGCGATCGCGGCATGACATGATCTAACGTCAGATCGTCGCCAGTATGTCCACAATACTGGCAGGAATGGGAATCGCGATGGAGAATATTACGACGAGTGAGGGGAATTTCTTTGTAGGGAATGCTGATATATTGCAACATTCGGATCACTGTAGGCAGTGGCATTCCAGGATAAATCATCCTGCCGTTATGTTCGACTTGTTCAGCTTTACCTTTTATGACCAACACAATAGCTCGCTGCCAATTTGTGATGTTCAGCGGCTCATAGGATGCGTTTAGTACAAGGACTTTTGCCATTACTGTCGAGCGAACTTATCAGATGCTACCACAGCTAGCCAAAATCAGCTAGATGGTTATGTGTTGAAATCGCAGGCGATCTCTCTATTCTCCATTAGATTTCCATGCGATCTCCTTACTTGGCTCAGGATCAGGCAACTTGCGCGTAATCACGGCGGCGGCGAGAACTAGAGCCGTTGATACCCAGAGACAACCAATTAAACCTGCAAATTGATACACCAAACCCGATAGCACTGTTCCTACTAAGCGTCCACCCGAATTAGCCATGTAGTAAAAGCCTACATTCAGCGCTACTTTGTCATCATCGGTGAATGCGAGAACTAGATAGGAATGTACGGATGAGTTAAAGGCAAAGACGACTCCGAAGATAAGTAATCCACCGATAATTACCAAGTTTGCTGGGAGATTTAATTGCAAGGCGATCGCAATGAGCGCAGGAACCGTTATTAGGGCAGTAGTCCAAAATCTCACGGTTTGCGATCGCGGTGGCTGACCTGAACCAAATCGCTTAATTAATGTTGGTGCAAGGGATTGAATGATGCCATAGCCGATTACCCAACAGGCTAAAAATCCACCAACTTGATAAAATGACCAGCCTAAAATACTTCGCAAGAATACAGGTAATCCCACCACAAACCAAACATCTCTAGAACCAAACAAGAAAAATCTGGCTGCGGAAAGTAGATTGATTTCGGGACTTTTGGAAAAGAGTTGTTTAAACTTAACTTTCGCCTTAATTTTACCCATACCTTTAGGCAAGAATAAGCCTGTAAACAAGAGCAAGAATAGACCTCCAGCCATAACCCACAGGGAATTCGCAAATCCAAATAGTCCTAACAAAGCACTACCGATAAAAAAACCCACGCCTTTGAGGGCATTCTTAGAACCTGTCAGAATTGCGACCCATTTAAATAGTGCTGACTGAGCATCTTGCGGCACGACTAATCGAATTGCGCTCTTGGTACTCATTTTGGTTAGGTCTTTTGCAATACCAGAAAAAGCTTGAGCAATCATCACATAGAGAACTGATAACCACTGCGTCCATTCAGGATTGAGAAAGGATAATAGCATTAAGGAGAAAATCTGCAATCCTATCCCTGTATAGAGCGTAATTTTCAGCCCTAATTGCGAACCAATCCATCCGCCTAAAAAGTTGGTAACGACTCCAAAGACTTCGTAGAATAGAAATAGAGAAGCGATCTGAATTGGGGTATAGCCAATGTTATTGAAATATAGCAATACTAATAATCGTAAAGCACCATCGGTAATCGTGAATCCCCAATAGGTGAGGGTGACAAGCGCGTAGTTCTTGAAGTTTGCTTGGGATGCGGTGGAAGAGTTCATAGGTTTTCTTAAAGAATATTTGCAGCAAAATTGAGCGTGCTTCGCACCCTCAATTTTGCTTTTAGAGAGCGATCGCTACTTTTCTCGCCAATTCCGCCATGCGGCAGGAATAACCCCATTCGTTGTCATACCAAGCCAATATCTTGACTTGAGTTCCATCCACAACCATTGTCGAAAGGGCATCAATGATTGCCGATCGCGAATCATCTTTGTAGTCAATGGAAACTAAGGGACGCTCTTCATAACCTAAAATCCCGTTGAGTTCTCCGTCGGCGGCTGTTTTTAATAATTGATTGACTTCCTCAATTGTGGTTTTTCTTTCTACTTCAAATACACAATCTGTAAGCGAAGCATTGAGTAAGGGCACTCGCACCGCTAATCCATTTAACTTGCCCTTGAGGTCGGGATAGATCATCGCGATCGCAGTTGCTGATCCTGTTGTTGTCGGAATTAAAGATAAAGCCGAAGCCCTAGCACGGCGCAGATCTTTATGGGGCGCATCAACGAGGGTTTGCGTATTTGTGTTGTCATGAATCGTGGTAATTACACCATGCTTAATTCCTAAACCTTCATGGATAACTTTCACCACAGGCGCGAGGCAATTGGTGGTACAAGAGGCGGCGGTAAGAAGATGATGCTGTGCAGGATCGTAAAGATAATCGTTAATTCCCATTACGATATTGAGCGCTTCTTCTTTGACAGGAGCCGCTACGATTACTTTCTTTACGCCCTTGGTGAAATAGGGATTTAGGGTTTCTGGGGTGCGAAATTTGCCAGAACATTCCAATACGATATCAACTCCTAATTCTTGCCAGTTGACTAATTCAGGTTTCGCATATTCGCTAAAGCTGAGCTTTTGAATTGATTTTTGATCATCGATGGCAATGCGATCGCCTATGACTTGCACATCAGGCAACCAGCGTCCATGTACTGAGTCAAATGTGAGTAAATGCGCCGCCGCTTCTATTCCGCCTTTAACTTCATTAATATGTACAAATTCCAATTCAGGAAAGCCCCAAGCAGCACGGAGAGCTAATCGACCAATTCTGCCAAAACCATTAATGCCAGCGCGCACAGCCATAGAGCAACCTCAGATATAGATTATCATCAATATTGATGGTAGTCTATATTTTGACGGCTTTCAGGTCGATATGTCAAGATGGATTTTATGAAAACTGCTCAAAAAAACTTTGCAAGTGCCAATACAACTAAGCCTGAAGTTGAGGCGATCGCCCGTTGTTGTCCCCCATTGCTCAATGGTCGCATCACGTCTGAAGATACTAACTATCTTGCGGCGATTTTTCGCGTGTTGGGAGAACCAGCAAGATTACAGATTTTAAGCTTGATTTCCGCTCAACCAAGCCAAGAAGTCTGCGCTTGTGAATTGGTGGAGGCTTTAGGTTTAGCACAACCAACGGTGAGCCATCATCTCAAAGTCTTATATGAAGCAGGATTACTCACCAAAGAGCGGCGTGGAACTTGGATTTACTATCGCATCTTGCCTGAAAAATTAGCGATGTTACGGGATGCTCTTTCCTAAACAAAGGGGACGAGAATCGTCCCCTTTGTTTAGGAAAGAGCAATTATCCATCTTGAGCTTCTTAAGGTTGTGTGTTCGCAAGGTTATCATCAAAGATCAATGCCATGAATTCATAAGAGTCGATCGCAAAATGACCACATCAATGACCACCATTCTCGATATTGTACAATCTGATTACGCAAAATTCCCTGAAGCGCAAACCTATAGCATCTATAGCGAGGATGTCTATTTTAAAGATCCTGTCTATAACTTTCGTGGCATCAAACAATATCAAAAGATGATCGGCTTTATTACATTTTGGTTTAAAAATCTCAAGCTTGATCTCCACGCAATTAGTCGTACAGATAATCTGATCAAAACTCGCTGGACGATGAGTTGGGATGCGCCTTTACCTTGGAAGCCGAGAATCGCGGTTACTGGCTGGAGCGATCTCACTCTTGATGAAAAGGGTGAATTAATTATTTCCCATATTGACTATTGGGAATGCACCAAACTTGATGTCATCAAGCAGCATTTTATCAAAAAAGCCAAAAGATGAGAGACTGCGCTTCGAGCAGTCTCTCATCTTTTGGCTTTTTGATCTGTGCATAAATTTTGTACACTGAAGCTAGTGATCAGCAATCAAGATCTAAAATAGCGAGAAAATCAATGTTTGCAGAAACGAGAGAATTTTCGGCTACGCAGTTTGTCAAAACCAGATGTACAACTGATGGCACACTGTCATTTTGGGCTTGGAGTGGTTATCTCTATTCGTTTATGCCCAATGAGCCAAAGCGCAAACTGTTCCAAATTGTCGGTATAAGTGTGGGGCGATGTATCGACAAAGGTGATGGGGGTTGGGACTTTACCTCTCGCGAAGTGCTGCTATATCTCGATCCTGAAACTGGTGAGATGATCCGTCATTGGCAAAATCCTTGGACTGGTGAAATGTTGCCTGTAGTCCATGTGGCTAATAGCCCTATTCAAGGTACATTTCGCCACAATATTCCTGCCGAAGTGGAGGGCGATACGGCAACTTTTATTTTCGACCTATTTGGTCACTATCCTAATCCTCTAGCTGATGATCCTAAGTTCGCAGAATATTGCGATCGCCCAATGTACAACTCCGTAGAATTATTTAAGCTCGCGGTTCCCATTGCCGATCTTGAAGACCCTAAAGCCACAACTGTATCGAAATTAGTTCTCTCTTGGAATCGCGTGGGGCCATGGTTGCCTTGGATGAAAATGGGACAGCGAGAAGGTAATCTGATTTACAGTGCCGCTGGTAAAAAAGTCAAAGATTTTAATGCGCTACCAGAAATTCTCAAAAAAGAAATCGAAACTCGTGTGCCTATGTTTAAAGACGCACCATCAGAAAAGATTGAAGGTGAGGAAATGACTTCGTGGCAATATTTCAAGCTACATTTTGACGCTTATCAGCAAGGTGCTACATTCCCTATTCCCACATTAAGCAAGTAAAGTCTAGAAATAACTTTTTTGGCGATGCTTTGCCGTGCAAAAAAAGTTAGTCTTTTCTCGCATAACTAGAGCGTGAGCGTTTCTGAGTTGGTGACGTAACAAATAAGGTTTTTAATTTTTGCGATCCGCATGGGGAATGAATAATTACGAATTATCAATTACGAATTACGAATGAAGAAATTTTAATTCGTAATTGATAATTCGTAATTATTCATTCCCCTTCGCACTTTTCTGTATGCTCCCAATAATCCGACATAGTTCTTCTACATCGGGATGTATGCTTTCAAATTCTTTTTCGGTTAGATAATCAGTGTCTTTTAGGAGCCTTAGCCAGTAGCTTGTTTCGCGGGCTTCTTTATACGCTATTGATAGTTTGGAGATAAAGTCTGCTTTTGATTGCCCACCAATAGCTTCTTCAACATTTGCACCGATACTGGTTCCCGATCGCAATATTTGTTTAGACAGGACATATTCTTTTTTTGTGCTTGTCAAATACTGATAAAGCTTCACGATCCGCACAGCGAAGGCGTAACTTTTTTGTTGGACTACGTTTTCGGGTTTCATTTTTTAAATTACGAATTACGAATTACGAGTTTTTTAATTACGAATTACGAATTACGAATTACGAACTGATGTTACGTGGAAATCTTGAAGACTTTACAGAGACAAAAATCGTGGACTTTAAAGTGTTGATTGCCTGTAACCCTATAGATTCGTACATCTAGCCAAATCGTTCCACGTAAAATCAGTTACGAATCATGAAATTTTAACTCGTAACTCGTAATTCGTAATTCGTAATTAATCAATTCTCGTAATTCATAATTAAAAAAAACTCGTAATTCGTAATTCGTAATTAATCAATTCTCGTAATCAAAGCAGAGGCATCGACCCGTCCCCAGAAATATCCCATCTCCTCGCTGGCGCGTTTGGCTCTGTCTGCTTCACGTCTGGCGGTAATGAGATCGCCTTCGCGCCAATGCAGCCATGCTAGGGCAATGCGAAGATCTGTTTCATAAATGCGATAACCGCTTGTAGTGGCATAGGTCAGCGCTTCGTCAAGATATTGTCGCGCTAGTACAAGATCGTTCTCATCTTTAGGATTCTCATTCGTGCGGAGGGAAAGCATATAGCATTGTTCTGTTTGGGAATGGGAAATTGCTTGCTTCACTTCTTGAGAAATTGGGATTAGTCCTAGACCCACCAACCAGCGACCATAACCTAGCAATGCTGTAATGAGAACGGCACGGAAAGAAATACTACGTGCAATTTTGAGGGCTTCAGCATAATGCACTTGAGAATTGATGCCAAGATCACCGAGAACGCGATGACATTGGCTAAAAGATTTTACAAAGTGATTGTGATTGCAAATTTCAAAATTTGTCTGTGTAATATGCTGTGCATAATCTAATTCACCAAATCGGATTAAGTATTCTGCGTGAAAAATGCCTAAATCGCTATATAGATATTGTGTGTGAGGTTCTATCATACGCTGTAATATCTCAGCTTGCTGAAATGTCCTATTGGCTTTAGCATCTCCTTGCAAAAATAATATGTAAGCAAGTTTAGCAATTGAATTGCATTTGAATTCTTTGTTCTTGGCAGAATCACTCATTCTAATCGCTTCACTAGCAGAGTGAACACTTCTTCCTAGATCACCAAGAAAGATATATAAATCTGCTAGATTCCGATAGCTTACGCTAGAGTTGAGGTTGTCAGATTGAATGTAACTAATACTTCGCTCGTAAAAAGAAGGTGCTTCTCGCAAGTGTCCTAAAGCCATGAGACAGACAGCGATTGTGTTTAGAAGATAGCCTTTATTTATTGGTTGACCTACCTGTGGCTCTTGATATAGATCGCCATAGAGAAAAAATTCTTTAGTGATAGAAAGATTGGTCTCATAAGCACCGAGTACATGAGTAAGGATATAACGATATTGTTGATCAATCTTTTTCCAAGCAATATTGCTTGCCTCGTCATATACGCCTGCTTGACAAGCATGATGTACCGCTTCAATCAACGGTGCAAGTTGATCGAGCGTTGGCACTTCGGGCATTGCTCCTGCAATGTCGAGATACCAACCCTTAACTCGATTGTGAAGTTCCTGCACTGCCTCAATGGGCTTCTCTTGCATCCGTTCCAAATAGTAAGACCTAATCAATGGATGCGTCGTATAGTGTTGCAATCGGCTATCGTAGCGCAACATCCGATACTTCGCTAACTGATGCAAAATGCCACTCGATCCCCCTAAATACACCAACGCCGACTCTTTCACTGGCAAACGGAATGCACTAAAACATTCCATCACCTCCCGTTCTGCCTCAGACAAATGCTCATCATAGCGCCGCAAC
>NZ_BBJB01000094.1 GCF_016584665.1 Pseudanabaena sp. lw0831
GTGCGGCGGGTGTTGCGGCGCTATGATGAGCATTTGTCTGAGGCGGAACGGGAGGTGATGGAATCTTTTAGTGCGTTCCGTTTGCCAGTGAAGGAGGCAGCGTTGGCGGATTTAGGGGGATCGAGTGGGTTTTTGAATCAATTAGTGAACTATCGGATGTTGCGCTATGATAACCGATTGCAACATTATACGACGCATCCATTGATTAGGTCGCATTATCTGGAACGGCTGAAAGAGAAGCCCATTGAGGTAGTGCAGGCACTCCACAATCGAATTAAGGAATGGTATCTCGATATTGCGGGAGAAATGCCCGAATTGCCAACTCTCGATCAACTTGCTCCGTTGATTGAAGCGGTACATCATGCTTGTCAGGCGGGTGAGTATGATGAGGCGAATGATGATATTTATTGGGAGCGGATTTATCAGAAGACTAGCCGTGTCATTATCCATAAACTCTGTGCTTATGAAACGAATCTCGCCATCATGCAAGAGTTTTTCCCACAGGGCGATACATTGCAAGATCCGCAGGTAAGCCAACCAAGTGATAAAGCCTTTATTCTGAACGAGATCGCCCTCTGCCTCATGAATTTGGGACGCTTGCGTGAAGCATCTCCCTTTTATGAACGTAAAAATCATATTAGGATAAGTCAATCTGATTGGTACAACGCTAGTGCGGGCTACTATAGCCTTTCAGATTTGTATGCTTATCTCGGCGATCTGGCGGCAAGTGCTGAGTCGGCGCGTGAGGCGATCGCCCTAAGCGATCGCGCTGAAAATAAAAATTACAAATGCTATTCACTCGCCCGTCTCGCTTATGCAAAATTTTTGCAAGGATCTGGAACTACGGCGGGTGAGCCTTTTCAGCAAGCCGAGGCATTGCAACGTGAGATCGATTCGTCCAAGCAATATCTGTACAGCGATATAGGCAGTTTTCACGCGGAATACTTGCTAAGGTATGGTGAAGCGGACTATGCGCGGCGCGTTACAGAGGCAAATCTAGAAATTTGCAAGCGAAATAACTGGTTAGACAATATCAGCCGATCGCATCGCGTTCTCGGCGATCTTGGCATCGATCCACAAGTTCATTATGTCGAAGCCCTCAAAATCGCCCGCAGTATTTCCTTTCGCGCCGTTCTAATTGAAGCCTTGCTAGGCTATGGTCGCTGGTTGGTTGGTCTAGGACTAATCCCAATTTCACAAGAAGTGGTGCAAGCAATTTCCCATTCCCAAACTGAGCAATGCTATATGCTTTCCCTCCGCACAAATGAGAATCCTAGAAATGAGAACGATCTAGTACTAGCGCGACAACATCTTGACGAAGCGCTGACCTATGCCACTACAGGCGGTTATCGCCGTTATGAAGCAGATCTTCGCATTGCCCTAGCATGGCTGCATTGGCGCGAAGGCGATCTCATTACCGCCAGACGCGAAGCCGACAGAGCCAAACGCGCCAGCGACGAGATGGGATATTTCTGGGGGCGGGTTGATGCGATCAATTACGAATTACGAATTACGAGAATTGATTAATTACGAATTACGAGTTTTTTTTAATTACGAATTATCAATTACGAATTACGAGTTAAAATTTCGTAATTCATAATTAAATAAATGAAGCCTGATAATTTAGTACAACAAAAAAGTTACGCCTTCGCAGTGCGGATCGTGAAGCTTTATCAGTATTTGACAAGCACCAAAAAGGAATATGTTCTATCTAAACAAATATTGCGATCGGGAACCAGCATCGGCGCAAATATTGAAGAAGCGATCGGTGGACAATCAAAAGCAGACTTTATTTCAAAACTATCCATAGCCTACAAAGAAGCCCGCGAAACAAGCTACTGGCTAAGACTGCTAAAAGATACCGATTACCTCACCGAAAAAGAATTTGAAAGCATACATCCCGACGTAGAAGAACTATGTCGGATTATTGGGAGTATCCAAAAAAGCACAAAAAATAATTCGTAATTCGTAATTCGTAATTCGTAATTCGTAATTCGTAATTCGTAATTCGTAATTTTAATCGGGAACCAGCATCGGCGCAAATGTTGAAGAAGCGATCGGTGGACAATCAAAAGCTGACTTTATTCACAAACTAGCGATCGCCTACAAAGAAGCCCGCGAAACAAGCTACTGGCTAAGGCTGCTAAAGGATACCGATTACCTCACCGAAAAAGAATTTGAAAGCATACACCCCGACGTAGAAGAACTATGTCGCATTATCGGCAGCATCCAAAAAAGCACAAAAAACAATTCGTAATTCGTAATTCGTAATTCTCCTCATTCGTAATTCTCCCTCCCCTCATTCGTAATTCGTAATTCGTAATTCGTAATTTTAATCGGGAACCAGCATCGGCGCAAATGTTGAAGAAGCGATCGGCAGTCAATCAAAAGCTGACTTTATCCACAAACTAGCGATCGCCGACAAAGAAGCCCGTTAAACAAGATACTGATTACCTCACCGAAAAAGAATTTCAAAGTATACATCCCGAAGTAGAAGAACTATGTCGGATTATTGGGAGTATACAAAAAAGTGCAAAAAATGGGAATTGAAATTACGAATTACGAATTGAGGTTTTTAAATTCGTAATTCGTAATTAAATAAAATATGTCAGTATACTTACCTTATAAACTAACTGAGCTTTAGGAGTTTATTAATGACAACCTCCTTCAAGTATGTGGCTCCCGATCTTGAGTATCCTAGCAGTGATGGCTTACCGATGGCAGAAAGTGATGCAGCAAGAGATTACTTAATCTACGGCGTTGAAGCATTGAGCTTACATTTTCAAAATCATTCTGATGTTTATATTTCAGGCAACTTGTTTATTTATTATGAACAAGGAAATCCCAAGGCAGTAGTCGCACCAGATGTATTTGTGGTATTTGGCGTTGAAAAGAAAAAGTGTCCTTCTTACAAGCTATGGGAAGAAAATTACAAGGCTCCAGATTTTGTTTTAGAAGTCACCTCAAAAAGCACAGTCAGCGAAGACCAAGGCACAAAAAAAGGACTATATGCATATTTAGGAATCAAAGAATACTTCCAATAGGACCCCACTGCCGACTATCTAAAACCTCCTCTACAGGGGCTGCGCTTAGTAGAAGGAAACTATCTGTCGATTCCATCGCAGATCAAAGAAGGAGAATTGTCTGTCTTTTCGCAGGTATTGGGCTTGGAATTGCGGCGACAACAAGATGGAGAAATGCGCTTCTATGATCCCGCAACAGATCAAAAACTACGCAGCACAGCAGAGTTTGCAGCAGCTAAATTAGAGGCTGAGCGAGCTAAATCTCTGGCTGAGCAAGGGCAATTTACAGCTGAGCAAGCTAAATTTGCGGCTGAACAACGGGCATCAAAACTAGCTGACAAGTTGTGTGAATTAGGTATTGATCCTGAGAATCTTTAGGATATGCAGCATTTTGTATAACTTGAGAAAACGCTATATAGCAATAGGATGACTTAAATCTAGATCGAGGGGATTTTTAGCGAGTTTACCGATCGCCACACCAGCTTTCGGATGAATCCAATCGGGGGCAATCTCCGCTAAGGGTAATAACACAAAAGCTCGATCGCTCATTCGGGGATGCGGTATTACTAATTCGGGGCTATCAATTTGGCGATCGCTATAAAGCAATAAATCTAGATCGAGAGTTCTTGCACCCCATCGTTCGCGGCGTTCGCGACCAAACATCTGTTCAGTATAGAAAAGCGCTTGCAAAAGTTGCAGAGGCTGAAAACTGGTTTTTAAAATTGCACAACCATTTATATAGTCAGGCTGTGGGGCAGAATTTGGCAAAGTAATCGCCTTAGTTCGATACCAACGGGAAACGCGAATTATCTCAATTTCGGAAAGACTTGAAAGTTGCACGATCGCTGAACGGACAATTTTTTCGGAGTCACCTATTTCACTGCTCAGGTTACTACCTAAGGCGATCGCGCAAAGCTCAGTCATGCAATTTAATGTCAAGCAACAATACAGACTCTGCTATGCAGCGTCTGTATTGCATTATACGGGAATCGCTTCAGTTGTGCGATAAAGCTTCGCGCCAACATTACGTAACTTTTCTTCGATGCGATCGTAACCGCGATCGAGATGATGTAAGCCCATGACCGTGGTTTCGCCATCGGCGGCTAGTCCTGCGATCACCAGCGCAGCCGAAGCGCGTAGATCGGTTGCCATTACAGGAGCGCCCGACAATTGAGGTACACCAGTCACCACAGCAACATTATTTTTGAGTCGAATATTTGCACCCATACGATTGAGTTCAGCAACATGTTGCAAGCGGTTTTCAAATACAGTTTCAGTAACTACACCATTGCCATCACAGATGGTCAGCAAAGCCATAAATTGAGCCTGCATATCGGTAGGGAATCCAGGATAAGGTAAGGTTTCGATATCTACAGCACGATAGTTATCACCACCAATAACAGTGATCATATTGTCAGAATCTTGGCGCACGGTGACCCCGATATCTTGCAGTTTAGAAATTGCGGCGGTAAGGTGTGCAGGAATCACAGGCGACATCGATAAGGTCGATCGCGTAATGGCGGCAGCAACCATAAAAGTTGCAGCTTCAACACGATCGGGAATCGCTGTGAAATCAGCAAAATGGAGCTTTTCGACACCATCAATAATGATCGTACTTGTGCCAGCACCTCTTATCTTTGCGCCCATCGCCATACAAAGATCGGCTAGATCGATGACTTCAGGCTCAAGAGCCGCATTCTCGATCATGGTTTGCCCATCAGCGAGCGTCGCCGCCATCATCAAGGTCTCGGTCGCACCAACGCTGGGATAATCAAGATAAATTTTTGCGCCTTGCAAACGTCCATTGGGACTCATGGCATGGGCATGGACGATACCATGATCGATCTGCACAAATGCTCCTAGAGATTGCAACCCTCGTACATGCAGTTCTACAGGACGCGCCCCGATCGCACAGCCACCTGGCAGAGGAATTTTCGCTGATCCTAGTCTTGCCAATAGTGAACCAACTGCAAAGAAACTAGCTCTCATCTTACTTACCAATTCGTAAGGTGCAGAGTTTGTTGTCAAGTTGCTGGTATCAAGATCGAGAACTTCGCCATTGCGCGAAATTTTTACACCGAGGGTTTCGAGAATGTCACTCATGCGCTGCACATCAGCGAGGTTGGGGACATTCCGAATACGGCATCCTTCTGACGATAAAAGTGAGCCTGCCATGAGGGCAAGGATGGAATTTTTTGCACCACTAATGGGGACATGCCCAGACAGTTTCGCTTTGCCAATGATGCGGAGGACAGGGGCGTTGAGTTCCATTTCTGAAGATTCGAGCGTGGTTAGGTCGATAGGCTCAATGATTTGTGAAGCTATTTGTGAAGCATTACCAAGATCCATCGTCGATTGCATAGGCTGTAAATTGTTAGTTGTATTTGTATTGGTTGAGCTGGTTGTGTAAACGATCGCCTTGTCCTCCTCACATCAAAAATAACGTAGCCAAAAGTTTAGCGGAGTATATCCGATAAACTGTTAACTTTTGTACGCTAAGTGTATTTACTCATTATTAATGATTGAGCCGTATATGGCAATTTAGTCAAAAGTAATACAGCAATTCAAATTATGAAACCGATTTTGGAGTTTTCAGTGCCTGCGGCGCTGAAAACTCCAAAATCGGTTTCGATGTAAGTCCGCCAACGGCGGACTTACATCGTATTTGAGAAGTCAATATACACAAATTTTTTAGCTAAAGCCAATGTTTTTGCCCCCTAAATCCCCCAATTCTGGGGGACT
>NZ_BBJB01000095.1 GCF_016584665.1 Pseudanabaena sp. lw0831
GCGATCGCAAATCCCGCTTTAGCTGGAGATAATTGCGGATTGCCAAACCCAAACCACTGTGGCGCATTTTCAGCGAGTTTACCGCCTAAGCCATCTGAAGAATTTGCGATCGCAGCCGAGAGAATCGTTTTTTTGTTGCGATCGTAAAATAGCGATCGCAAAGATTCCACTTTGGCGGCATTAATTACGGTTTTCCTTGTTGGTGCATAGATTAGTTCAATATTGGTCGCATCTTTTCCTGCGGAGAATAAATTTTCGGGCTGAATTTCAATCGGAGCCACATTTTTTTTGAGTTCGAGCAGCAGATGTACTTTGTCCGCGATCGCATCTTTTTTAGTGAGACGCAATACATCCCGATAATAAAAATCTAAATGCCGCGCCGTAATTTTATTGATAACACTCTGCGGCTGTTTGTAAAGCTCTAGAAAAGCTAAAAATAGCGCTAAATGCGGAGGAGTATCGCCACTCTCGCTTTTTAGCAATTTCTCAATTGTGGATTGGGCAGGAAAAAAATTGCTCCAATTTCCAGATGGTGTTGAAGAATTATTGTTATAAAAATTAACGAATTCGGCAAATGCTTTAGTGAACTCCAATAGATCGGCAGTTGTCCGCTCATCCACATCGACAAACGGAAATTGTAACTCTTGTGGCAAGCGATCGCCTTGGCTCTGCCCGAGTTGATAGATGAGATTCTGGATGATATCTTGTTCAGCCATGTTACATTGCCAAATTTTGGGAAAAGGTAAAGATTTGCGACGCTTTGCCAATCTTTATGGGTTGTTATTGATGTTAAACGGATAAACGAGGTTGTAGCGCGAGTTGGTCGCCCGCACTCTATACTCCATCACGATGCTGATTTTGCCTTCATTTTCAGCCGTTGTATCCAATTCTAGTGACAACAGTTCGATTCTAGGCTCGTAGATCAAAATCGCAATTTTCACGCGATCGGTCAAATCTGTTTTGAGCGTGGTACTCAAAGGCTCAAACAGTATTTCTTGCATATTTAGCCCATATTTGGGATTGAAAATCCGTTCGCCGATCGCAGTCCCGAACAAGATTTTCAGACTAGATTGAATATCTTCCTCATCTGCGGTCATGACCACCTCACCCGTCGTCGGCAAAAATTCGGGCGGAAAGCTCCAGCCAGTTCCTAAAAAAGACGTATAAGCCAGTGTTGACATGACGGTTGATACTCCCTGTATATAAGATTTATCTAGTTGATTTGGACTACACTGCTTTCTAGTTTCATGCTGGCTCCACCTTTGGCACTTAGCGATGTACCCGATTCGAGTGTTAACTCAGTCGCCGCTTTTATAGCGATCGCTTTACTACTTTCGATTTTGATTCCATCTGAGTTCATCGTGATTTTGTTACCATTTTGGTCTTCAAGTTTGATTGCTTTATCCTCCTCACTTAACGTAAACTTATTGCCTGCTGGGGTTTCCAACTGGATTACTTTCTTCTCATCATCGAAAGAAAGTTTCATTTTCGAGCGGCTTTGATACACTTTTTGATGGTTGTCATCTGAACCTTGTAGTGGCGCAGCATTGGCACTGCTGTGAAGCATTCCTAGAATCACCGCCTGACGAGGATCGTCATTTAAGAATCCCAAAACTACTTCATCGCCAATTTCGGGGCGAAAAAAAAAGCCGCGCTCATCACCTGCATCAACAGCCGCTACCCTTGCCCAAGTTCCATCTTCCGCTGGATCAACTAAGGGCATTTTTACGCGCACCCGATGTTCGCTATCTGGGTCTTCATTACTAACCACCACGCCGATCTGTAAGCCATTCACGCTAGGTAGCAGCGCCGATGCTGATGGCGCAGAAATATGCTGTTCTTCCGCTAGCCATTTCTCGACATTGCCAAACTGAATGTGGGTTTTCCAACCTTGTACTAGGTCAAAGTCGTGACGAACCCCCGTCACAAATACCTTGCCATTGTAGCGATCGCCCACTCCGCTCAAAGTGACGATATCGCCCAGATTAACCGTGGCAAGACCTTCGCATTTGATCCGACCACTCACCTTGCTCATTTGGGATTTTAGCCATTGGGCATCTGCCCAAGCCTGTGCTTCTTCTTCACTAACAGCAATATGTTGCAGCCGATAGTAGTCCAATCCCACCACCGCTGCCAGATCGTCACTACTCAAGTTGCTAGGTGCAGCGAGATTAGGATTTGTTGCCTCTTTTTCCAGCACACTTTGTTGAGCGGCATCCCAAGTCAAACTTTTAACGGCAGTATATTGCAGACGGGCATCGATTTCTGCATCTAGTTCTAGAATCGTCGCCCCGAACTGGAGCGTACAGACTGGGGTGCTAGTGAATACAGGTGCTTTTACTTTTACGCGATCGCCATTAGTAAACACTAGCTTGCCGTTAGCCTCAGCTCGTGCCAATAGAAAATCCCAATCAGTGCTGTTATATTGCACCTGCTGCTTGTGGTTTACCGAGGTACTATCTACATCCGCACTAACTCCTGCCTTATCCAACAATGCGCTGATGATATCGCTGTCAGTTTGATCAAAGAAATAGGCATTCTTACGACCTACGGTTAGTTTTACGGCTTTATGGCGACACTCCACGATCAACTGAGGAGCAGTGTGATTTCGCACTTTCAACTGTTGACGAATGACAATACCTTTAAACAAGGAGACTGGATCGTTGCCAGTACCAGCTAAGATTTCAACTGCTTTACCAGGAATAAGCAGATCTGTATTACTCAAAGGAAAATCACTTGCCGCCGCAGATCCATCTAAATATATTAGGCGTGCAGCCGCAATCTTATTTACTGTTTTAACAAGATAAACTCCTAACAACTGATGCTCGCGTGACAAAACTGTGCCACCGACCTTAATGGTGAACTCTCGATGTTCGGCTGGAATGGGCAAAGTTCTGGTTTCTGGCATCACTACTTCTCCAAGGGGGGAAAGAAGAGTTTGCTGCCAGTGGTGAGGCAGCGGAAATTGTCAATCTGGTTAACACGGGCAACTTCCAGATAGTAATTGGGATCGCCATAAATGCGATCGCACAAACTAGGTAAAGTATCGCCCGCTTTGACTAGATGTAAGTGAGCGAGATCGGGCGATTGATTTTGGGCGATCGCCTGACTAGTTTTATCATCAGAGTTATCGGTAAAATTTGCCGTAATCACGGCGCGTAATGGAATGCCATCGGGCTTAAATAGCTTATAAGCGATCGAGGCACTTTTCAGGACACAGCGCTTAACTTGCAGTTTGCCCCATGTCACCTTCAGATAATTTGGTCTGTGAATGTTACCGTTGTAACCCGTGATTTTCTGAAACTCCTCTATCTTTTTCTGAACATCAATCAGGTTTCCATTCGCACCAGTGCCGTCAATAAAGAAGATGAGCGACAGATCCCCAGGTTTCAATTTCTTGAAGTTCATCCGACTGTTGGTCGTCCCAGAGCCTTGGGCGCTATCGTACTCCATTTCATAGGATAAAGTAATTTCATTTGGATTGACATAAGCCGAGAACTCGCCGATATGTGGCTCAGCATAATCAGGCTTATCAAAAGCCTTGATCATTAGTTTCTCCAATGTTCCCTTATTGCCCATGGTTTAACGCTCTTCCTTTTGTTTCAAAATGTCGAGTACCCTTTCCACACATTCATTGATAATGGTCTGCTTGTCCTCAGTAGCGTCAGGTGCAGATGCTGCACCACCTGACGCTTGGTTGGTGACTTCTACAGAAATGACAACTTCATCGACAACTATTGGCATGGTTTTATGCTTTGGTAGTACTGAACTGAATGAGTAGGCGATGCTTTTTGCGCCGTCAACTTTTTTACTTAACTAGAGTGAAATATTGGTAAAACAACTGTAAGCTTTCGATCACCACTGCATTATTGGAAGCATTGAGATCACTAATCGCCCATTTGGTGGGATAAGCTTTGACCACGTTCCATGTCAGCAAGGGTTGATGATTTTCATTTAAGAGCTTGATGAAGATGTCCTTGGGCTTGATCTCGTAATCTTCCAGACATTTGCGAATCCAATCGAGAATCTCGGAATTCACTAGCAATCCGCGTTTCAAAACTAACTCTGGGTATTTAGTGCGCGTGGGGTATTTCTGGATAAATCGATTTTCGCCACCTTCAGCGATTTCTTCAGTACCCATTTCTACCGATAGCCCGCTAACTTCAGTAAAGCAAACGTCATCAGCATTGACTTTTAGATCTTGCACCTCAACTTTAAAATGAAAGCCGACTGGTGGATAGTAGTTTTTCGCCATCAGAGATTCTCTACTACTAATCCTTCATGGGCAATTTCAATCGATTCGATCGCGACTTCGTTACCCATCGCTTTCAACTGTGGCCCTTCCAATTTTACGGGAAAAGCCCTGCTAACTTTCCAACTCATGACAGGTTCATGCTTTTCGTTCAACAAGCTGATCGTGAGATCTTTTCTGTCTACTAGGCTCAGCTTCATGCTGCTATTCAGCCATACAAAGAATTTGTTATCACTTTTCATGATGCCGCGCTTGAGGGTGATGTTGTTAAACTTCCGCAAACCTGGCATCTTGATCGAAGAATACTCAGGAAAATCACCTGACCGATATTCGATCATCTGATTCTCTTGGGTCAGTCCCGCCACTTCGGTGAAGCCAAGCTTTTCTCCACCGAAGTCAACACTAAAATGAAAAACTGGTAAAGGATATAGTTTATCTGCCATGATGCTTATCTCTTTTGAATTTGAGTTAGTTATGGATTAGTTGACAGGCGATCGTCAAGATGTCTGTAATTTGTGAGAGAACTTCAAGATGATGAACTCGGCAGGACGCACCACTGCCATACCAATTTCCACATTCATTCTCCCTTCGAGAATATCGATCGCAGTCATTGTAATCCCAAGTCCGCATTTGACAAAAAATGCTTCTTTGGGAGTTGCACCTGCTAGCGCACCTTCGCGCCATTTTTGGGTGAGATAGTTCTCGATCATGCCGCGCACTTTGACCCAAGTGTTGGCATCATTTGGCTCAAACACCGCCCAGTAAGTTGATTTCTTCACGGATTCTTCGACCACGCTAAAGAACCGCCGCACAGGAACATAGCGCCATTCATTATCGTTACCCGCCAATGTCCGCGCTCCCCATACCAGCGTTCCCTTACCCATAAAGGCACGAATCGCATTGATCGATTTACCCGTTGTCGCATCGACATTAAGACCATCCTGTTTGTCGTTGTCGAGTTTGATCACTGGCTCAATCACATTGGCAAGACTGACGTTGGCAGGAGCTTTCCACACGCCACGATTGCTGTCAGTTGCGGCATAAATTCCTGCTACAGCACCACTTGGAGGCAAGATCACGAAGTGTTCCTTTAAGATGCTTTTAACAAAATTGTAAAGTGCAGTATTCGATGTTCTAAAACTAGCAAGATTGGCAGCAGCAGGAGTAGCGGGAATGAAAGAGACAGATGGAGGAGAGGTATAGCCTGAACCGCCTGCGGTAATATTGATCGCATTAACTACACCACTAGCTAAAGTTACTGTCGCCGTCGCTTGCACTCCACCAGCAGGAGGAGCGGCAATATTCACAGATGGACTAGATGTATAGCCTGAGCCACTTGCGGTAATATTGATCGCATTAACTACACCACTAGCTAAAGTTACTGTCGCCGTCGCTTGCACTCCACCAGCAGGAGGAGCGGCAATATTCACAGATGGACTAGATGTATAGCCTGAGCCACCTGCGGTAATATTGATCGCATTAACTACACCACTAGCTAAAGTTGCTGTCGCTGTCGCTTGCACTCCACCAGCAGGAGGAGCGGCAATATTCACAGATGGACTAGATGTATAGCCTGAGCCACCTGCGGTAATATTGATCGCATTAACTACACCACTAGCTAAAGTTGCTGTCGCCGTAGAACCTGAACCTAGTGGCGGTGGAGTAACCATCACAGTAGTTTCATCATCATTTACATAAAAATTGAGAGTGGTTTTGAGAAACGGATAGTAAACTGCTCCGTACTTTAGGTAATTGCTACCAAAATAATCTCGGTTGCTCACAAGATAATTACTACTAGCGCCAGCAGTAGTTTCATCTAGATTTTTGTCGCCATTATAGAGATCAAAGATGGCAAAGCGATCGCGCAGATCATTGCATTGCTTCAGTACTGCCTGCACCAAAGTTGTGTACTCGGCTGTAGAGAGTTTCACCGCTTCGGGAATGATGATTAGGGTTGGTTCATCTTCCAGTCTCAACTCATTTAAACCTTTTGTTAACTCAGAGCTTTGAGGTTTGGTGGTGCTGTCTGACGGATAGTTTCCTACTGAAATGATGTAGCATTGACCTCCTCCATTATCGAAGAACATTTTAAGGCTGTAATACATTAAATAGTTCAGAGTTGGATCTGTAAATGGTGGATCAACTTTTAATCCACTTGAACCATCGTTGACAACCGTAATCGTCAGCGGATCTTCTTTTGGGTAGCCATAATAGGTCTCATACTCTTTCAAAGAATAGATCTTTGTGGGTTTGAGATTGAGATCGTTAGGCGCATTCCTGATTGCTTTTTGGGTATAGCCAATAAAAGCGGGGATCGCTGTTTCTACTTCTGCTACTGAAGGGGGAAAGACCGAAATTTCTTCGATGTAAACGTCTGGAGTTTTGTATGTTGGCATCGATTTGAACCTCTATGGTTTGGGTTTAGAAAGTTGAACGATCAGATTGGCGGTTGGGCGATCGGGACGAGGTTGTGGTAAATGGGAAATTAATGTAGTCCCATTTTTGCGTAACTCAATTTTCTGTCGAGCCTTTTCTTGGCGTTTTACAGCGTCAATCGGCGAACTAAATAGGACAATATTTGCATCACTATCACCTAGCTGACTGGATGGGATATCGTTTGCAGTAAAGGCATTGGGCAGAAATTTGGTAAAGCTAATCGGCGATTCTCCTTTATCGACAATAGATAATTGCGCGATGTCTCCATCGGAGTAATTTTGACCGATTACATAGTATTTCAGCGTCTCTTGCTTGGCGGTAAAGGCGATCGCAAATTCAGGAGGCTTAAATTCAGGAGGTCGAACAGCAGATGGAATTACAGGAGGAGGAGGGGGATAAAAACTATCTGCGATCGCAATTTCGATCACACCAAAAAGGTTTTGCTGCTGCAATTCGGGATCGAAGTAACAATCAGTCGTTTCTACATTGCCAGAACCAGACTCTTCAATGCGATAGAGACCTACAGCTTGATTTGTCCGTTTAAAGTCATAAGAAGCAGTCGTGCGATCGTTATCAACAGTATCCGTTTGCAGAACCTGACCATTGCGATCCTTGAGTGTAACGGTTACAGGTCGCGTGGCTTTCTTCAGTTCGTAGCTGAATAGATTCCCTACAAAAGTAATTGCTTGAGCCGCATCTAGTGTGTCAGGATTAGCAATATTTTTGTAGAGCGCGTGAGGCAACTTGAAATTGCTCAAGTCGGTAAAATTGCTGAAGAAAGGATTTAGCAGTTTTAGACCAAATCGAAGCGTCTTTCCAGCGAGAGAAACAACATTCTGACCAGTTTCATCTTGTTGAAACAAAACATACAATTTATCTTCGTATATTTTGGCTATCAGTTTACCGTTCTTGAGTAATTGGTTACTGTCAGCAGGAATAACAAAACTGAAATCTTTACAGATCTGACCTGTATAGTATTCATGAACTATATTGATCGTGAACAATGGATGGAACTGCATGGTCGTTTAGAGTCTTATAGACTCGACGATATTAACCAGACAATCGACTGAACTTATTATGAATCATAATACTCAATCATTGGGTTATTGGCTGTGAAGATTTGTGTATATTTCCATGATAGGAGGCTGAATAACTGCGGGAACCATACTCTGAAGAGATACCATGCGTACTTTATAGATAACGCATGGCAGTTGTTTTGCACCGATAAAAGCCCATACTTGGTTCAATTGCTCGTAACTGAGCGATTGTAGCTCCATTGTCAGCTTTTCAATACTTGGATCGAGGGCGGGATATTCTGCCGAGGTGAAAGCAGGATGGGATTGAAAAAACATCAGCACGTGAGAAATACGTTTTAGAGCCTCACCATACATCTCATTACTGTCATTGGCTGCGAAGATCACATGTATGTTGAGTTTGAGTTCAGGCTCCAGTACAACATGTTGTCCATTTTTATAAGTGTGATCGGGAGTTTGAGCCTTGAAAATGCGATCCTCTTCTATATTGATGATAGAAGAGGCGATTTTATTTATAAGAATATATTTACCATCGTCACCGACTAATTTACTCATCTTCACAAATTCTCCATCATCAGGTGGAGTCATCTGAGTAGATAAGTAAGTATTCAATTCAGAGGTGAGAAACTTCAGCGCAATATCCAACATATGGGTATGCCGATTTTAGCTTTACATCAAGATAATATCATAAGTAATTTATCTTCAAAATTTTTAGAATTCATTCCCATACCAAATCCTTAATCCCCACACGGCAACTAAGAGAACTAATAAAATAATATCGCGCGGTAAAAATTTGAGCGGATTCCAAACGACAATGTGAGTATTGGGAGTGGTAAAACCACGTACTTGCATGGCACTTGCAGTTTGTTCGGCGCGGATAAACAGATTATCGATTAATCTCTCTGCAAGGATTAGCCAAATTTGGGTGGTGCGTTTAAAACCCAGTCTTTTCCAATTAATCGAACGTGTTCGCATCGCCCTGCCGAGATTCTGTACTTCTTCTAAGACCAAAGGCACAAAACGGAGCGCAAGGGTTAGAGTGAGGACAATTTCGACAACAGGAACTTTGAGTAATTTTAATGGAGACAAAATGGATGCGAGTGCAGCGGTAATTTCTTCAGGAGCGGTAACTAACAAAAATAGAGTTGGCGCATATAAATAAGTGAAAATCAATGTGCAGACCCGTACGCCTAAGTCTAGAGATCTGCGAGTAATTGTGATACTGCCAGCTTTCCAAACCACATAACTATAGGGGGTTGGTTGAGGCAGTTTGAGCGTTAGCGGTGAGGCGCTCAGAGCTTTTTCGGGTGTGACATTTACTTCAGGGATCGGGCGACGAGGCTGGATATTTGCATTAAACCCATCTGGGGAAAAAGTGGCGATCGCTAAAGTCATAAAGGCAAGCAGTAGCAAAATCCCCATTTGCTGTTTCCAAACCCGCATCGGAATTTGTGAAGCTAGGGTCAGAATGATTAGTAAAACCGCGATCGCAATCCGCCAAGGCTCATTAGCTTGAATCGGCGACAATAAAAAGGTGAGTAGTCCAAACAGTTTGATGCGTGGATCGAGTCGATGGAGCCATGTAATCGGCTGTTCGAGGTAAAGTCCGATAGGAAGCGATCGCAGTATATCCACTATGTTCTGATATTTTTCGGGAATTTCATTCTAGCAATTTACAATATAGCAAAGATTAAACCCAGAAAAGAGAGGCGGCGCTTCGCGCCGCCTCTCTTTTCTTTAGATCGGAGCGCTGTCAGCAGAATAAACAGCAACGGGAACGCGCTTAAATGCGGGTGTGCCACAACGCTCATCAATGGGAGCACTGAAAATAGCGTTGACTTCAGGATAAAACATCAGTGCTGAGCCTTCACGAATTTGTCCATAGATGATTTCCACCTCTTCCATTTTGCCAGCATTTCCTTTTACCGTAACAGTTTGATGCTCTCGAAAACCTGCGCGATCGCCATCGGTACGATTCATCAAAATGCAATTGCGGTGTGGCATCCCACGATAATAATCACCATCCTTATAAACGACAGTGTTATGTTGGGAATAGCTGCGACCAGTGCCAAGGACAAGTACGATCGCCTTGGTATGCTCAGGTATATCAAAACTGGAGAGCGTTGGTAAATCTAGTTTTGGCAAGGGTGTGACAAACATATGTGCTTTACCCGATGTGGTCGGAAATTTGGGCGTATGGAAGATGCGGTTGGCGATCGTAAATTCTTGATTGCTATGATCAATTTCGCCAATTTTCTCGTAACTGGGGATGGTCTTGGCGATTAGTTGACGGATATATTTTGTGTCTTGGAGCGATCGCCAATTGACGACATCATCACCATGCAAGCGATCGGCAAGTTCTGTTAGAAATTCAACTTCTGAGATTAATTCTGTGCCTTCCCGTTGACTGAGATGGGATGTCCCCTCATCATTTAGGCGAACAAAATTATTGCCAGATTCAGTTGTGGTTTTGTGCGGATTTTCAAAACGGGTAAAGACAGGCAGAATTAAGGTGTTCTCTTTAGCCAGTCCATGAAAATGTCCGAGATTAGGCTTTGTAGAAATATAAATAACGGTTTCGATATTACCTAGAGCGCGTTTAGATTGAGTTGAATCAGGATTTGCGGCGTAGATATTGCCCCCAAGACAAAGTAGCGTATCAATCTGATGGCGATCGCTTGCTTCGATCAGGGCGCGAGTATCATAGCCTTGAACTCGACTGAGAGGTCGTTGCAATAGTTTCTCTAAAGCTTGCATAATCTCTTCTTTGAGAATAATTGTCACCCCCATCGAGCCGAATCCTTGCACATTAGAATGGCCACGAATCGGCATTGTCCCTGCACCTTCTTTACCCGCATTACCCGTCAAGAGTGCAGTATTGGCAATACTAAACACATTATCCACAGCATTTGAATGCTGCGTAATGCCCATCGCCCAAGCGAAGATCACCCGTTGCGAAGTCCCAATCATCTTTGCCGCAATTTCGATTTCCTCGCGTGAGACTCCACAAGTATTCAGAATCTCTAACCAATCTAGCGATCGCACCTGTTCGATTACTGCTTCCCAATCTTCCGTATATTGCTTAAGAAAGTCATAATTAACGAGATTATTCTCAATTAGTGCCTTTTGAATCCCTAAAAAGACTGCCGTATCACTACCTGAAATGGGCTGAATATAATGAGAGGAAATATCTGAGCCTTTGAGAAAAGATTTAATCGGATAAGCAGGAGAAGCGAATTTAACTAAGCCAACTTCGATCAGAGGATTGATAATAATCACTTTACCGCCGCGATCGCGCAGTTTAATCAATTCATTCATCAATCGCGGGTGGTTTGCAGGCGTATTGGAGCCAATCATTACGATACAATCGCTTTGCTTTAGATCGGCTAGGCTGACCATCGATGTCCCCGATCCAAACATTTGCTTTAAACCAACTGTTGAAGGTGCATGACAAAGATCGGAGCAGTCAGCAAGATTATTCGAGCCAAGCGATCGCATCAGCAATTGCAACAGATAAGCGGCTTCATTTGATGATCGTCCCGAGCTATAGGATGCGAGGCATTCTGGCGATTTCTGAAAAGCTTTAGTGACAATTTCATATACTTCTGTCCATGTGATCCGTTCGTAGCGATCGCTATTAGCCCGTTTAATGACTGGGAAACTCAAACGCCCTAAGCGATCGGCTTCCAATGAGCTTAATTTTTGCAATTCCAAAATTGGGTAACGCTCAAAAAAATGATTAGGAATCGGTTCCATTAACTCCGATGCGATCGCTTCCACGCTTTTAGCACAGCGCTGCAAATTCTCTTCATCTTCATTCTGAAATCCGCCTTTTTGTCCACCCGTTCCCCATGCACAGGACAGACAAGCACTTTTATGCAATAGTGTTTTCCAAAGTAATCCACCCTTCAGATCCAGTGTCTTTTCTGCCCAATAACCAATTACGGGAAAGCCTCCGCCCATCTGTGGTTGATTACCTGAAGATGCGCTCGTTGTTTCTAAAGGTGTTAATTCAGCCATGTTTTTGTGAAAAAGCTGTAGCTCAGACAAATATCTTGACAAAAATCTTACACGATATCTTAAGGGTTCATAGGTATTAGGAGATTTAGAGCATCTTTATTCTATATTCGCGAATTGAGAATATGGCAACTCTAGCACAAACCACATCTCCAGATAAGTATCAGTCCCTTGCGTGTTCTCAGAAACACAGCTTATCCTGATCGCTTGAGCGTCACGGCAAAAGTGCTACCCTTGCCGACTTGACTAATTACGTGAATGCTACCTTCCATCTTCTGGACTAATTCATTGGCGATCGCCAGCCCTAGTCCCGTCCCAGAAATATCGCCATCCGCTTGCCTACCGCGAAAACTGCGTTCAAATAGCCTTGGTAAATCGGCATCAGGAATTCCTACACCTGTATCTTGAACATAGATATAAACTGTGTCAGGCTTCACATCCGCACCTAGTAACACATAGCCACGTTCAGGGGTGTACTTAAGTGCATTCTCAACCAAATTACCGATCGCTTCTCTTAGTCCTGATTCATTACCTAATACTTTAGGTAAATGAGATGGAATATTGGATAGAAATTGAATATTGCGATCTTGAGCGATCGCACTGGCAAAATTAGCGATCGCATCCAAAATTCCGTTTAAATTTACAGGGGCAAGATCTATAGTTGCCGCAGGTAATAGGGCTTTTTCATGTTCAGCTTGCGGTAGTAGCAATGGTTCAGGGCGATCTGCTTCATTAAGCAGATCTTGAATATGCTGAGTCTCGCGCAAAATCCCCGTTACAAATTTTTGATTAGGATCTGACTCAACGATACGCCGTGATAAAAGTTGAGCAAAAGTGCGAATTGCTGTTAGGGGATTGCGAAGTTGATGTAATAAAGAAGCAAAAAAATTGCTTTGCTCTTCATAATGGCGCTGTTGGTTAGCGACTAACCATTGATTGCGACGATCTAAAGCACAGGCGATCGCTAAAGTATTAGCAATTTGTTGAATTTGCAATTGTTCATATTCCTGCCAGTCGCGATCGTCTCGTCCCGTCATCAAAAAGCCTAAAATCGCTTCTTCATACATCAATGGCAATATAAAGCGGCGTTGTCTTACTAGACCACTACTTCCCATAGCCAACGGTAAAGTCTCAGAAAAAGCTTCTGGCAAAGCCATCACCCCATCTTCAGGAAACACGGCAACCTCAATTAGATTTGGCGGCATCCCATCAGCAATATTTTCGGTGATATAGATAGCACTAGCGACTGCACCCAAACTTTGGGTCAGTAATATAATTTGCGATCGGGCTAGGGCTACTAAGTCAGGGCTGGCGGCAAGCATGAAAGGAAATTGATGATTTTTAAGGAGTAAATCTTAGTATATAGCGATCTCTAACTTTGAAAAGCGAAGGCAAGCTTTACATGACTTTGCTTTTCTAGAAATGCTAATATCTTCAGCAATTAATGGATATGATCCGACATTCTCGGTACTTATGAAAAAATCATCATTAGCCCTTCTCAGTAGCCCTGCATTATTGGCATCTTTTTTGCTGTCAGTCTATCCTGCACAAGCCAATACCAACCAAAGCCTTGACATCAAAGATAGCGATCTTTATATGTCATCGGTTGTAATTACAAAGCCAGCCCCAACTCCCGATTCAAACAGCCAATCTCAAGACGATCGCACCAATATCCTAACCAGCGATCGTATTGGCGATCTCGCCATTAGCCAGAGAGGCTGTGATTGTATGGGATGTCGTCGATCAGTCGTAGATGTTTTCTTGCAATAACAAAAGGTCTGCTTTGCGTCACTTTAGCTTAACAAAAAGCAGAAATGTCATGAAATGTCATTTCTGCTTTTTGGGTTTTAAGAACTGCGATCGCAATGAACCTTTGTGGGGTGCGCTCAGTTAAGATAAAAGAAGTCATCTTAATGGAAATAAGCCAATATGCGCTTGAGTGAAGTTACGCATCCTAACCAATTGCATGGTCTAACGATCGCCCAATTGGAGTCTATAGCTCGTGAAATTCGGCAAAAACATCTAGAAACCATTGCCGCCACAGGAGGACATCTTGGTCCTGGGTTGGGCGTAGTTGAACTGACACTAGGTTTATATCAAACCCTAGATTTAGATCGCGATAAAGTTGTTTGGGACGTAGGGCATCAAGCATATCCACATAAGCTGATCACAGGACGTTACAACCGCTTTCATACATTGCGTCAAAAGGACGGTATTGCAGGTTATCTCAATCGTCGCGAAAGTGAATTTGACCATTTTGGCGCAGGGCACGCATCAACGAGTATTTCGGCGGCTCTTGGTATGGCGATCGCCCGTGATTTACAAGGCGACAATTTTAAGACTGTGGCGATCATCGGTGATGGCGCATTAACAGGCGGTATGGCTCTAGAAGCAATTAACCACGCTGGACATCTTCCCAAAACTAATTTATTAGTTGTCCTCAATGACAATGAAATGTCGATTTCGGCAAACGTTGGCGCAATTCCTCGTTATCTAAATAAGATGCGTCTCAGCCCACCGATGAAATTTCTCACCAATAACCTTGAGGAGCAGATTCGCAATATTCCTTTTGTTGGTGAACAAATCAGCCCTGAAATCGAGCGCATCAAGGACAATGTCAAGATTTTGACGATGGTGCAAAATAAGCTGGGAGCCGTATTTGAAGAACTTGGCTTCACTTATATTGGACCCGTCGATGGTCACAATCTGCGCGAATTGATCGATACCTTTAAAATGGCGCATACCCTAACTGGTCCCGTTATGGTTCACGTTGCGACTACTAAAGGTAAAGGCTATAGCTATGCTGAAGCCGATCGCGTTGGCTATCATGCTCAAAACTCATTTGATCTGACTACGGGTAAAGCTAAAACTTCAGCTTCGACCAAACCCAAGCCTCCTAGCTATTCCAAAGTATTTACCGATACGCTGATCAAACTTGCTGAGCATGATAAGCGTATCGTAGCAATTACGGCCGCAATGTCTACTGGTACTGGGTTGGACAAGTTCCAAGCTCAACTGCCCAATCAATTTGTCGATGTCGGTATTGCTGAGCAACATGCTCTTACAGTTGCAGCAGGTTTAGCCTGTGAGGGAATGCGCCCCGTCGCCGCGATTTATTCCACTTTCTTGCAACGAGCCTTTGACCAGATCATCCATGATGTCTGTATTCAAAACTTACCTGTATTCCTCTGTTTAGATCGTGCAGGTATCGTCGGTGCAGACGGTCCAACACACCAAGGCATGTATGACATTGCCTACCTGCGTTGCATTCCCAACATTGTGCTGATGGCTCCTAAAGATGAAGCTGAAATGCAAAACATGATCGTCACTGGCGTTACACATAAAGGTGCGATCGCTATGCGCTATCCTCGCGGCAATGGGATGGGCGTGCCATTGCAAGATGAAGATATCGAGCCATTACCAATCGGTAAAGCGGAGGTATTACGTGAAGGTAAAGATGTCTTACTACTTGCCTATGGCTCGATGGTCTATCCTTCGATGCAAGTTGCAGAACTGCTGAATGAGCATGGGATTAGTGCCACAGTCGTAAATGCTCGATTTGCTAAACCTTTGGATACAGAACTAATCGTACCGCTTGCAAAAAAAATCGGTAAAGTGGTTACCGTTGAAGAAGGTTGTCTGATGGGCGGATTTGGTAGCGCTGTTCTCGAAGCCTTGAACGATGAAAATATCCTCGTTCCTGTCTATCGGATTGGTGTTCCCGATCTTCTGGTCGAACATGCTTCACCAGAGCAGTCATTTAATTCCCTTGGTCTATCCAGTGGTCAAATCTGCGATCGCATTCTCAACCAATTTGCTTTTAATAAGCAACCTGCAATTAGTAGTTAACTGATGTTACGTAGAACAAAGATCGTCATAATGTTTCCATGTCATCTTAAGAGAGGATTTGGAGACCAAATCCCTACATATTTGTAAAGGTAGGGGCTTGGTCTCCAAGCCCCAATCTCAGTGTTCCACGTAACATCAGTAGTTAAATAAAAAAGGCGGCGCAATGCGCCGCCTTTTTATGTTGTGGTTAGCGAGTTGCTAAAAAGTATATCGAAGAGCGCTCTACAGGATTAAGACTGTAGTCTAGAAAAACTACGTCACTAAAACCAATGCGTGTTAGCAAAATTTTGATTTCTTCGGGTGTGTAATAGCGTATCCGCATCATGGTTAGCTCAGAATAAGGACGCTCCGACTGAATTTTCCAAGTCCCTTCCATCCATGCATCAAGTTCTTGTGAACGAGTCAAGTCCGGGAATTGAATCAGTGCCCTGCCATTTGGTTTGAGAATACGATAAAACTCATGAAAGAAAGTCACAGCATGAACCTTCTCAATATGTTGAATACATTCGATTGAATAAATGAAAGTTAATGACTGATCAGGAATAATCTTCAGATCTAATCCAGAACTTCTGACATAAGAAACATTCTTGACCTCACGATTGAGTTCCTCAGCAACTCTAACGATCGCTTGACTAACATCCACGCCGATCGCACGTTTACAAAAATGACCGACGGCTCCAACAATCAGCCCATGACCACAACCAAACTCTAGAACCTCGTCATCTGGTTTGATCACTTTAGCCAAAACATCGTTAGCGATCGCGGCACGAGAAATACGAAGTTGGGAAAGTAATTCTTCATATTCTCCAGGCAGAAAATAGAACTTGTTTTTAGGATAAAGATAGTGAGGCGAACTGCTGAGAAATTTTTTAGTTAAAAATGCACGGGTTGAACTCCCTCCCATTTTCCACATTAAGTCAATCAATCCATTCCATCTTAGATAATCATAATCTCCTTTTTCTGATTTTAATGGTTTGAACAGAAGATTATAGATATCAGTAATAAACTTAATTGAGCGTAATTTTTTGATATTGATTAGCTGCATACTTCTGATCCTTTATCCTAAAAACTATGAAGTAGTAGTGAGAATTTTAGTGTGATTGTACCAGAGTCAATCTCAATTTTGGTTTTAAGTACTTGTGCAAAATAAACAAAATTCCCAAAAAGTAAATGGGACACAAAGTGTCATATTTACTTTTTGGTTTTATGGATTTTTAGGTCTTACGATACCAAACACTGAAGTGTAACCATGTAGAAATGTCGTGCCACCGACAGGTCCAATTTCGCCAGAGCAGAAAAAGCCCCCAAACGGAATTAAGCCAAGATGTTTTTGCAAGATCTCAGAGTCAAAATTTGGCTTTCCATATAGCCTCTCGCCTCGTCCCATACAGGAAAACATTAAAGCTGCCGTTGCTGAGACATTGGGAGCCTCTAAGTTCAATTGATTGGAGTAATTGATCAGAGATTCTTCTAAGTCCTCCGCCGAGGCTTTGCCATCACGTAAATGTAGTTGAATTCTCTGCCCAGGTCGCATCCGATCGCCAACAGCGATCGCCCCCGATCTAGGATCAACGCCAATAATATTACGAATCAAGAAATCGCCCTGTGATGGATTTGCCTTAAACTCATTCATCACTACGCCTATAAATAGCGAGTGCTGAGCGAGTTCGCGATCGCTTGGGTTTAAATCGCCCACAGTATCTTGTAATAGACTCAGAGGCGGCTTTCCCTCCAGTCCCAAAATTAAATTACGTTCACATTCAGAAACCTGCAAAATTTTGCCAATGGGACGACAACCTTGAGAAACCACAGGATCAATGGTCACATCTCCCCATAGAGCCACACCTAAAAGCCCTGTGCGATACAGCTTATATTTGCCTTCTTCATGAAAACAAAACAGTGCATTTGCCCCCATGCCGCCACTACTAGCCAAGCCACCAACTTTTACTGCATTTGGGTAAGCAAAATCTAACCCTTGAATTAAGTCATTAATCGGAAATGAGAATGGATCGCCAACCAATACAAAACTAGGCGAAACTGCGGGGTCCACATCCGTTAGTTTTTCCCAGAGATCAGGAGGGCTATCGAGATCTGGTAACTGATTATCATCGAGGTGAAATACTTTTGCTTCCGCATTGGGTAAATGACCTACAAGTAATGCGATCGCAGGTTTATCTTCAAACTCCTGTCCATTACCAACAATCCCCCCACCAGAGCAACCAATTAATTTTTGGATCGGCAATTTCTCCGCTAGCAATGGTAATAAGCGCGGATAGTCGCTAGCAAATGCTGTAGAAACAAACAAAAAGCCTAAATCAAGCGATCGATCGCCCATCAAAGCAAATATTTGCTGTGACAGATCTTGCACCGCAGCTTCCAAAGATATTTTTGTCGAAAGACTAGTAACCCACTTCATAGACCTAGCCGTACACCAACTTTACTTCCAGACATTTCTTTATAAATTGCTCTAAAGGCTTTTAGGTAAGTACCTCGGCACAACTAAAAAATCAGAGTCAAAATACTTACCGCCCGCGCAGTGGGCGGCAAGTATTTTGGGATTTTATATTCAATTGTGCCTACCCACTTAAAACCCAAATATTTAATCTTTGTATCTAAGCTTTTTTGTGCTTAATATCTAAGCATAGTATCTTAGCTTACCTTGCAGCGACCTAATTCCGATATTTTCTACATCTGTGTAGGTAGCAATTCTCCTTATGAAGCTAATTTAGGGATTCGCTCGCGTCACACAAGTTAAAACATAAAACCCCACCAAATGTTTAGATGTAGTGCTTCTCGCCATATCTAACTAGTTAAGACATAAAACCCAAAAGAGAGTTGCTGCACAAAGCACAGCAACTCTCTTTTGGGTTTTATGATTACAGCAATATTTTTGGGCTTTCAACGCCTACGACGCTAGCAGCCTGTCGGGGACCCAAAAAGATTTCTTATAGGGTTCAGCACAGCGTAACGCACTCTCGAACTTTGACATTGCGTTACGCTATGGCTAACGCTCCCTACAGTAAAGCTTGATTTGGCATAGCTCTTGATTCTCCGACAGGCTGCTAGAAAGCCCAAAAATAGGTTTTAATGAAAGTCCGCCGTGGGCGGACTTTCATTAAAACCTATTTTTACAATGAGAATTGCTGTTTATCTAGCACAAGACTTGGTAAGGCGCTGAAATCACAGTAAAATAATTTCGGTCACTGTCCAAAAGACAAGTTGACAAGTTTAAGTTATATATAGTTTACAAACTTTACAAATACGTTACCGATACATTTATAAAAGACAAATTAACGGAGAAAACAACATGCAGGATGCAATTACCAGCCTGATCGGTGCTTATGATGCAACTGGTAAATATTTTGATCGCGATGCCATGGATACCCTCAAATCCTTTTTTGCAACTGGCAACGCCCGCTTAGCCGCTTCTTCGGCAATCACCGCTAATGCAGCATCGATTGTGCGCAAGGCTGGTTCACAATTATTTGAAGAAGTTCCCGATTTGATCCGCCCAGGTGGTAACGCATACACAACGCGTCGTTTTGCAGCTTGCCTGCGTGACATGGACTACTATTTGCGCTATGCCTCCTATGCTCTAGTTGCAGGTAACAATGATGTCCTCGACGAAAGAGTATTGCAAGGCTTGCGCGATACTTATAGCTCTCTGGGAGTGCCAATTGGTCCAACTGTGCAAGGTATTCAAATCATGAAACAGGTTGTTATGGACTTAGTGGGCGAAAACGCTGACTGGTTAGCAGCGCCTTTTGACTATATGAGTCGCGAACTTAGCGAAAAGAATATCTAATCAAAAACAAAGGAGCGCTTCGCGCTCCTTTGTTTTTGGTATTCAAAATGATTTAAGATTGTTACTAAATCGAACAAGCTCGATCTAGATCTAGGAGAGAATTTAAATATGGCTTTAGTACCAATGCGCCTGCTGCTCGATCATGCAGCTGAAAACGGATACGGCATCCCTGCATTTAACGTAAACAACATGGAGCAGATCCAGTCGATCATGCAGGCTGCTAATGAGACCAACAGCCCTGTGATCTTACAAGCTTCTCGTGGCGCACGCAATTATGCGGGCGAAAATTTTCTACGTCACTTGATTTTGGCTGCTGCCGAAACCTATCCTCATCTCCCCATCGTGATGCACCAAGATCACGGTAATGCGCCTGCAACTTGCTTCTCGGCAATTCAAAATGGCTTTACCAGTGTGATGATGGATGGCTCATTGGAAGCTGATGCTAAGACACCTGCTAGCTATGAGTACAACGTGGAAGTTACTTCTAAAGTTGTCGAAGTTGCCCATGCTTTCGGCGCAAGCGTTGAAGGTGAACTAGGTTGCTTAGGCTCTCTCGAAACTGGTAAGGGTGAAGCTGAAGACGGGCATGGTTTTGAAGGTGCTTTAGACCATTCCCAACTTTTGACCGATCCTGATGAAGCTGCTGACTTTGTTGAGCGTACTCAGGTTGATGCTCTCGCAGTAGCGATCGGTACTAGCCACGGTGCTTATAAGTTTACTCGCAAGCCTACTGGCGAAATCCTTGCCATCAGCCGTATTGAAGAAATTCATAATCGCTTGCCTAATACTCACCTTGTTATGCATGGTTCTTCTTCAGTTCCTGAAGATTTACTTGCCTTGATCAATGAGTTTGGTGGCGCTATTCCTGAAACCTACGGTGTACCTGTTGAAGAAATTCAAAAGGGCATCAAGTGTGGTGTGCGTAAGGTCAACATCGACACCGATTGCCGTCTTGCTATCACTGCTGCGGTACGTGAAGCTTTGTTCAAGAATCCTAAAGAGTTCGATCCTCGCCACTTCCTCAAGCCATCGATCAAGTACATGCAAAAAGTATGTGCCGATCGCTATATCCAGTTTGAAGCTGCTGGACAAGCTGGCAAGATCAAACAAGTTAGTATTTATGACTTTGTTCCTAAGTATGCCAAGGGCGAATTGAAGCAAGTTAGCCGCGAAGTTGTTAAGGCTTAGACTTTAAAAAGCCTCGCTAGCGAAGCTTTTTTACACAAAACACAAAAATAAGGGGCGCAATGCGCCTCTTATTTTTTTGATAGCATTGCTATAGTTGCAGTAAGTATCCAAACAAACCTTGCTCATGACTTCTTCTTCGTTTTCTGTTGCTGAGCCAAATAAAGTAAATCCATCCAAAAAGCCAAAACTTTTGGTAGTTGATGATGAGCAAGATAACCTTGATTTGCTATATCGTACCTTTCGCAAAGAATTTACGGTGTTTCGAGCTGATGGTGGGATTAAAGCACTAGAGATTTTGGAAAAAGAAGGGGAAATGGCGGCGATTATTTCCGATCAGCGAATGCCTGAGATGAATGGAACTGAGTTTCTCAGTCGTACTGTTTCGGATTTTCCTGATACGATGCGAATTGTCTTGACGGGATATACAGATATTACGGATCTGATCGATGCGATCAATTCAGGTCAGGTTCATAAATATATTACGAAGCCTTGGGAGCCTGACCAGCTTAAGTTGGTTGTGAAAGAGGCGACCCATAGCTATGATCTGCTTAAGCAACGTTCTGAGGAGTTAGTCCGATCACAAGCTCATAATGCTCTGTTGTCAGTAATTGTGGCGATCGCTCAGAAATCCAACCAGATCTCTGGATGTGTGCTGCCTTTAGCTGATGCATTTTGGCAAAATTTTGGTGCAGATGGAGCGATCTTGCAGTTGGTTGAGCATGGTACTTTGATCGATACTCAAGCTATATGTGGTGATTATCTTTGGAATTTGGCTACCGATCCTTTAGTGCAAACGGCGATCGCCTCGAAAAAGTCACAAATTTCTCTGTCTCCAAATCAACAAGATGATCCAGATCAACCATGCAAAACTAATTTGGCGATCGCAATTACTTTTCGCGAAGAGATTTTAGGCATATTGTCGATGCGTTGGCGCAAGGCAAATGCTCTGAGCCACGATGATGTTGTAGTAATTCAGCAATGTGCTGATGAAGTAGCACTTGCCCTAACCTGTATTCGTTATTATGAAAGACTTTGAAACTCTTCTGGCTTTAGCGATCTCGATCGCCAACCAAGCCCATGCAGGACAACTGGACAAAGCAGGAAAGCCTTACATTTTGCATCCGTTAACGGTGATGGCGCAGATGGATACGCGCGAAAGTAAGATTGTGGCGGTTTTGCATGATGCGATCGAGGATTCCGATCTAAAAATCGAGGATTTGGTCAAGCAAGGTTTTCCTGAATTTATTACTGAGGCGATCGCTGCGATTACCAAAGTTGAGGGTGAGCAATATGAAGATTATATTTTGCGGGTGAAATCGAATGCGATCGCCCGTAAAGTCAAGATTGCCGATGTGACTCACAACATGAATATCAGTCGGATTTCCAATCCTACAGAAAAAGATTTTCAGCGTTTAGAAAAATATAAAATAGTGCTCCAAAAATTGTTGTAAGTAAGTAAGCGAAATCAAATAGCGCAAATTCAAGATAGTTTAAAACTGGCTTTGAGAGAGGGTTTGCTACGCAAACCCTCTCTCAAAGCCAAAAAGGCAAAAGCCTTGCTTAGCAGGGCTTTTGCCTTTTTTGTTTATAAATTTTGTAAGTTTAACCCGAACTGACTTTAATACCAAATCACAAAATGGCTACGCCATTTTGTGATTTTAAATCCAGTAATGGATTTATTTTTTAATTCGCAAAAGTGTCGTCACATTTTTGTGGATTCGTATAACTAGAGTGAATACAGCTATAAATCCCTTACTGGATTTGGGTTTTAATTTCCGAAAATACCACTAAGTTTTCGCTTATTGGCGTCAATAAGAATCTGTGACGAAAATCACATGGTTACTTGACGAAGATCGCAAAAAGTTTCTTAAAATACATAGAAAATCAATATTGTTAATTTCAGTTAGCGCTTAGGAAATTATGAATATATCTATTAAGTCCGCGATCTCTACAATTGCGATCGCCACATTTCTATCGATGGCTTCCAGCGCGATCGCTGCTCCAGAAGCTTTTAAAACGAGCAAAGGTCACGTCATAGTGACAGGTTTAAAACCTACACAAAGATATCAAATCAGAACTCTGAGTGCTCAGGATAAACCAGGCACACGCCAAGACAAATCAGCCAATAGTTGTGGAGAAGTTGTAGTTGAGAAGGCTGCTAATTACAAAACTTTGGTTGTGGGTACGTTAACTATCGATCCTGCGACTTTACCCACTAAAACTTACGATAAATGTAAGCCCAAAAGTGGTAGCTCAACAATGCAGCCTACTGGTGTTGTGCGAGCAAATACGCCAGAGCCTTAGTAACCTCAGTTCAGTTTGAGGTTACTAAATTTACAAGGTAAAAAGCAAAAGCCTCGCACAGCAAGGCTTTTGCTTTTTACCTCAGCTTTTTTAAAAACTGCCCACACTGAGAGGAACCCAATCGCCATTGGTTGTTAAGCCCAAAAACATTGACTCTTGCGATCGGATCGATTTGCCTGTAAGGGCGCAAAACTCATTTCTCTGAGCTGTAGCTGTGACACTTGCCCGAATTTGTTCTGGTGAGATCAGCTTCTGCGTCGGTGATATTTGCCTCTGATCAATGTAATCCCACAAGACACCTCGGATTAGAGCCTGATAGCCTTGCCCTCCAGCCAATTCCTTGAGCTTTTCCTTTAACTCGCGCTCTAGGCGAATGCTGGTAACTTCCATCTCAGTAGTCGCAGGGCTTTGGTGTAGTGTCTGCATAAATATTTCTCCTAGTTAGTTTACAAACTTAGATATCTATGTTTATACTACAAGTGTAGTATGAGTATCTCAAAAATTCCAAGTACATTCCCATGAAATTCTATTTGTCCATCGGTCAGCATCAGATTAGATATCCCCAAGTTTGGCGGCGAGCCAATTCCTTGGCAATATCTGGCTTTGCGATGACCATTTTTGGCAGAGATGCGATTGGGATTTGTGGCGATATTTATGGTGATATTTCTGGCGATCTCGGAAATTTAGCATCTTCTGAACATTCAGCAAAACAAAGCTTGCAGATAGATAATCTCAGCAGTATTAGCAGCTTTAATGCATTTATTAATCCAGAAACATACCCACTAAGCGGAGGGTACAGGCGCATTGCTGTACCCATGTAACGAATAGACAATTCAGTCTTTCGCCCCCGCTTTCATAATCAAGAAAGCGGGGGTATTTTTTTTGAAACGTGAGGAGAGTCCAGTGCAATCTATAAACCAATATGAACCAGAAGTATTGAGGCAATCGGTAGTCGTGTTTTCGCAAAACTACCTGCCAGTGAGCCGTATCAATATCAAACGGGCGATCGCTTTGCTAGTCACAGGTCGCGCCGAACCCTTGGAACTAATGAGCCAACAAACTTGGCAAGTTGTTTCCCCCAGACTCGTCCTGCAAGTGCCAGAACATATCCGTCTGACGCTGACCAAATCAGAACGATTTTGGCGAGTTCCACCCGTCGCCCGTAGAGAAATTTTGCGTCGTGACAATCACACTTGCCAATATTGCAGCAGTACCAAAAAGCTGACGATCGATCACGTTATTCCACGCGCTAAGGGTGGATTGAACACTTGGGAAAACGTCGTCATTGCTTGTGAACCTTGCAATAACCGTAAGGGAAATCGCACACCTCACGAAGCCAATATGACTTTGCTGACTAAGCCTAAAGCCCCGATGCATCCTACCGTTGCCTTTGCAGAACAATTCTGGAGATCGCAACAAGAAATAAACAGTGGATAGCGATCCATATAGCGATTTTCAAGTTGCCTAAGGCAAGTTGAAAATCGCCCTCATATATAGAGTGGTATATTCTGGAGAATCAATCCCAATGTTGAAACTCACTTACACTGAAGCTGGATTGTACTTAGAGAGATTAGATATCTCCTTAGAGGAGTTTGTCATAAATCGGATGTTGCTCAGCTTGCGTTCTGGCTTGTCCATCCATATCGAATCCAGTCGAGCAGCATTTCTATTAACTGCGGATGTTGTGGATTTATTGCTACTAAAGTCCGTCATGTCCGATCGCCTCTCTAATAAGCTTAGTGTGGATAGAGTTGACGATCGCTATGTTGAGGTTTGCTTTAGCGGTACTTGGATTTCTAGCGATCTCTGTGCTGAGGAAGGAACTCTAGTGACTGCTTTAGGCGATCGCGTTGAGTTCTATTTGCACAAGCTCTGGAAGATCAGCGAGTCCACTTTGACATTCGCAAATTGACATAAGGAAAGATACTGAATTCCTTGCTCTTATAGCGCTTTGCGCTCAAACCCAAACCAAGAAAATTTTTAAAAGCGTTGCGAAGCAACGCTTTTAAAAATTTTCTTGTGGTTCGTTCGATCAAGAATTGCTGCAAGAACTTTTCAAAGAGAGTCAGAATTATTTTAAAAAACTACTTGACAACCGTGTAGCATACATACTACAAATATACTACGAGGCGATTGCAAAAGCCTCCGAACCTTGACAACTAAATAATCATCACAAGCTCAAAACTGTAAAAACATCACTCTTAGTAGCTCAGTTGGTAGTAGCGCCTGTTTGAAGAGCAGGAGGTCGTCAGTTCAATTCTGACCTAAGGGGCTTATTCCAAATCATGTGAAGTGTAACTACACTTCACATGATTAAAATCATTACCCAGTAGGGTTTTGAAACTGGGATTATTGCCTTGTAGCTCAGTGGTAGTAGCGATCGCCTGTTCAGCGAGAGGTCGTAGGTTCAATCCCTACCAAGGCAGTTGGTATTTTTTTGCTCCTGTAGCCCAATGGAAGAGGCGTTCGGCTTAGAACCGAAGCGTTGGAGGTTCAAATCCTCTCAGGAGTATTGAATAAATGCAGAGCAAAACACTGCATTTATTCTCTTTTCCAGGTGTGGCGCAGAGGTAGCGCGGCTGCTTTGGGAGCAGAAGGTCATAGGTTCAATCCCTATCACTTGGATACAGCGCTATGCGCTGAAATCAATGCAAGAAAAACTTGCTTCGCAAATTTTTCTTGCATTGGGAAAGCTATGCAGGGATGGAGCAAGGGAGGCTCTTGAGACTCATAACCTCAAAATCGGCAGGTTCAACTCCTGCCTCTGCAACTAATTTCTCAGCAATTACTGATCAAACGATCCACTAGAAATTTTTTGAAAGTGTTGCTTCGCAACACTTTCAAAAAATTTCTAGGTTTGAGCGCAAAGCGCTGTAAATCAATTTTGCTGATGTAGCTCAATTGGCAGAGCGTCTGTCTTTTAAACAGGGGGTTACGGGTTCAATTCCCGTCATCAGCATCAGATCTTTGATGGGTGTACTTGTTGACATATCCATTACCAATTAATTCAGGAGAACGATCATGTTGCATTTTTACTCGCCAGATTTCTTGAAAATTTTTTACTTCATTATCAACTTTCAAAATTCCGTTATTAGATATTTGAGATTATGAGCGAACATCGGCTAGAAGAAATTGTGATCGAACGCCCGCGTGGTGGTATGAGACAAAGCTCTCGCAGATTAAAAGGTGTGCAAAAGAAACTCGATCGCTTAACCCTTGAAGCTAGCGAGGATGGTTTACTCAGTCCCTACTTAATCAAAGTGAGACAGAAAACCAAATATTTCTCCGATCATCTGGCTCCATTACGGCGATTTTTGCGATCGCATGTTGGTCAACCTTGGGATTTGGTGTATAGCGAACTATGCGATCGCCTAGACCAAAGAACTGTGACTGGACAGCATGTGGTTACACATCTCTGGCAGTATGTGGAACGCTATGTCGAAATCGTCGATGGCAAGCCTTACCGTAAGCCATATCAACCTCGCTACCTTGATGACAGCTGTTTTGACAGAAGGTATGACAAATTTTATGTTCATCCTGAAACATGGCTGCTATGTGAAGCAAAGCTATCCAAGTAAACAGAGTGAGTGCTTTGCACTCACTCTGTTTACTATTTTGGGAATGTCGCCTAATGGAGGGGCATCGATCTTCTAAATCGATCTGTGTAGGTTCGAGTCCTACCATTCCTGTTTTTGCGATTTAATAAAGAACTGATTTTTTTAGCGTGGCAAAGCCACGCTAAAAAAATCAGTTCTTTATACATGATTATTTGATGAAAGTTTGATTGGTGATAGCGATCGCATTATGATATTCAAACTGCGATAAGTATGCATACCGAGATTGAGTTTGATGACTGCCCAAGAAATATATAGCAAGTCCGAGCATGAACCAAGCAACCCCAAAGACTGGGCTTGGAAATTTTGGCAAGTCGTACCGCTTTATCCGTATGGGCAAAGGCGAACAATTCGTAAGGAAGTCGTCAAAGACTCGATCTGGACATTTGATCAGATTCAGGGGATTTTTTATGTAGTTGTACCGATTAGGATGACGGTTGTAAAACTAGAAACAGGGGGACTACTCGTATATGCACCCGTCGCGCCGACTCTAGAATGTATTCGCCTTGTGAACGAGCTTGTAACAGAACATGGTGAAGTCAAGTACATTATCTTGCCGACAGTTTCAGGGATTGAGCATAAAGTTTTTGTGGGGCCATTTGCGCGATATTTCCACAATGCTCATGTTTATGTCTCACCGCACCAGTGGAGTTTCCCATTTAATTTACCTCTCAGTTGGTTAGGTATGCCTTGGGGACGCACATCGATTTTGCCAGAAGATATTTCGCAAACTCCCTTTGCTGCACAGTTTGACTATGCCGTTCTGGGTTCAATTGAATTGGGACTAGGCAAATTTGCAGAAGTTGCGCTATTTGATAAGCGATCGCAGACTTTGCTTGTTACCGATACGATTGTCTCAATTCCTGAAAAGCCGCCTGAGATATTACAACTCGATCCCTATCCATTACTATTTCATGCCAGAGATAGTGCTGCTGAAGCGATTACTGACACAGAAGCCAATCGCATTCGAGGATGGCAAAGAACGGCTCTATTTTTGTTCTATTTCCGTCCTCAAGTTTTGGCAACGGTTTCCTTTATGCAAGCCTTGCTTGATATTGCGAAAGCCCCAGAGCGATCGCGCAAGGCTTTTTTTGGGATATTCCCTTTTAGATGGAGAGAAGATTGGTATAAATCTTTTGAGATCCTGCGCGGTAATGGTCGCATTTTTGTTGCCCCAATTTTGCAAACTTTGATTCTCAATCGAGATCCTCAAGTTGTGATTGCATGGGCTAACAAGGTTGCTAATTGGGATTTTGTGCGAATTATTTCTTGTCATTTTGACAATGCGATTGCGGTCACACCTAGCGAGTTTCGTCAAGCCTTTAACTTTTTAGAAAAGAATCCGCAACCTTCAGCAACTGCGAACCTCTCTAAAGAAGATTTTGAAGTTCTCAATCAAATTAATAATATTTTGCAAGGATATCGCATTATTAGAGAAGCAAGGGACAAAATCTAATATCGTCAGTTACAGCGCTTTGCACTCAAACCCGAACCAATAAACTGTTTGGAAATGTTGCGAAGCAACATTTCCAAACAGTTTATTGGTTCGTTAGTCTTATAGCCAGTTACCTAGCAACACAAAAGGAGCCCAAAAATAAGGATGATTATGTTTTGGATCTTTAAGTAAAGCCTGTTGTGCAGTTCTTAAAGATGCTGCTCTGGTGACATTAGCTGAAGATAAACTTTGATAGAGCGCAATCATAAACTTTGAAGTAGCTTCGTCATCGACTGACCAGAGCGAAGCGATCGTACTTCTTGCGCCTGCTCGTACTGCCATTCCCGCCAAACCTAGGGCTGCCCGTTTGTCGCCTACAGCTGTTTGACAAGCACTCAAAATCAATAACTCTACAGGCTCCCGATTACTACGATCATTAGAGCGCAATAATTGATAGAGATTCTCAATCGTCAATTTGCCATCGTAAGTAAGTAGATAAGTATTTTCAGCTTCAGAACTGAAGTTACCATGTGTAGCAAGATGAATGATCGGGAAAGGGAGTGATATAAGTGTTTTTGCTAGATTTTGCTTAGTAAAGTTAGCATTAATAAAAATAGAACTTAAGGGAACTTGTTTGTTGATTTCTTGTAACTCGCCTTTTACATTGGGTAGAGCCGAAAACCCTTGTCTTGCCTCAGTCAAGCCTCCGATTAAAGCTGAAACTTTTTGCTTGGCGATCGGTTTTGGATCGATTAGCTGTAGGCTCGGAGTTAGAGCGATGTCGTAATTCTCTATTAAGAACTGCTTTCCATCATGTAAAACTGACATGGGAATATTTCTTAAAGAGCCATCTGAGACAAAGATGATAGTTTTGATCTGGCTTTGAGCGATCGCACTAGCCGCAGGACGAATTAACCAATCATAAATACGTTGAGCGCTGGAGAGATAATCTTCAGACAAAGGATCTCTAAGATTTAGGCGTAAATCGATTACCATGTCGTCCATCTCTGCTGATGTAACTTTACTAGCATAGTGACGAAGCGGTTGATTGGGCAGACTGAGAATCACTTCTAAACGGTCTTCGAGAATGATCGGATAAATGACAGCAGCAGTTTTGTCTACTTGGCCAATATCAACTTGAGCTGCATTAAGACAGTCTGAACGGAAAAAATTAACTAGTTCCGCAATTTGCAACGATTCGATCGCTTCTTGAGCTTTGACTAAGTTTTTTTGTTTATCACCTGATTCGCCTTGCAGTAATAAGCTCACAAGTTGCCGATAGACAGGCTCGACAGTTTCTCGAAATGAGAACTGCACATTGGGGTTTACAAATACCAGATCGCTGCGTAATTGCCGCAAACCATTGACAGCTTCTGTATAGGCAAGAATTGCGTTTTTAGTATCTCCTTTTGCGTTGAGCAATCTACCTAGTTGCCATTGCCAACGATAAGCAATATCGGTTGCGTTAATACTTTGGGCGATCGCTAAAGCTTGTTGGGTTAGATTTTGAGCTGATTCAATTTGTTTACTTTGTTCGTAAGCATTTCCTAGAGCGCCGAGCGCATGGGAGAGAGTGCGATTATCGTTAATGAATTTAGCTTGTTGTGCAGAAATAGCTAATATTTTTGCGGCTTCGGCTAATAGAGCATCAGTTATATTTTGGCGGGTAAACTTAGTTAGTCTCAGTAAGCTTTCGCCATAATTGATTCGTGCAAAGATTTCCTCTCGGCTGTTTTCCAGCTTTGACAATTCTGCCGCAATTTGCGATCGCATTTCTAAAGCCTCTGAGAAGTTCTCAGATTCAATTAACAAACTAAATAAGTTCAGTTGGGCTTGTATATTTGTCAGCGATCGCCCTGTTGCCTGTCCAGATTTTTTATAAAATTCTGCCGCAGTTTCCGTTTTACCTTCGAGACGGGCTAGATTACCCAGTCTTAACAGCGCAATACTTTTTTGTTCGTTATTAGTCCGATCTCTATTAGAAAGGTGATTGAGAATTTCCAAGCTCTTGTCTAAAGGTTGATGCGCCAGTTTGAGATCCCCAACAGTAGTCAACATATCGCCATAGTTATAGAGTGCGATCGCAATTAGGTTATCATCAGATATTTTTGGTAATAATGATTGAACTGATTCTAAAGTTTGTAGCGATCGCCGATAAAAGCCTTGAGTCTTGAGAGCTTGAGCTTGATTGAGAACATTGCGAATTTGCTGATCAAGATCGCCAAGTTTAGAGTGCAAAATGGCGGCTTCTTGCCAGACAGTAATCGCCTCCTCGATTTTGCCTAAACCTATATCCAAATTCCCTTGGGTATCTAGAGCCTGTGCGATCGCTCTTTGACTCGCGGTATTAACTTCTAGAGATCGCGAAATTTGTAAACTTTGGGTGATCGTGCGATCGGCTTCTTGCCATTGTCCTAATTTTTGATGAGCTAAGGATAGATTGCTTAAAGTTATGGCTAAATCTAAGGAATTATTTTGCTGTTGATAGATTTTTATAGCTTGCTCCCATACTTTAATTGCTTCTTGCCATTGTCCTAATTGATAAAAAGACTTACCGCGATTAAATAATGTATTTGGCTGCTCTGAATTTGCTTGGACTGCTTGAGAACTCAGTTGCGAAGTAATGGTAGATGCCAATATTGGTTGAACGAGTGTAGTCAGAAAAAACAACAGAAAAACCAAACCTAGATTTTTGATAAAAGCGACGCGACGCTTTGTTTTTATCAAAAATCTAGTGATTCGGGCTTTCGCAAAACTTTGTAATAATCGCTTCATAGATTTATTTCTACTAGTTAACGGCATTGTAATTGTTTCGCCCAAGTTGATGCAGGTATAGCTTTGGCAACTTCTGCGACAAGAGAAACTTCGCCATAGGGATTAACAGTCCATCCTTGCGCCTCAACAATGCGATCGGGTAATGCATCAGTAGTTTGATTCGATTGTAGCTGCTTAGCCCAAGATGGAGTTGGCACAATTTGTGAAGATCCAGTTACAAGTGCAACTTCACCATAGGGATTTATTGTCCTTCTGCGCGCCTCAGCTATACGCTCTGGATTAGTCGGCATACCCAGATTTTCCTGCAAGCTATTACCACTAATCACATCAGCAGGACTAGCAGGAATACCGCCTCGACCTGTGATCACAAATGCGCTACCTTGGCGATCGGCTAAACATTTCTGAGTGACAAGTTTGCTGGCATCACCAATATCTACAGGCAAATTAGTCAGTCCTTTACTGGGATCGACTCCTGGAGTATTGATATTTACAGTTCCATTTACACCAAATTGAGAACTAGCGGTAATGTCGCTTAAAGGAGTGAGGACAGGGCGGAATTCTAGTCCAAAGATACCGTTGGTTGTGAGATTGATATTACCGCCGTTACCTGTAAAAGCATTTGCGAAGATATCGCTATTTTCATTGGGTAGAGCAACAATGAAACCAGCAGTAATATTGATATTCCCCCCGTTACCACCTGCAAGGGAAGTGCCTGCGGTGGTGCTGATCTGACTACCATAGCGCAATAGCAAGATAGAGGGAATGTTAAGAGTAATATTACCTCCATTAGCACTAGCTGTTTCGGCAGTGATAGAAGAGCCATTTAGCAGAGTGAGGAAGTTAGATATGAGGGTGATATTGCCACCAATGCCAGCACCGAGACTGCCAACGGCGATTTGCGCCCCATCCCGAAGGGTGACAGATTCAGGGTCGATAAAGATATCACCACCTCGACCTGTAGAGTTTGCTAAGGTATTCGCAAATAAGCCTGTTTTTGATCCTAAAAGATTGAATTGATTCACAACCCTCACGTCGATTGTGCCTGAGTCACCAATACTAGATGTCGCGGTTTGGATCTGTGCACCGTTGGAGATTGTAAAGTCATCAGCGCTCACAAAGATATCGCCAGCTCTGCCTCTTCCAGATGTGGAAGCAGATACTAAAACTCCATCGGTGAGAGTGAGCTGTTTGGTGGTGAAAGTGATATTTCCTGCTTTTCCTGCATTATCCATCAGCCCTGTTGTTTCGACAGCGAGTTTCCCTTGTCCTGCGATCGCAATTGATAGTGGGGCTGTGATAAACAAATCACCACCATTGCCAATGCTAGAAGTGGAAGCTGAGATTTGGGAATTTGGGGCTAAGGCAATGTTGATATAGCCGAGATTGCTGTAAGGATTGAGTCTTAGAGTTCCTGCTGGGGATATCCCTTGGGTTTCAGCAAATACACCGACTGTGCCGAAAAGATTCATTTGAGATGCGTTGAGAGTAATGCTACCACCGCCGTCGGGATTAGTTGCGGTGGCGCTAGCAGTCGCAGTAATCCTTCCTTTATCGGTGAGGGTGAGGATCGGCGTGTTAATGACGATACTTCCTGCTTTACCTGCATTATTGGTTTGGACAGATAGAACTGGGAATGCATCGAGTACGCGCGTTAAGTCAACAGATGTAGGAGCGTTAATTGTAATATTGCCGCCTGTTCCTGAGCCATTGGTTTCAGCCAATACTTTGGAATCGTCGTTAATCTTGACTATGGGTGCATTAATAGTTATGTCTCCCGCCTTACCTTGGGCGTTGGTTGTTGCCGTGACTTTACTGTTGTTTTGGAAGGTTATGATCGTGGGGCTAGTGATCGAGATATTGCCCGCAGGGTCTTTACTTTGAGTAGCTGTGTTGATCGTAGTTGTATCAAAGGTGAGGCTTCCTATTGTATTAGAGATCGCCACATCTCCCGATATGCCACTTTTCCCAACTTCAAAGGTAATTGGGCTACCAAAGGGGAGTTCAACAATTAAATCTTGACTAGTACTAATTTGCACATTTGTAATAGCTAGATCTCCCAATCCATCAATTTTTACTGCCCCTGCTTGCCCCTTAGAAGATTGAGTAAAGATCTCAAAATTACTGATTTGGTCTTTAGCAACTATTTTAATGTCACCACCAGCACCACTTTCTCCCAGTTTTGATATTGCGGTAGCAAGCAAGTAGCGCCTAGGATCGAAACCATTTGTGATGATGCTGCCGTTGGATGCAGACAAGGAAATCTCTCCAGCATTTCCTACATTGCCATTAGTCGAATTGGTGTATGAAGATGATGCCGATCTATTGAAAGAGATATTGCCGTTAGAGGTAAAGAAAGAAATTGCTCCTCCATTTCCCGCATTGCCAGTATCTGAGCTTGAATAGGCAAATGATGCCGATCTTGTGAGTAAGATATTACCGATAGAGGTATTAAAAGAAATCTTTCCCCCGTTTCCAGCATTACCAAAAGATGATTGTGAGTATGCAGAAGAGGAGGAGTTAGTGAGCGAAATGTTACCGCTAGAGGTAGCGAATGAGATTACCCCAGCATTGCCTGCATTACCAGAGTTAGAGCTTGAATATGATGACGGGCTTGAGCTTTCTAGTGAAATATTACCATTGGTGTTAGAGAAAGAAATCGCACCACCATTTCCTGCATTGCCAGAGTCAGATTGTGAGTATGAGGATATGAATATTGAGCCATTGATCGAGATATTACCATTGGTATTAGAGAATGATATCGTACCACCACTTCCTGTATTACTAGAATTAGATCGCGAAGTTGCGGACAAGTTAGAGTTGTCTAGCAAGATATTACCATTGATATTAGCGAAAGAGATTGCTCCTCCATTTCCAGAAGTAGAAGAGGACGAGTCAGTAGTTGCCCCAGCAAGAGAAATATTACCGTTTGTATTAGAGAAAGAAATTGCTCCTCCATTCCCCACACCGACAGAAGAGTTTGAGACAGAGATTAAAGCTAATCCAGAGAGTAAGATGTTACCGTTAGTGTTAGAGAAAGAAATTGCTCCTCCGTTTCTTCCGTAAGCGATCGCACCAGCTCCAGTGAGCGAGATATTCCCGTTGGAGTTAAAAAATGAAATTGCGCCTCCGTTTTCTATATTACCTAAATTTGACTGTGAGATCGCCACCGATATTGAATTATTAAGGGTAATATTGCCGTTCAAGGCAGAAAAATCGATTGCACCAGCATTACCTGCATTGCCAGAGCCAAACTCAACACGTGATTGAGTTTGAGTAGATGAGCCAATGAGCGAAATATTACCATTGAAGGTAGAGAAGGAGACAGCTCCTCCATTCCCAGCATTGCCTACTGTTGATGTCGAATATGAAGAAGGGTTGGAATTGTTAAGCGATATATTGCCGTTATTAGCTGATAAGGAGATCGCGCCTCCGTTGCCAGCATTGTCAAAGATTGATTGTGAGTAAGAGTTTAAATTAGAGTTAGTAAGGGAGATATTACCGTTAGATGTGGATAAGGCGATCGCTCCTCCATCTTTAGGACTGATGCCAAAAACAGAGGACGAGTATGAGGACAGGTATGAGTCAGTTAGCGAAATGTTACCATTTAAAACAGAAAAGTAAATCGCCCCTCCATTTCCCGTATTAGAGTAGACAGATGAGTATGAATCTAAGGACGAGTTAGTGAACGAGATATTGCCATTAGCAGTAGAAAAGGAAATTGCGCCACCATTTCCAGCATTATCAAAAACCGAAGCGGACGATCGCAAAGAAGCATTCGCGATCGCAATATCCCCTCGTCCATCCGCACGAATATCACCACCATTTGCCCCAGCCAAATTAGTACTAGTATCAATACCTATGGCTGAGATTACCCCTGTCAAAGTGTTAGGGAGAAACTGATTAGTCAACAACACCAATCCATTGGGCTGTGACACCTGAATATTGCCATTGATCGTAATATTGGCATTACTAGGGTTCGCCGCATAGATTGGGTCTGTATTTGGAGCCAAAAAAGTTCCGAGAACCTGATCAGTTGACAAACCTCCCAACTGTGACCAATCTACACCTGCCCTTACATCCAAAGTCGCTTGCTGACTGCCATCAATTGTTATGGAAGGCGCACCTAATGCACTCGTATAAATCGCGAGATCGGCATAGGTCTTCGTGGCATTAAAGGGCGTTGTATTGCTCAGGTTGATTGTAGTCGCAACATCGCCAGTACTATCAATCGTTACATTACCGAGCGTAACACTTCCTCCTGCCAAAATATGTAGTGATGCTCCAGTATAGTCTCCTAAATCAACATCACCATTTGCCAAAATCACTGGATCGTTAGGACTAATTAAATTGCCTAAACTTCTATTTAGCTTCTCAATCTTTAAATTCTTACCTGCATAAAAATGTGCATCGCCAATAACTGGATTAAGCGATCGCAACACCATATTCCCACCCGACCAAAAACCACTATTGCGATGGTTTAAAGCAAAGATGTCAACGGATTGATTGCCCTGAATTAGTAAATCACGACCAGCTACAGCAAAAAATGGACTAGTAGAAGTATCGCGAATCTTCACCAAATCCTGAGCTTGCAGCGTCAAGTCTCGCCCCGATCGGAAAGTCCCCTGCAAATCCAACTTGTCCGCATTTAAAACTAAATCCTGACCTGCCGAGAGATTACCCCGATTACTAATCGTTGCTCCTGTATTGCTATTACCATACTGCAAACCTAGCGGCACATTTACATTTAACAAGGGTGGTACTTGAGGATTAGTCGCACTAAATTCGCTACCGTCAGAAAATTTGATGCTATTGGCAGTACTGGCACTAAACGAACCAGCAATATCTAACTTGGCATTTGCACCAAACACAATTCCATTTGGATTCACTAAATATAAATTCGTCGTGCCATTAGTTCTTAATATCCCGTCAATATTCGAGACATTTGAGCCAGTCACCCGCCCGATCGCATTAATCGTAGTTGGCGCAGTATCAAAGTGAGCAGTGTTACTGGTTGGCACTGAAAAATCTTGAAAACTATGAAACTGGTTTGTGCCAACCTGAGTACCACCTGTGATCGTATAGGTTTTATTTGCACTGTTAAAATTAACTGAAGTATTGACTGGAAGAGTGTTGTCAGGCGCGATCGCAGTTTGAGCAAAACTTGCATGGGAGAAAAAACTAATGCTAATTACAGAAAATGCTGAAGCGATCGTCATGACTTTAAGCTTGTTTTTGCTCATGCTTTCTTTCCTGCAATACGATTGTTTTAGCCTTTGTTTTTGGAGTATAACATTGGAGAATAATTAAAAAAGCCGCAAAATCACTAATATTGATTAACGGCATTGTAATTGTCTAGCCCAAACTGGGGCAGGTATAACTTTAGCAACTTCAGCCACTAGCGAAACTTCTCCATAGGGATTGATTGTCCATCCTTGTGCCTCGACTATGCGATCGGGTAATGACTCAGTAGATTGGTGTGATTGTATTTGCTTAGCCCAAGATGGATTTGGCACAGTATGAGAAGAGTCCCTTACAATTGCAACTTCACCAGAAGGATTAACTACCCTCGTAATCGACTCAGCAATCCGCCCTGAATCATTCGTTACACCCAAATTCTCTTGGAACTTATTGCCACTAATAACATCAGCAGGACTGACAGGAATACCGCCTCGACCAGTGATAATAAAGGCGCTGTCTTGGCGATCGGCTAAGCATTTCTGAGTAACAAGTTTACTCGCATCACCAATATCTACAGGCAAATTGGTTAATCCTTTGCTGGGGTCAACCCCAGGAGTATTAATATTAACTGTTCCATTAACACCAAAATCTGAGCTAGCAGTAATATCGCTCAAAGGAGTTAAACGTGGTCGAAACTCTAAGCCAAAAATTCCTTGGGTAGTTATTTGAATATTCCCACCTCTACCTTTAAAGGCATTGGCAGTTATATCGCTATTTTCTTTAGCAAATGCCACGATAAACTGTGCATTCAGGTCAATGTTTCCACCATTGCCATTATTTCCAGCTGTAGCACTAATGATGCTGCCATTTCTCAGCAGAAGTAAATCTCGCACTTGCAGAACAATATTACCTCCTTCGCCATTCGCAGTTTCAGCAATAATCTGCGATCCACCATTAAGGGATAGTAAACCTGCGATTAGTTGAATATTTCCGCCATTGCCAGTTCCTAAACTGCTCACGGAAATCTTTGCGCCGTTAGTCAAAGCGACTAGCTCTGGGTCGATAAAAATTGTGCCGCTTCTGCCTGTGGAAGTAGCGGTAGTTCCCGCAAAAATACCACTATCAGTTCCATCTATCTTTAATAGATCGGTAAGGAATAGTGAGATATTTCCTGCTGCGCCACTGCTAGAGGTAGTGGTACGTAACTGCGAACCACTGGCAATTTCCAAGTTATTTGCAGTAACTGCAATATTTCCACCCCTATTTGCACTTGCCGTAGAAGCGCTTAAAGTCGATTGATTTTCAAGGTGCAAAGTATTTGCAAAAATCTCCAAATTACCACCATCACCTTGACCATTTGCTCTAACATTACTGCGAATTGACCCATTATTCAAAGAGATTGCATCACTAGCTCGAATTGCAATTTTTCCTGCGTTGCCTATTCCTTCTGTCGTTGCGCCAATAGTCGCACCATTTAATATCTCAAGGTTACGAGTCCTAATATCTAAACTACCAGCATTACCAATCGCATTGCTGTCTACTGATGTAAAAATACCACTAGGAACTTCATCTTGCTGAAAGACGACACCTCTTCCTTCTAGTTTAATTGTGTCAGAACTGATGATAATTTGCCCCCCATCACCTTTGCCGAATACTCCTGCTGCAATTTGAGCGCCATTGAGGATTTGTAAAGCGTTCGTTATAATTGAAAGGCTTCCACCATTGCCCTTGCCATTAGGATTTACACCCACTGATACTAAACTTCCATCTAATATAATCGTATTGCTAATAGGAATAGTAGATATACTAGGTGCAATGGCGATATTACCAGCATTGCCAACACCATCAGTCAATGCTTCTAGGGCGGAACTGTTACTCAGAGATAGTGACTGAGTAAATAGGTTGAGATTACCTGCATTCCCTATTCCCAAAGTCTTTACACTAATTTTAGAACCATTGCTAAGAGAAATTGATGGTGAATTGATGCTTAGATTACCTCCATTACCTTGTCCAGTGTCGGTGATGAAGTTATTAATATTGCTATTATTAATAAAAACTGCTTCTGTAGCTAGAATATCAATATTACCAGTATTTCCCCTGCCATTATTTGCAGCAGAAATAAATGCGCCATCTCCTAATGTAAGAAGTCGAGTTTTTAGATCGATGTCACCCGCATTGCCGATCAAGTTACTTGCATTTACTGCTGTAGCGATCGCACTACTTAAAGCCTGTCCAAAAAGCACACCTGAACCACTAAGTGCAATGCTAACTGTATTAACTGTTATCTTGCCGCCATCTCCTTGCCCAAAGACAGCCGCATTAATTTGAGAGCCGTTAAGCAGTTGCAGCGATCGCCCAGAGATAAATAAGTCTCCCCCCTTACCGACTCCACTGAAGCTAATTGCCGAAGATGCAGAACTACGGTCAAATATTACGTTTCCAGTAGCGATAATAGTCAATTCGCCAGCATTACCCAACCCTGAGGTAAATGAACTCAATTGCCCTTCATTGGTTACTGTTAGCGAGCCAGTATTGAGTGTTAGTTTGCCACCATTAGCATTTGCTGTTGGTGTAACTTGGTTGTTGATGGCGCTACCAACACCATCAATATTGACTGTATTGGCAGAAATATCAATATCTCCCGATTTCCCGAAACCATCAGTAACAGAGTTAATTTGAGCACCATTCTGGAGCTTTAGCTCTCCTGCACTAACTGTGACAATTCCACCATTACCTGTCGCACCTTGAAAAACTCTACTTATTACTTGAGTTGGGGAATTATTAACTACACCGTCAAACGTTGCATTTCCACTAATATTCAGTGTAATGTTGCCAGCGTTAGCAGTGCCTGAAGTGGCAGTGACTATTTGAGAAGGATTTACGGAAGAACTTGTCAAGGATAGAGATGCGGCGGTGATGTTTATATCACCACTATTACCAGCGATCGTAGATGCAAAACTTCTGCTAAGAATGCTTATTCCTTGCCCTGATATTACTCCATTAGCTTTGAGATCGATTTGTCCACCCAGAAAAGGAGCATTAGCATTAATTACAGCATTATCTCCAAATCGGATATCATTATTGGCAAGTAAAGTTACACTGCCACCATTACGAGTAAGAGCGATTGATAACGTCCCAATATTTGTGTCAGAGTTGATACTTCCTCTGGAGTCAATAAATACTGATCCGCCATTGCCAACATCACTAGTCGTGTCAATCCCTGCGATAACTCCAAAAGCAGGATTTTGACTAAAGAATCCAGTTCCAGTAATTGTGATATCTTCGGCTGCAAGAGTTGTATTCGGCTTATAACTGTTTGTCAGTAAAACTAATCCGTTAGGACTCTGAATCCTAATATCGCCAATTGTAATGCCAGTACCTGTAGATGGCTGATTTGTATTTGGGGGAGGCACAAAAAAACTTCCAGAGGGATCAATAAAGAGTCCACTTCCTCTTATACCCGAAATACCAATATCAGATCCATTCATGCCAGATCGAATATCAAGAGTTGGTTGCGTGCTGCCATTAATAGTTAGCGTTCTACTGTTAGAGAGAGTCACGTTTGCTAAATTGGGAGTACTGGTAGGATTAATCGTATTATTCGTTGTATCTGTTCCAGTAATTAGAACAGTATCGATATTGACTCTACCGCCAGCAAGGATATGGAGAGAGCTACCAATATAGAATCCAAAATCTACATCACCAGCAGAACGAATAATTGGGTCGTTAGGACTTTCTAGATTGCCTAAAGTGCCATCTAATTGTTCGATTTTGAAATTGCTTCCTGCGTAATAATGTGCATCGCCAATCACAGGATTAAGTGATCGCAACACCATATTCCCACCAGAAAACAGACCACTCTGCTTATTATTCAGCGCAAAAATATCAACTGATTGATTTCCTTGAACTAGTAAGTCTCTACCCGCCGCCGCCACAAATGGACTGATAGAAGTATCACGAATCTGAATCCGATCTTGTGCTTTCAGTGTTAGATCTCTACCCGATTGCAGTTGTCCTTGTAAATCTAATTTGTCAGCATTTAGAACTAAATCTTGTCCTGTTACCAAGTTTGCTTGATTGGTAATAATGGCTCCTGTGTTGCTCACACCGTACTGTAAACCTAGTGGCACGTTTACAGTTAGTACGGCTGGTGCTTGTGGATTGGTAGCACTAAACTCACTACCATCGGGAAATTTCAAACTGGTTGCGGTGCTAGCACTAAATGATCCACCAATTTCTAACTTGGCATTCTTGCCAAACACAATGCCATTGGGGTTAATCAAATATAGATTCGCCGCACCATTTGCTCTCAATATGCCGTCAATACTAGAAATATTAGAACCCGTCACCCGCCCAATTATGCTTGTCGTCTGAGCCAAGTTATTGAAATGGGCAGTATTGCTAGTGGGTACTGAAAAATTTTGAAAACTGTGAAACTGATTCGAGCCAGACAGAGTACCACCCGTAATCGTATAGGTGTTGTTGGTGCTATCAAAGTTAACCAACGTATTGATTGGCAGAGTTGCATCGGGCGCGATCGCATTCTGAGCAAAACTTGCATGGGAGAAAAGACTAAAACTAATTATTGAAATTACTGAGGCTATAGCCGTCTTCTTAAAGTTATGTTCTCCCATATACTTTATATCCTGAGATTTACGCTCATTCTATAGATATGCTTAGCATACAACGCTTTACTTTACTGGATTAACCCAAAAGCTTATATTAGCGTTAAGTTCTGTAACATATAATTGGATTGAGATTATATACTAGAGATAGATACGCATTTTGGCTGAAAAGTACAATTGGAATCTCTAATCTTTTAGGGAATCGCGGAAAGTGTTTGCGGCTTCTAATCTTGAGGTTTTCGCTATTAAAACACAGCGAGTTAATAAGTCTATATCTAAACCTGCAAGCTCTGGAATTTCACTACGGGAAATAGCTGCATATTTGCGATCGCGTAAACGATAGAGACTAAATACGCCATCTTGCCAAAACCACACTTCGGGAATCTCCAATGCTTGATAACGTTGTAATTTTTTAGGACTGCCACTAGTAAATATTACTTCGATTACTAAGTCAGGAGTAGGCTTTGATGTGCCAAAACAATACGACTCATCTGGTTCAACAGAAACTTCGCCTTCACGCTGTTGAGTCATAGAGCCTGTAGGCTCAAATTCGATACTATATTCTAGACAAAAGAGACCAATTAAAAACCCAATAAATCGGCTGACTGTTTCGTGGGCGCGTCCTGGCATAAGAATTTCAATAGTTTCTTTGTAATAAAAAAGTCGTATACCTGTGGAATTAGCAAAACCCGTTTGGATTAGCTTAAATTGCTCCCAAGTAATACCTGAATAGACGAGATGTTGATCTTGCTCTTGTTTGCTAGATGCGGCTGTGCGAATTGGGGTTTGGGTCATGGTGACACCTCTATAACTATCGCTAACATGAAGTTACTATATCTTAAAACCCTGTGAAATTGAGGTTGAAATAAAGCCCATTTTCTTGTGCGGTATTCCGACTATTTGGCACAGAAATCAAAGGAATCCCATAGTCGAGCCGAACATCTAAAGTATTGCCAACTCGCCAACGCAAGCCCAAGCCAGTACCTAATAAAGTATTGGAACTAGAGTTTGCTTCTCCTGAACTTGTCCATACGGCAGCAGCATCAACGAATGGTACTATTTGCAATATACCTTCCCATTCAGGCACTCGCAAGATCGGCACTCGCAACTCTGCGGATAGATTTAGCCCGTTATCGCCTAGCAATACATCCTGACGATAACCGCGTAGGGTATCTTGTCCACCAAACCCAATTTGCTCCGATGGCAAAAGTGCGCGATCGCCAAATTGCAAATCACCACGCAGCAATAAAAAAGTATCAGGCGCAAGTAAGCTCACATACTGCGACTGTCCTCGCCATGAAACAAAGCGACTATCAGGAAAACTAGCATTCACATTGGAGCCGAATACGCCGCCTAATCCTAGACTAAACTGCGATCGCAAGGAGATTACTGACTGACTAGAGCGTTGCGTAAATTCTTGAAAAGCGCGTAAAACCGAAATCTTAGTCACGCCATTATCATCGGCTCCTGCGGACAATGGGAAAGGAATTTGCAATAAACTAGTTAGACTTTCGCGATAGGAAGCCGTGAAACCTAGCGCCAATTCTTGACTAGGAGTTTGCTCAATTGGCTGACGAAAAGTAAAGTCATAGGATGTGGAATTCGCATAGATATCCAATATATTAAAGGGTTTCTCTAGTACGTTGCTATTACCATTATTAAACGCAAATGCGATCGTGCCATTGTAGGGATTGATCGGCAATGCATAACTTAGATCGTAGGAATTACTTCCATCGGTGTTGCTGTATCCCACATTTAGGGTATCGCCCAATCCCGTTAAATTTGCTTCGCTAACTTGGACTTTGCGGCGCAATGAACCAACACTAGGAGCGCGGTTATTATCTAAAGATAGTTGCACATTTAAAGACTTTGCTTCTTTAACCCGCACTTCGAGGATGTTTTGCCCAGCTCGCGTTCCTGCTGATAGCTCTGCGGATACGCTAGCAATTAAGGGATTGATTTGGAGAACTTGTAAGGCTTGAATCAAGCGATCGCGGTTGAGTGGTGCGCCTGTAGCAATATTCATCCGCGATCGCACATAGTCTGGACTCAGACGCTCGACTCCAGTAATTTTTATTTCTTCCAGCCCACCTTCAATTACTTGAATTCGCACTATGCCATTCTGCAAATCTTGGGTAGGAATAAATGCGCCAGATGTAATATATCCTCTATTAACATACAAATCTGTGATCAGCGATCGGGCTTTTAACAGTTCCGAGAAAGTGATTGGACGTTTAGTAAAGGGAAGTAGAACTTGATCAAGCTCTAACTGAGAAAATGCTGTACTGCCTAAAACTTCAAATCGATTAACCGTGATAGTTCCAGTTACAGGTATATCTTTTTGAGGAGCGCTAGGCTCGCGTGATGGATTTAATAAGTCGTCAGGCGAAGGGAGAGGTTTTGGTGTTTGGACTGGAGGTTGTATCGAAGGCGATCGCAGCGACGGCGTAATAATTTGTGGTGTTAGGGTATTAGCTCTTGTCTGCGCCAATATTGGCAAGGTAAACCCAACATAGCTAATCAAGCCAAAGCCTAAATTGACAATTAGCCTTGTGATTTTTAACCGTCCATAACTCTCCGACATAACTACAAGTCCCTACATAGCTGCAATATTGATTTGCTGGACTGTAATTTACTCGGATTATGTCATTTGAGCAAGTTTTTGTATATGAAAGACGAAAGGCGGTGCAAAGCACCGCCTCTCGTCTTTTGGATTTACGTTTAGCGAATCATCAAGTTAGTAAGACTAGCTAAAGCTTTGAAACCGCGTTTCATTTTTTGCTTACGTTGAATCCTACGAAGAATACTGACCACAGCCTCTAAGTCATGTGTATCGTCTGGAGGTTTCTTGGTACGAAGATGTTTGAAGGGGAGAATGATCCCAAAATGGACAGCCGCATTGCAAAAAGCATTGAGCATAGCTCGCTCAGGTGCATGAACGCCAATCGTCGAAGATCCTACTTGAATTAAACAGCCTTTATCACTGCCTGTTGCCTCACGGGTAATGTCACCAATGGTTAGGAAACAGCGCATGGTGATGTAATCCGATACTGCCAAAGGTGAAGAAAAGCTAACCTGCCAATTTCCTTTGAACGCATCTAGGCGCGAACAGAGCATTTGCCAAACCGCAAAAAACTCAGAAGAGGAGTTGTTGCCAACAATATTTTCTGATATACCAAATGAACGAGCCTTAGAGGCAGATAAGGATAGGATCGGTGCAGAAGCGTCAGGAAGGCGATTCATAGACAAGACCAAAAACTCTTTGATTAATGTACGATAATCAAAGCTAAATGTCATCCCCCATTTATAGGCAAAATATTGGTTTAAACTACTTAAACAATATTTTTACTAGTTTTTACTAGCTCTACATCTCTATAGCTTGTATTTTCGTTAGAGGGCATGAATTACGTTTGTGACTACTCCCCAAATATGTAGCTCGACATTTTCGTCAATTTCTATGGGCTGAAAATTTGGATTTTCAGGCATTAACCATAATTTGTTGCGATGTTTACGCAGACGTTTCACGGTTAATTCTCCATCGACCACAGCGATGACTACCTTGCCACTAATGGCTTCAAGGGAGCGATCAACTACAAGTAAGTCACGAGGATGTATACCCGCATCTTGCATGGACTCTCCGACTACGCGAACTAAAAAAGTTGAGTCAGGATGTTTCACAAGATGGCGATTGAGGTCAATCTTGCCTTCTATATAATCCTCGGTTGGGGCAGGAAGTCCTGCGGCAACGGGATTGAGATAGAGCGGCACTCGACATTTTGTAAAGTTGTCTGTTTTAAAAATAGATGAGACAATAGTTGCTGGTTCTACCTGTTGCGGATCTCTAGCGAGTGCTTCTAAAATTTCATCAGCGAGGCTAATTGGTAACCGCACAGCCTTTGTTGTTTCGTTATATTTACCAGTACCCACAGGACGACCTGCTCCCTGACGTTTCCCACCACGCGGCATAGTATTCTCCAAAAGTTATTTACATGTGTACTGAGATCGCTACAGTTACACGAATATTGTACGCTAATCATATGATTTAATCGCCTATATGTCATATGTAAATTAAAGGGACATCAGTTTGCGGAGGGGAGTAAGTTATGGCAAGACACAGGATACCTTCGATGAATTCGCTGCTGCCCTGAAAAGCAGAGCAAAGGAAGGAGTCTTAACGCATCGACTCACGATGAACTTTGACTAACCTTACTTCATCCTCTTCGGCAAGATACTTATTCATGATGTAAACTACATACTCAGGTTTGAGATTACTGTCTGGTTTGCAGCTACCCATGAAATGAATTTTCGGAAATTCAGGATCGGGATTCAGAACATTAATTGCGAAAATGCGATCGCGCAGTTCCAACATTTGATTACGACCCGATTTTGAGACTTTTGGCATTTGAATGGAAGTTGCCGCGAGTACACAATAACCCGCACCTTCGAGCAGATCCATGATGTCAGCAGCGTTGCGCTCTTTGAGCGTAATAAAGGCAAGCGTCAGCGTATATTCCGCGACTTCGAGAATAGAATCTAAAGATGGTGAATGTACTTCTACTTCTTCGATCGCATAAATCGGTAAGTCATCATCAAGTTCCGCACTAAAACGTTGTTTAAACTCAGCAATGGGAATATGCGCGGTTAGTTCAAAATCAACAAATTCGGCATTACTGGTTTGACCTAATGGCAAAGCTTTAGCAATGGAAATACGTGGTAATGGATTAAAACCCTCAGTATGAGCGACAGGTATCGCCGCACGCCTAGCCGCACGTTGGAAGAAACGATGTAAATCGAGATGAGATATCAAACTCATATCGCCGAGCTTGCCAAACTTGAGACGGACGCGCTGGACTCTGGGCGGAACGATCGGCTTCTCTAGGGAAATGGGAGGGATTTCTGGTGGTGGAATCACGATGTTATGTCCAAAGGCAGGACCACAGACTCCACATTCAGAGCAACCACCAAAGGAACAGTCAGGAATAGTTTGTGCAGCGATCGCCCGTGTCCAGTCTTCAATCAACCATTGTTTATCGATACCCGTATCAACGTGATCCCAAGGCAAATCATCTTGCATTTTTAGCGATGGCGCATCCCATACCAGATCTGCCTCCGCGATCGCCTGAGTCCACGCCCCAAAAGCTTTTTCCGTATTCTCAAACCATGAGTCCATCCCCGCGCCCAGTTGCCATGCGCGATACACGACTTTGCCCAGTCTGCGATCGCCCCGTCCGACAAAATCTTCCATCGCACTGATGCGAACATCAGTGTAGTTAACTTTGACGTTAGATAAACGGCGAAATTCTTGGCGCAATAGTTTCTGCTTCTGCACAAAGTCACCACTAGAAACAGTGTGCCATTGGAATGGTGTATGCGGTTTGGGAGTGAAATTAGAAATAGTTATATTAACTGATAGTTTCTTGCGCCCTTTTTCAGAACATTCATTCTGCAACCAAGCCACAGTATCGACAATCCCAATTACATCTTCATCGGTTTCCGTCGGCAAACCAATCATGAAGTAGAGCTTCACTTTGTCCCAACCTTCTATATAGGCAGTTTTTATGCCTTGCAATAACTCTTCATCGGTCAAGCCCTTATTAATCACATCGCGCAAACGCTGTGTCCCCGCTTCGGGCGCAAAGGTCAGCCCCTGCTGTTGACGACCATCGCCACTGCGTAACATATGGGCGATATTCTCATCAAAGCGATCGACTCTTTGGCTAGGCAATGAGAGAGTTATATGTTCATCTTTGAAACGATTTTTAATCTGTACGCCCACCGATGGCAGCGCCAGATAATCGGAACAAGAGAGAGATAATAAAGAGAACTCGTTATAGCCCGTTTCGCGCAGAGCTTTCTCAATCGTATCCACAACCTTCTCAGGATCGACATCACGGGCGGGACGAGTGAGCATCCCTGGTTGACAAAAACGACAGCCGCGAGTGCAGCCGCGCCGAATTTCGATAGTTAAGCGATCGTGAACGGTTTCCACTAACGGAACTAAACCAATACTATGCTCTGGCATCGGTGTGGCAACCCGACGCAGGGCGCGAGGCGAGACATCATTGCGATTAGGGGCGATCGCGCCAGTTTTGATATCCATGTCATAAAATTCAGGCACATATACGCCATCGACTTCATTGGCAAGGGCTAACAGGGTTTCGCGGCGGGTTTTACCTGCTAATTTAGAATCTTTGAGAACTTCGCCAATTTCAGGTAATAATTCTTCCCCATCACCGAGAGCAAAGAAATCAAAGAAGTCAGCATAAGGCTCTGGGTTGGAAGTAGCAGTCTGTCCACCCGCAAAGATTAAAGGACAATCTTCAATACTCAATTCACTCCTTTCTCTCCATGTCATCGGAATATTGGCAAGATCCAACATTTCTAAAACATTGGTTGCGCCAAGCTCATAGCTGAGGCTAAAGCCCAAAATGTCAAATTCCCGTAGCGATCTCTTTGACTCAACCGCAAATAAATCAGTTTTGGTTTCGCGTAATTTTGCCGACAGGTCGGGTGCGGGTAAATAGGCGCGATCGCATAGTTGTCCATCCTTAGAATTAATAATGCTGTAAAGGATGATATGCCCCAAGTTTGACGCGCCGACCTCATAAATTTCAGGATAAGTGAGCGACCAACGTACGATCGCATTGTCCCAAGGCTTACGAACTGCGCCAAACTCGTTACCCAAATAACGGGCTGGTTTAAGGATTTCGGAGTTAAGTAACTGTTCTACGGGTACGGGCATGGTTTCACGGCGATATGAGCTATCCCTATTTTACATTTAGCGCGATCGCGTTTTCATAGTCACGTTTTACTCCTCAGAAATACCAAGCGATCGCAACTTTGCTAATAACAGATCAATTTGTTCTTGTGCAGTATTTGCTCGTTGGCGCTCTATATCAGCCTGTTCATCAGTAGTGAGATAACGCTGTCCTCGTTCATCAAACCAGCTTAAAACTTCGCGTCTAAAGCGATCGTTTGGCAATACACAGCGACCAATCCCTAAACCGATCTCTGGCATCCATAAGGGTTCCCCAATCTGTAACTGAATAATCGCCATCCACTAGTTTGTATACCTCAAAGGGTAAATGTCCATCACGCCGCCAGAATTTTGGATTGTAAATTACATAGTATTTGACACCTAATTTGCGATAAATTTCTAATTTTTTCTCGTATTCATCGCCATAGCTTTGAGATACAACCTCTAGAGTCAAAATTGGCGCTGTATAGTCTTCTTCCCACATCACATAGCTGCTACGCGAGCCGCCATTTTTACGCCGCTCCACATCCAAGCTCAAAAAGCCATCAGGAATTACTGGCACTCTTGGGCTTGCGCCAGTGGTGTGATAAATACCCATATCGACACCAAAGTATCAATCATCGTGACTTTTCCAAATATATTCCAGCAAGAATAATAGTAAATTTGGTACAAAATTCTGGTCTTCGTTATCCACAGGTGTATCGTCAGAATCTGGTAATTCGTCGCTGGTGGGTAGATATTGGCGATCTATTTGTAGCATCAGCTAACCCCAAAAAAATCCTAGCTATTTAGTTCGTATTATAGATCACTACCTATACTCGAACAATTAGTGATGCGCGGCTTTGCCGCGCATCACTAATTGTTCACTTTATAACACAAGTATGAATCATGTATTAATTGGAATATCTGGAGGCATTGCCGCCTACAAAGTTTGTGAAGTTGTTTCAAGCTTGGCAAAACGCGGTATTGAAGTGCGCGTGATCTTAACGAAATCAGCAGCAGAATTTGTCACGCCACTTACTTTTGCTACACTTTCGCGCCAACCTGCCTATACCGATGCTGACTTTTGGCAGCCGAGCAATGGTAGACCATTACATATTGAGTTAGCAGAATGGGCTGACATATTTTTGCTAGCACCAGTAACCGCCAACACCTTGGCGAAACTCTCTTATGGAATGGCAGACAACCTGCTCACAAATACAGTCCTAGCTTCTACTTGTCCGATTCTATTTGCTCCTGCGATGAATACGAACATGTGGCTCCAACCCTCTGTGCAAGAGAATTGGCGTAAATTATTGCAAGATAATCGATATACAGCGATCGCACCGACGGATGGGATTCTCGCCTGTGATGCGGTTGGCACTGGAAGAATGGCAGAACCAGAAATAATTTTGGAATATTTAGAATCTTTTCTATTTACAAAGGGAAAACAGGATTTAAAAGGAAAGAAGATTTTAGTGAATGCAGGGGGGACAAGAGAATTTATCGATCCTGTACGCTTTATCGGCAATCCATCCACAGGTAAGCAGGGAATTGCGATCGCTAAAGCAGCAATGCACCGTGGCGCAAAAGTTACTCTCATAACTGCCTCTAGTTCCCCTCTCCCCATCGGAGAGGGACTAGGGGTGAGGGTAGTTCGCACTGCCGCAGAAATGCACCAAGTCATGCTTGAAGAATTTCCATTAGCCGATATCACGATCGCAGCCGCAGCCATCGGTGATGTGCGATCGCAATTTCAGAGCGATCGCAAATTACCTAAATCAGAACTTCCTTTAAAACTAGAGCTAGAATATATTCCCGATATTGTTGCCGATCTTGCCAGTCGTAAACGTCCTGATCAATTGCTAGTGGGATTTGCGGCTCAAACTGGGAATGAGTCAGAGGTTTTGTCGGCAGCAAAAGAGAAGTTAGCGCGAAAAGGGCTAGATGCGATCGCGGCTAATGCGGTTAAAGGTTCTCAAACTGGGTTTGGAACTGATACCAACCAAGCCACATTTATCCATAAGAATGGCAACACCCAATCCACTCCTCTCTGCTCAAAATTAGAACTTGCCCATCGTTTATTCAATTTCCTAATCTAACTTTAAGAATTGTCAGCCTACATTCAACAAGTGTTTTTTGAGAATTAGCATTTATTGGAGAAAACCGTATAAATAGAGTATTGCTGAATGTAGGTCGGAATGATGTTGGGACGGTATTGTAGGGGCGGGTTTAGTTGACAATTCTTTGATAAAAGCAGGATACATTTGCAAAACCCGCCCCTACAGCTTTTAGATGGTTTTTAGTTTGGTGTTGTTGCTGGCTCTAGACCTGTGGCTTTGCCAAATTTGCGAAGGCGATCGCTTTCGGGTTCCATCCAAGCATAGACAAAATGGCTAATGCAATTAATCTTTGGTTGTGTAGCCAATATTGCCCTCGTTTGGATTTCAAAGCTAGGATGCCCATCAAATCCCTGTCCCCAAGTTCCAGCCAAAACTGGACAAACTAAAGTCTCAGGTGCTGATTGACGTACGACTTCGGCGACTTGATCGGCAACGCAGCTACCATCAGCACAAAGCGCATAGGTCATCGGATGACGTTCCATATGATTGGGGAAACGATCCCAAGGCTGCATTCTCGCCTCAAATTTGCCTGACTCAGCGCGATTGCCATTGGGGAAGAAAACAGTGCCAATGGGTATATTATTTTGCTGAAGAGGAGCCGTGATTGTGTTTACAAAATTAATCACACCTTTATAGGCATGGTTTGTCGCGATATTCCAGAGTAACCCTTGTGCGATCGCAGCGGTTTCTCTAGGATTTTTAATATTGGTCGGTTTCACCTTAATGTTATCTGTCAGCTTCTTCTCAGTCTGAACCACATCATCAGCCGTCAGATCGCCATTTTGGAGATAGATCGCCATGAGTTCTCGAACATTTTTATTGTCAATACTATTCAGTAAAGCTGTTCGCGAAGCTTGTCCGTGAATCCATAGGTGCTTGACGTTATCAATCAACTCGCCAGTGGAATTGGTGGGATAGCGTACATAATCAAATACCATCCCGTCGGGATTACGTTGCATTAGCGCTTTGACGACAGATGTCAGATCAGCTTTAGCGATCGCATTGTACGGATCGACGAATAGATGATCAACCTCATAGGCATCTTCATAAAAAGCTCGTCCATTACTAACTAAGCTCCGATCAAAGTTGGTATTGGCAATACTATTTTCCCCTTTGCCATTAAGTGCTACAGCTCCCGAACGCCCCTTAATTTCGCTATAGCCATAGCCGAAATTCATCGCAAATGACCATCCATAAACTTTGATGCCCCGTTCTCTACCGATCTCGATCGCTTGTTTCCACAGATCATAGTCCGCAGGTACTTCCCCCGCCTTGACCGACTCTTCCATCACCGATCGCCAAGGTGTAGGATTGTCGGCAACAGGCAGTAACACCCGCCCATCATAAAAAACTTCGATAAAAACTTGGTTATAGCCGCGATTAGCCATTTTATCGAAAACATCTTCCAATACACCTGCTTTGACATCATTAGGATATAGCCGCAGCCAAGTGGCTTGAGTTTGGAGTGTATTGCGATCGCGACAGGCTTGTAATTCTGATTTGTGTTTTTGAATAATCGCCTGATATTGAGCTTGCGTCTTTGGATCACGAGGACTTATGACTAAAGCTGATTTTCGCAGTTCATGTTTTCGCAAAATTTCCGCAGTACTCACGTCACAGGTGGGCTTGCCCCATAAAATTTTGTCAGGTAATGCACCCGCGATCGCATTTCCAGCAAAGGCTGCACTTAAACAGGTAAAAGAAGCTAGCGATCGCAAACTAAATGTATTAATGTTTTTCAGGTTTATTTTTGATTTCATAGACTTAAATTTGTTATGTTGAGGATAGGCGTGAGGAAATCGCGTAGAAACAAATCCTATCCCATCTAAGTTTTTATAGACGAACTAGGTTTAACAATGTGGCACACTGAACAAGTGTATTTCAGCCCCTCTTCATCATGCTCCATAACCCAGCCAGATTTAAACCTAGTCCTATTGAAGATGATTCTGAAGAAAATGATGATTTAGAGTTTTATGACTTTAATGAACCCGAACCAGGTAGTCCACCTGGGACGTTGATCATTGATGAAGATGCTAGTATCCCTAATATTTTCTTGATTGATTACAACGCAGACGAAGCTCTGGGGGTTCAGCTTGCGACTCCCGAAGACTGTATTCCTTATCTAGATAGTCACTCAGTCTCATGGGTTGATGTCCAAGGCTTGGGTTCTGAAGATGTATTAAAGCGTTTAGGTAAGGTGTTTAGCCTCCATGAGCTTGTACTAGAAGATATCGTTAATATTCCTCAGCGCCCCAAAATTGAGAGTTTTGAGGATCAGGAATTAATCATTTTACACATGGTGACTAGTCGTGAAGATGGTAGAGGGTTTTATGATGAACAGGTAAGTTTAATCTTGGGAAAAAACTATGTGCTGACCGTGCAAGAGGAACCCGAAACTGATGTATTCGAGCCAATTCGTCAGCGTATTCATCGTAATCGTGGCGTAATCCGATCTCAAAAAGCTGATTACCTTGCCTATGCTCTAATTGATGCGATCGTTGATGGATTTTTCCCTGTGTTAGAGGACTACGGCGAGCGTCTCGAAGATTTGCAGGATGAGGTGGTTGAAAAGCCCACTCGCCAAACTCTCGATAAAATCCATAAAATCAAGCGTGAGCTATTGTTATTACGACGTGCGATTTGGCCACAGCGTGACGCGATTAATTCTCTAATTCGAGAAGAAAGCCCGATGATTGATCGAGAGGTACGGGTGTACTTGCGTGACTGCTATGACCACACCGTTCAAGTGATGGATATGGTTGAAACCTATCGCGAACTTGCCGCCAACTTAATGGATATTTATCTATCATCGTTGAGCAATAGTACCAACGAAATCATGCGCTTTTTGACGGTGATTTCCACTGTGTTTATTCCGCTCACCTTTGTGGCTGGTGTCTATGGAATGAATTTTGATACTGAACTAGGCAATATGCCTGAATTAAAATGGTCGTTTGGTTACGCGCTCTGTTGGTTATTGATGTTGTCGATGTCTGGGGGATTGTTATTTTTCTTTTGGAAAAAAGGCTGGCTATTTAGTCCAAAATAAAAGTCAGAATCACGGATTATATGGATTAAGGGATGACACAGATTTTTAATGCAGCGCTTTGCGCTGCGGATAGATTAAAATTCGAGAAATCCAACAATCCGCATAATCCGCGATTCTGACTTTATTGTGTTACTTCCTCAACCCCTCAAACGCAGACTTCAAAGGGTGACTTTACAAGCGCACCAAGTCTCACCAGTTTTGCAAATTAATAGCGCGATCGCCCTCACCTCAGAGCAAAGACATTACCTATGCAATGTATTGCGTTTAGAATCTGAAGCCGAATTTATCGCCCTCGATCGCCAAGGTGGATGGTGGTTAGCTCAATTATCAGAAGCTCTAGATGTTGCCAAGATAATTGCCAAACTGGAAAATAATTCAGAATTATCTGCCCAGATTACCCTTGGCATCGCTATGCCCAAAGGTAGCAATATTGAGTCGGTAATTCGGCAAACTACGGAGTTAGGGGTGCGTCAAATTGTGCCGCTATTTAGCGATCGCACAATTATCAAGTCAGGTACAGAAATTGGTAATCAAAAACGCGATCGCTGGCAACGCATTGCCGAAGAAGCTGCGGAGCTTTCGATGCGTACCTATGTGCCTGAAATAAATAGGCCAACAACATTAACTTCTTGGCTTGAGCATCTTGCTAACGCACCATCACCAATTTTGAAATATATTTGCGTGATTAGTCCCCTTGTGACGCATTTACTTACAAGCTTACAAAGCTCAAGTTTTTCATCAGACTTCGCTGAAAACAATGGGCAAATAATTATAGCTACGGGCTGCGAAGGCGGCTGGACTCCTAGAGAAGAAGAAATGGCGATCGCTTCAGGATTTATTCCTGTATCTCTAGGCGATCGGGTGTTATCCGCAGTCACAGCTCCAGTGCTAGCATTGTCAATAGTCGGCGCATTTTTAGATACTCAATGAACCCAAATCAACCCCAAACAACTCAGCAATCAGTGCAAACAATGGTGCAGCAGACTATAGCACTTCGCACCAATGGGAAAAAGCTGCACAACATCACCCGCCAAGTGGAAGCAGTCTTAGCCCAATCAGGTATACAGATGGGTTTGTGTAATGTATTTTTGCGTCATACATCAGCAAGTCTAATTATTCAAGAAAATGCTGATCCAGATGTATTGGCAGATCTAGAAACATTTTTTGCAAAACTGATCCCTGAGGATGCGAGTCAATATCGCCATATCTCTGAAGGTGTTGATGATATGCCATCGCATATTCGCAATACGCTAACCAAAACATCAGAAACGATCCCGATCGCTAATGGTAAACTTGCCCTCGGCACTTGGCAAGGAATCTTTGTCTGGGAACATCGCAATTTGGGTCATACCCGCGAAGTGCTGGTACATATTACAGGATGCTAAATGAAGCCCTCAAGAAAGCCACCAGCAAATCGATATCGTCCAGCCGTTAAGAGAAAAAAGTGGCTGAGAGGGTTTCAGTGGTTTTTACCAGGATTATTTGTCAAGCGATGGCTACTAGTTAGCATCGTCGGTATTGTGCTAATCGTTCTAGGGATTGCCATCTCCGCGAGACTAACCCCGATCTTATTTCTATCACGTCTGATTGGTAATGCGATCGACACCTTGGTTGCCATCTTGCCACGCAATATGAGTGGACCACTCGCCTTTGCAATTGGAATTGGACTATTGTGGCTGGGACAGAAACGCGCACTTGGCTCGATCACCCAAGTTTTAATGCCCAATCAAGACAAAGAGCTATTAGAATTGCTAGTCTCCCATCGCAAACTCAATCGTGGCCCCAAAATTGTTACTGTAGGAGGGGGGACTGGCTTGTCAAATTTATTACGTGGACTCAAGCAATATAGTGCCAACATTACTGCGATCGTCACCGTGGCTGATGATGGCGGCTCCTCCGGACGTTTACGCCGTGAGCATGGTGTATTGCCACCAGGGGATATTCGTAATTGCCTCGCCGCCCTTGCTGACGAAGAAAAGTTAGTCACTGAACTATTTCAATATCGTTTTAAAACGGGGGAAGGTCTATCTGGGCATAGTTTTGGCAATTTATTTCTTACGGCGATGAGTGAAGTCACAGGCGATCTGGAGAAGGCGATCGCCGCTAGTTCACAGGTATTAGCTGTGCGCGGGCGTGTCCTGCCTGCAACTCTTGACCATATGGTGCTATGGGCTGAATTTGAAGACGGACGCTATGTGGAGGGTGAGTCGAATATTCCTAAAGCTAAAGGCAAGATTAAACATATTGGTTGTAAGCCAGATAATCCTAAAGGATTGCCTCAAGCTGTTGAAGATATTAATGAAGCAGATCTGATCGTAATTGGGCCTGGCAGTTTATACACCAGTATTATTCCTAACCTACTTGTCCCTGAAATACTTCAAGCATTGATCGATCGCAATGTGCCATCGATCTATCTTTGTAATATCATGAGTCAGGTAGGTGAAACTGACGGCTATACTGTATCTGACTATGTACGAGTTTTAGATGAGCTAGCAGGTGTGAGACTGTTTGATGTGGTTTTAGTTCAGAAGCATCCACCTTCTGAGCGATCGCTACAACACTATGCCTCCTCTGGGTCACATTTTACGACTCTAGATCGTGATAGTCTCGCTCTTATAGGCTGTCCCGTTTTGATGGCGAATATCATGCAAGAGAAACCAAATGGAACCGTATGTCATGACTCAGAAAAACTTGCAGGTGTCTTAATGCGCTGGTATAACCGTCAGTAGTCGAATTTCAACCTGAAAATGTCACAATGTCAGATTATTTAAAAAGTCAGTCAGATTAAGTTATCAGTGTTAGAGCATTACCGTATTCAAGTTAACAGTGATATTTATGCTCTTGCTAAATTGCAAGAGTGGTTTCATCAATTTCAAAATTTATTGCCAAAACCAACTTGGATGCAGTGTAATCTCGTGTTGGTTGAGGTGTTTACCAATGTAGTATCTTATGCTCATGAGGGACTGTCTGAAGAAACGCCCATTGATATTGAGATTGCGATCAATGAGAGTGAATACTTTTTGGAAATGAGGATTTGGGACTTTGGCGAGCCATTTGATCTGCAAGCAGAAATTGATCGGGTCGCTTTAGCGGCACTAAAAAACCAAGATTTTAAAAGTATCGATGATATTCCCACAGGTGGGCGAGGCTTGATGATCGCTAAGACAATTGCTGACGATATCAGATACGAGACCTTACCTGACGGTCGTAATTGCTTTGTAATGATCAAAAGTTTTTCAAAGCTTGTCTAACCAAAACATAAAAGAGGCGGCGCAAAGCGCCGTCTCTTTTATGTTTTGGTTTGAAAATTAGCGCTTAAGCCATAGTACAAAGGCAAATAAACTAACGGGTAAAGTAATAACAGATATAGCGATCGCATTCATTACATCGACTGTTAAATTATTTACCAATAACTCCCAAGTGGGTGCAGCATATTTAATTACTGCCGATGCGATCGTTGAATAAACAAATAATCGCAAAATAAATAAAATTTGTTGCCACATAATCTCTTACCAGTTAATAAGCAATGGTGCACGGCTTCGCCGTTCACCATTGCTAAACAAGAAGAGCTGCGCTTTGCGCAGCTCTTCTTGTTTTAGTTTTTCTTTTTAGTGCCTTCTTTTTCTTGGATTTCGCTTGGTACTGGGAACTGCTCAATAGGTTGCCCAGCTAGCGCCCTTTCCATAAACTTGCGCCAAATCGGAACCACATACACACCGCCCGTCACTCCATTTGCCATTGGCGAATAATCATCATTTCCAATCCAAATCGCAACTGATAACTGCGGTACATAGCCAACAAACCAAGCATCTCGAAAATCTGAAGTCGTACCTGTCTTGCCCGCTACAGGTCGCCCATCGCTCATTTGCGCTTCGGTTGCCGTGCCGTTGGTAACGACTCCACGCAAGGCATCAGTTAAGTAAGAAACCGCGATCGGATCGAGGATTAGTTCGGGCTTGGGGGTATTATCCAGTACCAGATTGCCATTGCGATCTGTGACACGGGCAATTAATGTCGTTTTAGATTTATAGCCACCGCTAGCAAATACTGCATAGGCTCCCGCCACCTCCATTGGAGTTACATCGGCAGCACCAAGCGGTAGAGAAACAACAGGAAGAATCGGACTATTGATCCCCAACTTTCGACAAAGTGCTACGACATTTTCATTACCAAATTCTATCCCTAGCCTGAGTGCAGGAATATTTCGCGAAACTGCGATCGCCTGACGAATGCTCATACCACCTGCGAACTTATTGTCATAGTTGCGAGGTATGTAAGGCTCATCTCCATCAGGAATCGTCATTGGGCTATCATCAATCGTCGAGTCAGGAGTGTAGTTACCTGATGCAAAAGCAAGATAGTACACAAAAGGTTTAAACGAAGAACCTAACTGTCGTCTTGCCAAAACCGCACGGTTAAATTGATTTTTGTCAAAGTCGCCAACACCCCCTACCAAAGCTTTTACAAATCCTGTACGCGGATCGACAGCCACCAAAGATAATTGGTCAGCATAAGCACCGCGATCTACTAAATCTTTGTGACCTTCGGCAGCAACTTCTTCAGCAATACGCTGCATCTTTAAGTCAATCGTCGTCTGGACACGCAATCCACCTTGAAGAACGACATCTCGACCAAATTTTTCTTCTAGCTCAGCTGTGACAGCTTGCGACACATAAGGAACACGACTCGCTTCGTAAGAGATCCCCTGCTTGCGAATAGTTATTTTCTGAGCTTTAGCGGCTTTGACTTCGGCTTGGGTTGCCCATCCAAGCTCTAGAAGTCGATCAAGCACTAAACCCTGACGCTTCTTTGATTCACTAAAGTTGTCTACTGGATTGAATACTGAAGGCGCTTGAATCGTACCTGCTAACATAGCAGCCTCTCCAAGGGTCAAATCAGCAGCAGATTTACCAAAATAATTCTGTGAAGCAGTTTCAGCACCATTCGTGTTTTTTCCCCAAAATACTTGATTGAGGTACATCTCAAGGATTTGCTCCTTAGTGAATACCTGCTCAACCCGCATTGCTAAAACTGCTTCGGCAACTTTGCGATTAAGACTACGTTCGTTGGATAGAAATAAATTTTTAACTAACTGCTGCGTTAATGTTGAGCCACCTTCAACGGTTCCGCCTGCATTAAAGTTAGCTAAAATTGCGCGTCCGATACCACTTGGATCAATCCCTTTGTGGGTATAGAAGTAGGCATCTTCCATGGCGAGAACCGATCGCTTAAGATGTGGTGAAATGCGATCGAGGGTTACAACTTCGCGGTTGACATCACCATGCAAACGAGCAATTAAGCCACCGTTAATGTCATAGATATAGGTGGTTTCAACTGGTACATAGCCTTTGAGGACTCTCACGTCGGGCAGATCGCGAAAACTGAGTGCTAGACCGACCAGCCCACCAGCCACTGCTGCGCCGCCAATCATGATAATGCCCAGTAACGTGCCACCAACAGCTTTGAGAGTGCCTTTTAAAATACTGCCTGTCAGAGACCGAGAACGCTCTACACTATTCGATGCCACAGCAATCTACCCTTTGATCAATTCATAGGTAATCTTACTGCATTAATAAGTATTTCGTACCAAAAACTTGAAGGTCGCGCTTTGCACGACCTTCAAGTTTCTAGCGGCGCTGAGCCAGTTTGTCATAGACCAATTGCAGATCGACATGGTGATGCGCGATCGCAACTAATGTGTGATAGAACAAATCCGCCACTTCTGAGGCGATCGCGTCGGGATCATCATCTTTACAAGCCATCACAACTTCAGCAGACTCTTCGCCAATTTTTTTTAAAATATTATTGTCGCCACCAGCAAATAATTTGCAAGTATAAGAATTTTCTTGTGGGTGCTCTCGGCGATCGACAATCACCGCAAATAATTCTGAAAGGGGATCGTTCATAAAATAAAAATACTTATACAAAATAATTGTGAGACGCAAAGCGCCTCACAATCTTAATAATAAAGGCACGCCATGCGTGCCTTTATTGTTTTTGAATGTTCTGCCAAGCAGAACATTCAAGCAAGCTAAATGTTGCCAACAATTACTTGATGGAAACCTTACCACCAGCTTCTTCGATTTGCTTCTTAGCAGCTTCAGCATCAGCCTTAGCCATAGCTTCTTTGATTGTCTTAGGTGCAGACTCAACCATATCCTTAGCGTCTTTCAAGCCCAATCCTGTGATTTCGCGAACGATCTTCAGAATGGCAATCTTCTTGTCAGCAGGAACTTCATCAAGTACCAAGTCAAAAGCAGTCTTTTCTTCTTCTACTTCAGCAGCAGCACCACCACCACCAGGAGCAGCCATCATCATGCCACCAACAGGAGCCGCAGCCGAAACGCCGAAGGTTTCTTCGATCGCTTTCACCAATTCAGAAGCTTCAAGAAGGCTCAAAGACTTTAGTTCTTCAATAATGCTATCGATTTTTGCAGACATAATTTTTCTCTTTAGTTAATTAGATTAGGTTAGTAATTGGTGAACGGTAATTCGTAATTCGTAATTACCAATCCTTCTAAGCAGCTTCTTTCTCAGAAACAGCTTTGATAGCGCGTCCCAGAGATTGCGGAACCTCTTTGATGCCGATCGCGATCTTGGCGGTAACAGAATTGATAGCACCAGCAATTTGCGCGATCAGTACTTCCTTAGAAGGTAGATCCGCGATCGACTGCAAGTCTTTTGCAGTCAAAGCGCGACCTTCTAAGACACCGCCACGAAGTTCGGTTTTCTTAGATTCCTTTTGGAAAGCTTGATAAGCCTTAACAGCGCCACCGATGTCATCTTTGACAAACAGACAAGCCGAAGGACCAACCAGAAAGCCTTCGAGAGGCTTCCATTCTGGTACGCCAGAAATTGCTTGCTTGAGCAAAGTGTTTTTGGTAGTTCTGCACACCGTACCCGTAGGACGGAGTGAGCGACGGAGCTTGGTAATCTCGGCAACTGACAAAGTTGAGTAATCGATTACCATGACCATCTGAGTTCCTTCAAACTCTTTGGTCATTTCTCCGACTAAAAATTTCTTTTGGTCTAGGGTCTTACCCATATGGTTCTCACCTCCTTGTATTTGGAGCTAATCAAATGGCGTGATGCGCCATTTGATTAGCTATGTAGATCTTTAAAGCCATTAAAAAAGCCTCGTCTTTTCGCAGACCGAGGCTAAAAAAGTATTCTTTCAAGAATCTTTTTTTTAACACCTCGGCAGGGAATTAAGCTGTGAGCAACCTGCTGTCTATGGAGATATTCAGTTGTTGAAATTTCTTTCTAGGCTTATTAAAACAGTTAGACTCAAATAATGACTTTGAAAGGCTTTATTTACGCGTCTCCGAACTTGAGATCACGCAAAGCGGTGACATCAACTTCGATCGCAGGCCCCATAGTTGCAGATACATACAGCGATCTCCAGTATCTACCCTTTGCGCCAGAAGGACGATTGCGATCAATCGTTTCTTGCAAAGCTTTGAGGTTGATTAGCAAGTCTTCAGCAGGGAAGGCAGCCTTGCCAAATTGGATATGGACGATCCCTGTGCGATCAGCACGAAATTCTAGCTTACCAGCTTTGAATTCGTTGATTGCGCCACCTAAATCAGTAGTTACCGTACCACCTTTAGGTGAAGGCATCAATCCTCTTGGACCAAGCAATTTACCAAGCTTAGCCACTTGAGGCATCATGTCTGGTGTGGAAATCAGCAAATCAAAATCCATTCTTCCCTTGCTGATTTCATCGATTAGTTCCTCAGAACCAGCGATGTCTGCACCTGCGGCGGTTGCTTCCGCAACTTTTTCACCACGGGCAATAACTGCTACACGAATTGTTTGTCCCGTTCCTTTTGGTAAAGTTACCGTTGTCCGCAATTGTTGATCGGCGTACTTAGGATCGATACCCAGTCTTACATGTGCTTCTACCGACTCAGGAAACTTAGCAGTTGCGGTGACCTTAACTAGTTCTAATGCATCGATTGGTGCGTAAGGGCGCTCTTCAACTTTGCTGAGAGCTTCCTTAAGACGCTTTGAGATTTTCTTTGCCATGATTGCTCCTAAGGGGTGCGATCGGAAAAATTAATTCCCTTCCCCAACTAAAATTTTTATTTGAATTTTATAGATATTGAAAACCGACAAAATTAGAAACTAAGCGCTTATAGTAACGCCCATATTCTTTGCCGTGCCTTCAATAATCTTCATCGCTGCATCGATATCATTTGCATTGATATCAGGCATTTTTGTTTCAGCGATTTGACGAAGTTGATCTCTGGAGATAGAACCTACTTTTTTACGGTTAGGTTCTGCTGAGCCAGAGGTGATACCAGCCGCTTTTTGGATTAAAACTGATGCTGGTGGTGTTTTGAGAACGAAGGTAAAGCTTCGATCTTCATATACAGATATTTCTACAGGAATGACCATGCCTGCTTGATCGGCAGTACGGGCGTTATATTCCTTACAAAACATCATGATGTTGACACCATGCTGACCTAGTGCAGGACCAACTGGTGGAGTTGGGCTAGCCTTACCAGCATTAAGTGCCAACTTGATAATTGCTGTAACTTTCTTAGCCATTAATTTTAGCCGTTGATTTTAGCCGTTTAAAAAACTACAAACTTGCGTTTGAGTGAGTTAGTTTTGCTTTTGTACCTGAGTGAACTCTAGTTCAACAGGAGTGTCTCTACCAAAGATTGAAAGCAGGGCTTTAAGTTTGCTACGTTCTGGGCTAACTTCCACCACTTCACCTTCAAAGTCTTTGAAAGGTCCATTAAGCACTTTGATTTTGTCGCCTTGAGCCATGTTAATTTTGAGAACTGGCTCTTGTTCGACGGTGACACGGAAAATTCTTTCAACCTCTTTCTCGGTGAGAGGACGAGGTTTAACATGTCCTCGACCGCGACCGTAGTGACGTTTTTGTTCTGTGCCAACAAAGTTAATTACATGGGGAGTGCTTTTGACAGCAAGCCATGCATCATCATCAACTTCTAGCTGTCCGATTTCATTTCTGACAGTTTTGATCTGAATCAGAACATAACCAGGGAAAATCTTTTCCTCAGAGGTTGCTCGACTGCCATCCTTTCTCAGTTTGACGGTCGGTGTCTGTGGAATTTCAATTTGCTTGATCCTATCTTCCACATCAAGGGTCTTGATGCGTTGCTCTAGGCTCGACTTAACCTTTTTTTCGCAGCCCGAAGCAATTTGAACGGCATACCAGTTAAATAGTATGTCTTCATCTTCTTGGCTACTAGATGAGTGGTCGATATCCTCGGTAAACATTATTGAAACACCTGCAATGCGATCGCCTTAAACAAAGCATCAATTAGATAAACAAAGGTTGCGACTGCAACGATCATCAAAAGAACGGATGCAGACTCACTAATGAGTTGTTGGCGCGTAGGCCAAACGATCTTGCCGAATTCGGCTTTGGATTCTACAAAAAGTTTAGCGATCCCAGTTGGCTCAGATTTTGCATCTGATTCAGCTTTTGATACTTCTTTTGGTTGCTCTTTCAGGTCGTTTTTCGTCATAGCGGCAACTCTTGCGATTCCTTTGCAATCTTTGTAAATGCGATACGTTTAAGTGCAATTCTATAAAAATGGTGAAGCGCGCCCTGGAGGACTCGAACCTCCGACATCAGGTTTTGGAGACCTGCGTTCTACCAACTGAACTAAGGACGCACGTAATGAAAACACGATTTCGATACGCAACCAGTTATCTGTACTGTATCAATTGCTATAAAAAAATAGTATTTGATACATAGTATAACCATAGATGGGTCTATAGTGGGCGATCAAATCGTTGTTTAAGACGAGTTGCTTTACCAACTAGGTCACGTAAGTAGTAGAGCTTAGCACGACGGACTTTACCACGACGAATCACTTTGATGCTTTCAATTTGAGGAGAATGTAGCAAGAAGGCTCGCTCTACTCCAATCCCTTGAAATACACGACGGACGGTAATGACAGAGTTAATGCCAGAACCACGTCTCGCGATGATTACGCCTTCGTATGGCTGAGTACGTTCTTTGCCGCCCTCTTTAATCCTAACTCCAACCTTGACAGTATCTCCTACATAAATTGTCGGGAGATCTGTTTTGATATATTCCGCTTCAATTGAGCGGATGATTTCAGAAGCGTTCATGAGGAATGCCAAAAAAGTCGCGATCATCTATGTTAGAGCATTAATGATCTAATGTCTATAATTTTTGCAAAAAAGTTTAGATATAGCGATTCGCACTATATCTAAACTTTTTTGCGCTAAATAAAGGCGGCGCTTCGCGCCGCCTTTATTTTCTGGGTTTACGAAGGCTGGCGGTTGGGGGAAGTTGGCTGTTGTTTTGTTCGGCTTTGCGGGTGGCGATGATTTCTGAGGCTGTGCCTGTGAGTGTCCGATCGCGATAAGGAATCGCAGCACGAGTTTTTAAAAAAGCGGCTTCGTTCTCGGAAATTGGCGGTAATGATATGGGTGCAAAGGCGGCGATCGTGCTGGGGGACTTGCGTCCAATGGGAGCGATCGCACCGATTTGTAAACCTGCGCTGAGCATGGCGGCGCGGACGGCGGCAGATGAGGAGTAAGTGACGAGATAACCGTCGGGTTTGAGGCAGTTGGCTAAAAGTTGGATAAATTCAACCGTCCAGAGTTGGGGGCAGTGGGGTGGTGAGAAGGGATCAAGAAAGATTGCATCTGCCCATTTGCTTGGGACTTGGCTAATGGTTTGCCTTGCGTCACCTATTAGTAGTTGTAAAGATAAGTTTTCGGTGGTTACGGTTTGATTTGCGGCGGCGGTTTTTAGGATTTGGACGATCGCGGGTTGCCAGATACCTACTAGTCCTGAGGCGATCGCTTGTTGGGGGACTTCGAGGTTGTTTTCGAGAGCGATGATCTGGAGGTTGGCGGTGCGATTTTGTAATTCTGATACACAGGCGATCGCTGCGGCGGTGTTGTAGCCTAAGCCATAGCAAACATCAAGGATGTTGAGTTGAGTTTGGGTGCTGGCTTTTTCGGCAATTTTGGCGGGTATGACAAATTTAGCTTCGGCTTCGTGCTTTGCGCCATGAGAGCTATGGAATGTTTCTTGAAATGTTTCTGACCAAAAGGTGACAGATCCGTCATCGGTGGGACAAAGTGAAAGCTTATCCATTAAATTCGATCGATGCTGACGCGATCGTCAAAGACAAAACATTCACCTTCCCAAATACTTTCTTCTTTGGGAACTTCTTCGATATATTTAAGAATGCCTCCTTTGAGATGATATACCTCACTAAAGCCTTGAGAAAGCATATAGGCACTAGCCTTTTCACAACGAATTCCGCCTGTACAGAACATAGCAACCTTTTGATGCTTCTCTGGATTTAGTTGCTCCAGTACGTATTGAGGGAATTCGCCAAAGGTCTCAAGATTTGGATTAATAGCTCCTTTAAATGTGCCAAATTCTACTTCGTATATGTTGCGCGTATCTATCACAATTACATCAGGATCAGCAATCAATTCATTCCAATCTTTAGGCTCTACATAAGTCCCAACTCGATACCGAGGATCGATATCGGGAACTCCCAAAGTGACAATCTCTTTTTTTAGCTTTACCTTCATTTTTTGAAATGGAACTCCTTGGCAATAAGATTCCTTATGCTCTAAGTTCTGAAGACGCGGATCTTTTCGTAAATATCCTAATACAGCATCGATCGCATCACGACTACCTGCGATCGTGGAGTTGATTCCTTCCTTGGCAAGTAGGATCGTGCCTTTGAGTTGATGAGTGTCACAAAATTCTTTAAGTGGATTCCGTAATGATTCATAATCTGGCAATTCTGTAAAATGATAAAAAGCGGCGACAACACAAGGCTCCATCGCCTTTTGCTGATTGGCTTGAATTGCTTGATTAATTTGTGCTTGCAGACGGGTTACTTGTTTGATCCTAGTCATTGCCCAGAAATTTGCCAGAAATTTATTTAAAAGGCGATCGCGTTTTCTATAATTCCAATATAGCGCTTTGCGTTCTAGTTGTTCCAGTCGTAATTGGGTGAGATTTCGCTAAAACATTCCAAAATCCTTGCTATGATGGCTGGCATACAAGTTGTCGAAATACGGCTATGGCAGATCCTTTAACGTTGACGGCTGGGGCGATCGCAAATTTAGCTTTTCAGAAGTTTATTGAGTCGGGTGCTGGCGAATTAGCAAAGAAGTTCACCACGGAGGCGATCGCGAAGATGGATGAGTTGCGCCAAGCGATTTGGAATAAGTTGCGTGGTAAGTCGGTTAAGGTGGATGAGGCATTGGCAAAGGCTGAGCAGGGCGATCGCACTGCGATGGAAACCTTGATCAAAAATCTAGATGTGGCGATGGATGAGGATGATATTTTTGCGAAGCTATTGCAAAGATTGGCTCAAGAAGTCAAAGCAGGAGAAGTGGTACAGGTTGGGCTATATGGTGTTACGGCGAATCGGGTCGCGGCGGACATTGTGCAGGACGCTCAGGGCGATGGTAAGAAGACACAAGTTGGTGCTAGAGATATCAATGCGACTGGCGATGCTGTTTTTAAAATCAGGCAAAATATTGATTAGGCGCTTTAATTTTTAACAACTGTAGGTAATTATGAAGATGTTTACTGCTGTGATTGAAAGAGATGTGGACACAAGTCTGTATGTGGGCTATGTGCCTGGATTTGTTGGGGCGCATTCTCAAGGGGAGACGCTGGATGAGTTGCGTGAAAATTTGCGGGAAGTGATTGAAATGCTCTTGGAAGATCAGGTATTGCCCTCAAGGTCAGAGTTTGTTGGTACACAAATGATTGCGATCGCTTAAGCAAAAATCCCCGAAAAAGTCATAGATAAAAATCACAATCATGGGTAATATTCCCGTTTTAAAGCCTCAGGAAGTAGTGAGGTTGTTAGAAAATCTCGGATTTGTGGAAGTGAGACAAAGAGCCTCTCACAAGCAATTTCGTCATGATGATGGTCGCGGTACTACGGTTCCATGCCATAAGGGGCGGGATATTTCGCCGACTTTGTTGCGTCAGATTGCACGGGATATTGGATTGACTGTGGAACAACTTTTACGAGGCGATCGCGAGCAATGAGCGAAGTACAGCCAGAAATTACACAAATTGGAATGCAGAGGGTGACTGCGGAAACTATTACCGCCAATATTGACCAAAGCGTTAATAAAACCGTCATTCATGAAGCGCCAAAAGTAAATCCACCAATTCCAGATAATGTGCCGCCGAGTTCGGTAAACTTTGTCGGGCGCGAGAAAGAGCTTGAGGAAATTCATGCAAAGCTGCAAACAGGACAAGGGGTAAGTGTCTGTGCGGTGGAGGGGATGGGCGGACTGGGCAAAAGCGAACTGGCGTTGCAATATGCTTGGCGCTATCGAGAGAAATATGCGGCGCGGTATTGGTTGTCGTTGCGGGATGTGGGTTTGGCGCAGGTGGTGGTGACTTTGGCTAGTCGCACTTTACCTTTGCCTGAGGCGATGCAGTCAGAAAAACTAGAGGCGCAAGCGGCTTGGTATTGGCAAAACTGGATACCAACAGAGGGGAAGGTGTTGGTGATTTTGGATGATGTGACCGATCTGGCGAGTATTCCTAAGCAGGCTAGACCTTTGACGGATCGCTTTCAGATTTTGGTGACGACTCGCAAGCGTAAGTTGAGTTCGCAATTTGCCGAAATTCCTTTGGGGTTTCTTTCTGAAGCTGAGGCTTTGGAGTTGTTGGCGAAGTTATTAGGCAAATCACGGATTGATCGCGAAATGATCGCGGCGAAAGCAATTTGTGAATATTTGGGTTATTTGCCCTTGGGTGTGGAGTTGGCGGGGCGATATTTGCAACAAGATGAGGATCTGAGTCTGAGCAATTATCAACAACGATTAAAGATCACAGATGAGTCGTTGGATTTGCAAGAAGCAGAAGAGATTAATGCGGCGCGGGGAATGATCGCGGCGTTTGAGTTGAGTTGGCAGGAGTTGAGCGCGAGTACGGGGAAGGTGGCGATGTTGTTGGGGTTGTTTGCTCCTGAGGACATTGCTTGGAGTTTGGTGGAGGAGATTGCGGCGCAATTAAATATCAATGAAGGGGAACTGCGAGAGGGGAGAAAGCAGCTTAATAATTTGTATCTAATTAAGGCAGTTGATGAGGATCGGAGTCGGTTTGCAGTACATTCGTTGACCAGACAATTTTTGCAATGGAAACTCGCTCAAGAACCAGACACAAATCGCCTGTTTCGGGAGACTTTTGTCATGAGTTTGTTGAGCATAGCTAAAGAAATACCCGAATCGCCAACGCGAGATCTGATTGCAAAGGTATCTCCTGCTATTCCCCATTTAGATATGCTGAGCCGCGAAATGCGTGATGATATTCCCAAACCTGAAGAAGATTCTAATTTGTTATGGGTGTTTGCAGGAATTGCAAGATTTTATGTAGGACAAGCTCTCTATGTACTCGCTGAAGATCCTTGGCAAAGATGTTTAAAGATTACACAAGAATTGTTCGGTGATTGTCATCGATCTGTTGCGACTATACTAAATAATCTTGCAATGCTTTACTATTTTCAAGGAAAATATAAAGAAGCAGAACCACTTTTTCTTCAAGCGCTAGCTCTTATACAAGAACTTTTAGGAGAGATCCATCCCGACCTCGCATCCAGTCTAAACAATCTCTCAGAGTTGTACAAATCTCAAGGTAGATATGGAGAAGCAGAAACTTTGAGGTTACGATGCTTAGAAATTCAGATACAAACTCTTGGAGAAAAACATCCACAATTTTTATCGAGTTGGAACAACCTTGCAGCGCTTTACTATTTACAATGGAGATATGATGAAGCGGAGCCAATTTTTGTCAACGTGCTGGAAATAAGACGAGAAATATTAGGTGATCACCATCCTGATGTTGCACAAAGTTTGAACAATCTTGCAGGTTTATATGATTCACAAGAGAGATATAAAGAATCGGAATTACTCTATCAACAAGCACTGGCTTTGATGCGAAAACTTTTTGGGAATCGCCATCCTAATGTTGCAACCAGTCTGTATAATCTCGCTGAGTCGTATCGTTCGCAAGGGAAATATGAAGAAGCAGTTCTACTTCATCAACAATCACTAATTTTGAGTCAAAACCTTTTCGGAGAGTACCATCCTGATGTTGCAAGCAGTTTGAATAATCTCGCAAAGACATACTTTTCGCTAGGGAGATACGATGAAGCAGAGCCTCTTTATCAAAAAGCGTTGATTCTAAGAAAAGAACTATTAAGTGATAATCATCGCGATATTGCAGACAGCCTAACCCAACTTGCTGATTTATATCATTTACAAAGGAGATATAGAGAAGCAGAACCTCTATTAAAACAAGCTTTACAGATGTGGGAAAAAGTCTTAGGACTAGCGCACCCGATTACAATGACTGTTAGGGCAAATTATGTTAAATGCTTACAAGTACTATCATGAATCTAGAGAGCTAAACCGAATCCAGCGATCACACCAAATCTAAGAGGAAACTCTAGGTGGCGATCGCCATCCCGATGTCGCCACCAGTTTATTGAATCTAGCGGCGCTATACTACAACCCCCAGCGTTATCGCGAAGCCCTGCCATTAATTCAACTTGCTATCCAAATCTATCAGCAAAAACTTGGCAATAACCACCCCACAACCCAAGCCGCGCTTAGTTGGTTACAGCTAATCAAGGAAAAAGGAAAAGGGTAAAAGGAAAAAAAGTGGATTTTTTGAGTTTTGTTTGTTGATGCTATCTTTAAAACATAGGATTAGGCTAAAAATAGGAGAAAAAATATGACAATCAAAGAAAAACTAATCAAAGAAATCGAGCAATCCCCTGAAAGCTTTGCCACACAGCTACTTAGCTTCCTAAATCTTCTCCAATCCCAAACACAAATCACATTACCAGTCACCGAAATAAATCAAAATCCATTTAAATTTATTGATGGCTTTATGGTGCTTAAAAGCCAAAACCCTTTACCAGAAATTGATTGGGTATCTTTTGTCCGCGAAGAAAGAATTAACGCTCTCAACAAGTCCACGATCTAATTGTGAATAACCTCGAATCTTTTCATCCTGTCGATTTAGAAAGTAGCGATTATCTAGAAATCATCCGAAACGTAGCAAGATTAAACATTACAGGCGGTGGAATTTATGATGCCATTATTGCTCAATCTGCCCTGAAAGCAAATGTAGATATGCTACTGACCATGAACTCCAAACACTTCACCAGACTGGGAGAAAATATCGCCAGACTGGTTAGAAATCCGTCTGTTGAGAATAGTTAAAGGAGAACCTTCCAAATCTATCAGCAAAAACTTGGCAATGACCACCCCTGTGAAAAGGGTTGTAAAATTTCCTTGTTTTACGAAGGGAAACACTTCCCAAATGCTTGAAGTAATTTAATTGAACCGCTAACTCGAATTTTGCGCCGCAAGATCGCCCAAATAATATTTTGTTCCTTGCATAGAAACCCAATCCAAGTTTTGCTGTCCGCTGTAATCGCTATATCGGCTCTGCCAATATGCCCTGTTTGCACCTGCAATGTCTTATTTTGAATTGTTATTGTTGCATCACAAGACTCAGAACCTGTGAAGGTGAAGTGATAAATTGCATTCAATCCTGCTGACTGATTTCGTTGAAAAAGGAGCGGTAGCCCAAATAGAAAACCTGCGATCGAGACGGGACGAATACCACTGCTAACTGGCTTGACAGTTTTATGGGGAAAGCGTTTAGCTGTATAGGTTTCTGCATCCGAACCAGAGATGACATAAATAGTTTCAGTTTTGTCTTGCAATGGTTTCACTACCTCGCGCACAAACCCTTGGCGATCGCTCAAAAAAGGTGCAATCACATCTTCGCCAGCAGGACAAGCTGCCATACAGTAGGCTGCCTTATAGTTGGCTTTGAATGACAAACTTTGCCACATGGAGGCAGACTCAGCCGCACTATATTTTTCGCGATATTCACGAGCATTTTTACTGTCAGCGATCGTCTCCGCCCATTCCGTAAATCCGCCCATAAATTCACGGTAATTATGGGTGTAGCAGGCTGAGAAATTGAAATGTCCATCCATCCCGATCGCACCGACAGGGCAAGCTGCAACACAGAGTTTGCAATCAATGCAAGGATTGTAATCAATGGGATAATTGTATTCCGTGACCTCCGCTTCGATCAACACCGCTCCCAGCAATATAAAATTGCCAAATTTGGGATGGATGACATTCCGATGCAGACCCATATGTCCCAATCCAGCCGCGATCGCGACGGGTTTATAAGATACAGTCCAAACCTTCCCAGGGTAGCGATCCATTTCTTGCGGAAAGGCAACTGATGGATTTAAGGCGCGGATGCCGATTTTGGTCAATGTTTCCACGATTGACCGACCGACGCGATCGATATCTGCACCACTGGCATGAAATTCTGTATTTGCGATCGATCTTAGCGGCGCACGTACGTTCTCTTTGTGCATGCGACAGACAAAACTAATCAAGGTTTTTGTGCGGGGGAAGGCGGCGAGGATATCGGCATGTTGATCGGCGATCGCGGGTCGGCTAATTTCCACAAATCCCACATCATCAGCCCCAGCTTGCAAACATAGTTCTCTCAATGCATCTGCATTTAAGGGGATACTGGCGACAACGGGTGATTTTGCCACCGCTTGCTCACGCCACCATAGCACCGTAGGATGTTCCTCAAATTTTGTCATCACTGTCTCCAAGATAAGGACTTTATTGCTTAGTCATACTTTTCATCACACCACCCATAATCCTTACTCGCGCCCACCGAGGTAAAGGCACAAGGGAATAGGTTAGGAGTTTCGATAAAAATCCTGGCAGCACCATAGACTTGCGACCCAAGGCTGCCAAAGTTGCTTGAGCTACTTCAACTGGGCTGAGAGCCTGCCCCATTTTCATCCCTGCGCGATCGGCGAAACCGCTGTTGGTTGGTCCCGGAGCTGACGCAATCACATCAACACCCAATGGTGCAAGTTCGATATATAGAGCTTCAGCCAATGCGTGAACATATGCTTTGGTTGCTGCATAATGAGCGGCAAATGGCATCCCCTGAAAGCCGACAATCGAACTCATTAGCACCATTCCTCCCCGCCTTTGCTTGGCAAACCGCTGTCCAAAGTACCAACACAACCCCAAGAGCGATCGACAGTTCACGTTCAGCATCTCCATTTCTTGTTCCAGATTGGAATTGAGAAACGATCCCGATGTGCCAAAACCCGCCGCCGTCACTAGTAATCCGACATCCAGATCGTGAGTTGCGGCTGAGAGGGATTCTACTCCCGTCTCTATCGCCAAGTCCAGTCTCACCACGCGCACTTCAATCTTATGGCGATCGCGCAAATCCTCTGCCATCCGCTCCATCACTGCTTGGCTCCGAGCCACCAAAATGAGATTCAACCCCGCTTCTGCTAACCGTAGTGCGATCTCATAACCAATGCCAGAAGAAGCACCCGTGACTACAGCCCAAGAGCCATATCGAGTCTGTAGCCGCGATCGCAAATTCTTGCCTAGACGCAATCGCCGACTGAAATTGCCATGACCCATATTAAGCTCCAGCTTTTGTATTCAATTTTTTGAGTACAAGAATCAAGGTAAACTAACATCACGAAATCTGTCAAGCTTTTAGTCCTGAAATTTTAAAGACTTACCCCTATGGCGCTCAAGCACACGATCCTTGCTTTTTTATCCCGTCAGCCACTTAGTGGCTACGAGGTGGCTAAAGAATTTGCAGAAGGTTTTGGTGGTTGCTTTTGGAAAGCGAGTCAGCAACAGGTATATGCCGAACTTCCCAAGTTGGAGCAACAAGGAAGCGTCACCTATGAGGCAATTCCCCAGTCTGGACGCTTAGACAAAAAAATCTATTCCATTACAACACAGGGACAACAAGAACTCACTGATTGGTTAACCCAACCAACAGAACCCACTGCTATCCGTGAGGATCTAGGCGTAATGGGATTGGCTGGACATCTTGTGTCCAGTCAGGTGGTGATTAGAGAAATCGAACGTAGGCGCAAACTTCATGCCGAAATGGCGCAACATGTCAAAAAGCTGGATGAATATTTAGCTCAGAATTTGGAAGCACTTGAGTTGAAAGATCTCTATATGCACCTAATCATTCGTCGCGCAATTCGCTATCAAGAAGACTGGGTTGCATGGTGTGATGAATCACTTGAAGCGATCGCGCGGGCTGTGAAATGAGTATGGCGATCGCATTGCCGCAACTCTCTTTTAAATATCTCGACAGAGTTGCTGTGGTAACTGCTTGAGAACTCGCTGAAAAGCCGCAAAATCTTGCAACCCGTGGCACAAAATTAATGCTCCCTGAATCACGATCATCGCATCTTCGCCGCGCTCCTTTGCCAATTTCTCATCCAATCCTGCGGTGACGAGAACCTTTGCGATCGCCTCAATCCAATGCGAAAAAGCTCCGCTAATCTGGGCGTGAAACAAGTCATCACTCGCCTGCTCCATCACCAAAACTGCCCAGAGGCAAGAATTTTGTCCCTCATTAAAAAAATTGCTCACCTCCTCGCACATGGACTGAAATTTAGCGATCGGTGGCTCTGGGCGATTGAGGATTTCCAAAATGCTCGCCTCTAGCCAATTGTTGACATGAGTTAGAGCTGTCTCCGCCATTTCTGCCTTGCCCTTTGGAAAATGATGATAGAGACTAGCTTTCCCCAAGCCAGTCTCTTGCGAAATTTTGGAAAGGGTTACACCCTCATAACCAAACTGGCGAAACAGTTTGAGCAAAGTTGGCACATGGGTTTGTTTGGACATAGATTTCTTATATTTGGAGTGGTGGTGAGAAGCGCTACCACTCATCTTTTGGATTTAGCAATATTTACTATTGACACTATACCGAACGCACAGTACAGTATCAATATACCGAGCGAACGGTACAGTAAATTTAACTTTGATCCTCACAAAAAAACAAATCAATGATTAAGCTCCATGGTCACGAAATCTCTGGCAACAGCTACAAGGCACGTTTGATGCTTTCATTGCTCAATCTTGATTACGAATGGGTGAGAGTCGATTTGATGAAGGGCGAACATAAATCGCCCGAGTATTTGGCAATGAATCCTTTTGGACAAGTACCTTTGCTGGTCGATGGCGAAACTCAACTTGCTGATGCTCAGGCGATTTTGGTTTATTTAGCAAGAAAGTATGGCGGCGAACAATGGCTACCTATGGATGCATTACCAATGGCGCAAGTAGTTCGTTGGTTGTCAACTGCTGCGGGTGAAGTTCGTCAAGGGCCAGAGAATGCAAGACTTTTCTATTTATTTGGTGCAGGAACTAAGATCAATATCGATCGCGCCACTGAAAAGTCTCATTTCATTCTGAAGCAGCTTGATCAGCATTTGAGTGTCAGAAATTGGCTAGAGTGCGATCGCCCTACCATTGCCGATGTCGCCATCTATCCCTATATTTCACTAGCTAAGGATGGCAAGATCGAACTTGATGCTTACTCTCATGTTTTGAATTGGATGGAGCAATTTCAGAAGCTTTCAGGTTATGTTCCAATGTTAGGAGGTTAATTCTATGCCCAGACAATTTGGCACGATCGCCTTCACTCCCGCCGTGAAAGCAATGCAAGAAAAGATGGGCTCCCGTGAGAACTATGAACGCTTTGTCGCGAAAGGTGCTGACAATAATACCGTCACTCCCGACATCGCTCAGTTTATTGCGAGTATGGAAGGATTCTATCTGGGTACGGTTACTTCCAATGGCTATCCTTATATTCAGTTTCGTGGCGGTAAGGCAGGATTTTTAAAGGTTCTGGATGAGAAGACTTTAGGCTTTGCTGATTATCGCGGCAATGTGCAGTATATCTCTGTGGGCAACCTTTCGGAAAACGATAAAGCATTTCTGTTTTTAATGGATTATCGGAATCGCCGCCGTTTGAAAATCCTCGGTCGTGCAAGAATTGTGGAAAACGATCCTGCGATCCTAACTCAAGTCCAAGATCCTGACTATGCAGCCACCGTAGAACGGGCGATCGTTTTTGAAATCGAAGGTTGTGATTGGAACTGTCCGCAACATATTCCTGTGCGCTATTCGCAAGCTGAAGTAGATGCAATGCAAGCTAGAATTAGTGAGTTAGACCAACTTCTAGCCGAGGCTAAAAACTCAAAATTATGAAACTCCATGCAGATTTGAGTCAGCGCGTTGTCGTCGAAAGTGAAGCTCTTGATTGGGTGGATTCCCCCATGATTGGTGTCCAGCGCCGAATGCTCGAACGAGATGGCGAAGAAGTGGCTAGAGCAACATCAGTCGTGCGCTATGCTCCAAACAGTTATTTCTCAGCGCATACCCACGGCGGTGGCGAAGAGTTTTTGGTCTTAGAAGGCATTTTCTCCGATGAGCATGGCGACTATCCTGCGGGAACCTATATTCGTAATCCTGTTGGGTCAACGCATACGCCTTTTAGCGAAGAGGGTTGCACGATTTTAGTCAAGCTCTGGCAAATGCATCCTGATGACCAACAACGAGTAGCGATCGCCACGAAGCAAATGCCTTGGGCTAATGGCTTAGTCAAGGGCTTACAAGTAATGCCCCTGCATAGCTATGGAACTGAGAATGTCGCCTTAGTGAAATGGGATGCTGGTACGCAGTTCCAGCCTCATCGACATTTAGGCGGAGAGGAAATATTTGTCGTTGATGGAGTCTTTGAGGATGAGTTTGGTGCTTATCCCAAGGGTACTTGGTTGCGGAATCCTAGTGGCAGTCACCATAAACCTTTTAGCAAATTAGGCTGTCTGATTTATGTCAAAGTTGGGCATCTGAGCTAGTCTATTTTCTGTTTTTATCGTTGCTTTTAAAAATATGAAGACGCAAAGTATTTTTTCTAACATTGTTCTATATGGTCGCTCGACATGGCAGATAGTCCGATCGCGTCTTAGCCCCAAAAAAGGTATTGAAGATATCCTGAACTATCGATATATCTCGGACAAGCTAGCCACAAGTGGTCAACCAACTGTCGCAGAACTGGAATTAATTAGTCAGGCAGGATATAAGACTATTCTCAATTTAGCTCCGCCAACTGCATCTAATGCTTTGCCAGAGGAACAAGCGATCGCAACTAATTTGGGAATGGATTATATTAACATTCCCGTGGTTTGGGATAATCCCACTATGGCAGACTTTACCCAATTTTGCGATGTGATGGAAAAACACAGAAGTCGTTTGATTTTTGTCCATTGTGCAATGAATATGCGCGTATCTGCCTTTATCTATCTCTATCGTTACTTGAAGTTAGGAGTTCCTGCATCAGAAGCATATTCGGCTATGAAAACAGTCTGGGAACCCAATGCTACTTGGCAACAATTTATCGAAACAGCGATCGCTTCTAATTAACTATTACCTAAATCCTAAAAATCATGGAAACTAAACCACCCCTGCCTCCATTTACCCTAGAAACTGCCAAAGCTAAAATCCAAGCTGCGGAAAATGCATGGAATACTCGCGATCCAGATCGCGTGGCTCTTGCCTATACTGAAGATTCTGAATGGCGCAATCGCCATGAATTTGTGAATGGACGCGATGAGATTAGGGAATTTCTCAAACGCAAATGGGCGAAAGAACTAGACTATCGCTTGAGAAAAGAACTCTGGTGCTTTATGGACAATCGGATTGCCGTGCGATTTGAGTATGAATATCATGACGAAGCAGGTAATTGGTATCGCGCCTATGGTAATGAAAACTGGGAATTCGCTGAAAATGGCTTAATGATGCGGCGCTTTGCTAGCATTAACGATCTAGCTATTCAAGAAAGCGATCGCAAGTTTCGCTGGGAACGTTAAACACAAACAGTTGTCATTACAGAAAAACCGTAGGGAACAATTCATGAATTGTTCCCTACGTTTTTTCTGTAATGCCGCGCTGAGCGCGGCTTTTTTTGTTTAAGGATTAGGTGGACACCAAAATAGATTTTGACTAGATATGCCAAGAGATTCGAGAATCTCCTTCATGGTTTTAGTACATTCCATCCAATAGTCTTGGCTGTCATACATCCAGTCAGGGCTGAAGTGGAGATCGTAATGTAGTAGATTTGGGATATCTGCAAACTCATCAGATGTTTGTTTGGAAATAAGCAGCACTCGGAATGGCTTGCTCTTACATTTAATCGTTAGCTTCTCGATCAGGTCTAGCACGTAGTCGCGATTAGTTACGCCAGTACGCACAAATAATACTTCATCACAATGTTCGAGCGTGTATAAAAACCTCTTTGCTCTCGCTGAATAGCGAACACGCATTCTTTCATGAATTGGCTGCATATTATTTGTAGGATCGTCAGTATCTTCGACTTCATGCCCAAAGGATAGACCCGACCATTTAGAGTGATAGACGCGGTTCTCAGTAGCATTGTAATGGAGGTATTCAGGATTCCATAGATCTTTAAAATCATTGACCACCATATCAGCCACGTCACCGAGATTAGTGGAACGTGCTAGATCAAAGGGGAATGCTGGCCCATCATATTCCATTTTATATAGGAGCATTCTCGCAGCACAGCGATCGCCTAATGGCAAAATCGCAATACGGTTAACCTCTGACAATTTGCATTTATATTTGAGCAGCATTGTCGATTTTACTGGAGCTTTGACACGGCTCTCTAAGCCCTTCTCACCAATCATCATCGTCCGAAATGGAGCATCTGGATGGGCTGGATCGTGATAAACTCCTGCAGGCATGGCTGCTAGCGCCGCCCGAATTTCTTTCCACATCGGATGGATGTTATATTCTTCCTCAGATTCATTGATGATCCGAATCGTGCGATCGCTTTCCTTAAGAATCCCTAGATGACCATCATAGTAAAGGATTTCTGCATTTTGGGGAGCAAAAAACTTGAGGGCTGAGCAATATTGCAGATCGACCCCAATCGGAATTTCAACTGTGTTCTCAATTGATCCATTAAACCCAACTGAAAGCAATGGAACTGTGCCTAACTCATCATTTTTCGCAATATACGAAGTGCCAAATGTTAAGCCAGCTTTACGTTTTAGGGCTTCTTGCAATTCCTTCCAAGTGGGAGTGATATTGTAAGCATATTCGGAAGTGTTAATGATTCGTAAAGTCTGCGCTTCGGGGTTGGCAAATACTTGAAAGCCATATTTGTCGCCATAGATAGAAATTTCGGTACTGCTGCTGTTAGTCGATCTCAATTCTTTCGCTTGCGATCGGCGCTCACGATCAATCTGAAAAATATCGAGGTTGATTGCCTCAAACATCAGTTGATGACCTGCTGTATTTGGATGTGCTACATCCAGAGATATGTCAGATTTCCAGTTCCCATAACCATCATCCAACGCATCTAGCCAGTCGAGAATGTGAACGCCCCAACGTAACATCCGATGGTGGGTATCACGTAAAAGCCAGTTATGTTCTGGGTTGTAGTCTCCATGGGGGTATAGACCACCTATGACAGGAATTGCACCCAAATCTTGGGTCATTTTAATTAGTTGCTGTAGCCCGCTTTCATAACGACGTTGGACTGCACGGCGATCGTGGGGACGACAGTAGGCTAAACCTTCGTTCCCTAAAGATAGCGAAATAATTACCAGATCTGGTTTCTCAGGTACGACAACTGAAGCGAATCGCTCAATTGTGCTACTGACATTTGCACCTAATTGGGATCTGTTTACCAATTGATGACCAAATTTTTCCTTTAGGGTTTTTCCTAGTTGACTTGCCCAGCCTTTCAGCAACCAAGCACTACAACCCATAGCCACAGAACTGCCGATGACTAATACTTTGAGTCCATTTTGCGAATATGTTTCTGGTTTTGACTCTGGCTCTAAGTTGATCGCATTTTCTAAATATCCATAGGAGAATGAGTGGACATAACCAAATGCAATATCATCAACAATGATTGTCGAAGTTTTGGAACCAATATGTTCTAGTTCAATGGGAACCCATCTATTAGTATCTTTTTCACATTCCCATTGAGCTTTACCGTTAACATCAATTCGCACATACTTATATTCGATTTTATCCTCAGCATCAGGCAAAGTTAAAGGATCGATTTCCAGATCTAGCCACCAGATTGGGTAGCGATCGCCTGATGTACGCAAAGGCAAATATTTTTTGATGTCCCACGATCCAAATTGAGAAATCGAGCCGACGATACCAATCATTTCCCCATCTTGAGTGGGTGCTTTAACCTGAAATCGATACATAGATATTTCTTTTGTGGATAGGGACTGATTAGTTCTGCCAACTACAACGATTTTCGATCAAACTCGAACCAATAAATTTTTAAAAGTATTGCGATGCAATACTTTTAAAAATTTATTGTGGTTCGTTTGATCGAAAATCGCTGTAACAATCGTTAGCACTATTGGCGATCGCCTTAAACTTGAACTATTTTTGAAACTAGCATTAATTCGGACTTGAAGTCTGTTTTAGAAACTACAGCTAGTAATCGAAAAATATCGTTATTAACTACTTAGATAACCCTATAAATGATGAGAAGCGTAGTATCGGCTCTTATTTTTTTGGGTTTAAACTGGACGGAATTCGGTAAAATTATTAAGACATTGTAAAAAAGCAACTTTATATACTACGAGTATAAAAATTTATGGCAAAGAAGAGTCTTGCAAGTTTGACTGCTGCGGAATTAGCAGGTAAAAAAGTTTTAGTAAGAGTTGATTTTAACGTTCCTCAAGACGAAACTGGCAAAATCACCGACGATACCCGTATTCGTGCAGCATTACCGACCATTAAGTACCTCACCGAAGCTGGCGCTCGTGTAATCCTCACTAGTCACTTTGGTAGACCCAAGGGTGTCACCGAAAGCCTTCGCCTTAATCCAGTAGCAGTGCGTTTGTCTGAATTACTTGGTAAGCCTGTTGTCAAAACTGATGATTGCATCGGCGATGTCGTTGCTGCTCAAGTTAATGCTCTCAACAACGGTGATGTCGCTTTGTTGGAAAACGTGCGTTTTTATCCTGAAGAAGAAAAGAACGATCCTGAATTTGCCAAAAAATTAGCATCCTTGGCTGACATTTATGTAAATGATGCTTTTGGTACGGCTCACCGCGCCCATGCTTCAACTGAAGGCGTAACCAAGTTTATCAGCACTTCGGTTGCTGGTTTCTTGCTTGATAAAGAATTGCAATACCTAAGCGGTGCGATCGACAATCCTAAGCGTCCTCTGGCTGCGATAGTTGGTGGTTCTAAGGTTTCTAGCAAGATCGGCGTAATCGAAACCTTGCTCGATAAGGTCGATTATTTACTGCTCGGCGGCGGCATGATTTTCACCTTCTACAAGGCTCGTGGCTTGAGTGTTGGGAAGTCTCTCGTTGAAGAAGATAAGCTAGACTTGGCTCGCGCTCTTGAAAAGAAAGCCGCAGAACATGGCGTAAAGTTCTTACTACCAACTGATGTTGTTGTTGCTGATAACTTCAAGCCTGATGCTAATGCTCAAACCGTTAGCATTGATAATATTCCTGATGGTTGGATGGGCTTGGATATTGGTCCTGACTCCATCAAGGTATTCCAAGCTGCACTTGCCGAATGCAAATCTGCAATCTGGAATGGCCCCATGGGTGTTTTTGAGTTTGATAAGTTTGCAGTTGGTACTGAAGCGATCGCGCATACTCTTGCCGATCTCACAGCCACTGGCACAATTACGATCATCGGCGGCGGCGACTCTGTTGCTGCGGTTGAGAAAGTTGGTGTTGCTGACAAGATGAGCCACATCTCAACTGGTGGTGGTGCAAGTTTAGAATTGCTTGAAGGCAAAATCTTACCTGGCATTGCTGCTTTAAACGAAGCTTAATTTCCGTTAAAAAAAGAGGGGGCGCTAAGCGCCCCCTCTTTTTTAACGGAAATTATCAGGGTTTAGCCTTCTGCCGCCAGTAAAGGCACTATTGTTTAAGCTAGCGCCAGTACCACCGTCACTAGGATCGAGGAATGGCTTCAAGTACAAGTTGCCACTACGAACATTGGATACAGGACGGCTTGGAGATAATACCGAACCAAGTACACCGTTAATCCCTTTGAGATCGATACCTAAGCCAAGATCGCCAGTAATGTCATTTAAAGTGCGATCGCGTCCTCTGTAAGTATTAACCGCCGTAGTGGTTTGACCACTATCGGCAGTAGCGAGATTACCAAATACGCGATCGCGAGTGGCGATCGGATCTTGTCCATTGGGGACAGTCAAGACAATCCGACAAGCAGAATTTTTATCGGTAGTAGCACAGATCACGTTATATCCATTTTCAGTGCTGGTTCGCATTTCCACTAAACCATCGGGACGGTATGACTCCAACCGACGGCTAATTTCATTGCAACGTTTTTCAGGTGACCAACCATCGCCCATCGCACTGGGGGCAGCCCAAGGAAAATATTTTTGAGGTTGGCTCTTGGGTTGATAAACGACAATATATTGACCATCACGGGACTGGCAGCTAAAACGAGCCGTTTTGTTGTCAGTAGGATTAGCAGCTTTGTCGTTGGGGTTTTCGGACGGAAGAGTTGCAGGATTTGAGCTAGGGGTTGTCTCTACAGGGATAATCTGAGCGAAACTAGGCATCGCAACTAAGGGCAATGTTAGTGCGATCGCCGATAAGTAGCCAAGCTGCTTTTTTAAAAATTTTGGTAAATTTCGGGTTGAGTAATTCATAGGATTAGTGGGTGTGTGAGGATGAGTAAACAAATCAAAGCGTCCCCCCAGATATATTTTGTGACTCTTGCGTGGTTACGCCTATGACATTGAGCCTAATTTTAAACAAGTAGCTCAGCATAATTAAAAAACCAGAGCCAAAACCTGCACCGCCCGCAGCGAGGGCGGTACAGGTTTTGGGTTTTTATATTTAATTCTGCTGGGATACTTAATAGATCTTCCTACAGATTTATGACCTCAGTTTCACATCATATGTTCCCAATAAAAATTTTAAAGGCAACACTTCTTGCAGCGCCGCAATTTTTGATCAAGCAAACCAATAAACTTTTTGAAAGTGTTGCAAAGCAACACTTTCAAAAAGTTTATTGGTTTGGGTTTGAGCGCAAAGCGCTGTAACTATTCGTTAATTTCGCTTTCTTCAGGTTCGTCCTCAGTCGGTAAAGGCGATCGCAAGATTACAGTGTTATGCAATTTACCAATACCCTCGATTTCGATATAAATGCGATCGCCTTCTTGCATTTGTCCCACACCCTCAGGCGTACCCGTGAGAATAATATCTCCAGGCAGTAAAGTCATGATTTGGCTAATGTAGGAAACGATATAGTCTGGGGAAAACACCATCTCCTCAATTGAGGCTGACTGAAAAGGCTTTTTAGTATCATTTACAAAGGTTTGCAGCATCGCGGTAGGACTAATTTCGCGGACAATCCAAGGTCCCAAAGGACAAAAAGTGTCAAAGCCCTTACCTCTAGTCCATTGACTATCACTTCTTTGTAAATCTCTCGCGGTCACATCGTTAGCGATCGTATAGCCCCAAATAGCAGCGATCGCTTGTTGGGGTGTGGCATTAAAACAATTAGAACCAATCACCAAAGCTAACTCACCTTCATATTCCACACGTTTAGACTGTGGCGGCAAGGCTATTTTTGCTTCAGGAGCAATAATCGTAGTAGTTGGCTTTAAAAATATAATTGGCTCTTTTGGTACTTCTCCACCCATTTCGGCAGCATGTGCAGAATAGTTTTTACCCACAGCCACAATCTTGCTCGGCTCACAGGGAGCTAAAAGTTGATAGGTGTCTGGCGCAAGTACTTCACCATTTGGCTCTCCTCCCAGCCAAGGCGCTGTACTGAGTAGCTTTATAGATTGATTCAACTCTAACAGCCCGTAACAGACTTCCCCTTGGGAAGTTTTCACGCGAACATAGCGATCCGCCATAGCATCTTGTTTGTATCTAAATATTAAGAGAGGCAACCTAGCAGACTTGATTATATAGTAAGTACCTCGGCATAATTAAAAACCCAGAATCAAAATCTGTACCGCCCGCTGCGCGGGCGGTACAGATTTTGGGTTTTTATATTTAATTGGACCTAGCTACTTAATCATCATCATAAACACAGGAAGGAAAGGCGGTTCATTTTGGACTTTCTTTTTTATCTAGCTAAGTTAGTTTGATCTATATGGCTATAAGTTTTTTATGGCGGTTTTTACATTAGCAATTTGGAATATGAATCTATCTACTTTTATTCTCATTTCGCTTGCCCTTGGCGTTGCATTTGGAACTTTATTAAATACAACTTTTCCTGAGAATATTGAACTAATCAATCAAAGTTTTTTAGCTCCAGTTGGTGAATCTTTTTTAAGGCTGATTCAGTTTGTAGTCGTTCCTATTGTTTTTTCTTCGTTAATCATGGGGTTGACCCGAATTCAAGGGGCTGGACAAGTCGGCAGATATACAGTTAAGCTAATGACCAGTTACCTGATTACTAGTTCAATCGCTCTTTGTGTGGGTATGGGTACTGCCTATTTCTTACAACCTGGTAGTGGAGTATCAGGCTTCTCAATCTCAGAAAACATTAGCATTACTGAAGCGCCATCTTTAATATCTTGGCTAGTTAGCCTGATTCCTGTAAACCCATTAGAAGCTCTTAGCACTGGAAATCTATTACAAATCATTTTTTCAGCAGTTTTATTGGGAATAGGAGTACAACTTGCTAAAGAGAAAGCAAAACCCTTTGTGGAATTGATAGAAAGCATCTATCACATTAGCGAAAAAACTTTATCTATAATTTTGTATGTTGCGCCTTTGGGCGTATTTGCCCTAATGAGTTCTACAATCGCCACCCAAGGATTAGAACTAGTAGCAAAATTATTTCTCTATGTTTTGGGTTTAGTAATGGCTTCTTCGATCATGATTTGCTTGGATATGCTAGCTCTATTTATGCTCAAAGCCGATCCTGTGAGATTCTTGCGTAGTCTTTCAGAAGCGATCGCCTTGGCATTTGGTACAGCTAGTTCCAATGCAGCTTTGCCTGTAGTATTACAAAATATTCAAGAAAACTATGGTTTGCGAGAAGAAATTGCCAGTTTCGCAATTCCTCTAGGTACTGCGCTCAAACGTGATGGCGCTGCGATTTTACAAGGATTTAACGCTCTATTTGTCGCTCAAATTTATCAAGTTCCCTTAACTCCTTCTCTACTAACTGCGATCGCCGTTAGTAGTTTGCTGGTTTCATTTAGCACTCCTGGCGTGCCTGGCTCAGCGTTGATCACGATGGCAACTGTGCTATCAGCCTCAGGTTTGCCATTAGAAGCGATCGCCTTAGTCGCAGGCATTGATCGCTTAACCGATGGATTTAAAACTGTCGTTAATATTATTGGTAATAGTGTGAATGCGATTATTCTCAGCCATTGGGAAGCTGAACAAATACCTGAAGTAGAGCAAATACCTGCTGGATGAAGACAAAATTCTGCTACGGAAAATTTTATGTTTTAGAATCCGCACTGCGAATAACAAGACTGCGAATACAAAGTTCGATTGGACAACTATATTTCTGTATAATGATTATTTTAAAACCGTCTCAATGAGCATTTCTCGAAAGCGATCGCCATTCACAAATATTCCACTTAGCTCGGTGCTAATTGTCCCATTTGTGGCACTAATTGTGGGTACGGTAGGACTAGTTGGCTATCTGTCTTACCAGAGTGGTCAGCAATCGATCGAGAATTTGGCTAGCCAACTATTGAGGCAAACTTCTGAACGAGTCAGCGATCGTCTCAATAGTTATTTACAAATTTCACAGCAGGTTGTCGCCACTAATGATTTGGCGGTAAAGCAGGGGACACTCAATGTTGATGACCAAGAAAAATTAAGACAACAACTTTGGCAGCAGATGCTATTAAACCCATCACTGCCCACCAATATTTTTTCAAGCGAGGATGGGAATGGTATTGGCTATGTGCGAATTAGCTCTGAAGAATTGCGGAATCTTGCTGAAAAAGCTACTGGTAAAAATATTCCCCTTGGCTCTATTTTTTTTCACAAAATAATTCCCAATCAGCGCCGATACTATTCGATCGACTCCCAAGGCAAACCTCTTCAACTATTTTTACAATTCGATGATGACTTTCGCACTGTTAGTTGGTACAGGCAAGCTAAAGATATTGGTAAACAAGCATGGACACCAGTATCTTTAGCACGAGTTCTTCCATTATTACAGACGGTCGCAGTTGCACCTGTCTCTGATGTCACTGGAAAACTATATGGCTTTTTCTCTACCAACTATTTTCTGTCTGATATCAGTCTATTTCTCATGCAGTTAAAGTTCACTCCTACTGGACAAGTATTTATCATTGAGAGATCTGGAGATCTGGTAGCGACATCACTGGCAACGGAAGCTTCGGGGCTGAGACAAACCGACAAAAAATTTTCTCGAATCCTCTCTTCAGAAAGTCAAGATAACCTGACGCGGGAAGTATCTAAACAGCTCCGTCTGCAATTTGGTGATTTTAGTAGCCTCAAGAAATCGAGACAATTAAGTTTGACTATTGCGGGATACCGCCAATTTGTGCAGATTACTCCCTATCAAGATGAATACGGCTTAGATTGGCTTATTGTGACGGCGATCTCTGAATCTGACTTTATGTCGGAAATTCAGAAGAATGTTTATCGCACGGTTCTATTATGTGGATTATCTCTAGCAGGTTCCATTGGTATTGGCATTTGGATATCTCGACGCATTTCGCGATCGCTATCTCATCTCACTCAAGCTACCAAATCTTTCTCTGAAAATCGTCTGGAACAAACAATTCCAGATACGCACATTATTGACGTGCAAATTTTGAAAGAAGCTTTGCATCAAATGATGATCGATCTTCATGATGCAGATCAAATGCGCTTAAATCATGAAAGAGATTTAGAAAAACAGGTTGCCGAAAAAACTTCTGCATTAACAGAAGCACAACGCATCTCCCATGTGGGAAGCTGGGAGTTTGATGTGGCAACTGGGAAAAGCACTTGGTCAGCCGAACAGTTTCGTATCTTGGGATTTGATCCAAATGTACCATTACCGAGTTATACAAACTTTTTCGATATCCTGCCACCGAATGACCAAGCAAATTTTCGTAAAGTTGTAGAAGCAGCGATCTCACATGGTACACCTTACACAATAGAACATGGCATTATCCGTCCTGACGGTTCAATTTGCTACATCATTAGCCGAGGCGAGGCGGTCTGCGATGAAGAAGGGAGAGTGATTAAACTGATTGGCACGATTACAGATGTTAGCGATCGCAAACAAGCTGAAATTGCTCTACGACAAAGTGAATCTCGGTTTCAGCGGATCAATAATTCCAGCATGGTTGGTATTATCATGACAACTCCAACAGGCGAGATCAGCGAGGCAAATGATACATTCCTCCAAATGATCGGTTACGACCGTGTGGATCTACAAACTGGTAATCTACGATGGGATACAATCACTCCATCTGGCTACAGCGAGGTCGATGCGGCGGCTGTAGCCCATTTGCTTGCCTACGGATGGGTACAACCCTTTGAGAAAGATTATATTCGCAAAGATGGAAATCGGGTCACAGTCTTGGTTAGTGGCGCTCTGATTGAAGGAAGTACCAATCAAGTGATCTCTATCATTGTAGATATTAGCGATCGCAAACGATTAGAAACAGAGCTAACCCACAGTCGCGATTTAAGAGAATTAATCTTTAATGAGTCTACTGATGCACTGTTCTTAGTCGATAGTGAGACTTCACTCATAGTAGACTGCAATCAGCAAGCTATAAAACTATTTGAAGTTGACGATAAAAATGATCTACTTAACATTGAAGGGCGCACTCTCCACAAGCGACAGTTTTCTAGGCAAGAACTCGCTCAAATTGACCAAGAAGTTAACCAAAATGGCTTTTGTAGCTTAGAGGTAGAATATATCACTCGCAAAGGGCGTGAATTTTGGGGAGATCTTTCTCTAAAGAGAATTACTTTTGGAGAACAACGGTTTAGTCTGGCGCGGGTAGTGGATATCACCGTGCGTAAGCAGACAGAAATCATCCTAGCCAGAGCGAAAACAATAGCAGAAGAAGCCACTAGAGCGAAAAGTGCATTTTTGGCAAATATGAGTCATGAAATTCGCACGCCGATGAATGGTGTGATGGGAATGACGCAACTTCTAGAAACTACAAACCTTAATGAAGAACAAGCCGATTTCGTGAAAACAATTAAGGATAGTAGCGAATCTCTTTTAACAATTATCAACGATATTCTTGACCTCTCTAAAATCGAATCAGGCATATTAGAAATAGAAAAATGGGATTTCAAGTTAGAAGATGTTGTCAGTGGAGTCTCTCAACTACTAAATAGTCAAGCGATCGCAAAACAAATCGATCTCCAATATGCGATCTCGCCTGAGATCCCTATAGTAATTGGAGACTACGCCCGTTTGCGCCAGATCTTACTAAATCTAGTCGGTAATGCTATTAAATTTACCCAAAGTGGTCAAGTTTCCATTTCAGTTAGTGGAAAGCCTCTAGATGAGGAAGTGGAGGAGAAAGACTTTGATGCCAATGTTTTTCTGGAAGAAGAATTAAGGGTGAGAAAGAAATATCAACTAAAATTTGCGATCGCTGATACAGGTTTTGGCATCAAAGGCGATCGCATTGACAGACTGTTCCAACCCTTTACCCAAGCTGATGCCTCCATTAGTCGAAAATATGGTGGCACTGGATTAGGACTGGCGATCAGTAAACGACTAGTCGAGCTAATGAATGGCACAATCTGGGTAGAGAGCTTTGGGCAAGTTGGTGGCAATCCTCCCGCAGACTGGAAGCCCTTGCGCGATACCCAAGGTTCAACATTTTACTTTGAGATCGTGGTCTTAACTAGTCAAACGATCTATCAACCTTTGGGAGCAACCAATAAAAAATCTGCGATCGACAGACAATTTGCCGAAAAATTCCCTTTAAAAATCCTCTTAGTGGAAGACAATAAAGTTAATCAAATGGTTGCTAACTCGATACTCAAAAAACTTGGTTATCAGATCAATGATATTGCTAACGATGGATTAGAAGCCTTGCAGGCTTTGCAAAATAATACCTACGACCTAATCCTGATGGATTTACAAATGCCAAAAATGGATGGCATAACAACCACAAAGATTATTCGCACTGAATTAATGAGCCAAGTACCCATTGTTGCCATGACTGCCGATGTGATGACCGAAGTTCGCCAAGCTTGTTTCGACGTAGGTATGAATGATTACGTCAGTAAACCGATTAATATTGCTGAAATTATGCGTGTAATTTCAGCAACCTGTTCCCTTCCCAGTGAATAATTAGTGGTGCGCGGCTTCGCCGCACACCACTAATTATTCACTTTATAACGCCCATTCTTGCGGTGTGAAGGGAGGAGTAATTAACGATATATGAAAGTAAATATTGACCAACTCATGACTATACTTACAAACCCTAACGATGTTTATACCCTTGCTCAATGGCTAGCAGGCGATCATAGTAATTGGGAACAAGCGATCGATAATCCGCCATTTTTTGCCCATATTCGCGTTGGCATTCGTGCTTTACCCAATCCCATTACCGACGATGGTGTATGGCTATTTTTAGAGCAAGCCTACGACTATGAGCTAAATCATCCCTATCGCACCGCAGTTTTACACCTGATATTTCAAAACGATCGCATTGAAATGATCAACTATCGTCTCAAAAATGCGGAAACTTTCTTTGGTGCTAGCCGCGATCGAGATCGGCTTAAAGTACTGGATATCGATGCGATCGAACAGCTACAAGGTTGTACTCAATGGGTAGATCGCACTGATCCCCTAACATTTAAAGGTGCGGTCGAGTCAGGAAAAAAATGTTGCATCAATCGTAAAGGTGTCGATACCTATCTCGCGATTGAGTTTGAAGTTACGGAAAACACCTATAGCAGCCTTGATCGTGGCTATGACCTCGTAACCGATGAGAGGGTATGGGGTTCGATCGCAGGAGCCTTCCAATTTGTGAAAAAGACAAGCTTTAGCAACGAAATTACCATAGGAGCTACTCCTTAAGAGCTACTCCTCAGGTATAATTGATGCCTGAATGATTAATATTATTCGGACTTATGATCTTGCTTTAGCAGGACATAATTTCTTGAGAATCTGATCATTTGGAGTTTTCTCATTACGCTTTGTAAATGAGTAAAGTCCAAATAATTCTTTAAAAACCTCACTTAGTAAGGATTTCTAAGAATTATTTGGCTTAACTAGAGCGCAAAGCACTGTAGTTGAGAAAGCCAAACTAGTGTGAGTATTAAAGGTGTAATTTGAAAGTCCTCGTAGTTGGCAGTGGCGGTAGAGAACACGCCCTAGCTTGGAAACTTCTGCAATCTCCCAATATCGATCGCGTCTTTTGCATCCCAGGAAACGGCGGCACAGCAACCATGCAAAACTGTCAGAACGTTTCCCTCAGCATTGATGATTTTGAAGGGATTTTACGGTTTGCTCAAGTACAAGGTGTTGGTTTTACAATTGTTGGTCCCGAACTGCCGTTAGCACTTGGCATTGTTGATTATTTTCAAGCTGCTGAAGCGTTAATCTTTGGTCCAACCCAAGAGGGTGCACAGATCGAAGCTAGCAAGTCTTGGGCAAAGGCTCTTATGCAAGAAGCCAATATTCCCACTGCTGCCAGTGCCGCTTTCACAAGTCTCGAAGCCGCACAAGCCTATGTGCAAGAACAGGGTACACCGATCGTGATTAAAGCAGATGGGCTAGCTAGCGGCAAAGGAGTCACTGTAGCCATGACTCTGGAAGAAGCCACCGAAGCAATCGATCGCATTTTTGCAGGACAGTTCGGCTCCGCAGGCGAAACCGTAATAATCGAAGAGTTTATGACTGGACAAGAAGTCTCCGTACTCGCAGTCACCGATGGTAAAACCATCCGCCCCTTAAGCCCTGCTCAAGATCATAAGCGGCTCGGCGATGGTGATACTGGTCCCAATACAGGTGGCATGGGAGCCTATGCCCCCGCCCCGATCGCAACGCCTGAGTTGATGGCAAAAGTGCAGACCCAAGTTTTAGAGCCTGCGATCGCGGCTTTGAAAGCTAGAGGCATTGACTATCGTGGTTGTCTTTATGCGGGGTTAATGATTACGCCCGAAGGTGAACCCAAGGTTGTGGAGTTTAACTGCCGATTGGGCGATCCTGAAACCCAAGCTGTGTTGCCATTGCTCGACACCAATCTGGATGATTTGCTCATGGCTTGCATCGAGGGTAACCTAGCTAATTTTCCACCGCTTAAATGGAAAAAGCATTCGTCAGTATGTGTCGTCATGGCAGCAGGTGGCTATCCAGACAAGGTAGATACTGGGCAGTTTATTACAGGTATCGGTAAAGCCGAAGATTTGGGCGCATTTGTATTTCAGTCAGGAACGAAACTCAAAAACAATGCCTTAGTAACTAATGGTGGGCGAGTGCTTGGGGTTACGGCTTTGGGCGATGACATTCGGAATGCGATCGCTAATGTATACAGCGCCATTGAGTTTGTTGCTTACGATGGCATGTATTACCGCAAGGATATTGCGAGCAAAGCCGTCACTTAAACAAAAGCCCGCGCTATGCGCGGGCTTTTGTTTTAGTCAGCCATGCTGAGATTGACTGTAATCGTTAATTTCAACGAAGAGTCAGTATTTGAGTCGTGAATTTGCTGCCAATGGTGATTAATTGGGCGATCGCCAATAGGTTCAGTCAAAACCCTCGCTAACAACTGCAAAAGTTTAGAAGCCCCATTACTAATTTCTTGGCTAAATGACTCCGTAGCAACAGGCAAATTTACAGGTGATGGAATGGCTGAAATAATCTGAGAATTAATCGTCGATGGATAATTCCCGATATTATTGGAATTAGCATTAACAGATCGGTTGCAATAGCGGCGCAAAACTACTTGCAAATTATTTTTAGTTACGCGATCGCCAAAAGCTTCTGATAGTAATTGCCATAATTTATAGCCAACATCGCGAATATAAGCAGCATCATAGCCAGCTTTTTCAGCAATCTCTGAATAGGTTTTACCCTCCCAAGTCTGACGAAAAATAGCCTCTTGAATTGTACTGAGGCTCTTATTTCCCAAAACAGAATCCACGATATTGAGTGCGTCTTCAATAGTCATCTTTTTCCTCACAGTTCACTAATTATTTGTGTTTAGATAAGCTCTCTAAAAAACTAGCGAGTCAAAATGTTTTTAACAATACATTTATTCTAATTTTTGATTCTAAATCTTGATGTGAAGTGGGAACTTTCTAATTAAATCTCCATCTAATTAGGCAAACAAACCAATAGTTTGTATTCAACACATTCGCCAATACCTTTCCCGACCGATTTCCCAATTCAATGATTAGAATTTCTTGCTCAATTCACAATTGCTCAACACCCGTCCGATAGACTCGCCGAAAAGTTTTAGAGATTAATCCAAAAATCAATACAGATAACAACGTAGAAAATAAAATATTTTGTATGTTGTTGCTGTTGACACAGCTAAGTTAGCACAGTTTATTTAAACTAGTTATCTAAGGTAATTGTATAGATGTAAACCTCAAAAACATTTATTAGCAAGGTTTTCGGGGATTGTTATATTTTTTTTAATCTAATTCTAACTTGTTTTTAACGATAAAAATTATGATATTTGATGACATCAATCAAGGCATTAACAAACAAGTTCTTGGAACAGAAAAAGTCTGATCTTTTTTTCTAGCATTTTCTGACAAAAGTAAAACTTCTATTGTCGGCACTGACTCAATAATTAGTACTGTAGCAATGCTTGAGTTAGTGCCGACAAATCAAACCCCAAAAGAGTAATGGCGGCGCGAAGCGCCGCTATTACTCTTTTGGGGTTTAATCTCTAGCTGACAATAATTTCATGATCTAGCTGAGTAACTGCCAATCCACCAAAAGTAAGTGTTAGCGTTTTGCACCACCACTTACTTTTGGTGGTTGATTTTGTCACAATTCATCATGATTCAAGGACAAACAATGCTTGTGATATAGTTTTTTGTGTCTTAACCATCACTCCACAAAACCAATGACTAAAGTCAAAATTGCTTCCACTACCGATGTCATTTCTAATAAAGTTCTGAAAACCAAAGCCAATGGACAGTCTGTAATCGTTGCTAAAGTTGGTGATAAATATTGCGCGATCGCAAATAAATGTCCTCACTTTGGACTGCCTCTAGCCAAAGGCAAATTTGAAAATGGCACAATTACTTGTCCCTTTCATGGTTCCAAGTTTGAAATTTGTACTGGCAAGAATGTTGAATGGGTAGAATCCTTTGTTGGTATTCCTTTACCAGATGTTGCCAAAAAAATGATTGCCATGGGCAAAACTTCTACTGACGTGAAAAGCTTTGCAGTCACCCAAGAAGGCTCCGATCTATTTATCGACGCATAACAAAAAACTAAAAAGCTGCCGCGCTTCGCGCGGCAGCTTTTTTGGTGATCGGGCTATTGGTATTTTTTGAAGACTAACGTAACGTTATGACCGCCAAACCCAAAGGAGTTAGAGGTCGCCACATTAATTGTCATCGGACGGGACTTGTTAGGCACATAGTCAAGATCACAGTCAGGATCAGGATTTTCTAAGTTCATCGTTGGCGGCGCAATATTATTTTTTACAGCTAAAACTGTCGCCACAGCCTCAATGCCACCCGATCCGCCAAGTAAATGACCTGTCATCGACTTAGTAGAACTAACTGCAACCTTGTACGCATGATCGCCTAAAACTTTTTTGATAGCCTTAGTCTCAGTACTATCATTTGCTGAAGTACTTGTACCATGAGCGTTGATATAATCCACCATCTCAGGGGTAATATCGCCATCCTTAAGGGCAAGAGTCATCGCTCTCACTGCTCCTTCACCATTAGGAGAAGGCGAGGTCATATGGTAAGCATCACAGGTGCAGCCATAGCCTACGATTTCAGCATAGATTTTTGCTCCACGCGCTAGAGCATGTTCAAGATTTTCAATGATCAAGATACCTGCACCCTCACCCATCACAAAGCCGTCACGATCTTTATCAAATGGGCGAGAAGCATGGGCAGGATCATCATTACGACGAGACATGGCTCTTGCTGAGGCAAATCCTGCAAATCCGAGCGGTGTAATCGCCGCCTCAGTCCCACCACAGATCATCGCTTGAGCAAAACCACTTTGGACTAAACGAAATGCATCGCCGATCGCATTAGAGCCAGCCGCACAAGCAGTAACTGTGCAGGAGTTGGGACCCTGTGCGCCCGTATGAATTGCGGTCAAGCCAGCTGCCATATTGCCGATCATCATCGGAATCATAAATGGACTGCAACGACTTGGTCCTTTGGTGCGAATAATTTCATGCTGATCTTCGAGTACTTGCAAGCCACCAATTCCAGTACCTAGCAAAACCCCTATCTGAGGTGCATTAAGCGGCGTTATTTCCAGATTAGCATCGCGTAATGCTTGGATACTGGCGCTCACACCAAATTGAGCGAAGCGATCCATACGGCGCGCTTCTTTGGCTGGGACATAGGCAAGAGGATCAAAATCTTTTACTTCGCCGCCAACTCGACATTCATGGTCGGTTGTATCGAAGCGAGTAATTTCTGTAATTCCGTTTTTGCCATCGACTAGACCTTGCCAGTATTCTTCGACCGTGTTACCGATCGGTGTGATTGCACCTAGTCCAGTGACAACGACGCGAGAGAGGGGCTGAGGGTTTTGCATTTCGTTTGGAATCAGTATGTCAAAAATTTTAAGAACAGAAAAGCTTTGTTGCTGAGCAACAAAGCTTTTATCTAAAACAATTGCTTAAGCAGCTTGTTTACTGTCAATGTAATCAACGGCGTTCTGCACTGTGGCAATTTTTTCTGCGTCTTCGTCGGGGATTTCAACGCCGAATTTTTCTTCCAATGCCATAACTAATTCGACGGTATCGAGAGAGTCAGCGCCAAGGTCGTTCGCAAAGCTAGCCTCAGGCTTAACTTCGGCTTTATCAACGCCTAATTGGGATGCAACGATGTCTTGAACTTGCTCAAAGGTACTCATTTACTTATTCTCTGCTTACAACCAATAAAACTTTTTAGCGTTTTTAATTTTATCGGATAAAGGTAGCTGTATATACACGATCGCAAATAACTATCGAAAAATTCAATTTTTAATCAAATATTTCGGCTGACTTTCACTAAACGTAAACCCAAGATCTGTACCGCCCGCTACGCGGGCGGTACAGATCTTGGGTTTACGACCCTTCGCGCCCTAATCCTAAAACATAATTTTTAATTTTTCGGATTAAAAATAGTCCAGAGACTGAATTACCAGTCGCATCAAGCGCAGGACTATAACAAGCGATCGCAGCTTGATCAGGAATAATCGAGAGTAAAGCTCCGCTAATACTAGACTTTGAGGGAACTCCTATATTCTGAGCAAATTCTGTCGATGATTCATACATGCCGCATTTGGTCATAATCTCTAATACGATGGGAATATTAGAAGATCGCTGCGTATAGACCAATAAAGTGCCAATTTTTGCGAGATCTTGCACATTACCTCGCAAACAACAAATTTCTTCATAAACCGCAAGAGCTTTCCTAGGATTAGAAATTAGGCCTAGATTTTTAAGTTGATCGGCGATCGCTAAATTACGACGATTAGCAACCGATCTCACTGAAGCTAAAATTTCCAGATCGAGCGTCAAATTTGTGCCCGATCGCTGATTGAGCCAATTTTGTAATGTTCCACAAGATTCTAAGAGTGACGACAGGGCGATCGCGCCGCTGTTAATCATCGAATTTTTGGGTTTGCCTTTGGGAATAGCGTTAAATGGTTCCGATGTTGCTTGGCGATTGACCAATTGAAAAACCTGCTCAGCACCTTTTGTCTCTAGTAAATAAAGCAGCAAGAATGGCTTGATTACACTCATTAGCGGAAAAGTTAAGGCGGTATCACCTGCCATCAGATGATCGCCGTTAACTTTTTGGATGGCGATCGCGATCGCCTGTGGATCGGCTTGAGCTAGCAAGGGAATATAGTTTGGGAGGTTGCCCTTAGCTACTTCTTGACGCGCTGCGTTAAGCCATTGTTGAAGATCATTTTTAATCATAAAATCTCACAAACAGTTGTCAAAATAGCGCAAAGTGCTTTTTTGACAACTGTTTATTACGTTGCATCATCGCTTCTAAATCTACATCGCTTACACAGCGTCGCTCAGAACAATAGGTCATCAAATAAACACCATTATTCATGCGTACCGTACTTGCCCGCACTCGAAAATCATCAGTAATAAACCAACAACGTTCTTGCCCCTGATTATTGTCATATTCAGTATCAATAGTCAAAATGCCATCGTCACCAAACCAATAGCGGCTAACTACAGGGATTCTTTCGACATAGCCTTGATTTCGCAGTAATTTGCCCGATCGCCCTGTCGCATCATCTGGCACATCTACTAAAATTGCTGCGAGGTCAGGGTTTGGCTATGCACCACCCTCTTCATGAGCTTGCCAAATAAAGCTAGCTCCACAAGAGACGAGATCCAAATCAACGTCCTGCGACGCACTGATTTTTTGGACTCGATCATCCTCTTTTGCGACAACCTTGACATGGATCTTCGACTCCCCAGATTCGTCAGCGACGCTATCAAAATGATGTACGGTGCGGTGAATAAGCCAAACTCCTTCACTTTTTTGGAAGAAGTCCATCATCGTCATCGGCGGTACAAGCACTGGGGCAACTCCTTAAAAATAAAATCCAAGAATTTTTACAAGGCGTTGCAAAGCAACGCCTTGTAAAAATTATTCGTTATTGCTTACTTTAAAGAAAGTTAGCGTAAATTGCGATCGCAAAATCCAGATTTTTGCTTAAAACTGTGAAGAAGCTTACAAAGTCAGAGCCTATTAACTTTATGATCGCTTTTTCAGGGTTTTAATAAAAATTTTAATAATCTCAAAAGCTATGTCCAAACTTGCTCAAGAAGTTTTAGCAGCCATCAAATCAGGGCTTTCTTTAAATAAGAAAGATTTGTATCAGATCAATCTCAGTGGCTGTGACCTCCAAAAAGCCGACCTGCAAGAAGCAACTCTGATCCGCGCCAATCTATGTTTGGCAAATTTAAGCGAAGCTAATCTTAGTGGATCGGATCTCCGAAGCTCCGATCTTCGTAAAGCCATACTCAAAAGAACCAATCTCCAGGGAGCTTATCTGTATCGTGTGGATCTCAGTGGCGCAGATCTCAGTAAAGCAAATCTGACCGAGGTAAAGCTGCAAGGAGCAAGATATGACAGCGAAACTATTTTTCCTGAGAACTTCGCTTATAAATCCTCAGGTGCGATCGGGCCAAGCGCAAGTTTAAATGGTGCACCACTTAATACAGGTAATCTTAAAGATGCGGATTTGCAAAATGCAAATTTGATGGGTGCTTATCTTGGTGGCGCCGATCTGACTGGGGCAAATTTAGCTGGGGCTCGATTGGTTCAAGCTGATTTACGAAAGGCTATTTTGACAGGTGCTTATTTGCAAAAAACCCGATTGAATGGAGCAAATTTAGCGGGAGTTGATCTTCGTGCTGCCGATCTAACTGATGCCGATTTTGAGAGGTTTGAAAGTATTGCGGGGGCAGATTTCACCAATGTTCAGGGACTAACAGATGAGATGCGATCGCGGCTTCTCAGTCATCCTCAACAAGAATTAGAAACTCTCAATCAATTTACACTTAAGACTACATTAGCTAGCTTAAGCAAATAAAAAGTTGAGAGGTCGAATCGACCTCTCAACTTTTTATTTGCTTTCAAATATCAGCCAAATATTCCTTTGACATCCAAGGCTAACAAGTTTAACCTTATAAGTTAGGTGAAGTATTAAGAGGATAATCTTTTAGATGTTTAAGGTAAAAAGTTCTTCCGTCAGTGTCGTATGTCTGTCTTTTTTAACTTTGTCCCTGTCATCGAATCTGGCTCATGCAGAAACAACGACATCTTCAGTAAGTGTTGATCCTTATAAGGCTATACAACTAGCTCCTTTAAGTCCACAAGCACAAAATGTCACATCTGTCTCACAACTAAGTGACGTGAAACCAACCGACTGGGCTTTCACCGCTTTGCAATCTTTGGTTGAACGCTACGGCTGTATTGCAGGATATCCAGATAGTACCTATCGGGGCAAGCAAGCCACTAGCCGCTATGAATTTGCAGCAGGTTTGAATGCTTGCCTCGACAAAATCAATGAAATCATCTCCGCAGGATTAGCTGACAAAGTTAGTAAAGAAGATTTAGCAACCCTACAAAAGCTTCAAGAAGAATTTGCGGCTGAGCTTGCCACCTTGCGTGGTCGTGTTGATGCCCTTGATGCCAAAACTGCAAAACTAGAAGCACAGCAATTTTCAACTACAACAAAACTCACTGGAGAAGTGATCTTCTCAGCTACAGCAGGTAGTGGCGGTCCTACCAACGCCAGATCAAACGTTACTTTAGGCAATCGTACTCGCCTTGTACTCAATACAAGTTTCACAGGCAAAGATTTACTGAGAACCCGCTTAGAGGCGGGTAACAACTTTGGCAGTACAAGTGATACATCTAGCCTCGCAGCTTTACTTGGTACAAATACCGTAAGAATTGGACCAGGATCAGGTAATTCTTCAAGTGCAAATACCTTTAACTTGACACTTCTTGATTATAAATTTCCTATTTTTGATAACAAGGTAACTCTTTACGTTGCCCCTGTCAGCTTCCCTGATGAATTCTTTGCTGTCCTTTCGCCAGTAGCAAGCAATGGTCAAGGATCGATTTCTCGCTTTGGTCGTTTTGATCCCCTGATGCGGATTGCTGGCACATCTTCTCTATTTGCCTTTGACTGGAAGGTTTCCGATCAGTTCAAAATCCAAGCAGGTTATGGTTCATCCAACCCAGCTTCTGCTTCACCTGGCGGACAGGGTGGATTATTTGGCGGCTCAACTATTGCGCTAGTTCAGCTTCTATTCAAACCTGCCGAGAATCTAGATGCTTCCGTCACTTACACAAATACTTACCATCAGAGCAACTCTTTAGGTACGGGCTTAGTTAGCACTGAGTCGATTAGTGCCGCTGGAGTGACTTCTCTAAGAGCTAATTCAATTGCTGGTAACTTGGCTTGGAAAGTTACTCCGAAAATTACTTTTCACACTTGGGGGACTGTAATTTTTGCGGATTCAGTCAATAACTCAGCATCCACAACCTTTACCACTTGGATTACAGGCTTAACCTTCAACGATTTATTTAGTGAAGGTAGTATGGGAAGTGTTCTATTTGGACAACCAATTAATCGTTCATCAGCCAGCGGTTTAGCCACCTTGGGAACAGTTAACTCAACGCCCTATCATTTAGAACTGTTCTATCGCTATCGTCTCAGCAAGAATATCAGCATCACCCCTGGTGTTTTCTGGGTGTTTAACCCTGAAGGCGTGAGTTCTAATTCGACGGCAACAGTCGGTGTCATCCGTACAACGTTTTCGTTCTAATAAATTTAAAGGCACGCTAGGCGTGCCTTTAATATAGCAATCCCAATAATTTATTAGTGTGCTCCCCTTTAGGGAAGCACACTAATAAATTATTTAATCTCACAAATAAATAAGGATTACTATATTTATTGTGATAATTTGATTAAAACTTTGATGGAGTAATCAGCTATGACCACGATCGCAAACCAAGACCAAAATCTGGCTACGGTGATGAAAAATGATGGTGTTGCCAAAGCGAATACCCATGACAGCATTAACCGCATTTTTAATCGTCTAGAAGACATTAAAAAAGAGATGGGAGAACCATCTTGGTCAGTGCGTCTCATTTATACCGACATGATGAGCGCGGTGATGATCTGTCAAAAGCCTGGTGAAAGTAATCGTACTCACTATCATGCCAACGAAGATGAGTGGTGGGTGGTAATGGAAGGTGAACTGGAGTGGGATGTGGATGGGCATGGAGCTTACCGCGCCACTAAGGATGACATCATTTTTGTACCCCGCAAGGTAATCCATAATATTCGTGCTGTTGGTGATAAACCCTCAATCCGCTTGGCAATTGGTAAACCTGATGTAAATCATATTTTTGTGGAAGACCACGTTTTTGTTGCCACCTAGAAGAAATGAAGTGTCGAGCAGAGCGCGACACTTCATTTCTCAAAATTAAATTAGTTGATCAAGTTTATGACCAAACCCCATGAATTCCCCCATGACTTTAAGGGGAAAGTCGCAATTGTTACTGGGGCAAGTAGCGGCATCGGTCAGGCAGTGGCTGAGGCGATCGCGCTTTACGGAGCCAATACTGTGTTCATTTCACGTAGTGGCGCTGAGGCGATGGCTTCAGAACTAAATGCAACAGGTAAATCAGCATTGTCACTACCCTGTGATGTTTCTGATGAAGCTCAAGTCAAAGCTGCGATCGCCAAAGTTTTCCAAACATATGGACAGATTGACATTCTGATCAATAATGCTGCAATTAACCAAATTGCCAAAATCGAGGATATTTCCCTTGAGGATTGGAACAAAGTCATGTCAACAAATCTCACCAGTCAGTTTCTCTGTTGTAAACATGTAGTCCCGATCATGAAACAACAACGAAGTGGGAAAATCGTTAATGTCTCCTCGATCGCAGGACATTTTCGGAGTAAATTGTCAGGCATTCATTACGTTGCCTCCAAGGCAGGTTCGATCGGCTTTACGAGGCAACTTGCATACGAGCTAGCCCAATTTCAAATTAATGTCAATGCTATTTGTCCCAGCCAAACCTATACGCCAATGCTAGCAGCAACTTTACCGCCAGAAGCAGAACAAAAGTTAATCGATTCAATTCCTTTAGGTAGAATTGCCTCAATGGAAGAACAAGTGAATGTAATTCTATTTCTAGCTTCGCAACTATCTAGCTATATGACAGGTGCGATCGTTGATGTAAATGGGGGACAGGTATAAACCCAAAACTGGTGGGGCGGCAAAGCCGCCCCACTAATTCTCTAGAATGGCACTTTATTTATTTCCTATGGTTGAAATTTTATGTTCACTTTAGAAAACCCACTCGTCATGCTTTACGTGAGGCTAATTGGATGGACTCTCTTGGGATATGTGCTAGGAAGGCTCCTGCCCAAGATCTTCACTACTTATCTAGGTAAAGCTCTGCTGTTTGTGGGAGTTCCCATCAGCATTGTTTCTTTCCTGCGTCAAGCCGATCTGTCAGGATGGATTGTGATCGCTCCAGCAACTGCATGGATTGCCATTTTAGTGGGCGGAGGATTAGCTTGGATTTGGATCGATCTAGGCTTGAGTGATGAAAGATTTGGAAAGTTATCGAAAGGGATTACTGCTAGAGAAAAAAATCTTGAGACCAATCCAAGCATGAATGAAACCATAGAGCATGAAAGTTCTTGGTCAGGAGCTACTCAGGGTAGCTTTTTACTCGCGATGACTTTAGGCAATACTGCTTTTATGGGATATCCCGTCAGTCTTGCCCTGGTGGGTCCACAATATTTTGCTTGGTCGCTATTTTACGATCTGATTGGCTCAACGATCGCCGCCTATTCCGTAGGGATCGCTCTCGCTAGTCGTTTTGGTAGTGTCACGGGCAGTCAGAAAAAGCCAAATCCATTTGTGTCAATGGCTAAAACACCTGCTTTATGGAGCTTACCGATTGGAGTAGGAATGCGATTTGTGCCTCTGCCTACGGTGATTTCGGCTGGGATGAGTACGATCGCATGGACAACTGTAACTTTATCATTGGTAATGATTGGGATGCAGTTAAGTCAATTAAAAACCCTGCGTAATGTCAAAAAAGCTCTGACTTGTCTATCGATCAAGATGCTCCTTACTCCACTTGTCGTTGGTACGGGGCTTATGTTCTTTGGCGTGACTGGAGAACCTCGGATGGCAATGGTTTTACAAATGGCAATGCCGCCTGCTTTTTCGACTCTTGTAATTGCTCAAGCTTACAATCTGGATCGCGATTTAACAGTTACGACCTTAGCTTTTGGTGTAGTTCTTTTACTGTTCACGATACCAATTTGGTTATGGCTATTTTCTTAGAAGGCTTAAACCGAACAATATTCATTTTATCTAATCTTTGTATGAAAAATAGTCGAATATATCAGCCATAATTATGTAGACTTACTAAGAAATTTTTGTCAGAATTGATAAAGTCAACCTAAGGAAGCAATGAAAATATGCCCAAACTACTAATCAGTACTTCGTCTTTTGATGTAAAAAGCAATCAGGTATTACAGAGGCTCCAAGCGCAAGGCTTTGAAATTGTTCTAAATCCCTATGGTAGAAAGCTCAAAGAGCCAGAGGTTTTAGAGCTTCTAAGTAGTGATGTGGTTGGGATGATTGCTGGAGTTGAGCCTCTAACTCGAAATGTTTTAATCGAAACTAAGTCTCTAAAGGTAATTTCGCGATGTGGAATTGGAACCGATAGTGTTGATTTGGTAGCGGCTGAAGAATTGGGGATTCCAGTGCATATTACCCCTACCGCCCCTGTAATTGCTGTTGCCGAGTTGACAGTGAGCCTAATCCTTTCTTTGTTGAGGCGCACCTCAGAAGCCGATCGCATTTTGCGAGAAGGAAAGTGGAATCCTTTGATGGGTAGATTACTTGCCTCACAAGTAGTGGGATTGTTGGGATATGGAAGAGTTGGCAATCGGGTAGGACAGATTTTGAAAGCTTTTGGGGCAAAAAGAGTCGCCCATGACATTTTTCGTGATGATTCGCTATTCGCGGATACAGTTTGCATCTCATCTTTAGATGAATTTATCGCACGTTCAAATGTAATCACGCTCCATATTCCCTACAACAAAGACAATCATCATTTAGTTGATCGGGACTTTATCAATAAGATGCAAGCAGGTAGTATCTTAATCAATACTTCTAGAGGCGGGCTGGTTGATGAACAAGCTTTGTATGAGGCCCTGGTCTCTGGGCATTTGGCAGGTGCAGCCCTTGATGTGTTTGAAGAGGAGCCATATTCTGGTCAACTCTGCGCCTTGCCTCAAGTTATTTTGACTCCACATATGGGTTCCTACGCTAAGGAAGCTAGAATCCAGATGGAGCAGGAAGCTGCTCAAAATCTATTTGATAGCCTTGTAAATTTAGGCTTAGCCGAGTGAGCAAAATCACCATGACCGAAATCATTACTAAAGACATCCCTAAAAAATATGATGCGATCGTGTTTGATTTTGACGGAGTCCTAGTTGAGTCAGTGGATGTCAAAACTCAAGCTTTTGGGGCTTTGTATGCCGAATATGGCGATCGCATTGTGGAGCAGGTAAAAGCATATCATCTGCTCCATGGAGGGGTATCACGCTTTGACAAGTTTCGTTACTACCATGAAGTTTTGCTTAGCAAAGACTTGAGCAAAGAAGAAGAGGAGAGACTAGGCGATCGCTTTTCGCAATATGTTGAAGATGCAGTGGTAGATGCAGTTTATGTGTCAGGAGCCTATGAGCTATTAGAAAAAAATTATCAGTCCACGCCACTATTTGTGGCTTCAGGAACTCCCGATCAGGAGTTAAAACGCATTGTCTCACGGCGAAATATGGCACATTATTTTGTGTCTGTGCATGGTTCCCCTGCCAAAAAAGGGGATATTATCCAAGATATTTTGTCGAAATATGGGTTCCTGCCCGATCGCGTATTAATGGTTGGCGATGCGATCGCTGATTATGAAGGTGCGATCGCTGCGGGTGTAAAATTTGTAGGCAGGGTGATGCAATATCCTGAAACTTATCCTTTCCCAGCAGGAACAATAGTTCTGCCAGACTTAGTTGAACTTGTGATATAGGAGACAAGATGTGCGACGCTTGGCGATGTATACCTTGTCTCCTAAAGTTTCCAGTTTTGCCTTATTTCTTAATCTTAAAAATCTATGCGTCGTCGTCAGTTTAATCAGTTATCTCTATCTTTAGCAGGTTTGGGTTTGGCAGCCTGTAGTGATGCCACTGTCTTAAATTATCGGGCTCCCGAAAAAAATTCCAAGTTCCGAGTTTGGTGGATTCAAAGCTTCTATCCTGCGGAAACAGAGGCACTTTCGCAAATTGTTGCCGAGTGGGAAAAAAAGAATAATACTAAGGTGGAAATCACCTTCTATAATGATGGATCGATGAATCGTGATGCTGAAAATGCTCTTAATAACGGCAATCCTCCCGATATCTTATTTAGTAATACCGCTGAGTTTGCCCTCTATCCGAAATTAGCTTGGCAAAATAAATTAGTAGATGTTTCTGATGTTGTAGAACCTGTTAAAAATTTATTTAGCCCGATCGCCCTCAAAGCTGTCGCCTATAAAAACGGGCAAAATTCTAATCCTGCTTACTATGCCGTACCGATCGCCCAACTAGCTGCTGGGTTACATTATTGGCGGGATATGCTTGTAGATGTTGGACTGAGTGACACCAATATTCCTAAGGATTGGAATGGATTTTGGGCATTCTGGGAAACGGCTCAAGACCGCTCTACGAATAGAGGCAAAAAAGACATCTATGGGATCGGCTTGCCAATGTCTACCGAAGCTACAGATGTGATCTTCATGTTTGAGCAATTCCTCACAGCTTATGGAGTGCGGCTACTAGATGAGAATGGGCAACTAAAAGTTGAGAATCCCCAAAATCGTCAAGGTATTATCGCCGCATTGACAAAATATGCTGGCTTCTATCAAAGTAAACATGTTCCTCCTAATGCTTTGCAATGGACAGATGCTGACAACAATCAGGTGTTTCTCAGCCGCAATTCATTCATGACCGCAAACCCAGGATTGTCTATTCCAGCATCCCAGCAGTTCGATCAAGATGTCTACAATAAAAAATTAGTGACCACAGAATGGCCGCTTGCTCCAGATGGCAAGAATCTTAGTCATTTAGTAGCGGTAAAACAGGCGATTATATTTGCTACCCCTAACGTTAAAGAAACTAAGGATGATGTTGCTAAGGAACAAGCAAGGCAAGTTCTTGCTAAAAGTTTGTTGTCCCACATTATCCGACCCGATAATTTGCTCACCTATTTGAAAGGAGCAGGAGGAAGGTATTTCCCGACTATGCCAAAATTATTAGAAGATCCTTATTATAAGGATTCCAAAGACCCACATATTTTGGCAGCAACTAAGCAATTTCAGAATACGAGTTCTTTTTATACAGCCCAGAATCCTGCTTATTCAGAAGTGGGTGCTAATAAAATATGGGGACAAGCGATCAAGTCAGTAGCTTCAGGCAAAAATTCACCTGAACAAGCAGCCGATGCTGCGATCGCCCAAATCAAGGCTATTTTCACTCAGTGGAAATAGTAGTAGTATCGATGAGTAAAGTCATACTCATAGTGAAATCTCCGCATCGTTGTTAGTTAAGTGAGTATAGAAGATGATCAACCTATTTAAGAAACGCCTGCTGCTGCAACTTGTGGCATATTTTTCGGTTCTGTCGATTGTCACAGTTTTAGTAGTTGCTGTGAGTGCGAATACTCGCAGTCGTGACGCTCTTAGAAAATCGGTAATTGACCGATTAGCAGTTGCGACCTCACTAAAAGAAGCGCAGGTTAATCAATGGGTTGATAATCAACGCCGTGATGTAATTTTGATGACGCAGTTGCCAGATTTGATCGTTAATTCTGAAGTAACTTTTACGAAAGAGCGCGAATCTCCAGAATTTAAAGTTGCCGTTGACTCTCTGCAAAAGTTTATGGCAGATATATCAGCAGTAAAACCAAATATTCGACAGATTTCGATCCTTACCAATAACGGGATTACGATTGTTTCCACAGATAAACAAAAAGAAGGGAAATACCAACCACTCGGAAATACCACTACTTATTTTACGCGCGACCAATCACGGATCATTGTGCCAAATTTCTATATCTCGCCAATCTCTGGTAAGGCAGCGATGACTTTTGCGGCTCCGCTGACTAATAAAGCTGGCGATCGCATTGGGGTAATAGCGATTGATCTAGATCTCCAAGGGGTGGACGACATCATTCGCGAACGGACAGGACTAGGCACTAGCGGCGAAACCTACCTAGTGGGAAGATTAGCTACGAAGAATGTCCTGATTTCAGGAACTGGAGCCGACAAGCAGGAACTTGCCAAAGATATTAAAAGTGACGGTATTTCTGAGGCTGCTTTAGGAAAAGATGGGGAAGGGCTATATAAAAACTATAAAACTACACCTGTATTAGGAAGTTATATTTGGATTGATAACCTAAATCTGGCTTTACTTGCAGAAATATCACAGGCCGAAGCTTTTGAACCAGCCGATCGCCTTGCTCGTGATATTTTGCTGATTGGATTAAGCTCCGCAGGTATTTTATTAACTGCCGTTTACTTAATTGCGCGGCGGATTTCTCAACCAATTTTGGCGATCGCCGATGCGGCAAACCAAGTTGCTGGTGGTAATCTCGATTCGCAAGCACCCGTGTTAACTGATGATGAAATCGGGATTTTGGCGATCGCTTTTAATCAAATGACATCACAACTTAAAAATTCAGGAGAACAGTTAGCTGATTACAGTCGTACTCTGGAGCAGAAAGTCGAGCAGCGTACCAGTGAGATCAAGGCGATTATTGACAACATGGTCGATGGCTTGGTGGTCGTTAATAGCGATAATGAGATTACTCAGTTTAACCCAGCACTGGCAGGCATGATTGGCATCAGCAGTAAAGCGATCTCTATGGCTGCGAGTTATAAAGAAATATTTAAAGCTGAGGAAATCACGCATCTAGTTACAAGTACTAGAGAGAATCCAAAACAAGTTTTTAGCGAAGAGTTTGCCCTACCCGATCGCCGTACTGGCAAAGCAGTTGCAACTTCAATCTTTGGAGAAGCAAATATTTCAGAAGAGTCTCCCTTAGAAACAAATTATTTAGGTACTGTAATTCTGATTCGCGATATTACCGCTGAAAAAGAAGTGGATCGGATGAAGACAGACTTCATCTCAACCGTCTCTCATGAATTGCGAACGCCACTTACCTCTGTATTAGGCTTTGCGAAATTGATTCAGAAAAAGTTAGAAGAATCGATATTTCCACTTATCCAGACCGACGACAAAAAAGTTAATCGGAGTATACGCCAAGTCACTGAAAATATTGAGATTATCGTGTCTGAGGGGACACGCCTTACCAAACTAATTAACGAAGTCCTAGATGTTGCCAAAATAGAAGCTGGTAAAATGCAATGGAATATGGAGCCGTTGGCAATTACCGAAGTAATTGACCGAGCCTTTTCGGCAACTTCGGCGCTCTTTGAGCAGAAAGCATTAACACCAGTGAGAGAGATTGAAGCCGATTTGCCCAATGTCCTTGGTGATAAGGATCGCTTGATTCAAGTCGTAATCAACTTAATCTCTAACGCGGTGAAGTTTACAGATCGAGGATGTATCACTTGTCGGGTTAAACAAGATGATCAATCAATTATGGTCAGTGTCATCGATCAAGGGGTTGGTATTTCTGAATCCGATCAGCCCAAGGTATTTGAAAAGTTCAAGCAAGTTGGTGATACTTTGACCGATAAGCCTCAAGGCACAGGGCTAGGACTACCCATTTCCAAAGAAATCATCGCTTATCATGGTGGGAAGATTTGGGTGGAGAGTGAAATTGGTAAGGGTAGTACATTCTCATTTACACTTCCAATTAACATAGAAAATGAGATTCCTTCAATTAATTTTGACATTTTGATTGAGCAACTCAAGAAACGGTCGGTTTCAGAAAGTTCATCTCAACCTGATAACCAAAGCGTGATTGACACCACAAAAAACATTCTAGTCATTGACGATGATGCGAGTATTCGCAACCTGCTTAGACAAGAGTTGGAAGCTAAAGGATATACTGTTCGCGAAGCTGGAAATGGACAAGAAGCGATTGTCCAAGTTCGTGAAAGCCGTCCCGATCTAATCACCCTTGATATTGTTATGGATGGTATTAGTGGCTATGATGTAGCAGCGATTCTCAAATCAGATCCTGCGACCTTAGACATTCCCATTATTATTGTCTCTGTAATAGATGACAAAGCTAAAGGTCGCCATTTAGGTATTGATAGTTATGTGACTAAGCCCCTAGATATGGTGCTATTGCTGCGAGAAGTTGATATTCTTCTATCTAGTAAGGCTTCTACTGGTAAAAAGATTTTGGTAGTGGATGACAATTTTGGTTCTATCGATCTATTGATGGAAATGTTGCAAAATCAAGGCTTCTTACCTTCTAAAATAAATCCTCAAGATGATTTGCGGGCAAGTGCGATTGCTTCTCAGCCAGATGTGATCATCGCGAGTACAAAGCTAGCTGATCAAGTGCAATCTCTCCGTGCTGAGCAAGGTATGGAACATATTCGCTTTTTATTAATTGCCGACCAATAAAAAAGGGGCGCTATGCGCCCCTTTTTTATTTTGTATTTTGCAACTGTTGCGAAGCAACAGTTGCAAAATATCTATTGGTTTGGGTTTGAGCGCCAAGCGCTGAAGTTAATGCAAGAAATGGCGAACGCCTGTGAATACCATAATCAAGCCAAGTTCATCAGCGGCTTTGATCGAATCCGCATCACGCATACTTCCGCCTGGTTGCACGATCGCAATAATTCCTGCGGCAGCCGCAGTACGCACAGAATCATCAAACGGGAAAAATCCATCACTGGCAAGAAAGGCTCCTTGCACCTTCTCACCTGCTTGCTCGATCGCAATTTTGATTGAGCCAACACGATTCATTTGACCAGCGCCAATGCCGATTGTAGTGCAGTCTTTGGTAATGGCGATCGCATTGGATTTGACATGACGACTAATTTTCCACGCAAAAATTAGTTCCTGCAACTGTTCAGGTGTTGGCTGCTTTTCGGTTGCCACTTGCCATGTGTTCGGGTTCACCGCTTCATCATCAGACTTCTGAACTAACATCCCTCCAGAGATCGTTTTCACTGTCTCATGGGAACCATGCTTAAGATCGGATAGAACTAGCACCCGCAAGTTTTGCTTTTTACCTAGAATTGCTGCCACACTGGGGACACAGGCTGGAGCAACGACACATTCTAAAAATGTTTTATTTAAAAGCCGCGCTGTTTCTTCGTCAATCGGACGATTGAGGGCGACAATACCACCAAAAGCAGAAGTAGAATCTGCTTCAAAAGCTTTCTGATAAGCTTCAGCAATGGTCGGCGCGATCGCAACACCGCAAGGATTGTTGTGTTTGACGATCGCTGCACAGGGGAGATCGTCACTAAATTCAGCGATAATGCTCCGCGCTGCTTCGAGATCGAGCAAGTTATTGAAACTGAGTTCCTTCCCTTGCAATTGTTGCGCCGCTGACCAACCTTTGGGCGTAGCTCCAACTTGATACCATGTGGCGGGTTGGTGGGGATTTTCGCCATATCGTAAAGGTTTCGGATTATTACATAGCAAAGTATAGGAAGAAGAGAGCGTATTTGGTAACCCTAGCGCTGCTTTCTGTTCCTTTTCTAAATAATCTGCGATCGCTTTGTCGTAGGACTGTGTATGTTGAAAAGCAGCGATCGCTAGTTTTTTGCGAAATTCTAAAGTTGTTTCGCCATTATTCGCTTTTAGCTCATCCAGAAATTCTGGATATTGGCTAGGACTGGACAATACGGCGACATGATTATAATTCTTTGCCGAGGCGCGAATCAGCGTTGGTCCCCCAATATCGATATTCTCGATCGCATCTTCGAGGGTGACATTGGGCTTAGCGATCGTTTCTGCAAATGGATAGAGGTTAACCACCACAATCCGAATCGGTTGAATCTCGTTATCAGCTAGGTCTTGTTGATGTTCAGGTAGTTCAAGTCTTGCGAGGATACCGCCATGAATGCGCGGATGGAGGGTTTTCACTCGTCCACCTAAAATCTCAGGTGCGCCTGTATAGTCGGAAACCTTGGTAACTTCAAGCTCAGCCGCTTTGAGTGCCTTGGCAGTTCCACCACTACTAATTAGTTGAAAGTTATAGGTGGCAGATAATTCACGGGCAAGGTCGAGTAGTCCTGTTTTGTCAGAGACACTCAAAAGCGCAAGGGGTTTCATAAAAAGCTCCATATTCGTTATTAGGAGTATGGCAACACAAAGCGTTGTCATACTCCAATATCATTTTATCGCATTATTAAAACCAAAAATTGTTTGGGCGGGCGAAGCCCGCCCAAACAATTTTTGGTTTTAAGGAGTAATTACGATCGCTTCTTGATCGGATATCCATACTGGAAATTTTTGCATCACAAGCTCAAACATTACGCTAGTTTCATGCCACTTCAACCATTGTTGCAAATGCTCATAAGAACTTGATAGGAACCAATCCATATCTACATGGGCAAACTGTCTCACGAAAGGAAAAATCGCGATATCAGCGAAGGTTTGCCGATCGCTAATTAAAAAATTATGAGCTGCTTCAGTTCGCGATCGCTGCTGAAGTTGAAGTTCTAAAACTTGGAGAAATTCTTCCGCTTGCTGGCGATAATCTTCCTGCATTTTTTCAGGGAATCGGTTTGGGTACTTATAGCGATCTAGAGCACGTTTAAATTCTTGATCATTGGTATTGGTAAGCTGTTTTGCGATCGCTATAGATTGCTCGGGCAAGTCTCTCCAATTGAGTGGATCGTGCTGTTGAAGCGCCCAATTCATAATATCGAGGCTTTCTTCTAAAACAATAAAATCTTGACCAGTGAATATCTGCATCACTGGAGTCGTTCCCTTTGGCGAAATATCGAGCATCTCTTTGGGTTTGTTTTTTAAAGAAACTTCTCTCAGTTCATAGCTAACACCAGCATAAGCAAGAGCCATTCTTGCGCGAATTGCATAAGGACAACGCCTGAAAGAATAAAGAATAGGAAGATGCATATCAAACAAGAAAGAAGATTAGGTGATTTCTACAGAATAACTTACCAAGCAGTGGTATGTAGTAGGGTAGACAATGCCCTCCCTGCTAATTTCTGTAATCTGCAATACCTTTGTCTAATGGGCGATCGCCTTAAATACAATAGTAAAAAGCTATGAAATATTCAAATATAACTGCATTAATTCATGGGAATAATCACTAATAGGGTTTCTTCTATAGTTTCTATCAAGCACTTATGGGCTGCTGCGCTAGCGGGAATGCTTGCTGGAGCTTGTAACAGCACTCCAACAACTTCAACAACTTCAACAACTGCGGCAACTACGACTGCTCCAGATGCCAAAGAATTTAAAGCGGCGATGATTTTAGTTGGACCGAAAAATGATTCTGGTTGGAACCAAGGTCATTACGAAGCCTCAAAATATGTAATGGAAAAGCAATCTGGCATCCAGTTTGACTATGTAGACAAAGTCAACCCAGGCGATCGTCCAAACGTCAAAGCTTCTCAAGTGGCTGACGATCTCATCGCTAAGGGCGCAAAGCTAATAGTTTTCAATTCTGATGATTTTAAAGATGATGCTCTAGAAACTGCGAAAAAGCATCCTAATGTGTCCGTAATTCATGCAAGTGGCGACTATGCTTGGAAAGAAGGCAAAAATTTCAAAAACCAGAAAAATGTTAGCAACGTCATGCCACAAATTGAGTATGGTCGAATGATTTCTGGATGTGCGGCGGCACTCAATTCGGAAACGGGCAAAATCGGTTTTGTGGGGCCATTAATCAATGACGAAACACGCAGACTAGTATCAGCAAGTTATTTGGGAGCTAAGTATTGTTGGCAAACCTACCGCAAAAAGAATCCCGAAGATCTGAAGTTTAAGGTGGTATGGATTGGCTTCTGGTTCAATATTCCTGGGCAGACTCTTGACCCGACCAAGGTCTCTGATGATTTTTATAATAGTGGGTTTGACGTGGTGATGAGCGGTATTGATACGCCTGAAGTCGCGGTGCAAGGCAAGAAAGCGGCTGAAGCTGGCAAGAAAGTCAAATATCTCCACTATGGACTCAAAACTGGTTGTAATGTTGCCCCAGAAATTTGTATTGGCGTTCCCTATTACAATTGGGGACCTGCATATCTCGATCAAACCAAAAAGGCAAAGGATGGAAAATTTACTGGAGAATTTATTTCCGCAGCACCTAATTGGAAAGACTTGAATAATCCTGACACTTCAGGCGTGGGATTTGAGAAAGGCAAGGCTTTGACTCCAGAAGGCGATAAGTTCTTGACGGAATTTATTACTGGTTTAGGCGATGGCAAGATCAGTCTTTTTAAAGGACCTCTTAACTATCAAGATGGCACTCCTTTTCTGAAGGAAGGCGAAACTGCAACTCCACAGCAGATTTGGTACTTTACCAGCTTGTTGCAAGGTATTGAGGGCGCTAGTAAATAAATGTGTCAAGGTCGCGCTCAGCGCGACCTTGACGTTATGGGATAAACATGAAAGTTGAACTAAGCCATATTTATAAGTCTTTTGGGAATGTCAAGGCAAATCATGACATTTCCATGACGGTTGAGGCTGGAACTGTTTATGGCATCTTGGGCGAAAATGGCGCAGGGAAAAGCACCTTATCCAAAGTTCTGAGTGGATTTATTACTAAAGACTCTGGCAAGATTGTATTAGATGGAATAGAAGTCGATATTAAAACTCCTGCGGATGCGATTTGTGCAGGAATTGGGATGCTGCATCAAGATCCTTTAGACTTTCCTTCTCTGTCAGTACTTGATAATTTCATGGCAGGGAGAAGCACTTTAAACAAAAAGAGAGTTAAAACTAGCAGCAGTCGTGCTGATTTAATTAGAGAACTTCGGCAGCTATCCGCAACTTTTGGCTTTGACTTACCGCCTAACGATCGCCTAGCTAATCTGACTGTAGGAGAGCGTCAGCAGTTAGAAATATTGAGGCTTTTGTCACTTGGAGTCAAAACCTTAATCCTTGATGAGCCAACTACAGGTATTTCTGCATCCCAAAAAACCGCTCTATTTACGGCGGTCAAGCAATTGGCTGCGGATGGGAAATCGATCGTTTTTGTGTCGCATAAATTAGAAGATGTCGAAGAGCTGTGCGATCGCCTGATGGTAATGCGTCAGGGCAAGGTGATTGGAGAAGCTGAGGTCAAAGGTCGTAACTCTAATGAATTAGCAGCGTCGTTGGTGGATATGATGTTTGGTCGAGAGCTAGCTATACCTGCAAAGCATGAGATTAACATTCAGCAAACGGAACCCGCTTTAGTAATTCAGGATTTACAAATTGATGGCGATCGCTTAAGTTTGCAGATTGACAAATTAACGGTTAAATCGGGCGAGGTGATCGGGCTAGCTGGTCTAGAAGGCAATGGGCAGCAATTGCTTCTGCTAGCCTGTGCGGGTTTGCTGAAGCCAAACGCTGGCAAGATTCGCATTAGTGATGTGGATATGACTAATCGCGCTTATAGTAATTTCCTGAGGGCAGGAATTGGTTATTTGCCAGCCGATCGCTTGCAGGATGGTTTGATTCGAGGTTTATCGATCCATGAGCATTTCATGTTGCGCCAATCGCATTCAGGCTTTTTGATAAATTGGCGGGATACGCGCCAATTTGCAAATCAGGCGATCGAGACTTTTAATATTCGGGGTAAACCTTCTACTAAAGTGGAGAGATTATCGGGAGGAAATCAGCAACGCACCCAAATATCACTTTTGCCAGATCGCTTAAATCTATTATTAATGGAACAACCAACCAGAGGACTAGACATCGAATCAACCCTATGGATTTGGAAACAGATGATGGCACGTTGCGAAAAAGGGATGATGATTTTATTTATCTCTTCCGATCTCGATGAGATTCTGCAATATAGCGATCGCATTCTCGTATTTTGCGGCGGTAAAGTCTCTGAACCCATCGATGCGAAAACTCTAACAGTCGATAAACTAGGTCAAGCGATCGGAGGAAAGTTTGCATAGTCCCTTACAAAATTTCTTACATATTTTCCAAATCCTCAAAAAATTACCAAAAGTCACCTACTTTCGGATTGGTTCTTTCATTGTCGCGCTGTTGTTCATTGCGGCGGTGATCTTGCTATCTAGTGGCTCACCACCTCAAGTCGCGATGGGCATGTGGAACGGGGCTTTTGGTAGTAGCGATCGCTTTGCGAGAGTTATTTCTACTCTTTGTCCTTTATTACTTGCCTCCTGTGGATTGATTTTTACCTTTACCGCAGGTTTATATAACTTAGGTATCGAAGGTCAAATTACGGCAGGTGCGATCGCCTCGACATTATTGCTCAGACTCATTCCCGAAGGTTTTTCCCCTGCGATCGCGATTACGCTTGCCATATTATTTGGGTTTGTTGGCGGCGGCTTATGGGGCTTACTAACAGGGTTATTAAATATCTATGGCAAAGTCAGCGAGATTTTTGCTGGTTTGGGCATGAACTTCACCGCACAGGGATTAGCACTTTATCTAGTCTTTGGCCCGTGGAAGCGATCGGGGGTTGCCTCGATGAGTGGTACGGAGCCATTTAGTGATGCTCTATCGCTGCCTACTGTCGGTAATACTGACTTTAGCCCGATCGCTCTAGCGATCGCTATAGTTGCCTTGATTGTGACTGCGATCGTGATTAGAGCCACTTACTTTGGCTTAAAACTAAAGGCGGTGGGTAATAATCTACGAGCTGCCTATGTATTGGGAATTCCTGCGATCGCGCAAATGCTGAGCAGTTTTGTCATCTGTGGCGCATTAGCTGGTATTGCTGGCTCTTTGCAAGTAGTCGCCGTATTCCATCGTCTGATTCCCAATGTTTCCAGCAATTTAGGATTTTTAGCGTTGCTAGTAGTGATGCTGATTAATTACAATCCCTTTTTGGTTTTGCCGATCGCATTTCTATTTAGTTCTCTCAATGTTGGTAGTTTGGAATTACCGCTATCTCTAAGTTTAGATTCTTCACTTTCTGGGATTATTCAAGGAGCATTGCTGCTGTTCGCCATTCTTGGCGAAGGTTTAGCTAAGTTATCTAAAGAAGCATGATCTTCTAATAAAGAGATCCCCCTCAATCTCCCTTATAGAAGGGGGAAGAAGAAAATTTAATTCTCCCCCCTTCTTAAGCTACCGTGTACACACAAGTCATAAAACCCAGTCAAGTCAACAATTAATCGCCCCCTAGCCCCCAATTCTGGGGGAACAAGAAAATAAAATTCTTTCAAAGTCCCCCAGAATTGGGGGATTTAGGGGGCTTAGATAAATCGAAACGTAGACAGTTAGACTTGTGTGTACACGGTAGCTTCTTAAGGGGGGCTGGGGGGGATCTACACACTCAAACGTAGACAAAGAGACATCAATCCATGGACATCATCACAATTCTGGCTACCGCGATCGCAACTTCGACACCTTTGATTTTTGCCAGTATTGGCGAAACTATTACCGAACGGGCTGGCGTGATTAACCTATCTGCTGAAGGGACGATCTTAATGTCAGCGATGACAGGCTTTGCGGTAGCGAAGTTCTCGAATAGCTTGCTGTTAGGATTTGCGGCAGCGGCTCTTGTTGGCGCGGCGATCGCATTAGTCGTCGCAGTTGGCGCGATCACCTTAAAACAATCTCAAGTATCAATTGGCTTTGTATTGGCGTTGATGTGTAGTGATTTATCATCTTTTTTAGGCAATCCCGTTGTCAGAGTCGAGGGAATTACGGTTCCGAGTTTTAAAATCCCTATTTTAGAGAACATTCCTATTTTGGGGAAACTGCTATTTCAGAGCGACTTGTTAGTTTATAGCAGCTATATTTTAATTCTTGGTTCATGGTTCTATTTCTATCGCACTCAAGGCGGATTAATCTTACGGACTGTGGGCGAACAACCCGCCGCCGCCTTTGCCAGAGGAACTAATGTTATTAAAATGCGTTACATCTATACACTCCTCGGTGGGGCATTAATGGGGATCGCAGGAGCGGCTTTCTCGTTAGATTTTAAAGCGGGATGGAGTCATCGCCACACAGCAGGTTATGGCTGG
>NZ_BBJB01000096.1 GCF_016584665.1 Pseudanabaena sp. lw0831
CGAACCATTTAACTGTTTTGGTAAGCTTTAACTCGTTGCAGTCGATTATGAATCCGACTTGCTAGATCGATCCCCACGATTGGTTTGCATAGATAGTCATCTGCGCCAACACTAAAAGCGAGATTTTGGGTGTTGACATCCGTCATCACACTTAGAAATAAAACAGGTAAACGCTGCCAGTCAAGATTGCTCCTTAGAGCTTGACAGAGTTCAAGTCCATTTATCTCAGGCATATTGACATCCAACACTAAGACATCAGGCTCCACAGATTGCAACACTGTCCAAAAGTCCTGTGGATCAGCCAAGGTCGTTACTTTAAAGCCCCAAGGCTTCAGGAGCTTAGGAAGCGATCGCAAACAATCGACATCATCATCGACAATCATCACTTTAGTTCCGAATTGAGAATGATCTAACTCAAGTTTTGAAGATGATATATCCGCGATCGCTGCGATTGGAGCACTTTGAATTAGATACGTATTTTGAATTGACTCTTCTAAAGAAGTTACCAAGGCTTCTAAAATTTCTAACTGTTGTTTTTTTAGTAAAAGTTGGCTAGCGAGCAAATTTTCTAATTGACGCGCCAATTGCATCGCGATCGTCAAGCCAAGGGTTCCCAAAGTCCCAGCTAATTTGTGAGCCACTTGTTGAGCCTGCGCTTGTAATTGTGGAGCCAGTTCACCAGATTGTAATTTCCTGACAGCTTGAAATAATACTTCTAATTGTTCAATACTTTTTGGCTTGGTGTCTATCCAAAGTTGGTTTAAGAATTCTAAATACTGCTTTTGTTGATTATCTTGAGACTTTGATTGGACTAACTTAGGTAAATTGGGACTACCAGACTCAATTTCGTTTGGTATTCCGACCTCAGCTACCTTATCTGGCGCTTTGAGGTAATAGCCACGCCCATGGACAGTCGCAATAAAATCTGACGGTGCACCTACTTCTACTAACTTATGACGCAATCGCCGAATATGCGATCGCACTGTTGCTTCGGAGGGAAACTCATCGGATGACCATAAGCGATCGAGGATCTCGTCAGCACTGAGTAAATGCTGACTATCGCGCAATAAAAGCTCTAGCAACTCATATTCTTTATTCGTGAGTGTCAGTGAATGATCATTGTAAGAAACCTCGCAAGTACTAGGATTTAGCAGTAAATCTCCCCAAACTAGTACAGGAAAAGAACTGGCATTACTTCGCCGCAGTAAGGCTCGAATCCGTGCAATTAATTCGGCAACATCAAAAGGTTTAACCACATAGTCATCAGCCCCTGCATCTAATCCACTGACCTTAGCGGTGCTGGCATTTTGCGATGTAAGTAATAGAATTGGGGTGGTATATCCTTCGGAGCGAAAGCGTTGACATAGGCTGATTCCGTCTAGCTTGGGCAAAACGATATCTAACATAATTAGGTCATACTCAAAGGTCGAGCCATAAGTCCAACCCATTTCGCCATCTTTGACTACATCCACAATGTAGTGATGTTCTGTCAGGTTTTTAGTTAAGACAGCAATTAATACATCATCATCTTCTACGAGCAATATTTTCATAGCTTTTACCAATCCAGCATTTTCGCAATCTGATCGGGGAGATCAAGGGAATTAAAAGGTTTTGTAATCACCCCACTGACACCTAAATCATTAAATTGCCTTCTCTCGGAGGTTTGAACTTTGGCGGTTAAGAAAATCACGGGAATCTGGGCGGTTTGTGGATCGGTCTGAAGAGCCTTAAATGTGGCAATACCATCCATATCTGGCATCATCACATCTAGCAAAATGGCATCAGGGATTTCGTCACAAGCAGTTTTAATCCCTTGTGGACCCGAACTCGCAATTAACACATCCCAATCAGCGACCATCTGAATACCAAACTGCACAACAGTTTGAATGCTTTCTTCATCATCAACAATCAAAATCCGTTTAGTTGGCATGGCTCTCTGTTAGCTATAAACAGTAATTTTCATTATGAATCTATTTGTGCTTTTTGTGCAGGGCTGATGTCTATACAGTACAGGAAGGTTTGTTTTTGATTAAGCCTTCAGGAGATACAGTTGCGATCGCAAATGATCGTAGTTTTGCGCCCAAAGTTTGGTAATGCCTCGTATATGGTGAATGAGTTTGGTTGGGCGTAAATGGTTCGTTTACACAGTCAATAATGGTAATGTAAAAGAGAAAGTACTACCCTCACCGAGAGTACTTTCTGCCCAAATTTTGCCCTCATGCTGCTCAATAATCTTACGACAGATAGTTAACCCTAGCCCCGTCCCCCCCTTCCGTCTTGAATCTGATGAATCCACTTGTTGGAATCTTTCAAAAATACTTTCCAGCTTATCCGATGGAATTCCTTGCCCTTGATCGCGAACTGAAAATAGTACTTCTGTATTCGATTTGCCCTCAGCGGTTAGCCAAACCGTACCATCAGTTGTTGAGAACTTGATCGCATTGCTGAGGAGATTGGTAAGAGCTTGCACGATATAATCTGAATCAACTAAAATCTCGATATCAATTGGCTTAACTGCCAAAACTACACCCTGCTGCTGAGCCATTGGTTGCATAGATTCTGTTGCTTGGATCATTAAAGCCGCGACATTGCAGACCTGCTTTTCCATTCTCACATCGCCTGACTCAATCCTCTTCAAATCAAGAACATTATTTACTAAACGCACCAACCTCTCTGTGTTGTCATCAGCGATTTCTAGCATTTGCTTGCCATCATTAGACAGACTGCCTAAGCGTCCCGTCGCCAAAATTTTTAAAGCACTATGCAGAGATGTTAAGGGCGTTCGTAACTCATGGCTGACCACAGCGATAAATTCATCTTTCATGCGCTCGATCGCTTTGCGATCGCTAATATCACTCGTCAGCGCAAAGAACCCGATGACATTTTTCTGTTCGTCCAGATGCGGAATATAAGTAACATTTACAGAGCAAGGTAGCCCATCTTTTAAGGTGATTTCATTTTCGTAGGTTACCACTTGCCCCAATAATGCTAACTTCACATAGACTTGCATTCTTTCATAGCAGTCAATTCCCCACACAGTTTGGAGATTACTGTCAAAAATATCGGCGGGTGATTGTCCTAGCCAATCTTCATAGGCTTTGTTGTTAAATCTATAGCGCTGATGTTCATCTACATAGGCAATCAGCACTGGTAGCGCATTGGTAATCAATCTCAACTGTTCTTCGCTGCGTCTTAGTGCGGCTTCAGCTTGCATCCGATCGTTGATTTCCTGCTGAAGACTACGATTGACTTCTTGCAATTCGGCAGTGCGAACTTCGACTATTTCTTCTAAATGTTCTAATAACTGCGCCTGAGCTAAGGCAATGCTGATCTGGTCTGCAAGTTGTTGCATTAGCTCCAGTTCAAAATCGGCCCAGTGGTGAGGGCGATCGCAATGGTGAGCAATTACTAATCCCCATAGCTGGTTAGGTGCGATCGCTTCATTTTGTTGATGGGAATTCAGATTTTGCAGAATTGGCACAATCAACTTGGCTTTGATATGGAACTGATTAATAAACTCGATTAAGCATTCTGATAATCCTGCTTTGGGATCGTGCACATCTGCGATCGCCCTTACCCGTCCTTCAGCATAAAGTTGTTGATATTCAGTTGGAAAGACTTCTTCAGGAAATTCTAAATCGAGAATCTTGGGGTAGTCGGGTAGAACTGCTTCGCTAATGGCGCGTCCTGTGCCATTGGGTAAAACTTGATAAATGAGTACGCGATCGGCTTGCAAGATGCGCTGTACTTCCGTTACGGTAGCGCGGAGGATTTCCTTGAACTGCAATGACTGGCGAATTTTAAGCGTAACCTCGGCAAACAACTTCACCCATTGCCGTTGTCGCCACAGCTCATCTTGCTCATGGGTTGGAGCCGTGAGGGATTCTTTCGAGACAGGTGGCTGAGTTGCTGGGCGAGAATTAGAACGCTTGCTTTTAGCCATTTTCAAGAAGATAATTAGGAATTAGAGTGTGTTTGAGAAGTTTTGCCTCTGCCCCCCTAGCCCCCCAATTCTGGGGGGAACCAGATTCAAGTCCCCCAGAATTGGGGGATTTAGGGGGCAAGAACATTGGCTTTAGCTGAAAATTTAGAACGTATTGACTTCTCAAACACGCTCTTAGTAAGCTTATTTTAGGATGGTTAGGGCTAAACCTGCCGCTAACTTGTAGGGGGCAGGTTTAGCAACGACTCAATGGTTTATCCATAGCTTTGTTCCAAAACCTGCCCCTACACACTTTCTCTTAGGAATTTCCTAATTAGGAAAAATGCGTAAACGTCGATTTGGCTCGGAGCCGTAGCTTTCCGATCGCAGTTGATAATGTTCAACTAGTTCGTGCTGCATCCGCCGAATAATCGATGAACGGGGCAATAACTCGACAGGTTGATTCTTGGGAATCACGATCTGCTCAACGGCTAGTCTTGTCTCTTCGAGCGCTTCGATTTCATCCTCAGAATCCCCATAGGCGAACATATTCAAGTCGCTAACCGTATCCGCAGGACTCTCATCGATATGCAAAATCCTTCGTAATGCGCGAGTGATTTGCGGCAGAGTGCTAGTTTTGATCGCGTGAATGGGAATCTGTCGCGCTTCGGCAACTTGGCGCACTTTGGAGCTAGTGCGAATCTGCGATCGCAGAGCCAGCACAATATCTGCTTCATCCAGATCCTTGGTGATTTCAATCGGTAAATTGATCGATTGCACCACCTGTTCAGTTTGATGGCGGCTGACTCCATAGAGATAGACATTCAGCGTCCCGAAGCGTTCTCGCATGGCGACATAGGAAGACATATCGCCAAATTCTTCTGCATCATCGTCATCAGATTCATTCAGCTCTGCCACGCTTGTATTGCTAATCTTGTTAGACAGATCGGCTATTTCCGATCGCATTTGTACTTGTGGATCGAGGGGAATGGGCTTAATCTTGCCCGTGGCCCGCCAACCTTTGACCGCAGGATTTCGCATCACTTCAGGATTTTTGGGCTTCTCTTCGGTGGTAGTGACTTCGCCTACATCACTGACTGCGCGAATTTGACGACCAGGGTCGCGATCGCGCAAGAGCATATCAATGGTTCCCGCCACATCGTCATGGACTGCCCAACGGTAGCGTTCCCACATTTCTACAGCAATATCGAAAGTTGGCTGGGCTTTGCGCTCCAAAATGCTCTTTTGAGGCAAGCCGCGCCGCCGCATTTCTTCATCGCCGAGGGTGACCGATTGAATGCCGCCGATCAGATCGGATAGGGTAGGGTTTTTGATTAAATTGGCGAGTTGATTACCGTGAGCCGTGCCAACGAGTTGCACACCTCGTTCCGCGATCGTTCGAGCCGCTAATGCTTCGAGTTCAGTGCCGATCTCATCGATGACGATCACTTCAGGCATGTGGTTTTCCACCGCCTCGATCATCACTTGGTGTTGCAACTCAGGCTGCGAGACTTGCATTCTGCGGGCGCGTCCGATCGCAGGGTGAGGAATGTCGCCATCGCCAGCAATTTCGTTGGATGAGTCAATAATGACGACGCGCTTATTTAGGTCATCGGCAAGTACACGGGCAATTTCACGTAGGGCTGTAGTTTTGCCCATCCCTGGTTTACCCAGTAATAAAATCGATTTACCTGTTTCTACTAAGTCTCGAATCATCGCGATCGTGCCATAGACAGCCCGACCAACGCGACAGGTTAGACCAATGATTTCGCCTTTGCGGTTGCGGATGGCACTGATACGGTGGAGTGTGCGTTCGATACCTGCGCGGTTATCGCCGCCAAATTCGCCAACTTGCTTGACACAAAGCGCCAAATCTTCTTTGGTAATCGGGTCATCGGTTAGATATTTGGTGCTGTCAAAATAACGTGCTTCTGGCAACCTGCCTAAGTCCATCACAATTTCGACAAGTTGTTCTAACCCGCCGCAGAGTTCAATGCTGCTTTTAATGCGCGGTGGCAAAATATCGAGGAGTTGATCGAGGTTGTCTGTAACTTGCTTGCGGATGGATTCCATTAGGCTTTTTAAGGTTTTACAGTTAGGTTTTGATTTGCGAAACTAATTGACGGGCGATCGCAACAGTTTGCCAGAGTAAGCAAGGACGATCTTCGAGGCGATCGGGTATTTCTTCTCCCAGACCTTCTAGAAAATCCATCACGATTTTACGGGCATAGCTGCCATAGGCAACCCCAGCTACTGGGATGTTTGCTTGGCGCAGTTTTGGGACAGTACTAGCATTTGTACCACCAGCCAGTTGCACAAAGCCATGGGGTAACTGAAAATTCAGCACTTTTTGCCCTAATTGCAGCGTTGCCCTAGTTGCGCCATCACCTATATCGCCACTCATCGGTCTGCCATCGGTTTGCCAGATCAGCGATCTCGGCTTGGGGTTCATACCTTCGAGCAAAGACATGAGGTAATCACGCAGATCTTCGCAATCGGGGAAGCTGACGGCTACCAACTTGAGCTTGGGGATAATCGGACTCAAGCGCTGCCAAAATGCGGCAAATTCTTTGGTTCGATTGGGTTGCGTATGAATTTCGATCGCATTAACTGACTGGTTAAGTACTTCATCAAAAATATTTTCAGGGACATAAACCTGTTCGCGGGTATGAATAATTTGCACTGGACATAGCGGTAAGCAACGACCGCACCCATAACAAAGACTTGGCATGATCCCATTGTAATCATTACTAAATTGTATTGCTGTGGTAGGACATACTTTTTCACAAGGACGGCTGCAATCGCTAGGACAAAGCTCAGGATCAAAAAATGCTTTCCGAAAATGAGGGTCTTCGCCATCGTTAAAGCTGACCATTACTAAAGGCGCGATCGCCGTTGGTTCTAACTTGAGCGCTGCGGCAATTCCTGCTCTGGCGGCAGCGATCGTGGCTGGGTCGGGAGCCATATCAATACAATCAGCTCCTGCCAATGTATAAATCAGGGCAAGATTGCGAATTGCGGGTAAATGTTGGTAACTCGCACCACAAATGAGCTTAAACCACTGGTGCGATCGGAGAGCTTCAAGTTCCATATTTCTATATTATCGCGGTTACCACGCTGTGGTTAATCCCAAAACACAAAATGACTACGCCATTTGGCGTTTTAAAAAACCTTACCGAGTTAATTTTTTAATTCACAAGAGTGTGGCAAGACATATAACCTAAAAGCCAAACGAGAGTGGCGGCGCAAAGCGCCGCCACTCTCGTTTGGCTTTTGGAGCATGGTTGCGAAAATACGCAACTACGATCGCTTTTTGCGATAATGCAAGATATAAAGCGTGAGTTGAAATTATGGCTATTTTTGCTGCTGTTCAAACCCCTGAAAAAGTTAGAGATACTGTCAAGGAGGTAGTACGCAAGCCTTACCCGAAATATAAGGTCATTGTGTTAAACGATGATTTCAATACCTTTGAGCATGTTTCTGAATGCTTGATGAAATATATCCCGAACATGAATGAGGAGATGGCTTGGGAGTTGACCAATCAAGTTCATTTTGAGGGCTTAGCGATCGTTTGGGTGGGTCCGATGGAGCAAGCGGAGCTTTATCATGCCCAACTAAAGCAAGCAGGTTTAACGATGGCTCCTCTTGAAGCTGAGTAAATGTGCTTTTGGTATTGCTTAACAATTATTTCGAGGTGAATTGAGGTTGTTCTGTGGTTCCAAATCATTTGTTCAATGCGCTTGCTTTGGGCAGTTGCATTGAACAAATAGTCAGAGGTTTGAGCAGTTTTAGGTTCTCGAACTCAGCCTGCCATCAACTTAGCGATCGCTGGACGCTCGTAGCAGCGCTTCAGCCATCCTGTGACGTTGGGGAAACGAGTCAAGTCAATCTCCATTGAACCGATCCAGCCAACGATGCCTTGTAGATGAGTGTCTGCGAGACTATAGTCGCCGAGTAAAAAAGATCTTCCTTCTAACCCACCATTGAGAATTCTGAGACAGTCAGCGAGATCGGCTTTTGCTTTTTCCATAGCGATCGCGCTTTTCATCTCAGGAACTGCTGCTTCCTCTGAGTTAGTTTCAACATCTCCCTGCATTTCAGTCGGCAAGGATGCGAATAATCGACTAGCTGGTTCTGCAAGCGTGACGTTGCCCCATGCGATCCATTTCATTGCTTCACCGCGCTTTGGTCCTGGTGCGGGATAAAGCTTTGCCTCCACTCCAAAGACTTCACCTAAGTACATCGTGATCGCAGAAGACTCCCAAATCGCCATTCCTTCATGTACGATCGCAGGGACTCTTCCGTTTGGGTTAACCTTCAGGAATTCAGGCTTTTTGGTATCTCCAATACTGATATTGAGTGTTTCGAGATCGAAAGGGATAGCAAGTTCCGCGAGAACGGCTTCGGTAATGCTAGCAGTGGACATGGGAGCGAAATAGAATGTAAGACTCATTGATTTTTTCTCTTAGAGTTTGACTTTCAACTGTGGGGCGAAAGCAGAAGTTGATCTAGGCATCTGAGCTACCTAGCGTCTGAATTGAGCAAAAATAGATTGACTCCAAATCGACATCAAAATATCACAATGTTGTCCTAATCTAATGTGACTGGTTATACTCCGATCTTGTAATAATTATTTGACCTTGCGGCAGGAATCATCCTGAAAGCGATCGCCAATAACTTCTCGGAACTCATCAACGAAGCAAATCATTTTTGAGTGCTTAATTTCGGCGATAAACAGATAACTTTGACGGGCGTTTCGGTTTGGTATAACGTTCTAGTTGAGCCGCCGCAGTGTTAGGCTTTTGCTGGGGCTATAAGGTAGCGATGATTAGGAGAAAGGGATAAAAAGAACTTGACCCTCATATTCTTCAGGTTCGCTACAACAAATAAATAGTTCTAAATCATCAATGATTTTACCAATGGGTGCTGTCGCAATCACTTCAACAACTCCAGTCATAGGTAATCCTTGATTGACGCGCTCGTATGCATACATCGCAACAGTGGCTACGTCATGGGTAAGCAAGATACGTCCCTCGTTCGCAGCCCATTCCAAAATAACTGGATCATCAGTATGCATCAGCCCTACGTCTTGCACTCGAACTAAATCCAGTTCAGGCAAGCGTCTCATTAGACCACGCAATATGGCTCCGTTAAAATTTTCGTCACTTAGAAGGCGCATTTTGCCCCGATTCTTTTTGTGACTGACGAGTAAGCAAGCGCTGCCTCAGTTCCACTAGGTTGTGCTTTTGAGTAAGTTGCTGTCTGAGTTGTTGAGCTTTTTGATTGCGTTGCTCTAAATAATTGTCAATTTCCTGACGATGATTTAGATAATAAGCGATCGCACTATATATGTCTTCTAAATGAAGAACTGGATACTGAATAGCGATTTCTTCTGGAGTAGAGCCATTGTGGTATGTTGCAAGTAGACTATCTAGAGTTACTCGACTCGAACCTATACGGATACCTCCCGCTTCATCCCAACGTAGAGGGGGAGAGGTTGCGTGGAATTTGGCTGGGGCGCTCATTAGGGACATGTTGCACCTGAATTGAACTGTATAAAAATATTGTAGCAAGAAGCATAATGCGATCGCATGTCCAAAAATTGAAGGAGATCGCCCCCAGTGTATTCAAACGCGATCGCTTAACTATATATTTGCCTTAGCGATCGCAGTTCCCCATACGAGACAAAATCAAATAAACCTGTGATAGCTTTGTATGTGTAACTTCATAACTAAAAGTCATGAGCATATCATCACCCCAAATTTCAACCTTGGTTAAAATTATGGAGTCTTTGCCTGCCAGTTTACAGGAGAGAGTTACCGATCATTTGCGAGAATATATTAACGATCTGCAAGATGAAATTAAATGGGATAACTCATTTGCAAAAAGTCAATCAAAGTTAGTGGCTGCGGCAAGACTTGCTAAACAAGAAATTGCTGAGGGTAAGGCGGTTGCTCTTGATTTCAATCAGTTATGAAGCCATCTATTTTGCCTTCTTTTTGGATTGAGTACCGCAAGCTAAATGATGATGTCAGGCAAAGTGCAAGAAAGGCTTATCGTCTATGGGCGGATAATGCTTTTCACCCGTCTTTACATTTTAAATGTATTAATAGCGAGGAATCGATTTGGTCTGTCAGAATAACGAGAAATTATCGTGCACTTGGGATTCTTGATGGTGATTCTGTAACTTGGTTTTGGATTGGTAGTCATGATGATTATGAGAACTTTTTCTGATTAAGTGATACTTGGGTTTAATAAATTAGACTGCGCGATCGCCCCTCATCTAAACAAACTAAACCGCGATCGCATAATAATTATTAGTCTTTGCGGCAGAACGCATCTTGAAAGCGATCGCCAATAACTTTTCTAGACTCAACGACGAAGCGAACCATTTCTGATGGCACAATCTCGGATATAAACAGACAACTTTAGCGGGCGTATCGCTTCTGTATAACGACCAAGGTCACTGGCAGCAATTCCGTTTAATTTCCTGTACTCAGAACGATCAGTTATACCAATTCACAAAAGTGTGCCAACACTTTTGTGAATTAAAAACCAAACCCAGCAGGGGTTTTAAAAACACCAAATGGCAAAGCCATTTGATGTTTTAGTATTATTAACAATTTTGGTGTGGACGGTGGTAATGGAAGATTAGGGGAGGAAACGATCGCGCTACAATGGTCAATATGGTGAATCTATTCTGAAAATACCCATGGCAAATTCTTCGTTTCCCAATGTGACCGCTCTTGCTGAAGCCGCTTTGCTCGAAAGACAATCGCTGCCACCTGAATTGTTGGAAGCAGAGACAGTCCGTCCTAGCTATGATGGCTTGGGACTGGCGAATGTGCCCGCCTTAGCGATGCATTGGTTGGGGATCGATAAGATGCCAGCTTCCATCGCTACGTTGCCACCATTCAATCCATCGCTGTTGGAGAATCCAGCCGTGACCGAGGCGTGGGAGTCTTGGCAACAGCAGGATGACATCAACCATGTGGTTCTATTGATCGTGGATGCCTTTGGTTATGATCAACTCCAAACTGTAATGGCAGACGGTGATGCCCCTGGACTAGCGATCGCCTGCGGGAGTCCCCAAGCTTTTTTCATCCCTGCGACTTCGGTCTTTCCAAGCACCACCGCCACTGCTCTCACCAGCGCTGCCACTGCCCACGCTCCTGCCCAACATGGCATCATGGGGACAAGAGCCTATGTCCGAGAAGTGGGAAGTATTGTCAATTTTCTACGGTGGACACCAGGTTTATCACCCAATTCGACCCCCTATCTAGATTCGCAACTCAATCCAGAGACGTTTGTCCCCGTCCCGAATTTATATTTGACCTTGGAGGATGCTGGGATCAATGTGGGGATTGTCAACTGGCGCAACTTTCGAGGAACTAGCGTCAGTCGGTTCACCACAGGCGGCGCGCAAGCGGGTAAACAAGGGTATGTTGATTATCTGACAGCAAGCGATGGATTTGTTCAGCTTCGAGATCGTCTGCTCAGTCTTCAAGAGAAAAGCCTTCAAGAGAAAACTAAGAGTTTTACACACCTCTATATTCCGAATTTAGACAGTGCAGCCCATCGGTATGGTCCCCTGAGTCCTTGTTACCGAGCAGAGGTTGCAACGCTAGATTTTGCGTTGAAGCGGGAGTTGTTCGAGCCATTGCGGGGTCGATCAGACATTGTGTTATTACTGGTCGCCGATCATGGACAACGGACGATCGCCCCAGATAAAGTACTGTGGTTGAATCACCATCCTGAGTTAACGAAATGCCTATGCGCTCCCGCGACGGGTGAGTCGCAAGCTCGATTTTTGCATGTTAGATCGGGTCAAGAAGAATCAGCGATCGCCTATATTCAGACTCATTTGAGAGATCGGTTTTTAGCAATTCCAAAAGATAAAGCAATCCATCTTGGATTATTTGGATTACCCGAACAGCCACCTACTGAGGAAATGGGAGATCGCATGGGAGATTTGATTTTAATTCCCCAAAATGGCTGGTCTTGTTTTCAGCATGTGGGAGAGACGAAACCAGAGGATTGTCAAACGACGCTCATAGGTATTCATGGCGGTGTGACGCGGGCTGAAATGCTGATCCCGTTTTTAGCCTATCGATTTTAGGCTGATCGCAATCCCTATCTATTCTGTGCTGTTATTGCTAATTCGCACGCTAAAGAATGGATAGATTTCTCTCTAACAGTGGATTACATATTCTTGTTGAGCATTAAAGTAAGAGTGCTAATTTATCCGTGTGATCGCATGTCCAAAAGTTGAAGGTGATCGCTACAATGCATTTAAGCGCGATCGCTCAATGATTAATTGATAGCCCTGTTATTATCAATCATTTGCTAGACGAAACTCAATATTATGCTTAACTAACGGAATCTCTCCAGACGATACTTTGATGCACCATACACCAACACAATTTATTTCAACAGGTAGAAGGTTTATGACAGGATAACGGCGTATTTGAGAATTAGATTGTATTGATAAATCGTAATATGAAATTAATGTAGTGTGACCTTCAGGATCTTCAATAGAGTAGTCGATCCTAAGCATCGTATTTATTGGAACGCTACCTGTCTCAAAAATGCATACTAAATTTAGTTGTAAATTGCACGGTAAAGATGGAACTGTGCACCATTCCCATCCACCACCAAGCACATAAAGCAGTCCTTGTAACTCTCGGACTGCATCAACAAGAAAGATACTTGATACTTTAAGTCCATTGTCAATATCAGTTATGTCTGCTGAACGACCAGTATAACTAACCACACCGCCACCGCCGCCGCCAGCACCAAGGGCTTGACCATCTCCGCCATCAGCATCAATTGGCTCATGAAATCCTGATGGTGTTACACCGACTATGTTGATTACTCCACCATCTCCGCCATCTCCACCCAAGTATCCACCATCTCCACCCGCTTTAAAAAATGCTCCTTGAAAGTTCATATACACATTTGGTGGTGAATAACTTTCAAGTGTCATTTTCAATTTGGCAACTAGTGCTTCTGATAGCGCAAATTTATCAGGCGACAATTTCTTTGCATTTTCCTCATGCCTAGCTTTTAGCTGAGTCAAGAATTCAACAGTATACCTATGAAGGTTTTCTGGGGCATCAATCACTTTGTGATGATTTCTGCAAAGGAGAATTAGATTCTCGAAGGAGTGCCTTTCTTCAGAAGTTTGTTGAGGATTATATCGAGAACCACCAGGATTCTGAGCGCATATATGACAAACCTCCCCCAGTATAGTGCTGGTAATAGGATCAATAATTTTAGTAGGGCAATCTGGAAATGCACATTGATTCATCGATAGTGCAAACAGCTTCCGTATAGTTGAGTCTCTCGGTGATTTTAATTCTGTCATTTTTTCTCTGGTTTCCTTAACAGATTTGACAAGAAAGACAGAAGAGGGGTAAAGAAACCTTGATTTCAAAAGTATGATTAATAATTATACTGAAAGTTTCTGCATAATCGCCCTCGCCTTTATTATGACAACTATACAGAAAATTTCGGGGTAACACAATTATTTTGCGTTTTACATGGAATTTGTCTGGGTAACATCCCATATAGGTGAGTTATACAGAAAATTTCTGTGTAACATGACATAGCAAAAGCCAAAAAACTTCTAGACTGATCGCAAAACACCACATTCAACTCAAAACGAAGCTAGACATTCCTGCATTGCTTGCGTCATAGTCTCGCGATCGCTGTGATAGCGACGACCATGCCCAGGCAAAACCCACTCAAACTGATAGGTTGCTAACCGTTCCATCGATCGCCCCAGTTCATCCCATGAATACCAACAGGCATTCCGAAACGCGATTAAACGATGAAGTTGCGCAGACCATGCCAGATGATCGCCCGAAAACAGAAACTTTTGTCCATAGAGTAAAACCGTATGTCCCTTGGTATGTCCAGCCACAGGAATAATTAGCAGATCATCCGCGATCGCGATCGCATCTGTTCCCGTCAATTGCATCTCGACACTGCGCGTGCTTGTAACAATATCATCTTGATGCAGAATGCGATCGCATCCAAAATGGTCGTGAAACTTCTGATGATCGGCAACATCATCACGATGGGTCAAATACAAATAACGAATCCCTCCCATCGCTTCCAGTTGTTTCACCAATGGAGCCGCAAAACGTGGTGAATCAACCAAAATATTGCCTTCGGGATGCTGGATCAAGTAACTAGCCGCACCATAGGAAGATTCCGCATGAAAACCGCAATGGAAGACATTTTGGTCAATGAGAATGGGGAAACTTTGCTGCACCACCTGAATATCGGTGGGCTTCTCGACTGTGGCAATCGAAGCAGTGGGACAGGATAGAACTGCTTGTAAGGCTCTGAGCCGTTCGATTTCATTAGTGGGCTGATGATAAACAGCAGACTGCTCGGCTACTTGATGAAATATCTCTGGAGCCATCCATCGACAGGTATCGCAATCAATGCAGGAGCTATCAACATAAAAATCACCAATGACATTATGAGGAAGTCGCCGTTCAATTTTTGCCATAATATTTCTTACCCGAAGAATAAGCGTTATAAAGTGAATGATTAGTGGTGCACGGCTCCGCCGCGCACCACTAATCATTCACTGGGAAGGGAGTAACTACTTGGAAGTTGCAGGTTTGTCATAAAATTGCTTTGAAAAGTCTGGAATTGACTTAGGATCGAAACCCAGTCGAACAAAACTGATCGATTTTAATTCCCTATCCACATAATGAATAAATTTAGCTGGAGTTATACTTTCATTAGCGATCGTTTCACCTGTTGCCAAATAACTCAAAACCTCATTTCTTAAGCCCAAATAATTGACATATATCTTTTGGCTAGCTTCAAGATTATCTTTTTGTTGAAATATCAGAGAGATATTGCCATAAAAGATCACAATTCCACTGGTTACGATAAAGATATTTATAAGCGCATTATTGACTCTTTCCCATCCTACTTTACTAATAAAGAAGAGACTCACGATCGCTAAGGCAGCACATGCACCCATCGTCGCCAATGAGATGTAGTACTGTTTATAGAAAAATCCCATGATGTTGGCGTGTTTGTCAGCAAGTCTCTCAATCTCTTGAAATTGCGAGATCATTCTATTCCGCTCATATATTGTTGGTGATAGCTTTGCTGTAGCGGATTCTAATTGTTCTACGGTGATTCTTTCAGGTTTGAAAATCCATTCTTTTTCCCATGCAGTACTAATTACAAACATGATGATCCAAGAAATTAATGCAATCGAAATTAGAGCACCAGATAACGCAATATGCCCTAACAATGTCGGTTGATAGTTATTATCTCTAGCAATTGCCCATATTAGCCATTTGGGAATGGGACTTGACGGGATTTGTGCTTTCTCTTGATCTAAAGACATGACACAACTTTTAGACCTTTAATATGTTTGCCGCTATTCGCTTTGCCACATCTTTGTTTTTCCAATAACTTCCGTGAGCACTGCCACCATTAGCTAGAGCCAAGAATGTTTGTCGAATAGGAGGTGTTTGGACAATGAACTCCCAGAAGCCAGAACCGCGAGTAAGAACATCTTCTATTTCAACATACTTCTCAGAGCCAGTAATTAACTTACTAATTACTTTTTCTAGTGGCCAAGCAATCGGATCGCCAGGATGGATGAAGTTGAGCCAAGGTAACTTATTACCTCCTTTGACGAGATTCTTTAATAAATCTTTCAAGCTTGGACTAATATCATGAGTACTTTCATCGTTAGTATTCTTACCACTAATAGTAATTAGGCTAAACAAAGGGATTGGGGAACCCATGGTCTGAATGCTAGCCAGTCGAATACCTTGTTTAGGATTTTGTCCAATTCCGTAAAGTTGATCTCTGATCGCCTTTACACTCTGATGACCAGGGATCTCTGGATCATCCCATCGGCTAGCAAAGAGAATATCGAACAGCATTACTGTTCCCCAACTGTGAGTTACTAGATGTAGGCGATCTTCTGGTTCATAATTCCCTAAACCTCTGAAAGCCTGTTCTTTGAGCTGATCTGCTGCCATAGATCCAATTAGGCGACTAATGTAAAGCCCTGCATCTCCAACAAATTGCAGCATTTGACGCTTGCGAAAATCTTGGAACCAAATTTGGTTCCACTTAGAGGAGCCTTCTAAGCTTGACAGCAGTTCTTCTAAGGATGCTTGGTTGACGTTGCCCCAGTAAAGAGGAACTTTAATGCACTTACGATCGGGAGATTCTTTCTGAACTATCTCAGCAGTCAGATTAAACAGATTATCGGCATAAGTATAAATCTGTCTTTCTTCATTCCCTGTTGATTCCCGCACATTCACACCATGCAGAAAAAGTACATAATCTTTTGGCATAAGTTAAGCTTTCCTTCCTTAATTTGATTAACACTAAGTGAATAATAAAAACTTTTTCAGGATTTTTACTTTGACGATGAGAACTCCATAAAGATATTGGGTAGTCTAACGTTTGAATTGATTGGCAGTAGATATCTTTAACTCGATCAAAATCATAGCTTTTTTTCACTCTAATGATGTGTTATAAACCGATCGCTTAATAATTATTTGTCTTTGCGATCGCATTACAAGATCTGCGATCGCATTATAGTTCAGGCACAGATAGTCCTCTGCATATCTTTTTTGCAAGTTGATTCTTGATTTCATTATGGCGAGGGATAGCTTCCATTTCTCCTGTTTTAGGATTTATCCATAGAGAATGCCCTGCTCCTTCTCTTTTCAAAATACAGCCAAATTCCTTCAAATGCCTGATCAGGTCGCCTCTCTTCATAAAAATGCGATTTCTTTATAAATCACTTTAGAAGATACTTTGGCGATCGCCTGTTCTCTTAGCTCTTCAAAAATAAGCTGTATGGCAAGTCGTAAATCTTCAAAGCATTCTTCAATGGTTTCTCCTTGCCCATTTGCGCCAGATACTTCTGGACAATAGGCAAAATAGCCACCTTCTTCAGCCTGTTCAATGATTGCGGTGAGATTTTTCATCACTATAGTTAAGACATTGTTTTATAGGTTTATAGGCGATCGCATTACAAGATCGCTACTTTATCTAAACATTATAATCGCTGCCTTTTCAAACAGCGCGATCGCATTACAAGATCGGCGATCGCAATACACCTCAAACCAAGTAGGGTGTGTTAGCGTAGCGTAACGCACCAACTAAAATCATCAGAAAGGTGCGTTATATTTCATTAACGCACCCTACGCGATCAGCGATCGCACTGCAATTATTCTGATGAGATCTCACTAATTTGAACTTTGCAAGTGATGCACAATAAGTCGAGTTGATTCTTGTCCTTTTATTTCACTAAATATTGCCCCTTTCAGTATTTTAAAATTTTTATTCAACTTTTTTTTGAGTTGTGCGGCTATTTCTGTAGCTATGCTTAAATTTGCATCATCATAGTAGATAACACTACTATCTTTCTCCATCCATTGAGGTGGATTACCATACAACTGTGATTCAACTATAGCGAAGCCTTGTTGTTTTAACATCTGCTCTGTTTGTTGGAAAATATCTTCTGGAATATTACTAGCATAGTAGTTAAGGATAATACTATTTGCTTGATATGCTTGGGCTTTAGCATCTTTCCAAAACTCTTTAGAAGTATTGTCTGATGAGGTCTGTTCAAGCCTTCTAAATACGTTCTCCCCAAATTGTGGATAGGCTACAAGAATTATATCTTTCATTAGTTTTCGTTCATTATTGTTGTTACTGTAAATAGCATCCTTGTTTGCTACGATAAATTTGGCTAGTTCTATGCTGTGTTCTCTATCTTTCTGTTCCCGCAATAACTCAATCTCTTTTGCTTTTTGCGCTTGAAACAACGCAAACTCCTTTTCCTTTTGCTCCCGCAGAATTTCAATCTCCTTAGATTTAGACAAATCTGTTTGGAGAAATTGTATGTATGAAATCAACACCGCTGATATTGATACTATTGCAGTAATAATCGTTGGAAGATGCTTCTTAAAAACGGATTTATCTTCCCTATATTTCTCTTGCTCAAACTGAAACTTACGTTCTTCAAGTTTAAGTAACTCATTCTTATGTTCTTGTTCTTCCATATTCATTGCTCCTCAGAGGCTGAGAACCTAACAGTTGGATTGAGTGGTAGCAGATATCTGTAGCTTAATTAAAAATCATAGCTGCTTTTTTGCTTTAATGATTTTGTTATAAACCAATCACTTAACAATTATTTGTCTTTGAGATTGCTGTTTGGTCGAGGATGCCCCAATATTTTCGGGTCATCCGCAACCAAACAGTGATTGATCGCTAAGCAGCTTGAAGTATCTTCGGCTCAGGAATAGATTCACCTTCCATTTGCCAAGCTTCTAGGTGCATTTCAATAACTTCTTCACCATTATGACTTGCTTTCTCACGAGTTTCGCCATGAGTACAGGGCATGACAACGAGATCGGCAAATTCTGGAATTGTAACTAGAAACAACCGATCCACCTCAGACCATTGAACATTCATACTGTATCTACTCATAAATCCTCCTCCTGATTCTCTAGCTTCTTGATTGCATCCAATAATTTTGTAGTTACCGCACACCATGATCAGCGACTGTACTAAGGTTTATTCATTTGTTTCCTGATTTGGCGCAACTCATCAGCAATTTCAGCCATAGATATAGCTGTAGGTTCAATCCTAAAACCAAGGAGTCCGAAACTAAAACCTCGTAATATGGATGAGGAAATCTCAGCATCTAGAACGCTAGGTATTTTCCTTCTTAGTTCTAACCCTGGCTCCGCAGCGTCAACAGTAATGTTTGCTTGTTCATGATTACTAAGCAAAAACTCAAGCTCAAAACTACTTCTAGGATTTATAAAAGAGATATCAATGCGACAACAATTTTGGTCATTTTTCCACGTAATATTTTTACCATACTCACCTAGATCTACCACAGGTTGAGTTCTAAGGATACTGGTTCCCTTGTTGAAGGTAACTGCAAGAGCAAACTTCTCAACTATATCGTCACCTATACTAACGAACCTTAATTTCACAGTACTCAGTGAATCAGGCTTAAAATCCCCCACTTGGATGGTAACTTGAATACCAAGTACTTGAGAAAGTTCTCGCGGTATTAGATTGCTTTCAGATATTACAGCCCAAGCAATAATCTTACGCTTACGATTTAATCTAGGCACAACTATACCTGCTGATATAGCACCTAGAAAAAATGTGACAATCCAACCAGCTATTGAAATGTAATCCCATGTTTCCATTGAGTTAAATCGAAATTACTACTTTTGATCTATTGAAAAGTGTTGTCTGAATATGAGCTGTGCGGAATGATCTTGGATAATCGTCTAAACTTGGTGTATTCAGACATAAGGTTTTAGATGATACTATTTTTGCATGCTGACTATAAATTATGATGATAAGAATTTATCTAACCTTCGGTTTTTTTGCTGCTAAATTTCTGGGTCAAGCCTTCGCCTACTAGTGATAAACCGATTGTCATTAAAGTAATCGCCAATCCAGGGAAAATTGTTGTCCACCAGATATTTTCGCCAGTCGAGAGCGCATCAAGAGCTTGCTTGAGATCGTGTCCCCATTCAGGCACATCTTCGGGAATGCCCAAACCTAAAAAGCCTAAACCTGCCAGAGTCAAAATCGCATCGGCAGCGTTGAGGGTGAAAATTACGGGTAAGCTTTGGATGACATTGGGCGCGAGATATTTCATTAAGATCGTTTTCGTGTCAGCACCGATCGCTTGAGCAGCTTCGATATAAACTTCAGTTTTCGTGCTTACGGTTTGGTTGCGGATCACCCGAAAATATTGGGGGATATAGGCAACACTGAGCGCGATCGCTGCATTCCAGACCCCAGCACCGACCACAAAAGAGATCGTTAGCGAGAGTAATAAACTGGGCAAGGTGTACAGCGCGTCCATCAAAAATACTAAGATGCGATCGAGCCAACCGCCTTTGTATCCACTCAGCATCCCCAAGGGTACGCCGATTACGAGACTAATTACGGTTGAGGCGATCGTTACTTGCCATGCCACACCCGCACCTGCGATCGTTCTCGTAAATACATCATGCCCCTGTAAATCCGTGCCGAACCAATGTTGTGGCGATGGTGGCTCATGGATCGGATTGCTGAGAAATTCAGTGGGATCTGTCAAAATCCCCAGCGCTTGCAACAATGGTGTGGCGATCGCCATCAGCAAAAAAGCAACGCTAATGACGATGCCAACGGACATTAACTTTTGGGATACTGACTGCTTAGGCGATTTCATAGGGGGACAAAAGGGCAAATTAGAGGACGAGTTAGACAATAAAAGCGGATTTCCTTGATTTGTACTATACCGCGATCGCTAAATCTAGATAGAATAAGCTTCTGGGATCGTATGGTAAAAATTATGGATGTAATTCCCGCAATTGATATTTTAGATGGACGCTGTGTCAGGCTCTATCAGGGGGATTATCAAAAATCAGAAGTATTTGGTGAAGACCCCGTTGAGGTTGCTCAGCGTTGGTACGACCAAGGCGCTAAGTATTTGCATGTGGTTGATTTGGATGGAGCCAAGGAAGGCAAGCCGAAAAACTTAAAGGTAATTGAGGCGATCGCCCGTTCCATCCCGATGCGAGTACAGATGGGTGGCGGCTTACGCGATCGCGCAAGTATCGTGTCAGTGTTGAACTCTGGCGTGAGTCGGGTAATTCTGGGAACGGCGGCGGTGGAAAGCTCGCAACTAGTTGCCGATATTTGTGCGGAATTCCCTGAACAAATCATGATCGGCATTGATGCCCGTAATGGCAAGGTTGCCACTAGAGGCTGGTTGACCAATTCGGATGTAATGGCTGTGGATCTTGCCAAACGCATGACTTCTGTGGGTATCGCAGGAATTATCTATACAGATATTCATCGCGATGGCACGATGCAGGGGCCAAATATTGAAGCTTTGCGTCAACTTGCCGAAAATGTCGATGTGCCAGTAATTGCGTCAGGTGGTGTTAGTTCGATTACGGATTTGTTAAATCTGCTATCGCTCGAATCTGTTGGCGTGAAGGGTGCGATCGTTGGCAAAGCGATTTATACAGGTGATATCCAACTGCGTGAAGCCCTTCGGGCTGTGGGTAATGGGCGTTGGCAAGATGTAATTGATAACTCGGCGATTGCTTAAAAATTCCAAATAGTTGAGAAGCACTGCGGAGCAGTGCTTCTCAACTATTTGGGCAGAATGAAATGCGCCCATACATCGCCATCGACACCGCACATATCACGCATGTAGATGTAGGGATAGCGCAAGCTCTTTCCTTCGGTTTGGCTATAGCCTGTGAGCGCATTGCCATAGGGATCGTTTACGATAAATCCAAATTCATCGAAGCCGATGATACAAACGATATGACCACCGTGGGTGAAGTATCCGCCGATGACAACGGGACGATTGGCAATAATTTCTTGCTTGATTTGTGACCATGTGCGAGCAGTACTAAAGTTGCCGCCAAAACCGTAGGTACGATATAGCCCTTGTAAAACGGCATTATCGGTACGGGACTGCGCTCCGAATTTATTGATAACCCATTGATATAGCTCATCTTCTAGCTGTTGTTGCGGATTGCGCGATCGCTTGCCATGAAAAGCCATCACCATAGCGATCGAGGTGACATTACAGGTCACAAAAGGATCGCGAGGATTGTCTAATTGCGAAAAATACGGCACACCTAAAACTTTGCGCTTGGGCGTAATCTCGATCGCCTTATTGCCTTGCTGAAGGTTGACATGCCCCGCAAAGACAAAACCCGACTTGCCCAGAGGTGGTACATCCTCGTTTAGAGTGACTTGGAAATGAATATCGGTCAGGCTATAGCTATCCAGACCAAACACATCACCTGCATTGAGGGGTACTAATTCATTTGCAGCTAACTGTCGCGCATCAATGGGGCGCTTCTTGAGAACTGTATTTTGCCTAACGGTCAAGGTTTTCATATCAGGGTCGAACAGGATCGCCTTACCATTTTTGGTGATGCTGAGATGTCGCTCATAGAAAAATCCCACATTGCCAATCGGTGCGATCGCAGAGACAAACTTCACGCGGAAATGACCATTGACCGAGGCGTAGCCGCTAATCGGATAAGTCGTACCCACCTTAACCATGATTTTTTGCGAATCGGAGAGGCTACTGGCATTTTGCGACGATGCTTTCAAAAAGGTGTCAGTAATCACCGTGGCGATCGCGCCATTGATCGGGATATCACTAACATCGGCAGGATTAGAGAAATCAAGGGATTCACCCAGTTTCGACAATTCGACATGGGGCAAGAAAAAGAACCCAACCTGTCCGACGGGAGCTAAGGGTTGGGCAAGTTTGACTTGGACATGGTTAGCGGCGATCGTAAAATTCCCATCCAACAACAATTTTGTCCCCGCTTTCACCTCGGCTTTTTGGGTAAAAGGTAAAGCTTGCGAAGCCGCTGTAGAAATCTTGAAAATCGTGTCTTGCTTCACCGTCAGCGTAATCGGTGCAATCAAATCCACATGGGGAGCATAGAAATAACCAAATTCACCAACAGGAGCGATCGGTTGCTTGAGCAAGACCTTGATATGTCCATCAACAGCGCCATAACGCAACACTTCAAGGGTTTGTCCAGCTTGCACATCGACCTTGCCATTAGGCGGTAAAGTTGCCGAATCCGCAGGGGAAGCTTTAAAACGAGTAGCTTGCTTGGTTATCAAGGTGATGTCGGGATTTTTAACTAAAATATTGACGATCAACTCAGCCAAAAGCTGATTATTTGCGCCGATCGCCCGCACTCGCAAAAATGTCGCCATCGCAGTTGGTAACCCAGTCGAAATTTTGGCAAGCCAATTACCTGCGGTTGGGTTAGTTTGTACTGGGACATTTGCATCATTGGGCAATGTCACTAGAATTTGTAAAACTTGAGTAAAGTCTGCTGTTCCTGCGATCGCAATTTCACGATTGACCACAACCTCACTAGGCGCTTGCGTAACTGCGATCGCTGTCTGTGCAGGGACAGGAGCATTAACAGGTGAATTATTTGAAGCGGCTGTCATTACTGGTTCACTGTTGACTACTGCCTCTATTACAACACTTTCAAAAAATTTCTTTTGGTTCGTTCACTCTCTAAACCCAAAAAGTAAAAGCGGCGCTTCGCGCCGCTTTTACTTTTTGGGTTTTGTCTCCCCTTTGCATGAGAAAATAGCACAAACATCTCTAGAATTAACTAGATACGGGTATTGTTATGGGCTTTGCTGACTATTCGATCGCTGAGATCGCAGAAGACTACAAACTCACCCTTGAGTCTGTATTTAAACTATGCGATCGCCTTGGGATCGCTTACCAAGATGCCGAAACCAAACTTGCTTTGGAAGACGCAAAAGCCGTAATCATGGCATCCGAAGCCCAAAATTCTAAAACCTCTTTCAAAAATCCTTAAAAAATCTAAAGAGTAATCGCGATCGCAAAATCGCAATAAATCTTAGAGATTAGGTTAAATTCTTTTAGATAAACTTAGATAAATTAAGTTATGTCCGTAATTATGAACAAAAATTCTTTTAAATATTTAGCGGTGGCGATCGCATTCGTAATGCTAGCCTTCCAGCTTTTTACCACCAGCGTCAACGCTGCCGACATTCCGATCGCACTGCGTACTGTTCCCCTTAACGAAAACACCAATATTGTCTTAACCCAAAAAGACATTGCTAAGGGCAAGAAATTATTCTCTAATGCCTGTGCCACTTGCCACCTCGGCGGAGCCACCTTCACCAATCCCAACGTCAATCTTTCGCCAGAATCCTTGGCTGGCGCAAATCCAGTGCGTAACAACGTTCTTGGTTTGGTCGATTTCATGAAAAAGCCTACTACCTATGATGGTGTGACTGAAATCTATGACGTTCACCCAAGTCTCAAGAGCACCGATATTTTCCCCACCATGCGCGGACTTACTGACAATGACCTCAAGCTAATTGCTGGTTATATCCTCTACGAACCCAATGTTAGAGGTATCGCTTGGGGCGGCGGAAAGATATACTATTAAACCAATAATGTAGCGTACTAGTCATACGTCACATTTAAATTAGCTAGTCTTATTAGCTTTCCTCTACGTGTTTTTAGTTGCTTTTGTTCGAGTCGAGTCGAATTAGTGCAAGTTAAGTTGAATTTTAGTCGGTAATTAATCATGAATATTTCGTCCTTTGCGAAAAAGCTTAGCCTTTTGATCGCTAGCTTCGCTTTTATTGTCAGTAGTTTTTTCATGTCAGTAAGCCCTGCTGCTGCTGATACTATCACCGTTAAGATGGGTTCTGATGGTGGTCAGCTAGTATTCGACCCTAAAGTGGTCACAATCAAAGTAGGCGATACTATCAAATGGGTTAACAACAAAGCTTTCCCTCACAATATTGTGTTTGATGGTCATGAAGAACTTTCTCACAAGAAGTTAGCGCAAAAGCCCAAGGCTGAGCTAGAGTCCACCTTTAATGAAGCAGGTGAGTTCGCTTACTATTGCTCTCCCCACCGTGGCGCTGGTATGCAAGGCAAAGTGGTTGTTCAATAACAGCTAAGCTTATTCCCGCAAAAAAGAGGTACAAACATTGTTTGTACCTCTTTTTTGTTAACAACCCATAGAGAGCAGCAATTCTCATTATAAAAATCATTTTCATAGAGAGAATTGAGGCAACTCTCTCTATGGGTTTTAGATATCTCTAAGAGCTAAACAAAGTAATTATCCTCGCTAATACATCATCAATGATCGCGTTTGGAACCACCTCCAACCTGCGAGCTTTACGAGCAGATAAATCGATAGGACGGGGTTGATCGCAACGAACCACACCTTTGGTGCGAGTTCCTGCATTATCTAAAGAAACAGCAAAACCTGCGGTTCTTGCAAAATTTCCACCCGACGTAATGGGAACAACGATAGGAACTTTGGTTAAGGTGTTAAATTTATCGGGAGAAACAATCAGAACTGGTCTAGTACCTTGCTGTTCATGCCCTTCAGTTGGATCAAGTGAAACAAGATAAATGTCACCGCGCTTCACAGTTCATTCCCCACAGGCATGACATCAAGCCAAGCGAGATCGACTTCTGTTATCGGGGCATTAGGATTACATTGCGCCAACAGATCATCTAGCGAATATTGTAGTTTTGGCTGAGGTTCAATAATCAGTTTGCCATTATCAACAGCAACTCCCACGGTTGTACCTGATTGTAGATTCAGAATTTCGAGAACGGCTGGAGGAATCGCCAACATAATTGAGCCGCCGACTTTACGAAGATTTGTGGTGTGCATAATCTTATTTTAGTTATACTTAAGTATAACATCTAAGACAAAAACTTTGCTGGTATGAAAAGCCAACACATATTTAGCGCTTTGCGCTCAAACCCAAACCAATAAATTTTTTGAAAGTGTTGCTTTGCAACACTTTCAAAAAATTTATTGGTTTGGGTTGTCAACCTCAATTTGCGACAAAAAATCTAGGGGCTGCGATCGCGATAACATGAAAAAAGACAAGTTCAGAAAAACAAGTTAGAAATTAATTTATGTCGAATATTTGGGAGTTAGATTTTTATTCCCGTCCTTTACTGGATGCTAATAATAAAAAAGTTTGGGAATTACTGATCTGCGATCGCGAACGACAGTTTGAATGGGTGCGCGAATGTCCACCTACAGAAGTGAACTCCGAATGGCTCGCTAAGCAACTCACCGACTGCGTGACCACGACGGGGCAAAATCCCATTAAAATCCGCTTCTTTCGTCCCAGTATGACAAATATCATTATGCGCGGCTGTAAGCTGGCAGGGATCACAGGACAAGCCTCTCGGCGTGTATTCACGATGTCAGGATGGTTGGCGGAGAGAATGGCGAGTATTTATCCTAATCGTGATGGCTTTCAAGCCGTTGATCCTAATCCCTTGCCATTGAAAGTATTGGCAGCCCAAGATCCTAAACCAGTTCCTGACGCTCTGATGGGTGAGCGCTGGATATCGGTATCGCTGAAAGCAGGTGATTTTGCAGATGCGAAAGAATGGTCAATGGATTTTAGTGAGCTTCTGGATATTAGCAACCTTGATCCTGAAACTGTTATTTCAGGAATTATTATTATTTCCGCAAGGGCGACAGCTTTGGCGGCTTGGATGTCGGGCGTTGATCCTGTATTTGTCAAGTTTGAACGTAATCTATTAGGCGATCGCACACAGATGCAGCTTGAAGCAAGTGCTGATGCTAGATGGGTTTTGGCAAACTTGCAAGCACCAAAAGATAAAGAGGCGATTGCGCAGGGAGCCGCCTTTGAGAAATCTAAACAAAATTCTCAAGGATTTCATTTTCTCGCAGTGCAAACCAGCCCAGACGAAGAACATTTTGCAGGATTTTGGATGCTAAAAGAAGTTATGTAAATATAGACTATTTGTCTTGAGTAGCAGCATTTTCTATGAGCTAACTGTGATGTCACATCTCCGTCAAAACGTAATTACTAAAGACTGGGTGATTTTTGCCACAGAGAGATCTAAGCGTCCCCATGAATTTGCGCGATCGCCTAACGATATCCCGCCAGAGTTGCCAAGTTATAAACATAGCTGCCCTTTTTGCAAAGGCAATGAAAATCCCTCTGAAATAGAATATCTATGCATAGAAGATGAATGCGGTTGGCGGGTGCGGATTATCCCGAATAAATATCCTGCGCTCAAGCCCATAGGCGATCGCATTCGGCATAGCGAAGGTATTCACCGCTCGATTACAGGCGTTGGCTATCACGAAGTCCTAATTGAACATCCTGATCATAATGCCACGATCGCTTTAATGGAAATTGGGGATGTGATTAATATTCTCAAAGCCTATCGTCAGCGCTATAACTTTATTCGCCTAGATCAACGCATTGAAAGCATCATCATTTTTAAAAATCATGGCGAGAGCGCGGGTACATCTTTAGAACATCCACATTCACAGATTACAGCTACGCCTGTTGTACCTTCCCAAATTCGCTATCGGATGATCGAAGCTATCAGTTATTTCGATGATATGGGCGAATGTTTATTTTGCTATACCCTCAGAGATGAGTTAAAGGCAAAAGAACGCATTGTCTTAGAAACAGAATATTTTGTAACTTTTATTCCTTATGCGGCGCTTTCTCCTTTCCATATGTGGGTGTTCCCCCGCAATCATAGTTCTTCCTTTGGTGATATTAGCGAACCTGAATTAGCCGATCTTGCCTACACGCTTAAAACAGTTCTCGCCAAACTATATTATGGTTTAAACAATCCTGCTTACAATTACACAATTCGCTCTATGCCCACTGATGAGAAGCAATCTGATTACTTCCACTGGTATCTAGCGATCGTGCCGAGAGTCAATCAAGCCGCAGGGTTTGAACTAGGGAGTGGTATGTATATCAATACGGCGATGCCAGAGGATAGCGCTAAATTTTTGCGGGAAATTGAGATTCCCTAAACAGCATAGCGATCGCGTCCCTGCTGTTTGGCTCTGTATAACGCTTGATCGGCTTGATCAATTAATGTATTTGGTTGAACTTCCATGGTGGGTAAAATTGAGGCAATGCCTAGACTGATTGTGACAATTGACTTCACGCTAGACTGTTGATGGGGAATCGCTAAATCTTGAATCGCCTGCTGCATTCTTTCGGCAACAGAAATGGCTCCCTCTAAATCAGTGTTAGGAAGGAGTACTACAAATTCTTCGCCACCATAGCGAGCCACTAGATCGCCAGCACGATCAACTTTTTGGTGAATAGTCTGTGCTATCTGTGTTAGGCAATCATCCCCAGCTAGATGTCCATAGAAATCATTATAAAACTTGAAAAAATCAAGATCGAAGAGAATCAACGACAGTAATTGCTCTTCTCTAGCTAGACGTTTCCATTCTTCATTTAGTCTTGCATCAAAGCAACGACGGTTAGCGACTTTGGTCAAACCATCCAAATTCACTAAGACTTCAAGTTTCTGATTGGCATCTTTTAGATCAAGTTCGGTCTGTTTCCGAGTAGTAATATCTCGGACTGTAATCGCCAGCCCATCTTCTAACTTGACGACGGCAAACTGATACCAGCAAGAATTTCCCCATTGATAATAAAAATCGCGTTCTAGCGGTTCCCCTGTCTCCACAATAGTCACAAAGCGATCAAAGAGGTCTGGTTCAAGAAGAGTAAATAAATTTTTGGGAACCAGTTTGCCGATCAAATCTTCACGGGTTTTGCCAAAAGCTTTGATAATTATGGGATTGATCATCAAGCAACGGAAGTCTTGAATATGTCCTGTCAATTCCCGAACTGCTTTTAGAGCGACAATACCGTCAAGGGAACTGTTCAAAACGCCAGTAAGAGTATTTTCTACTTCTTTTCGCCTCTCAATTTCATCCTGTAATTTGATAGTTCTATCTTCTACTCTTTTCTCTAACTCAGTATTAATTAATGCTAATTCGGCATAAGCTTTGTATGAGCGTAAAGCTGTAATAACTGTGGTGAACAATTTTTGGGAAGTAAATTCTGTTTTAGTCTTGTAATCATCGATGTCATAATCAACGATCACTTGCCGTTCAGGTACTTGTCCTGGCTGTCCCGTACGCAAAATGATCCGAATTGCTCGATTTTGGAGTATTTCGCGGATGTACTTTGCTGTGATCAAACCAGCATCATCAGATTCCATTATTACATCGAGTAAAGTAACTGCCACATCAGGATTGTCGATCATTATCTGACGTGCATCTATACCCGAATAGGCGCTTAGGAACTGTAGTTTTTTGTTGTCAAAAGTAAAATCGCCTAGAGCAAGGCGGGTGATGTTATGAATCTCTACTTCATCATCGACGATCAGAATCTTCCAAGGCTCAAGATTCTGTAAGGACTCTACTGGTGAAACTTGATCAATTTCATCAGCAAATTCTAGTTCATCTGTGAATATTAGATCATCATCAATCATTGCAATCATTTTTATGACATCTTAAGTAGCTAGGAGCAATTAAAAATAAAGCTAAATATAAAGCCCCCAAAAGCTGTAGCGCATGTTGCGCGTGCGCTACAGCTTTTGGCTCTGGGTTTTAATTATGCCCAGCTAATTACTAGAATACATCTAACTCTTAAAGGTTGCTACAAGTAGAGCGGAATTTGCACAATAAATTTAGTACCTACGCTGACTTGGCTCTCGCAGGTAATGCTACCTTGTAATTTTTGAGTGACAAGATTGTAGACAATATGCAGACCCAAACCACTCCCTCCCTGTCCACGTTTGGTCGTATAAAACGGGTCAAAAATCTTACTGATATTATCGATCGCAATGCCCTTCCCGTCATCGCTATATTCAAAAGTAAGACGGTTGTGTTGTTGAGAAATCGTAAAGGTAATTGTACCGTTATCGCCATGATCGTAGGCATGAATTAAGGAATTCATCACTAAGTTAGTGGCGATCTGTGAAATCAATCCCGGAAAGCTATCAAGGATAATATTATCGGCACAATTAATTTGGACGTTAATATTTGTCCGCTTTAGTTTTGGTTGGAGGTTGAGCAAAACTTCTTCAAGGTAGGCTTTTAGCTCGAACGATCGCCTCTCTTCACTAGACTGATCGACGGCTACCTGCTTAAAACTCTGAATCAGCTCGACAGCTCGATTTAAGTTTGCCAGAATGATCGTGCTGCTTTGTTGCAGATTATCCATAAATTTGTCGAGATCGGAGCGTTTCAGCATTCCATTTTTAAGAGTAATTGCCATCTCCTGAGTTTTATCCGCGATTAGTGAGGCTGCGGTCACGCCAATTCCAATCGGCGTATTAATTTCGTGAGCTATACCTGCGACTAATCCACCTAAAGCTGCCATTTTTTCGGATTCGACCAGCACGTTTTGGGCGGCTTTGAGGTTGGTGAGGGCTTGCGACAGTTCTTGGGTGCGATCGCCTACGATTTGCTCAAGGTTTTCTGTTAGTTGTTGTAATTCTGTATTCCTAGTTTCGAGGGCTTGACTCACTTGTTTTAGCTTGATGTGAGTTTTTAGCCGCGCTAAAACTTCTTGTTCTTGAAAGGGCTTGGTGATGTAATCTACCGCCCCAAGCTCAAATCCTTTAACTTTGCTGACAGCATCAGCGACAGCAGTCATAAAAATGATGGGAATGTTGCAAGTTTTGGGATTCTCCTTAAGTCTCTGGCAGGTTTCAAAGCCATCCATTCCTGGCATCATCACATCTAGTAAGATCAAATCAGGTGATTGTCGCTTCAGGTGTTGCAAGGCTCGCTCACCACTAGTGGCGATCGCCACGTCATAGCCCACATTACTGAGCGCTTCGGAGATGACATCCAGATTGCTGGGGATATCATCAACGATTAAAATTAGTCCAGTTAAAGCGGTTGTCATAGGATTAATCTTCCACAGTCCTTTCGTTGGTGAGGTATGGTTGAATAAATGACTCGATCTTTTCGGGTTGGAGTTGTTTTGTTAATTGCAGAAGACGTTGCACGAAGGGTTGGTAACGATCGCTTTTTTGACCGATTTTCTCGGCAGCATCAGCAAGCTTCCGCAGCAGCCCATCCTGTGCTAGCTCCATTAAAATTTGCAAGTCTTCGGTTGGGGGAGGAATCATCTCGGTGGTGGAAACATTATTGCCGATCGGGGTAGAGTCTAAATTGGTTTCGTCATATTGCCAAGTGAGTTGCAGATACTGAGCTAATAAGGTCAACAGCTCATCAACTTGTACAGGTTTTGCTAAGAAATCATCTCCACCTGCATCTAGGCTCATTTGTCGATCAAGTTGGGATACGGATGCTGAGGAAACAATTACTTTAAGCGATCGCAGATCTGGATCGTAACGCAATTGCTTCACAAACTCAAAGCCATCCATCACTGGCATTGCTAGGTCAGTAATCACCAAATCTGGCAATTGCTGACGCACTTGATTTAAACCATCCTGTCCATTTTCGGCTTCAGCGATCGCAAAACCGAGGGGTTCCAACAAATTCCTCAACACAGCTCGATTTTCCCAGCGATCGTCCACCAGCAAAATTTGGCGACGCGCTCCTTCATAGCCGACGATGTTGTTAGCCAATAACGTTTGCTGGTGATCCCAATCCAGGACCAACGGTAGCTCGACTTCAAAGAAGAACTCACTGCCAACACCGATCTTACTCTTAACTTGGATTTGCCCGCCCATTAACTGCACGATCTGCTGACTAATCGCCAAACCTAACCCTGTACCTTCGGCTTGGCGAGCTTTATCACCCACTTGATGAAACGCTTGGAATAGATTTTTGACATGTTCTGGAGCAATACCCACGCCAGTATCAGCGACACAGAAGCACAGTCTCGCTGCTTGCATATCTGAGGACAATTGCTCAACTCTCAAGGTCACGCTACCTCTATCCGTAAATTTGATCGCATTGCCCAAAAGGTTAATCAAAACTTGGCGTAACCGCTTCTCATCGGCTTCGATCCCTGTGGGTAAGTTTAGATCTGGTTCGTAGTAGAAGTCAATTCCTTTCTGATCAGCGCGAATTTGACAAATTTCAACGATCCCTTGGAGCAAGGCGGGTAGATGTAGAGCTTGGGGAGATAGTTCCAATCTGCGGGCTTCAATTTTAGCAATATCCAATACATCGTTGATCAGGTTAAGCAAATGGGAGCCGCATTGATAGATAATGTTAGCTCCATGCCGATCTTTGTCGGCTAAGGTTTTGGAGCGGGACAGAATTTGAGCATAACCGAGAACGCCATTTAGGGGTGTTCGCAGTTCGTGACTCATGTTAGCGAGAAATTCGCTCTTGGCTTGGTTGGCATTGTCAGCGGCAAGTTTGGCTTGTTGCAGTTCGACAGTGCGTTCGGCGACACGATCTTCGAGGGCGGTGAAGGAATTATTGAGCTGGGCTGCCATTTGGTTGAACGATCGCGCTAATCCTTCGAGTTCGTTAATGCCTTCGACTTCAACGATACGATCGCGTTCTCCAGATGCGATCGCTTCACTGGCCTGCTGCAATTTCAGAATCGGGCGCACAATCCAACGGGAAGTATAAATCCCCAGAAGAATTGCTAAACCCAATGCGCCTAAACACAACAGAATTGTAGTTTGCGTATTTGCCTCGATTTGAGCCATGAAGTCAGCTTCAGGTACAACCACCACGGTCAGCCAGTTAAGCCCATAGGTATCCCTCATCGGAGATACTTTCAGAAAGTATCTTTGACCATCTAGCTGAAAATCTAACTGGGTTCCTTCGCGAATGTCCTCCAAATTCTTGAGGCGTTCGGTGAGAGACTCCATACTTTTGCGTGCGATCGGATTACTACTATTCTGTACTTTCAGACGCTTTTGAGTCTCACCTTTACCGACGGTTAGGAGTTCGTTGGCGATAGAAGTTGCAATTAATTCACCAGATGGCTCAATTATGAACACTTTGCCAGATTTGCCTATCTGTAAAGTTTGCAAAAATCCACGAATCTGATCTAGCCCCATCTGACAAGTAAGCACACCAATAAAATTCCCCTGTTTGTCGTAGTATGGGGAACTGGCATTAATTTGCAGCGATCCATAGCCCGCGTTGATATAAACGTCACTCCAGGCGGCGCGATTGTTTTTGAGAGCAGCCTTATAAAAAGGGCGATTGCGGGCATCATAATTGGGAACAGTCTTGGCAACTGTAGTGGGATTACCATTCTTGTCAAGTTTGTAATACAAAAAGTCGCCAATGCCTATCGTCGGTTTCACGGCAAGTTGCGGCTCCTCAGAACCAATCCAACGATTTACCCAACCTACGCGCAGATATTGCCCTTTCTCGTTAGCCATTCCCACATGACCAATCGACTTAAAACGGAGAACCTGTCTCCAAAAGTAGTTCCTGTTACTCTCAAGATCATTAAAATCCAACACTCCCGTTTGAGCCGCATCCTCGTTAATCTGATTGACTAAATGCGGTGCTTCTAAGTAGTCCTGCACTCTTTCGTTAACTCTAAAAGTCGTTTCTTGCTGTAATGGATCAACAAGATCATTCACCGCCTTCTGCCCATTGCGGAGTGAGAGATAGCCTGTTAGTCCAACGGCAGCAAAGATTTGCAGGACAAACGGCACAATCAGAACTGCTCGCAGAGGAATACGATGAATGAGGCTACGATTGATGGGAGGTGAAGAAGACATGGCAGATGACTAACCTAAACGAGCGATAACCAAATACATTTTCACAACAATTTACGGTCAAAAAAAACATAATAAATTTTTGAAAGTATTGCTTTGTAAGACCCTCAAAACATTATTGGTTCAGGGTTGAGTGCAAAGCGCTGTAACTTCTTGGGAGAGTATTTCTGTAAGGCATACGCACAGTAAAACAACTGCCCTGACCAATTTGGCTGCTGAAATCGATAGAACCACCGTGGAGTTCCACGATTTGCTTTACAATTACCAGTCCTAATCCTGAACCTTCGTAATTACGGCTGAGCCCACTATCTAACTGAATAAATGGTTTAAAGAGCTTGTCGCGATCGCCTTGACTAATGCCAATATCTGTATCTGTAACTGATAAATCAATCCAAGAAATACAATCCAGCATGGCAAGAGTATCATCAGCTTTTTTTGATTCCATTCTTACATCTAGACTTACTTTGCCGCCAGAGTGAGTAAATTTGATGGCATTATCGAGCAGATTGATTAGTACTTGCCTGAATCGGCGCTCATCAATTTCGATTTTGATCACTTCCAAATTTGAAGATATAGTCATCGTAAGTTGAATTTGCTTTTTGATAGCCTTTTGCTTAACAACCTCTAGACTGGAGTTGCACAAATCGGCGATCGCTACAGTTTTGATGTCTAGCTTTAGCATTCCTGCCATAAGTTTGGAGACATCTAACATATCTTGAATCAATTCGAGTAAATGATTACCGCTGCTTTGAATCGTCGCGATCGCATCCTTTTGACTCGGATTAATTGCTCCAAAAATTTCTTCATGCAAGCATTCAGCCATTCCGAGAATGCCGTTGAGTGGTGTGCGCAACTCGTGGCTCATATTGGATAGAAACTCGTCTTTTAACTTGGTAACTCGAATGAGTTCTACATTTGTCCGTTCTAGATTGACATTCAACGATTCTAATGATTTATAGGCCTTATACGATCGCAGAGCCGTAATAATCGTGGTAAACAGCTTTTGTGAAGTAAATTCTGTTTTAGTCTTGTAATCATCGATATCATAATCGATGATCGCTTGCCGTTCGGGTACTTGCCCTGGCTGTCCTGTACGCAAAATGATCCGCATCGCTCGATTTTGGAGTGTTTCGCGGATGTACTTGGCTGTGATCAAACCAGCATCATCAGATTCCATAATCACATCCAGCAAAATAACCGCAATATCAGGATTGTCGGTCATCATCTGTCGAGACTCTGCACCTGAATAAGCGCTTAAAAAATGTAGCCTCTTATTGTCGAAGCTAAAATCTTGCAAGGCAAGTCGCGTGATGTTGTGAATCTCTACTTCATCATCAACGATCAGGACTTTCCATGACTCTAGACTATGTGATGAAACTTGACTAATTTCATCTTCATCAGCAAATTCCATCATGTCATCAACCATTAGCTCATCATTAACCATGGGGAATTTGAATTGGCGTGAATGTATTAAACTTTTAAGTTCTAAGTAGCTCGGCACAATTAAATATAAAACCCCCAGAAGCTGTACCGCCTGCGCAGCAGGCGGTACAGCTTCTGGTTCTGTTTTTTTAATTGTGACGAGGTACTTACCTACAATCATAGAGGAATTTGCATAATAAATTTAGTCCCTACCCCCACTTGACTCTCACAAGTAATACTACCTTGTAATTTTTGAGTAACGAGATTGTAGACAATATGCAGTCCTAAACCACTCCCTCCCTGCCCGCGTTTGGTTGTATAAAATGGGTCGAAGATCTTACCGATATTATCGGGTGGAATACCTTTGCCATCATCGCTATATTCAAAACTAAGATAATCGGGCTGTTGAGATATGCTAAAGCAAATCGTACCATTATCCCCAGAATCGTAGGCATGGACTAAGGAATTCATAACTAAGTTGGTGGCGATCTGCGAAATCAAACCAGGAAAGCTATCAAGGATAATATTATCGGCGCAATCAATTTGGACATTAATTTTTGTGCGTTTGAGTTTGGGCTGGAGATTGAGCAAAACTTCTTCAAGGTAAGCTTTTAGCTCGAACGATCGCCTTTCCTCACTAGACTGATCGACAGCTACTTGTTTAAAGCTCTGAATCAGTTCAGCAGCACGATTTAAGTTTGAAAGCACAAGCCTACTGCTCTGTTGGAGGATATCCATGAATTTATCGAGCTCGGAACGTTTCAATGTTCCATTTTGAAGAGCCTCTGTAAGCTCTTGAATTTTATCGGTGATTAAAGATGCCGCAGTCACACTTATTCCAATTGGGGTATTGATTTCATGGGCGATACCAGCGACCAATCCGCCTAAAGCCGCCATTTTTTCAGATTTAACTAACTCAGTTTGAGCCGATTGGAGATTAGAGAGAGCTTGTGATAATTCTTGGGTGCGATCGCCAACGAGTTGTTCTAAATTTTCGTTAAACCGCTTGAGATTGCTGTATAAACGCGCATTGTTGATTGCGATCGCCGCTTGGCTGGATAGCAAGGCAAGGACTTCGAGGCGATCGGTTGTAAAGGCATCGGTGACGAGGTCATTTTCTAGATAGAGAATACCCGCAAGCTCGCCTTGATTGATTAATGGCATACACAATAACGATTTTGGTTGATGCGCTCTAACGTAGGCATCGCCAGTAAACTTTCCTTCTTGAGTAGCATTACCAAGCACGACACTCTCTAAAGTACGCGCAACAAAATTGACGATCGAGGCAGGAATGGCATTTCCCATCGAACGTGATCCCAGTACTTCTATCTCGTCGCTTCCAGCATTTCCTGAAGCCTCAATCTTGAGTCCATTTTCGCTTTCTAGAATTAAATAACCAACCTCTGCACCTGCATTTTCAATTAAAATCTTCATTAGTTTGGCTAGCAGCTTGTTTAAATCGATCTCATCGGAAAGTATTTGGAAGGTCTTAATTACTGATGCTAAATCGATTCCCACTGATCGATCCGTCGTCATCATGGTTGTACTAGGATTAGAGTATCGGCTATGCAGGATCTGCGTGTCCATACGAGAGGAAAACTTGCGGTTGGAAAATTGTAAATAAGTCTCTTGCAAGTGTTGTACTTTGGCGATCGCTCCCCAACTCTGATAACAAGAGACCGCATCGACAAAATAAGTTTGGGCAATTTTGCCTCTATTGTGGTGGATATGAAACTTCCCAGCCAGTTCGTTGGCTAGAGCTTCTTCTTGAATATATTCATTTTCTCTTGCCCCTTTGATGGCGCGATCGTAGTATGCCATTGCTTCTATTTGCTGTCCCAGTATGGCGTACCTTTCTGCTTCCACCAAATCGTATTTATGTTGAAAATTCATTGGACAATGTTTTGCCCAGCGTCGTATTTTTTTCTGATTTTTCGCAACTTTCTTGAGATAAGTATGGCGGGAAGATCTCGGTAAACTTTTGCACAAGCCCAAACAAGCAAGGGATTGATAGAAGTTATGGATGGCAAATCCATACGCACTGACAATCGAGCGCGAGAAAGGTGTGGCTTGCTCAAAGGCGGCAAGTGCCGTCTTGTAGTCATAGAAAAAATAATGCGATACGCCCTTAGCTGTGCAGGCATAGTAACTGGGAATTCCATTTTTTTCTGCCAAAAAAGTGGGCAGCATCTCGAATTCGTTTAGAGCCGTACCGACAAGAAATGGTATATTCTCTCCTAAACCTGCAAAATTAAGGGCTAGCTGATGCCAAGCTCGGTGTTGATCGACGATCTGCGGTTGTTTGATTTTATTTAACAGTAAGCCATCACAATTTTGAAAATCTTGAATAACCAAGGCTAAAGGATCGCCGACAAAAAAACGATGGATACAGTAAGCCGATGCACCAAAGCTGATCGCTTCATATTCGCCAAATTCAATGCCGATTTGGATAGCTTGGCGTAAATTTGGTAGAGAGTCTCTGAGATGTTCTTTCCAATGCCTCAGACATGCTTCAAATGCTGATATAGACAAAGAAGAACCAGAGCGAACATGCTGCTGTTCGATTAATTGCAAACTAACTAACCCAATCCGATAGCTTCCTTCGATGTCTTGAAAAGCGACCCAGCGAATTAATCCATAGGCTGCACCGATAATTAGTGAATCTGGCGAGACTCCGTATTGCAGGATCAAATTCACAATGCGGAGAATCACAACACCTACAAGTAAAGGATTTAAATTGATCGCGGAGGTGGCGATTGTAGACATAATATAGACAGCCGCGATTTTGTAGGGATCGGTCATCGCTGGTAAACTTGTCCAGTCCTTAATCCCCAGTAAGCGAGTGCGTAGCTCTGTACGCAGGAGTTCCACACCGACCTGCAACTCATTTGGAAAAGGTGGAATCGTTTCACCTAAACGAATTAGAATGGAATTTACAGTTGTGGGAACTTCATGAAATCGCCTCTGGGCGGTAAAGGCACTAATTTTGACTTTGTAGGACTTAATCGTATCGAGAATATGATTAGCATGGTGTACGATGCGATCGACTAAGCGATGACACTCATCAAAGTCTGTGTTCAAATAGGCTGATTCAGCTGCAGCCTCATATAGCCTCAGTGCCAGTGGGTAGTGCATTTCCCATGCAGAGTCTGGCAACAGCCCAATACCGATCGCTAGGTACTTCTGGGCATCGGCATAAGCGTTAGAAGCCTTGGCTTTTTTACCTGCGATCAGATTTAGTTCTGCTAATTCGAGCCGTTCTTGGGGATCGGTAATCAATCCCATTCCCGTATTTAGGTGGTTCGCAATCCGAAATACTTCCTCTTCGATCGCTAAACTTTCTCCATCTGATTGCTGCCTGCGAATTTTCTTTAGCAACTGGCGACCGATTTTGAGATGGGTAATTTGCTTTTCGGATTCGGTAATCAGCACGTAAGCTGCTTGCTGGACGCGATCGTGGAGAAACTTGTAGTCAATTAAAAAATCTTCCGAAAAATCATTGTCGGTATCAACGATCGCAAATTTATAATTATTCGTTAGCGGCAAAATCAACCCTTCGGTTAAGACTGGCAATAGATCTTGCAGCACCATTCGATGCGGACGATCGGCTGCGATCGCAAGGGTTTGAGAATCAAAATGGTTGCCAATACAGGCAGCGATTTGGATGATTTTTTGAGCGTCGGGTGTCAGCTTTTGAATTTTGCCCGACATCAACTCCACTACATTATCAGTAAAATCTGCGGACTGGATTTGGCTTAAATCCCATCGCCAATTACGATTTTCTAAATCAAAATCAATCAAGCCATCTGCATATAGTGATTTCAGAAATTCGTTAATAAAAAATGGATTGCCAGCAGTTTTTTGGAAGACGAGTTCGGCAAGTGGTTCGATCGTTTCGCGATCGCTTTTCAAGGTGTCTGCCACTAGGTCATAGACATCCGATTGCTCCAGAGGTGATAGGACGATATTATTGATGGCGGTTCCCGTTGCCGCAATCTCATTCAGAGTTAAACTTAGGGGATGAATCATATCCACTTCATTATTGCGATTGGCTCCGATAAAGTAGAGAAACTGACTATCTGCGGCCGTAACGAGTAATTGCAGCAGTTTTAAAGAAGCGGCATCGGCCCACTGGAGATCATCTAAAAAGATCACGAGCGGATGTTCTGGTTTCGTAAACACGCGCACGAAATTCTGAAAAACTAAATTGAAACGATTCTGGGCTTCGGTGGGTGGGAGTTCTAATGCTGTCGCTTGCTTGCCAGTAATCTTTTCCACTTCGGGGATCACATCAATGATAATTTGGGCATTACTTCCCAAAGCCTCTAGCAAGCGATCGCGCCATGTTTGCAGTTCGCTTTCTGTTTCGGTCAGTAACTGCGTCATCAGTTCCCGAAAAGCATTCACAAACGCACTATAGGGAATATTGCGTTGAAATTGGTCGAACTTACCCGAAATAAAGTAACCACGGTTTTCGGTAATCGGCTTGTAAATTTCATGCACAAGTACTGATTTACCGATACCAGAGAATCCCGTAACCATCATGACTTCGGCTTTGCCAAGGTTCAGACATTCAAATACGGCAAGTAATAGCCAAATTTCAAGTTCTCGACCATAGAGCTTCTGGGAAACTTGAAATTTATCGGAAATATCTTGTTCGCCTAGCAAAAAATCGGTGATTTCACCTTTATTCTCTAAGAGCTGTCTGCAAATTGTTAAATCTGCTTTTAACCCCAGCGCAGTTTGATAACGATCTTCGGCTGTTTTTGCCAATAGCTTCATGACAATATCCGAGACGGCTTGGGGAATCTCAGGATTAAGAGTGCATGGAGCGATCGGGATCTTGGCAATATGACAATGAACTAATTCAAGCGGATCGTTAGATTCAAAAGGGAGGCGATCGCAGATAAGTTCATATAAGGTCACACCCAAAGAATATAAATCGCTGCGGTTGTCGAGAGTGCGGTTCATCCGACCTGTCTGTTCGGGCGACATATAGGCAAGCGTCCCTTCCAGTTTATTCGGATTGCGGATGGTCGGATTTTCCCGCGACAAAATGTTGGAGATGCCAAAATCGATGATTTTGACTTGAAATGTGCGGGGATTAAAAACGATGTTTGAGGGATTAATGTCTTTATGAATCACATTCAATCCATGCATTTCGCTGAGGATGCCAGCAACTTGGGCGGCGATCGCTAAAATTTCTGTCAGATTAAAGGTGCGTGAGGACTTCAAGATGCGGAGCGATTCACCACCAAAATCTTCAAAGGTGATACATCGAAATCGTTGATATTTGGTAAAGTCATAGGCTTTAACCACGCCCTCAATCTGCTGGAGCCTACTACAGATCTCGTATTCTAATTTGTACCTTGCGATCGCCTCTGGAGTTGGGTATTCCAATTTGAGGATTTTCAGAATAACTGGTTGGAAATCGCGCTCACGATATCCTCGATAAACGATCGATAGAGCGCTTTCATAAACTAAAGAGGTGAGCTTATAGCCAGAAATCTCAAACATGAATATTTCTCTCCTCTCTTTGTCTTCGATCGCTATCGGCAAACTTATGGCTGGGAGAATCGCTGAATGGTTGAACTGTGAGGGGAATTTCCATCATAAATTTAGTCCCTACCCCGACTTGACTCTCGCAGGTAATACTACCCTGTAATTTTTGGGTAACGAGATTGTAGACAATATGCAGACCCAAACCACTTCCACCTTGTCCGCGCTTAGTTGTATAAAATGGGTCAAAGATCTTGCCGATATTCTCTGGGGCAATGCCCTTACCATCATCGCTATATTCAAAATTCAGCCGTTGATTTTGCTGAGATATGGCAAAGAAGATCGTGCCGTTGTCATCGGCATCATAAGCATGACTTAAGGAATTCATGACTAAGTTAGTGGCGATCTGCGAAATCAAACCAGGAAAGCTATCAAGAACAATATTATCGGCGCATTGAATTTCAACGTTAATTTTTGTGCGTTTGAGTTTTGGCTGAAGATTGAGTAAAACTTCTTCGAGGTAGGTTTTGAGATTAAACGATCGCCTTTCCTCACTAGATTGATCGACGGCTACCTGCTTAAAGCTCTGGATCAGTTCCGCAGCCCGATTTAGGTTTGACAGAACGATTTTGCTACTTTGTTGGAGGGTATCCATAAACTTATCGAGATCTGATCGTTTTAGCGTTCCCTTTTGAAGAGACTCTGAAAGCTCTTGGATTTTATCGGTGATTAAAGATGCAGCAGTCACACCTATTCCAATTGGAGTATTGATTTCATGGGCGATACCAGCGACCAATCCTCCTAAAGCCGCCATCTTTTCGGATTTAACTAACTCAGTTTGAGCCGATTGAAGATTAGAGAGGGCTTGTGATAATTCTTGGGTGCGATCGCCGATTAGTTGTTCTAAATTTTCGTTAAACCGCTTGAGGTTGCTGTATAAACGCGCATTGTTGATGGCGATCGCCGCTTGACTGGATAGCAACGCAAGGACTTCGAGTCGGTCAATGGTGAAGGCTTCGGTGACGAGGTCATTTTCGAGATAGAGAATGCCTGCAAGTTCGCCTTGATTGATTAATGGCATACATAATAACGATTTTGGTTGGTGCAATTGGATATAGGCATCGTTGGTAAACTTCCCTTCCTGTGTAGCATTACCTAGCACGACACCCTCTAAAGTACGGGCAACAAAGTTAATAATTGAGACTGGGAGATTCTTTTCCATCGCACGCGATCCCAGTACTTCTATCTCGTCGCTTCCAGCATTTCCTGAAGCCTCAATCTTTAGTTCATTTTCGCTTTCTAGGATTAAATAACCAACTTCTGCACCCGCATTTTCGATCAAAAGCTTCATTAATTTGGCTAGTAGCTTTTTCAAGTCGATTTCATCAGAAAGTATTTGGAAGGTTTTAATTACGGATGCTAAATCAAGCCCTGTCGGTCCACTTCTATACGTGGATGATCGGCTCAGATCGGAGGAGATAGTAAGCGTATCTTTACGAGGATCGAACTTGCGGCTGGAAAATTGTAAATAAGTCTCTTGTAAGTGCTGTACTTTGGCACTTGCTCCCCAACTTTGATAGCAAGAGCAAGCATCGGCAAAATAAGCTTGAGCGACCTTATCTCTGTGCTTTTGGAGATAAAACTTCCCAGCTAGTTCGTTGGCTAGAGCCTCTTCTTGAATATATTCATTTTCTCTTGCTCCTTTGATCGCGCGATCGTAATATTCCATCGCCAGTGATTGCTGTCCCAGTAAAGCATATCTTTCTGCTTCCACCAAATCGTATTTATGTTGAAAATTCATTGGACAATGTTTTGCCCAACGCTGCATTTTTTTCTGGTTTTTAGCAACTTTCTTGAGATAAGTGTGACGGGAAGTTCTAAGCAAACTTTTACATAGCCCCAAACAAGCAAGGGATTGATAAAAGTTATGCTGGGAACATCCGAATGCACTAACAATAGATCGCGAAAAAGGTGTAGCTTGTTCAAAGGTCGAGATCGCTGCCTTGTAGTCATAAAAAAAATAGTGCGATATTCCCTTAGCCGTATAAGTATAGTAAATCGGAATTCCATTCTTTTCCGCCAAAAAAATGGGAAGCATCTCGAACTCGTTTAGAGCCGTACCGACAAGGAATGGCATATTCTCTCCCAATCCTGTTAAATTCAGGGCTAGCTGATGCCAAGCTCGGTTTTGATCGATGACCTGCGGTTGTTTAATTTTATTCAGGAGGAAAGCTTCGTAGTTTTGGAAATCTTGAATCACTGATGCTAAAGGATCGCCGACAAAAAAACGATGGATACAGTAAGCCGATGCACCAAAGCTGATCGCTTCATATTCGCCAAATTCAATGCCGATTTGGATAGCTTGGCGTAAATTTGGGAGAGAGTCTCTGAGATGTTCTTTCCAGTGCCTTAGACATGACTCAAATGCTGATATAGAATAAGAAGCTATCGATCGAATATTATGTTGCTCAATCAATTGCAGACTAACTAGCCCTATCTTATAGCTGCCTTCGATATCTTGAAAAGCTACCCATCGGATTAATCCATAGGCTGCGCCGATAATTAGTGAATCTGGAGTGACTCCGTATTGCAGGGTCAATTTTACGATGCGGAGAATCACAATACCTACAAGTAAAGGATTTAAATTGATCGCAGAGTTCGCGATCGAGACCATAATATGAATCGCCGCAATTTTGTAGGGATCGGTCATAATTGGTAAGGTATCCCAGCCCTTAAGCCCAAGCAAGCGCGTGCGAAGCTCAGTACCTATGAGTTCCCAACCAACCTGTAACTCGTTTGGAAAAGGTGGAATCGTCTCACCTAAATGAATCAGGATGGAATTTACGGTTGTGGGAACTTCGTGAAATTTCCTCTGGGCTGTATAGGCATTAATCTTGACCTTGTAGGACTTAATCGTATCAAGGATATGCTTGGCATGGTGCACGATGCGATCGACTAAGCGATGACACTCATCAAATTCAGCATTCAAATAGGCTGATTCAGCTGCAGCCTCATAGAGTTTCAGTGTAAGCGGATAGTGAACTTCCCATGCAGAATCTGGCAGCAGCCCAATCCCGATCGCTAGATATTTTTGAGCGTCGGCATAGGCGTTAGAATCCTTGGCTTTTTTTCCTGCGATTAGATTTAGTTCTGCTAATTCAAGTCGTTCTTGGGGATCGGTAATCAATCCCATTCCCGTGTTTAGATGGTTCGCGATCCGAAATGCTTCCTCTTCGAGCGCTAAACTTTCTCCATTTGATTGCTGCCTGCGAACTTTCTTGAGCAACTGGCGACCGATTTTAAGATGGGTAACTTGCTTCTCAGATTCGGGAATCAGTACATAAGCTGCTTGCTGAACTCGATCGTGGAGAAACTTGTAGTCAACTAAAAAACTTTCTGAAAGATCATCGTCGGTATCAACGATCGCAAATTTGTAATTATCCGTTAGCGGTAAAATCAATCCTTCGGTTAAGACTGGTAATAGATCTTGCAGCACCATTCGATGGGGGCGATTAGCAGCGATCGCGAGGGTTTGAGAATCAAAATGGTTGCCAATACAGGCGGCGATTTGGATGATTTCCTGAGACTCAGGCGCTAACTTCTGAATTTTGCCCGACATTAACTCAACCACATTGTCTGTAAAATCTACAGACTGGATTTGGCTTAAATCCCACTGCCAAGTACCATGATTCAGATCGAAATTGATTAAACCTTCGGCATATAGTGATTTCAGAAATTCGTTAATGAAAAATGGATTGCCATCGGTTTTTTGGAGGACGAGTTCGGCTAGTGGTTTGATCGTTTCGCGATCGCATTTCAGCGTATCGGCAAGCAAATCATAGACATCTGATTTCTCTAGGGGGGATAAGACAATTTTGTTGATTGATATTCCCGTTGTTGCAATCTCATTCAGGGTTAAACCTAAGGGATGAATTGCATCTACTTCATTATTGCGATAGGCTCCGATAAGGTAGAGAAACTGACTATCTGCGGCCGTAACGAGTAATTGCAGCAGTTTTAAAGAAGCGGCATCGGCCCACTGGAGATCATCTAAAAAGATCACGAGCGGATGTTCTGGTTTCGTAAACACGCGCACGAAATTCTGAAAAACTAAATTGAAACGATTCTGGGCTTCGGTGGGTGGGAGTTCTAATGCTGTCGCTTGCTTGCCAGTAATCTTTTCCACTTCGGGGATCACATCAATGATAATTTGGGCATTACTTCCCAAAGCCTCTAGCAAGCGATCTCGCCATGTATGTAGTTCGCTTTCAGTTTCAGTCAGCAATTGCGTCATCAGTTCCCGAAAAGCATTCACAAAAGCACTATAGGGAATATTGCGTTGAAATTGGTCAAACTTACCCGAAATAAAGTAACCCCGTTTTTGGGTAATCGGCTTATAGATTTCATGCACTAGTACCGATTTTCCGATGCCAGAGAAACCCGTAACCATGATGACTTCAGCTTTGCCAAGGTTCAGGCATTCAAAGGCTGCTAGTAAGAGCCAAATTTCTAATTCCCTCCCATAAAGCTTCTGTGAAACTTGAAACTTATCAGAAACATCATGTTCGCCCAGCAAAAAATCGGTGATTTTACCTTTACTTTCTAAGCTCTTGCTACAAATTGTTAAATCTGCTTTTAACCCCAAAGCACTTTGATAGCGATCTTCTGCTGTTTTTGCCAATAGTTTCATGACAATATCCGAGACGGGCTTGGGAATCTCAGGATTGATGCTATGGGGGGCGATTGGCAGCTTCGCAATATGGCAATGAACTAATTCGAGCGGATCGATGGATTCAAAAGGGAGGCGATCGCAGATAAGTTCATACAAAGTCACCCCCAAAGAATATAAGTCGCTGCGGTTATCGAGAGTACGGTTCATTCGCCCCGTCTGCTCTGGCGACATATAGGCAAGCGTCCCTTCCAAAGTATTCGGATTGCGGATCGTCGGATTTTCCCGCGACAAAATGTTGGAGATACTAAAATCAATGATTTTGACTTGAGATGTCCTTGGGTTAAAAATGATATTGGAGGGATTGATACCTTTATGAATTACATTTGCAGCATGAATTTCGCTGAGGATGCCAGCAATTTGTCCTGCGATCGCTAGAATCTCGATCAGATTAAAGGTGCGTGAGGATTTCAAGATGCGGAGCGATTCACCACCAAAATCTTCAAAGGTGATGCATTGAAATCGTTGATGTTTGGTAAAGTCATAGGCTCTAACCACGCCCTCAATATGACTTAGCCGCTTACAAATTTCGTATTCTAATTTGTACCGCGCGATCGCCTCTGGCGTTGGGTATTCCAATTTGAGGATTTTCAGGATAACTGGTTGGAAATCACTAGTCCGATATCCCCTACAAACGCTCGATAGAGCGCTTTCATAAATTAATGAATTGATTTGGTAGCCAGATATCTCAAACATGACCGTGATTTCTTCTCGCTCCTGAAGAATGAAAACCAAAACCCAAAGAAGCTGATTCGCCCGCGAAGCGGGCGAATCAGCTTCTTTAGGTTTTATATTTAATTGCGCCTACATCTCGTTCTTTTGCATAAGTTCTAAGTAGGAGTAACTCAGATGCAATTCTCATTATGAACCAGATCTAGGAGTTTTCAGCGCCTGCGGCGCTGAAAACTCCTAGATCTGGTTGAGTGAAAGCAAGCCTCAGGCTTGCTTTCACTCAACCAGATTTTTGTCATGAGAATTTCTAGTTTGAACGTGCAGATAAAACTTATTCCCTGGGGTAAGAGTAGGATTGTTAGTTGGTTGCATTGTGTAATTTGGAGATTCGAGGGAAAACTCCAACTGATGTAACAGCGTCGCCATAGTTAACATGATTTGGACTTCGGCTAACCTGTTACCTAAGCATAGATGTGCGCCTGCCCCAAAAGGAGCAAAAGCGCCATTTTGCTTATGTTCGCTGCGAGGTGGATGAAAGCGATCGATGTCAAAACTGTTGGGATTTGGGAAAAATTGTGGCAAAAAATGGGGCAATGTCGTGGCAATGATCACATGGGTTCCCGCCTCCACTCGATAGCCTTGAAAGGCAAAATCGGCGATCGCATAGCGTTGAATCGCCGCCGTCACAGGATACATCCGCAGTGTCTCCATCGCTGTGCCATGCAAAGCACTCATCCCGCGTAATTGTTCTGCATTAGGTATACCATCTCGAAACAGTAGATCGACTTCCTGCATTACTTTTGCCATGACTTCAGGAGATTTCAGCAATGCGTAAAGCATAAAAGAGCAGGTATTCGCAACCGTATCTATACCAGCAAGGTATGGCCCAACCGCCGCCGCAATCAATTCGGCTTCCGAGAACATGGGATGTAGCGTTTTAGAGTCCGCAATTAGATCGTCGATTAAATTGGGTCTTTCCCGCTTAACATCACTGCTGCGACGTTTGGCGATCGCGATGCGAGCTAATTCGAGTACCCTGCGCTTGGCGCGTTTATAAGATGGCATCCATAATAAAAATGATGGCGATTGCCTCACCACCAGTACATTTAGAGATGTCTGTAAAAAATTAACTAAATCTGCACAATACGCACCAGGGGAACAGTCGGCAAGTAACATCCCTAACTGTTCGCAGATAATTTTTTGAAAAAAGGGTAAAACTTGTAATCGTTGTCCCGATCGCAAATCGGCGGTCAGAGACTGGATTAATTGGATTGTCTCTGGAAAAGCATCGATAATGGCGTTGCGCGAATATCCTGATTTCAAAAATCGGCGCTGCTGTTGGTGGCGATCGCCATCTAAACTGACCAGCAATTCCTCAACACCCAATTCTTTTACAAACTCTTGCCAAAAGTCTTTGCCACTGAGAAACTCGGTTCCGACTTGGTTAACAAACTGATTGGCTTCCGCTCCTGCGATTACTGTAAATTGGCGATCGAGGGCGCGAACACGAAAAATTGCACCGACCTCATGATATTGTTTCAGAAAAAATTTGGGGCTATCGGCTGCGAGTTCCAAACTGCTTCCCAAAATCGGCAATCCCTTGACTAAAGGTGGAAGCGGTACATTGGCAACTTCATCAGACCAAACTACAGGATCAGGCATTGCTTTTACTCTTTACAACATTTTGCGATCCAACGACTCATAATTTGGGTTAAAAGTGTTACTAGGCAACACTTTTAACCCAAATTATGTTTTTACTTCAGCGCTTTGCGCTGTAAACCAACTCTAAAATAAGAACTGTGTCCGCAATACCATTCCCCAAATTGTGGGGTTACTACTAAAGTTGTTAGCATTAAACGTTGCAAACAACGAAGGCGTGAGCGTGATAAATCTCATAATCGGATAAGAATACGTTAGCTCTAAATCATATTGTGTGCCACCATCGCCATTACCCGCAACGAGGAAATTTCGTCCAGAAAGTACTTGAAATGGCATGGTAAACGACAGCGTGCCTAAGGCTCCTTCCTTCCCAAGATCGGGAAAGGCAAGACCAACTTGGAAGGCTTGCAGATTGACATTACCACCAGCGATCGCCAGATTTACAGGTGCAATGCGATAACTACTATAGGAATAGCGTCCGAACAAGCCAAAGGATTGATTTAATAGCCAATCAAAGTTAAAGACAAAATTGTCCCCTGTACTATCTTGTAATCTACCCCCAAATCCATCATCAGCTACCCCCCTCGCCGAATAAGTTAGAAAGAAAGGCAGATTGGGTTGACCAAGTGGCGAAGCTGGAGGTGCTTGATTATAGGTGCGGCTGTAGAGAAACCGAAAATTTGTGGAATCGCTAGGCGAATAAGTGAGTTCCGTCAGAATTTGATTGGAACCACCGAATAAGCCGCGATTGGGATTGCTGGCACTGTCTCCACCAAAGTATAGAAAAGAGGCATCGTTACGGGCAAGATAGCCTGCTTTTAACAAAAATTGATCGGATATTCTCCAACTAGCGATCGCCCCTGCACCTGATAGCCCACTATTGGCGAGCGTACTTTGAAAGGAGTTTAAGCCTCCTGCGCCACTAATTACCGATGTAAAGCGATTGACATCAAACTGGCGAAAAGGCAAAATCTTCGGCCCAACTTGTACCCTTAACGTATCGCTAATAGGAAAACTATAGAACAGCTCAAATAAACCAACACTATTGGCAGCTAGTGGTACAACTGGATTTGAATCCGCATAAGGTACGCCAAAAGTACTCGAAAATCCTGCCGAACTATAGGCACTAGCTGGAGGATTGCCATTGCCCATCGCCAAAATCATATTCAGTGTATCGCTCCCCGTAAACGAAGAAGTAAGGATGAGATAGTTGGAATAACTTAAGGTGGTATTTGGCTTTTCGGTAATTGTGCCAACAATGGGACTTCCTGTAAATGGATTTCGAGCAGCAAATCGAGCCACAGGAACGCTTCCAGAAATCGGCAAGCCTTCAGCAAGAATATTTCCGCCACTAAAAGCACTACTCAGGTTGAAGGAACTGAGAACGTTTAGTTTTGTCGTTGTCGAAAACTGCTGTGCTTCTAGTCGGGTAGTTTTTACATCCAGCGCATCGACTCTTCCCCTTAGTACCGATAGCTCAGCCGCAAATTCCTCTTGGAGTTTTTTGAGGGTCGCCAAATCCGCTTGACTAACTTTATCTGCTAGTCCTGCACTTACTATTTCATTGATTTTATCTAAACAGGCATTCAGCCCAGCCGCAAATTCGTAACGGGCGATCGCTTGTTTTCCCCGATAGGTACGGTCAGGATAGCCTTCGATACAGCCATAACGCTCCACCAGACTTTGCAAAGCGGTAAAAGCCCAATCAGTTGTTTTTACATCTGATAGTTGTGATACAGAGGTAATTTGGGCGATCGGTTGCGTTGGTTCGGGCGTAGCATTGTAGCTAGATAGGCGATCGCGCTGCTGCTCTAATGGCTCAGGTATAGAAGTTTCTATGACTTTGGTCTCTTTAACCTCCTGGGCAGGTTCTATTGCAAACGCCTGAGTCCCAATATCTAAAAGGACATTCAAGACAGCAGATAGTATTATCAGAGTGGAAGAAATCTTGACATTCATTTGTTTTTCACTCACATCACACAACATTTTTGTAAGATTGTTCACCTATAGAAATTATTAAATACCCTTTTAGGATTACAACCAAGTTTTTGTTTCTCAGACTGTGTTTAAACTGAAAATACAGAGATTGAGATCCCCGACTTTTTCTTTGCAAGCAAAGATCAATTTTGTCAGCCACAGAAAAAGTCGGGGATCTGGGCATTTACAGTTTGCTTTGCTTACCCATTTAACGTAGATAGACTTAATTAATGACAAACCCAAATTTGTAAGATTTCTGCCCACAGAGGAGAAATCTTACAAATTTGGGTAATTTATTTTGTACAAGTACTTAGAAACCATTTAAGAATTACATCACACTTAAAATCTCGTTTGAAGCTCTAGTTATCTAGCCCCCTAAATCCCCCAATTCTGGGGGACTTACAGCAATTATCGCTCAACCCCACCACAAAATGGGTCGCAGGGCGAAGCTCCGAATGGGTTTTATATTCTTGTTTGTGGCGGGTTTGAAAGCAAATT
>NZ_BBJB01000097.1 GCF_016584665.1 Pseudanabaena sp. lw0831
AATTCATTCATCATTTTTGGCAATGGCGACAAAATCAAGCTCAATGAAATCTCTGAATGGCAGATTCCGAATATAGATTTGATTATATTGAGTGCTTGTCAGACTGGAGTTGGCAAGCTTGGCGATGGTGTAGAAATATTGGGATTTGGCTATCAAGTCCAAAAAGCAGGAGCAAAAAATGCGATCGCATCTCTCTGGCTAGTCGATGATGCTGGTACACAGGCTCTCATGACTGCCTTTTATGGTGAACTCAAAAAAGGCGATGTTACATCCACTGAGGCTCTACATAGAGCGCAAGTTGCTCTGATCAAATCACCCAAATATAATCATCCTTTCTACTGGTCAGCATTTTTTGCGATCGGCAATGGCTTGTAAGGACAATTCATGAATTGCCCTTACAAGTTTATTTAGGCTGCTTTAGCGATCGCAGTGCGGTGACGCGGAGTATTAGCAATGATCGTTGGAGCCTCAAACCCTGCGGCGACTAATTCGGATGCGAGATCAAAAGAGAAGTACTGATCGAGATAGGGTTCCGTACTTTTGAGTAGAGTCAAAATATAGGGCGGCATTTTGACATAAATATCTGAGTAGGGATTCATATCCATCAGGGCAAAATGACCATTGGGGCGCAAAACACGGCGCATCTCGCGCAGGATTTGGCGAGTCGCATCTTGAGGCAACTCATGGAATAGCAGGAAACAGGATACAAAATCAAAGGAACTATCAGGTAATCCTGTTTGTTCAGCAGTGGAATGAATCCATTGCACTTGTCCATTTTCGGCTAATTCAGGATGTTTGGTGCGCGTATTGTAATTTGCGATCGCTAAAAAATGTGGTGATAAATCCAGCCCAGTAATTTTGGCTTGAGGATAAGCCTTATGTAGAGCGAAAGTGCTCATGCCAACGCTGCAACCGATATCGAGGATATCTTGAGGCTGAGTGCTAATCTTTTCTTTCACAATATCAAAATAGCTCTGACGCAACCTCGCATCACCCTCAATTGGAGGTGTTTCATCCTTCCAGATCCGAGAGTGGACAGCATATGCCGCAGATTCCACTTCAGTTGCAGGCAACCAGCCTAGGTTACCTTCTTCATAGGCATGGAAAGGCTTGAGGTAATATTCGGGATATTTTAAATTAGGATTTTGAACTTGGTTTAGTTCAGCTTCAAGATCTTGTTTTTGGAGATCGGCGGCAATTTGAAGCCAGTTTACGCCCATCGACTCAGCACGTTCGATCATCATTTTGCGAGCGCGTTGCTTGGCTATGTTGAATAAAGGCGCGATCGCTAAGATGCCATTTACTAATCGAGAAGCTAATCCAATTTTGGGGTTAGGAGCTGAAGTGGTAACAGTCATTTTAAATTTTTTAATTATAACCGCAGACATTATACCAATCTGATCAGAAACTTATTTAAGAATTGAGCTAGATCCCCCCCAGCCCCCCTTGTAAAGGCTACGGTGTACACACAAGTCATAAAACCTAGCTAAGTCAACAATTATCTGCCCCCTAGCCCCCAATTCTGGGGGAACAAGAAAATAAAATTCTTTCAAAGTCCCCCAGAATTGGGGGATTTAGGGGGCTTAAAGAGATCGAAACGTAGACAATTAGACTTGTGTGTACACGGCAGC
>NZ_BBJB01000098.1 GCF_016584665.1 Pseudanabaena sp. lw0831
ATTTAAGTCCCCCAGAATTGGGGGATTTAGGGGGCTAGACACCTTAATCCTAAAAGAAATTCAATTCTTAAATGGGTTCAAAGATCCCCGACTTTTTGTGTGCCTAACAGATCGCTTTTGCTAGGCACACAAAAAGTCGGGGATCTGAGCATTTTATCGTTTTATTTTGGGGATCTACTTGTTCATTCAATGACGAGTCACCCCTAAAGAATGAACAAGCGATCGCTCTGAAGCACAAACAATTGTTAAGCAGATTGTGTTGAAATGTTCTTAACAATTATCTATCCATAGGTTTGATTTTTACTTTCCGAAAGTGTAGTCACACCTCAGAAATTGGTGTTGCGGGCAATTTCCGTAAATGAGAATGGCTCAAAATATTAGTTTGTTACCAATCTTTATATTAAGAAATAAGATCAAATAAAACGAATACTTTACAATTACCGATTAGGTAGAAATCCCTAGAGTAATTGGCTGATAAAGGCTTGCAGAACTTCTCCAAATTTTAAATTAACTCCATGAACAACACTTCTTGATTTGCACAAAATCTGCACAAATTAGTTGTTTTAATCAATTCAATCCCAAACCCATTGAACGACTCAACTGGAAACGGTTAAGGTTTAGCTCTCTTAAGTAAATTGAATAGATGGGTTATCATTTAATCAATTAAGACTTAGGAATCTATATATTTTGAAGATATTTTTTGCAGATATAAATTGCAATTTGATATCACAAAGCAATAGAAGGGTTGGGAGTCATAACAAAATTTATATATTAAACAAGGAGATTCTTTAGAATGCTAGATGCTTTTACTAAAGTAGTTGCCCAAGCCGACACTCGTGGTGCTTTTGTATCTGATTCACAAGTTGACGCACTAAAGCAATTGGTTGCTGATGGAACCAAGCGTTTGGACGTAGTTAACCGCATTACCGCAAGCTCTTCATCCATCGTCACCGACGCAGCTCGTGCTTTGTTTGAAGATCAGCCTCAATTGATCGCTCCTGGTGGAAATGCATACACCCATCGTCGTATCGCTGCATGTATGCGCGACATGGACATCATCCTTCGCTATGTAACCTACGCAGTATTCTCTGGCGATGCTAGTGTTTTGGAAGATCGTTGCCTCAATGGTTTGCGTGAAACCTACAGTGCATTGGGCGTACCTGGTGGATCAGTAGCAGTTGGCATCGAAAAAATGAAGTCAGCAGCGATCGCACTTGCTAACGATCCTAATGGCGTAACCCGTGGTGATTGCAGCGCTTTGATGTCTGAACTCGCTGGCTACTTCGACAAAGCAGCAGCAGCAGTAGGCTAATCATTAATTTCTTAAATTAATTTTTCCTTTGTCTTTTTTTCCTTTTCAAAACATCTCATATAAATTCCTAGAGGTACATTAAGTATGAAAACTCCTTTAACAGAAGCCGTCTCTACAGCCGATTCACAAGGTCGCTATCTTGGCGTTCCTGAAATGCAAGCTGCATTTGGTCGTTTACGCACAGCGGCTGCTAGCCTTGATGCTGCTAAAGGATTGAGCGCTAAAGCTTCCAGCTTGGCCGAAGGTGCAGCAAATGCTGTTTACCAAAAATATCCCTACACCACCCAACAGTCTGGCAACAACTTCGCTTCCACCCCTCGCGGTAAAGCAAAGTGCGTTCGTGACATCGGCTATTATGTCCGCATGATCACTTACTGCTTGATTGCAGGTAGCACTGGTCCTATGGATGACTATCTAGTAAGTGGTTTGACCGAAATCAACCGTGCATTCGATCTTTCTCCTAGCTGGTATGTTGAAGCTTTGAAATCAATCAAGGCTAATCATGGCTTGAGCGGAGACGCTGCTTTGGAAGCTAATTCCTACATCGACTATGCAATCAATGCCCTAAGCTAATCGGTTTTCTTCTAGTGATAATGATTGGCAGCACTTCGCTTCGCCGATCATTATCCTAAAATGTTAAAGCATATGAAAACCCCGAAAACGGTAAGTACGCCCTGCGGGGAGTACTTACCGTTTTCTTTGTTCAATAGGATTTTCAGAACTTCGTCAAATATCCTGTTGAACACAAGCATTTAAAAAAAATTGTTAAAAAAATTTGGGAGCTTAAATATGACAAGTTCTTCGGCGGCAACCCGTTTAGGGTTCGAGCCTTTTGTGAATACTTCTCCTGTAGAGTTGCGGACTAACTGGACTGGAGCTGATGTCATTGGCGTAATCACTGCGGCTAATCGGCAGGTTTTTGGTAACGATCATTTGATGGCATCAGAACGCCTAGTTGGTGCTGAGTCTTTACTTGCTAGTGGCAATATCTCGGTACGCGATTTTATCCGTGCATTAGCTCAGTCAGACTTGTATCGGACAAAGTTCTTTGCCTCTGTTCCAAATACTCGGTTTATTGAATTGAACTTCAAACATCTTTTGGGACGCGCTCCCAATGATGAAGCCGAGATCTCAGAGCATTTAAATCGTTATGTTGAAGAAGGATATGAAGCAGAAATCAATTCATACATTGATTCATCTGAATATCAAGATAATTTTGGCGAGTCGATTGTTCCCTATTTCCGGGGGTTTGCATACCAAACTGGACAGAGAACTGTAGGGTTTACTCGCATGTTCCAGATTTATCGTGGCTATGCCAATAGCGATCGCACTCAATGCAAAAACAAATCGACTTGGCTAAATGAGGAGCTCGCACAGAATGCAGCCAATCCAATTCGGACTCCCCACTATGGTCAAGCTCTAACTGGTACTACTGGTGATGATCGCGGACAGATGTATCGTGTACGCGCAATCAGATCCGATCGTGGACGGACTACCCAGATCCGTCGCAGTGTCAGTGAATATGTGGTTTCCTATGACCAACTTTCACCCACTCTGCAAAGGCTAAACCAAAGCGGAAACCGCATTACGCAGATTTCTCTCGCTTAATGTATTAATCCAGTTTGTTAAAACTACTGCTTCGCAGTAGTTTTAACAAACTGGATTAGATTTCAATTTGCCTAAATATTCAAGGAGAATAAAATATAGTGATTACCAATGCTGCTTCCCGTTTAGGGATTTCTGCTTATAGCGATAGCAGTCCAACAGAACTCCGTCCTAACTGGACACCAGAAGATGCCAAGGTTGTTGTTAACGCTGTCTATCGGCATGTGTTGGGCAATGATTACATCATGGCATCAGAGCGTTTGACTGCTCTTGAGTCTTTACTAAATAATGGACAAGTCACGGTTCGTGAATTTGTGCGTGCAGTAGCGAAGTCGGAATTATACAAAAACAAGTTTCTCTATCCTAACTTTCATACCCGCGTGATTGAGTTGAACTTCAAGCATCTATTGGGACGCGCTCCTTATAATGAAGCTGAAGTAATCGAGCATCTCGATCGCTATCAAAACGAAGGCTATGACGCTGATATTGATTCCTACATTAATTCAGCCGAATACGAAGCTAATTTTGGTGATTCGACAGTTCCTTACTATCGCGGTTTTGAGAACAAAGTTGGCGATCAAACCACTGGCTTTACCAGAATGTTCCAACTCTATCGTGGCTACGCCAATAGCGATCGCTCTCAAATCAGCGGAAATGCTTCTAGATTAGCGGCTGAACTCGCTCAAAATAGTGCTTCAGCGATCGTTGGAGCTTCTGGGGGCAACGATGGCTGGGCATACCGCTCTGCAAAGGGTTCCATGGCTACTCGTGCTTTTGGTCGCTCTTCTACAGGTTCAGGCGATCGCCTTTACCGTATCGAAGTTGCCGCAGTTTCTCTGCCTAGATATCCTAAAGTGCGCCGCAGTAATCGTGAATACATCGTGTCCTACGAGCAACTTACAAATACGTTGCAACGCATTTGTAAAATGGGTGGCAAAGTTGCCAGTGTCACGGCTGTCTAAACAACCTTAGTATGTGTATCTAAAAGGTACAGATATTAATCAATTTCAACAATCTATATTGAAAATTTGTTTTTATGATACCTTCACCTTCACCTTCAGATTCTCGCTTCTTTGTCTATGAAGTAGCGGGGCTTAATCGCTATCAACAACCCGACAATAGTAATTATGCTATTCGCCCTAGTGATAACGTCTTTATCCAAGTACCTTACGATCGCATGAATAAGAAAATGCGGAGTATCACCCGCCTCGGTGGCACAATTGTGAGCATTCGTCCTCTCAATGAGCATTTGCCTAAAGGCGAGTAATATTCACAAAAGTGTGATCACACTTTTGTGAATTAAAAACCAGACCCAGTGAGGGTTTTAAAAACACTTTCGAGAATCCAAATCCCCAACAATAAAGGCAGCGCCTAGCGCTGCCTTTATTGTTGGGGATTTTATTTTAGACTCAACACAAAAAACTTAATTCGGGTAATTAAACCAATTACCACAAAGCTGGAACAGGACGCGATGGTACTGTTGGCTCAAATCTAGGCATAGGAACCGCAGCAGCAGGTTCTTCAGGAGCAGCGCAAGCATTAAACCCTTCACTCAGCAAAGATGAGCAATAAGGACTTGGCAAATCGCGAGTGCGAATAGTCGCATCGCTAAGAGTTTGTAAGTCAATCATTTCTCGATTCATCGCTCGAAAAGCGTTGGCTTGACGCTCAATCCATTGATCCCTAAATGGTGATTGAATATAGGCGTTAGGCAAATTCGGATCGGAGGTCATATCCAAGACTTTGTTCTGTGCCTGAGGATAGGTAGCAGGAAAGTTTCGAGGAAATTGCTCTTGATCCGTAAATGTGGGGTCAGCTAGAGCCGCACCACTAGCTAGCAGCGTCGATGCTGCAACTAATGATGAGGCAAGCCACGAGAACTTAGTACTCATATAAATATGCATCCTCACAGTTGGACGCTGACTAATGTAGCAGATCCAGTCATAAATTGACTGGTTTTAGAAAATTGGGCGTAAAATACAAAACCCAAAAAGAGTTGGCGGCGCTTCACGCCGCCAACTCTTTTTGGGTTTTGTATTTTTATGTGTTAAGCGATCGCTATACACTACAAAAGTATTTATAAGCTCAAAAATAAAATCAAAATTGTGGAACATCCAAATCGTGAAAAGTTACTGGATCTCTTTTGTCGTATTGCTTACAAGAGCGGCGACTTTACCCTATCTTCTGGACAAAAAAGCACCTATTACATTAACGGGAAGTTAGTCACACTACATCCATTTGGTGGTTTGTGGACAGGACAGGTGTTATTGGAGATGTTGCCAGCAGGAACAGGTGCAGTGGCAGGGCTGACATTAGGTGCTGATCCAATTGTCAGCGCGGTAAGTGTCGTCTCGGCCTACGAAAACAAGCCAATTCCTGCGTTGATTATTCGTAAGCAACCGAAAGGACATGGGACGGCTGCATGGATTGAGGGGCCGGAGCTTGCACCAAATACAAATGTAGTAGTGCTAGAGGATGTAGTCACCACGGGGCAGTCAGCATTATTTGCAATCGAAAAGTTACGTGATGCAGGTTATACGGTAACTCATGTATTAACGCTAGTCGATCGCCAACAGGGTGGAGCTGAGCTTTATGCCAAAGAGGGGTTAAAGTTTGGCGCAGTATTTGATATCAGCGAAATTCAGAGTTACGCGAAGGGGCTGTAATTAGAACGTTTAGCGCTCAACATAAAACCCCAAAATATGGCAGCGGGCTAAGCCCGCTGCCATATTTTAGTGATCGATTATTTTATACTTAGATGTCACTTGTCCTAAGACAAGTGACATCAACTATACCAATCCACTGAAGTGAGCCAACACTTCAATGAATTTAAAAACAAACCCAGTAAGGTTTTGAGATTCAAGAAATGGCGTTGCCATTTCTTGAATTGGTATTAGTTACTTTTGAGATTTTGTAATATCTAGATTAAGAAATGGAACTGCACCATTTCCTCCCAATACTTGGGGAAACTTGCCATCCCATTTTTCGATCGCTTGTTTCTGTAATAACTCTGATGTCAGTGTTTCACGCAAAAGTCGCTGTGCTTCCGCTTGTCCCTTAGCGCGGTTGATCGTGGCTTCAGCTTCTTGTTCGGCTTCTCTAGCAATATATACGGCTCGCTGAGCACGTTGCTCGGCAATTTGCTTTTCTTCTACCGCCTTAGAAAACTCAGTTGAGAAATTTAAATCAACGACACTGGTATCTAAGACAATAATGCCGTACTTACTTAAGCGCTGACTCAAAGCTTCATCAAAATCTAGCTTTAGCTCATCACGCTTAGTGATCGCCTCTTCGACGGTGCGTCTTGCTGCGGCGACTTTAAAAGATTCTTGAGTTTGCGGTGCGATAATTTTGGAAACAATATTTTGCAAAGTACCTTGAGTACGACGAATAGTCACGACTTCAATCGGATCAAGGCGAAAGTTAATCGCAAAACTTGCCGTAAGCTGTTGCAAATCCTTAGTCGAGCTTTGGGCTGGGACTTCAAACTTCTGCACAGTCAAGTCATAAACATCAACTTGAGAAATTACAGGCGGCTTAAAATGAACTCCTTCGAGCAATACTCCATCTTTGGCTTTTCCCAATATGCTCAAAACGCCTGCTTCGCCAGGATTGATAATTATAAATGAATTAAAACTGATAACCGCTAGAATTCCTACTATGGCAACTAAGACTAAGGATTGCCAGCTAGTTTCTTGGTCTTGCATTACTTTTTCCTATGATCTTTGGCTTTCGATCATATAGCAATCAACATCTGAATCACGGACTAGACAGATTATTTGATTTCACAGATTTTACCCCGCAGCGCTTTGCGCTGTAAAAATATGCGTCATCTTTTTTAGAATGGTGCAAGGTCTGAGAGATTAAGACTGGGTTCTCAGCCAAGCATTTAAATCAGCAACAGTCTCAAAATCAAATATTGCTACGGCTAGATTTTCTAGCTGTATTTCAGATAGTTTAGAGATTCGCGTCTTGAGTCTAGGATTTACTTTGCCAAACTTGCGGGTTAATTGACGTAGCAACATCGCAACCTGTCTTTGTAAACCGCGTTGTTCACCAATTTGTAAACCGCGTTGTTCGCCAATTTGTAAACCCTCTTGCCTGCCTTCTAGAACGGCTTCTTGGTAGACGCGAGTTTTCTTTAGATCGCTATGGGTAAACATGGCTTCAACCTCTTGACGACTTAGTTTTGGGAATTTGTATACCAATACTGCTTCTATGAATTCTACTACGTTATCTCTAAGTTCGGTGTTTGTTTCTTGTTCGACTTTTTCGGCTAGTTTTCTGGCTATTGTTGGGGCTTTTTTCTCTGTGGCTAAGATTAGCTGAATAATCTCGATACCATGTGAATTTGTTTCTTGCCGCAAATCTTCTAGATATACACGCTTAATCCGCCCCAAGGTGATTAGTTCTTGGCAGAATTTATCGGGTGTTGGTTCGCTTTTGTGTCTGGCGAATATAGCCACGGCTTGCCAGTCTTGGGCGGGGCGATATTGATTTAGGTATAGGAATATTTCGGCTAGGAATTCAGAGTAGAAGTCTTCTTTGGGTTGAAATTGAACTTCTGCTAGAAATATTGGTTTGTCGTTGGTGATGGGCATGAAGATGCCGTCAAACCGAAATGCTTTTTCTTTAATTTCGGCTGAGCTAAATTTGTATCCCTCTGCTTCCGCTATGGGGCGATCGATTAGCTCGAATAGTAGGGTGTGGAAAGATTGGAAGAGTTGATAAAATAGGGTGTCCGTCTTCATTGCTAGGAATCATAGCATGATGGCTAATCATATTGAATATGCAGTGCGTTATCTTTTGTTAATGCACTGCAAGATTATGCGATCGGGCTGATTATCTTTTTAATCACGATTTGATCTAAGTTTGGCAGCCTAGACACAGGAGAATAATCAGCTTTCCAAATATCAAGCTCAAAAAGCTGACTATGATTATCTAAATTTAATTGAACGTATACAGGGATTTTATCTTTATCCAGAAATTCAGCTTCAGCCAATATTTCACCAAGACTTCTATTAGGATTATCGTCGAAGGATTGGAAGAGAAGACTTCCCATCTCGCCATCGTCCATATCCTCAACAAGCACTGCATCTATTGTTGGCAAGATTGTTGAAGCAATCTGAGGGTTTGTCATAAGTAGGGCTTCTATCAATACTGCTTCTTCAGTTTTTAGTAGACGCATATTTATTGTCTTGGAGGTGTAATTCGACCAGCATTTATTTTATCGTCAGGAAGTTTGTATTCGGAGTGAGATGACCGATCAGTTAAAGAATGAAACCCAACACCAACAGACATTATAAGCAATACGATCACTACTGTATATCTGACGCTCCACCCAACCTAATAGTCAGCTCTCATAGCAATTTGCTGTAAGTAATCGATTCGCGCATGTCAGTATTTGAGTGAAACTTAATTTCATGATACTGGAAATATCTGCTAGATAAAGTTCTTAGCTGTTGGCTTTAGATGGCTTCACCTACTTACTCTAGATGAGCGAATCGATTTAATCTTTGATACAGATTTGCCTTTGCTCTAGAGTCAATGTGGGTGTGGATTCAAGATAGTTATCCAGCAAGTTACAGCCTCTCTGCACTAATTTATTAAAATTTAATGTCTCCGCATTCCATAATTTCAGGGTATTGTCTCGACTCGCCGAAACAATATTTTTGCTATCAGGGCTATAGGTCAGAGCATAAGCCTCTGCTGTATGTCCAGAGAGGGTTTTGAGTAGCTTGCCACTTGCCCGATCCATTATTTTGATGGTTTTATCGGCATTTGCCGTCGCGATCGCCTTACCATCGGGACTAAAAGTCATCCCATAGATCCAAGAATCAGCCGTGACCGCGATCACTTGTTCTAGAAAGCCTGTTTGAGCATTCCACAATTTTAATTTGCCATCCTTACCAGCCGATCCAATTTGTTTGCCATCGGGGCTATAGGCAACCGCCAGCCCTCCATTGCTATGCGCTTCCATCGTATGGATATTCTGACCACTGTTCGCATTCCAAATTTTCACGGTTTGATCGTTACTTGTCGAGGCTAGTGACTGACTATCAGGGCTAAAGGCGATCGACCAGACCGTCCCTGTGTGCCCTTCTAAAACAGACAAAAGTTGCGGATTGTCACTATCATTCCATTGCCATAGTTTAATTTTTTTATCCCATCCAAGTGTGGCTAAAATCTTTTGATCTGGGCTAAAGGTAGCATAGATCAGCTTCGCTCCATGAATATTTAGTGAATGCAATAGCTTACCTGTGGCACTATTCCAAATCTTTACGGTTTGATCATCACTTGCCGTAACTAGCTTCGTTCCATCATTATTAAAACTCACCCCATAGACTGTGTCTTCATGCCCTTTGAGTTCCTGCCTGTAAGTTCCATCGGCATTCCAAAGACGTACAGTCTTATCAACACTGCCCGATGCAAACATTTTCCCGTCAGGGCTAAAAGCAACTGACCAAATACTACTTGCATGTCCATAGAGAGTATTGAGCAATGTAGCTTTGAGATCCCAGAGGCGCACAGTCCGATCTTTGCTAGCGGATAGAAGATATTGACCATCAGGACTAAAGTTAACATCAAAAATGCCATCTGTATGCCCTCCTAACCTCAATTCTAATGTTCCCTCAGAATTGAGGATTTGGATCGAACTATCTTGAGAAGCAAGCGCAATCCGATCGCCATCGGCACTGAAATTTAAGCTCAACACATCGGTTGATGTCCCTTTCAAGGTCCGCACTAATTGAATTTGACGATTCTGATCCCTAATCTGCCAAAGCTTCACGGTTTCATCTCTGCCCGAAGTTAACATCTGTTGACCATCGGGATGAAACTTCACGCTGTAAAGTTCTTGATCGTGGGCGATCGCACTTGCGAGTAAGTTACCTTGCAAATCCCAGAGTGCGATCGTTGTGTTTTTAGCCGTCACAATCAAGTTGCCATCAGGGCTAAAACTTGTATCTTGAATAGATCCTGATTCTTTCTCAGGAGATTTATTGCCAACATTTTTAGGGTTTAATGTCAGCAGTTCAAGCCCGCGATCGCTATCCCAAAGTTTTACAGTGCCATCCTTACTGCCAGTAAGTAATCTTTTACCATCAGGATGAAAGTTTACTCTAAAAATATCGTCTTGATGAGCATAGAACTTGCTAATCAACTTGCCAGTGCGAATATCCCAAATCCTGACACTCTTACCCTTCCCTGCGGAGGCGATCCTTTTACCGTCAGGACTAAAACTTAAGCCCCGAATCTCGCTTGTTTTCAGCCCAACTAAACGCGCAATCAGAACACCATTACTTTGATATAAATCTACGCTTCCGTCAAAGCTACCAAAAGCGAGAACTTTACCGTCGGGGCTAAATTTCGCGGCATAAAATGGAGCATCTCTTTTCTTGGAATAAAATCGATAGCGCTCACGGATGTTATAGACAATGGTTTGCAGATTTTCAAAGGTTGACTGGGTAATTCTAGCTTTATCAGTTCCCTCATCCGTATACTTTAACTTTTTCGCAGATTGGACAATTGTCGCTAGTGATTCTAATTGACGATTGAGCAAAAAGCTGGAGTTTGCGGAAGAAATCAAAGCTTCGATTTCACCAACCTCCGCAAGCTGGCGTTGACGATTTGCTTGAAAGGCTAAACCTGCCATTACAAATAATGCAAAAACAGTTCCCACCAAGGCAAACTTAGTGAGGCGACTAAGGTTCGCTTGGCTACGTTGAGCCGAGAATTGGACTTTGCGTAACTCATTTCGTAAGCCCGTTTCCTGATTAGCGCGAATAAATGAAACTAGGTAGTCATGGACAAGTTGATAGCGATTGCTCGGCAATTCAGGCAATTGGAAGATTAAACCCGACCCAATTAAAATCTCTAAAACCAGATCAAGATCTTCAGTATTGCTAGAGTAAGATAATAGCCCTGTTCGCAATTCATTGTAAGTAAGCAATGGACGCTTACCTTGCTCATCAGTGAGCAAAATCAATACCTGTTGAGCAATAAAGGACGCATTACCACAGGCTTGAATTACTTCTTCAACTGATTGTTCGACAAGGCGTTGCTTAGATCCAGCGGCATGATAGGCTGCGAGGGTAATGATATTGCGATCTTGAAGTTGAGAGCCAACTAGTTGCAGTTCGATCGGGCGCACAGATCCGCGATCGCCTGCGAGATCTTTCACCAACTCATCAACAAGCATCGGCTCAAGAGTAAAATTGGCATGTTCGGTGAGATTTTCGATCAGAGATTTAGCATCAGATGGGGAGAGATTACCTAAGGCATAACGAAAATTACGGCTTAAGATATCAACTTCAGTATGATTAGATTCTAGTTCTAATAATAAATGCAGGTAATCTTCACGGATGGAAACGACTAGTTTTAGTAAAGGGATTTTTAAACAATTTTGCCAAAAATCAACAAAAAATTGTCTTTCTTGTGGTTGAGCACAAGTAGAAAAGAATTCTTCAAACTGGTCAAAGATTAAAACAATCTTCGTGCCCTGAGATGCCAACTGTCTCAGTTTGTGCAATAGATTGAAAACATCACGATCTCCATTTTTGCGGCGTTCGCTCAATCCATTCGATAGCGCATCTGCATTACTGGAAACATTAGTATCAGGACTGAGGTTGGGATAAATGGCAAGAGAGATCGCATTGATCCAATTTGTATAAACATGAATCTCGATCGGTAGTAAATCTTGACCTGTGAGCGATCGCTGTAATAGGGCTGGGAACAGTCCTGCATTTACCAATGAACTTTTACCAACTCCCGATTCGCCATGAATTACGGTTAGTTGATGCTCAATTGAAAGAACCCTTTCCACTAACCGCTCAACATCTTGAGTCCGCCCCGAAGCCGCGATCTCTCCTGCATTAACATCAAACCGACTAGCATCTAGCTCCGCAATACTGGAGTTAGGAGAAAGCTGTTTCGGTTGAAGAATGCCAGCTCCGACAAAGGCTCTCAGTCCATATTGCTGCTCTAGCGATCGCTGTCTTTTCCTCGCTTGGAATGCGTCAAGATAGCGTCCTTGAGCAAAAGCAATATCATGAAAAGCATCAAGGAACCGAATATATAGCTTCGGTGCATAACTAAGATTAAAGCTAGCGATAGTTGATTCAATTACTTTTGCAGCAAGTTCTAGTTCTTTAAGCTGAAGGTAGCTCTGGGTGAGTAAGAGTTGATATTGACCTCTCTGAATATGGCGCATCCGCATCCAATTATGGGTCAGGCTTTCTTCATTAAAAACAGGAACTTTCTCTAACGTGTCAAGAGCCTTAGATGCATAATCTTTAACTTGGGGCCATAATCCCCTTTCTACAGCAATTTTGGCTAAGTATCCATAATCTTGAGCAAGCTCCAAGGGAATCTGCTGATGCAATGGCAACAAGGATTCAATCCATAGTTCTAGTTCTTGCCATTGCTTAAGTTGTTCGAGGACACCGCTATAGGCTCGGCTATATTTAGCTATTAAGTCCAATTGATTTTCTTGCTTAAAAGCGGCGATCGCTTCTTGAAAAAACTGTTTTGCCTTGCGCCAAGAATCTTGAGCCTGTCGCCCATTCACAAAGGAATTATGCCACCACAAATTCCCTAAATAAAATAAAACGATCCCACTCTCGATCGGGCGATCGGCTTTTTGCCAATAGGCTAGACTGCATTGATAATAGATTTGAGAAACACTATGTACTTCACCCTGAGATTCTTCATACACGTCACTAGCAATTGCTTCTTCAGATCGCCACAATAACCGTCCAAGGGCAAAGTCTAGTTTTGCTTCTAATTCTAGGGAAATCTCTTGATCATTGCTGTACTGAGCAATTCTCAGTTCGAGCCTAGCTAGCTCTAGCTCTCTATAGGAGAATGATTCACGTTCAGCATCGATTTTGGTGTCTTGCCAAAACAAGGGAATCTGAGGATCTCTAGCAATCTCAAACAATCGATCTACTTGCCGATGAACTTCTGCATCTAGTTGTTCAGGGCTCAAGCCAAATTTGATCGGCGGCGCTGCCAAATTTGCTAGCTCAGGGGCATTAGTCCATAACTGTTGCAGTTCACGATCATTTAGCCACAATACCAATGGACAGTTAATCTGCTGCTTGAGGCGATCGCGAAATAGGTTAGCTTCTAAAAATAAATCTTCTAAATGTTCGGGTCTAGTTTGCTCTAAGCCCAAACACATCAGGGCAGAAATATCCTCAGTCTGACCATCTCGCCCCAAATTTTGCCCCGAATTTTGCCATGCATTTTGCAATTTATCATAGAGAGTCTCTGGAAATTCCCGCCACCAAAGCTCACGATATGTAGAGCCTGTTTTTGAGCTTAATGAACTCAACAGTTTCTGTCTAAGACTGCGGTAATTACAATTAACAATAATCAGCGAAAAAGATCCCCGAAATAGATTGATCGCTCTAGCTAATATCTCTAGCGATCGCCCATTGAGAGAATGTGCGTCTTCCACCTGTCTGATCGACTGTTCGATCTGAATCACTTGTTTAGTTTTACCGCGATCGCGATACCGTCATTTACACAGACATACTACTACAGCTAAAACCCAAAAGATGAGAGGCGGTGCTTCGCACCGCCTCTCATCTTTTGAATAAAAAACGCTACAATTGTTAAAAATTGTAAAGACTTTTGCGATTTTTAACAAATTTTCCATCAAAGCTACTCAAAATCTATGACTGAATTTGCTACTAAACTCGTTGAGTCACTCCAGCCAATTTCCGATCAATTTAAATCCCTCAATGTGCCCGAACCAGTTACCCATTGGGGGCATCCATTTTTTATGGGGATCGTCATTGTGGCGATGGGATCTTTTGTGGCAATTTCAGGATGGCGCAGCCGCACCACCACAGATCCTGAAGTTGCAACCAAAAACAAAGCCGATCATCGCAAGGTTGCTCCACTCATGACCGTATTCTTGGCTACAGGCTACACAGGTGGATTGCTGTCCCTTGTCATGCAAGCAAAACCACTGCTAGAGAGTCCCCATTTCATTACAGGCTCAGTAGTATTAACTTTGCTGGCGATCAATGGCGCAATTTCACTGACTGGTTTTGGTGGTAATAAGCCATTTCTTCGCAATGCTCATGCCTATCTAGGCAGTGCGATCGTGGTGCTTTTAGTTGCCCATGCCTTTCTAGGACTTAAGCTCGGTCTTTCTATCTAAGTTCACTCAACCTTTTAAGTACCCTAGCACAATTAAAAAACCAGAGCAAAAATCTGTACCGCCCGCTACGCGGGCGGTACAGATTTTTGGGCTTTATATTTAATTGTGCCTAGCTACTTAACCCGAACCAATAAATTTTTAAAAGTGTTGCTTCGCAACACTTTTAAAAATTTATTGGTTCGTTTGATCAAAAACTGCTGGAAAAGCAAAGATTTACTGCTTCGCGGTACATCTTTGCTTTTCATTGCTATACAAGCCTAGATGGGTTAGTATTTGCGATAACTAAGCACACTTTACCGCCTTAACCCGCGATCGCCGAATATGGAAAACTGGGAGTTTTTGCTACAACGCAAAGGTGACAAGTCCTGGTTGCCCTTAGAATCTCCAACTGTAGAGATCTTGGAAGGCCAGTACCGACTTGCTGCACGCTCTGCTTTAGCAAATGCGCTAGTTGGGATTGCGATCGCCTATCGCCCTCTCGCAGATGTGCGGCATCAACCTTTGCAACAAAAAATCGCCAAACGCATCAGCCATGATGGATTGCTGATCGTCATGCCCTACACAAACTTTGTACCAGGGATATGGCAAATTGATTGCATAGCTACAGAATCTGGCTCAGAATCAGCAAATACCAATTTAATCCCTGCATGGAAAAAAACAGTCAAGTTTGATGTAATTCAAATCTCAGCAGAAGCTGGTTCCGACTGGCAATATAACGAGGTTGAAGAAGATTTAGAAACTCCTGCCGAACTTGCCAATGAATCACATACCAATGCATTGGGAATCATCCAAACTGAGCCAACCCCTCTAAGTTATAGCTCACCAATACTCGATATTGCGGAACAAAGATCAACTGAACTCGTCGCATCGATGTTTGAAGAGTTTGCGCTCTTTAATGATGAGGATGAAGAAATTGATAGTAATTCTCAAGATCTAGAATCAGAAACAGAATCTCTAAGAGATCGCCCTAATCTGATAGAACAGGTAGAAGCATATGGCTCAAACGTTTTAACAGATGCAGATGCAGATGCCCCACTTCAGCCACGTATTTTATTACGTTTAAAACAGCCTCAATATATTCTTAATGAAGACAATAGCTTCAACCTCACAGGCGAAGTCTATACTCAAGGGGAAATCGAAGTAAGTCTCAAAGATCCACAAACCCTTGATGTCCTCGTAAATCAACGCTTCGAGATCGCAAGAATTAGCGATCGCAACCCAGCAACTGGCGCGATGACATTCACTTATCAGATTATTGTGCCGCCACCTTCAGAGATTCAAGTTCTAATTGGTGAAGTACAAATCCATCCCCAGCAAGACTTTCAACAGGATAGTGATTTGTATGTGACTCAACAAGCGATCGCAGTTTCCTATCCTGCTTCACGAGTTCTACCCGAACTCATTAAAGAAGCCCAGAAATATTCTCCCCAAGAAACAACTCCCAATTCTCAAACTAAAAACACATCTAGCAATCAGCCTAGTTACTCACAGTTTCCACAGAGTTTTCCACAGGTGTCAACATCAACGGAAAACCAACCTAGAAGTCTATCGCCAAAGCCAAAGCCAGCCAATTCGCTTAGTCTTCCACCCATACCTTCTAATAGGGCTAAAGCTAATCAGGCAGAGGTATTTAAGCCACAAGTACCTGCCAATTCTTTGTCGTTGCCACCTTTACCATCTGAGCAAAATAGGGCTATTAATCAGACTGATAATCCAACAAATCCTGAAATAACCGATGATTATCCTCAAAGTTTTCCACAGGTTGCTGCCGATATTCCTCAGGAAATTGAGTCAGAATTTAATCTGACAAACATTGGGGATTTAGCTGATAGCGATCGCCAAATTCCATCAAACTATGAAGAAGAACCAGAACTACTTTACAGTTTTGAAGAAGAACTTCCCCAAAACTACGAAGAGTTGCTAGAAAATCTGCCAAGTCCTAATGTTCAGCCTTCCCGTAATCGTAGCAACCGTTTTCTCAATAAGCTACAAACTCTATCTGCCGATGCGATCGCTGCCCAAAAAGCCAACCAACGCACCGAAGAACTATTACTCGACACCTTTCCACCTAGAGATCCATTACTAGCAGATGATTTATCGAGTGCTTCGACTAGTGCATCCATCGATCTAGACCATCCCGAACAAACTCCCCGAACAATCGCCGAAGCCACCAGCCTTGCCGAACTAGATCTTGAACTTGATGTTGAGCTTGATCGTTTACTAACTCCTGAACCAGATTTAATTTTAAATGAATATGTTTGGGAAGACCCTATTGATTCCAACACTTTCCCAATTAGCACTGTGTCAAGCCAAAATTCCGCTGCTTCCACTTTGTCTGAGACCGCCCAAACTATCCGCAATATTCAAGAAACTTCACCACAGGCGTTATCAGATCAAGAACCAATTCCCATTCCTGAAATCCTTATTCCCGCAGGTGAGCTAATTTCAGGAACACCAATGCAAGTCATCGTGCGCTTACCTGCGCTTGCTCCTAAATTCTTTGTGAAATTCTGGATTAAAGATTTGCAAACGCGGATGATTGTCGATGGGCCACGTTGGCTATTAGATTTTAGTACTGTTCCCAATGCTGAGTTTATAGAAACCCGCACAAATATATCGATTCCGCTCAGTAGTATTGATGTTGCTTTTGAAGCGATCGCGATCGAAGCGCAAACACAACGAGAAAGTCATAAAGTGAGGGTCACTCGCGCCGTGACTCCACCCAACTTAGCCCAAGACACCGATTTTGATGAGCCATAAAAAAGCCAAAAAG
>NZ_BBJB01000099.1 GCF_016584665.1 Pseudanabaena sp. lw0831
CGAGTTGATAATTGCGATGGCTACGACTAGCCACTACGACCATTTGCTCGAGTTTGACCTTGTTAGAGACTTGAATACGTTGCCGCAAACCATCTCTAGTCTCAATATATGCCCCATTGCCCAATATCCCTTGAAATAGACGATCTTGAGCAGGCGTGGCAACTAGTCCCAGCATAGGACGTTGGCGATAGGTCAAGCCAATATGCACTGCAAACTCATTAGTTCGACGGATAAAATCACTCGTGCCATCCATTGGATCGATAATCCATACCCATTCATGTCCAAGGCGATCGATATTATCTTCTGTTTCTTCACTGAGATAGGCAAAGTCCTCAGTCCCAAATACTTGCTTTAACTGGCGCAAGATAAAATCATTGGCGGCTAAATCTGCGGAAGTAACATTGCCTTCTTCGCCACCTTTAAACCTGATTTCTAAGTCTTGAGGCTCTTGATAGTACTTCATCAGAATATCCCCCGCACCCCAAGCGATCGGGCGAGCCAGCGACATAATTTCGTTTAAATTCAGCATCTTGAATTTTGGTGAAGCTAATGAGTTGTACTATACCCTAACCAAAAGCCAAAAAGAAGCAGGTAGACTACGCCCACCTGCTTCTTTTTGAAGCGATCGCTTTTTTTAGTTAGCCACAACCACATCCAGATTTTTTACATCCAGTAGATCCTTCAGGATGTCCATCGGCACAAGCTCTGCTGCAATAAGGCTTGTCATTTGCCATGATTGCTTTGTCTAGGGAGACCATACAACTACATTTAGGGCAAGCACATCTAGTGTCTGCAAGAGTTTCTGTGAGAGTTGTCATATATTTAATCCTATACAATTAAAATTATCATATATGAATATACGTTCATATGTCAAAGGCTACGAGAAAAAGCGATCGCTTTTTTGTAAAATGTAACAATGCTAAATTCCTCCTCGCTTTCCCTTGACAATTTGCCGACTTGTGATCTTCATGCGATCGCACCTGAAGCATTACAAGATTTAATTAATGCGATTTTGCCAGTTGAGAAAGCGCAAAACATGGCAGAATTTTTCGGGATGTTGAGCGATCCCAATCGCCTGCGGATTCTCTCAGTTTTATCGAAACAGGAACTATGCGTTCACGATCTTGCAGCAGTAGTGGGCATGAGTGAATCAGCGGTATCCCATCAATTGCGAGTTCTCCGCACCATGCGTCTAGTCAGTTATCGCAAAAGTCAGCGCAAAGTCTATTACCAACTCCTCGATCACCATGTTTTAGAACTTTATCGCTCTGTCTCTGAGCATTTAGATGAATAGAGACTAATTATGGATTTGCGATTTAATAAAGAACCAACTTTTAATTCATGGCAAAGTCTGTGTATTGTCGAAGGTTGGGCGGATCAAACCCTAGGACAATCTCATGATTGGGAACCCCCAACTCAACTAATTCATTTGCTGCTCCAATTTCAGTTCCATCCTGTTGAATCCAAATTTTGCCATCAATGATATCAATGTGAAGAACGACTCCATAACAGCGTTTAGAGTCTCGCCAACCGACATAAACAAGTTGATAATGGTCATGTTCGGCATCAATAATTATTTGGGCTTGAATGCGATCGTCCCAAACATGAAGAGCATGATTTTTTAAGAGGGTTTTAATTTGCTGACGGTATTGGGTAAGGGTATCCATTTTTCTAGACTCTCAGCTTCGATTGCGTATGTGAGTATATAAAGTTGATTTTGCGTAACTAGTTCTTGGACAAACGGTGTTAGGAAAAATCGATCATAAATGTCATCAGGTACGGCAAGATAGAGGATACGGTTTGGGTCTTGAGTATGTAAAGCTGTACGATAGGCGATAAATTGCCCCAAGGCTCCATAAAATTGAGAAATTTTGGAGGGTCCTAGAAAGCTTTTGATTTCAATGGCAATTCTTTCTTCTCCTCGATGGGCGGCGATTATTTTTTCGGCTCCGAGGTCGATCGCTAGGTCAAAACTACCCGTGGCTAATGGATAGGGATCGTGTGTGATCGTCCAGTCATCTTTTTGTAAGGCTTTTTTAACGATTTTATGAAATAGATCACGGGCTGACATAGGAATTCCTCTCAGAATCTAAGTTTATCCTACACCCTGTTCAGTTTCCGATAATGAAGGAAGTTCTCCATCAATAAACTGAGGAATATTTTCTTGAATTGCTTGGTTACCTAAATTAACTATCATCACTTTCTCCAATCCTCATTTAAAAGCAAAATATCATTCAGCGCTCACTATAGCTACAGCACAAGGCGCTGTTTTTGTTGCCTCTTATTCTAGTTTTTTGCTAAAATCTAAAATAAGAGGCGATGCTATTTTAGGTTTTGGGCGCATGAAAAATTTCAAATCTGGCACGTATATACAACAAGGCTATTACAAAAGCTTTCAACCAACTCCCATCAATCGGCTCTGGACATTGGATAACATGGAAATCCAAAAGCTGCTAGAGCAAGCCAATCGCGAGTTAGGTCGGCTAGATATGTACTCTGAGTACATTCCCAACATTGACCTATTTATTAGTATGCATGTCCTCAAGGAAGCGACTCTATCGAACAAAATCGAAGGCACACAAACCAATATCGAGGAAGCTCTACTCAGCATTGAAGACGTGCCACTAGATAAAAGAAATGACTGGGAAGAAGTTCAAAACTATGTAGAGGCAATGAATCAAGCGATCGCTAAATTAGATGACTTACCTTTTTCATCACGACTAATCCGAGAGACCCATCAAATATTGCTACAAGGGGTGAGGGGCAAACATAAACAATCAGGAGAATTTAGAAAAAGTCAAAATTGGATTGGTGGTGCGACGATTGACGATGCTAGATTTGTGCCGCCTGTGCATACTGCGATCGATGAGTTAATGAGCGATCTGGAACTCTTTGTCCACAATGAGGAGCATTATTTTCCTGAGTTGTTGAAAATCGCTTTGGGACATTACCAATTTGAGACAATTCACCCATTTCTGGACGGCAATGGGCGGGTGGGCAGATTAATGATTACTTTATATTTGGTTAGCCAAGGTATTCTCAAAAAACCGATCTTGTATTTATCTGATTTTTTTGAGCGAAACCGATCGCTTTATTATGAAAACCTTACGCGAGTTAGAGAACAAAACGATTTATCACATTGGTTCAAGTTCTTTTTGGTTGGTGTGATTGAAACAGCCAAAAATAGCGTTACGACTTTTGACAATATTTTAAAGTTGCAAAGGCTTGTCGATCAAGAAATTCAGACGTTACGCAGTCGCACTGCTAAGGCTCAAAAGGTCTTGAATTATTTGTATCAACGACCTGTGATCGAGGCTGCCAAAGTTGCAGAATTAACTTCTTTATCACCATCCTCTGCTTATAAATTAATTGCTGATTTGGAGGGATTTGGAATTTTAAAAGAGGTAACAGGTGGAAAAAGAGACAAGATGTATATATTTGATGAATATTTACGCCTATTTAGCTAGGGCTGATAAAACAACTTTTTGTCTGGTTGTGAAGTCGCCATGCTAACCTTGTAGCAAATTTTTTATCCTGCCGAACTCTTCAAACAGACAATGGAAACAACATCCTTAGATGCAAATCCAATAACAGTAGATGCAAATCTAGATGCAAATCTAGATGCAAATCTAGATGCAGGTGCAGATGCGCGTCAACCCTCAAGTTTGACTAACAATCAAATTAATGAGGCTAATAACAATCTTGCGTCCTCCAATCCAGCTTTGGTTCGGGAGTCGTCAACCAGTATTTTGACTGAAGAATTGGCAGGGATAAAACTTTCACATACTAAACAAAAAGGCGATTGCTTATATCTTTATAGTCAAGATCGGGAAGTAACCTGTGCAATAAAGCTATTAGAGGCGATCGCCCCAAGTACACAGGATCTTGATCATTCAGTTTTATACGCCGAAGGAGTCCACCGTCTTAAATTGCATGGAAATGCATGGGCGTTAGGACTGGATTTACCGATCGCCCCATCGGCGCTGGCTGCTGCCGAAATTATCGCCGCTTTACTCACCAGTTTTCGGCAAGATCCGCAACTAGCTCCCAAGTTTGCTCAAACTAAGCTGAAGTTGTTATTACAAAACAATTGCCTCAATTTGTTATGCGAGACGCGCACTGCGATTTTGCAAGCAGAGATGGTATTGCCGATGTTAAATACTTTGCGAACCGTGAGTGCTTCAGAATATTTTCAATCGGTAACGGTATCGAGTCGCGTCATCGGTGAGAAAAAGCCGAGCTGGTCTTTTGAAATTGATTTGTTAGCGATCGGCATCCAGAACCCCAATGAAGAAGAACTATTTGCCGCAGAAAACACACAAGATCCCAGTATTGAATTTATCAGCGAAGACGAAGAGCCTAATTCTTGGCAGAAATTAAGTGCATATGCTGGAGCGAAACTACTTGCAGTTGGTCAGGCGATCTTTGGATTGAAATGGCTGGGGCAAACTGCACCGAAAATGCTCTCTTTACCAGTTTGTATAGCAAGTTTAGCGATCGGGGTTGGGGCAACGATCGCTATCGATCGCACTCTCAGTAATTACGATCAGCCCGATCAACAAACCAAATTTGTAATCGCTGATTCCAAAATCAATTTACCAGCTAACCAGCAAGATAATTCTCCCGAAAAGAGCCTCACTAATAAAACCGCCCTCAATTTTAATATCGCTTTATTCAATGAGAAATTATCTCTTCTTGATTGGCAGATCACGAATAAACAGCGATCGCCCGAAATTTTAATTGTTGGCAGTTCCAGAGCCTTACGCGGGCTTGAACCAAAAACATTAGAAAAAACACTGAACAACAAAGGATACAAAGATATCAGCGTCTTTAATCTTGGTATTGATGGTGCAACCGCCAAAGTTGTCAATTTACAAATCACCCAAATCCTGTCCCAGCCGCAACTACCGCGCATGATTATTTGGGCAGATGGTTTGAGAGCTTTTAATAGTAGCCGCAGCGACCTTACCTATGACGAAATCACTGCATCCGTCGGCTACAAACAATTGCAGGAAGTGCTCAAAAATAACGGTACTAGTCCGACTTCTTTAACTAATCCAACAGAGATCTCTACCAAATCGCCCAATCCGATCGCCCAATCCTTTGATCTGCTGTTTGCCACTTTTTCCAAGCGTCAAGAAATTCGGACTTTGTTAGTCAAGAAGTTTGATCGTAATACACATATGCTCAGCAACAGCGAAGCCCTGCTCGCTGCGACTATGCCCAGTACCGTCACCGCCCTTGACCCCAAAGGATTTGTCGCTTTTGATGTCATCTTCGATCCCAACATCTATTTCCAAAAATTCCCCCAAGTCCCAGGCGACTACGATCTTGACTATCGGAACTTTGAGACTAATGGATCCCAGTTTGAGGCTTTTGCAAATGTAGTTGACTTTTGTCGCCGCAATAATATTGAGCTTTTAGTCGTGAATATGCCTTTACATGTGACATATCTCGATCAAATTCGCAGCCGCTATGAAGCTACGTTCAATGGCAGAATGCAAGAGCTTGCCTTACGTGAAGGGTTTACTTATCTCGACCTGTCTCAAGCGATTCTAAATCAAGCCGATCTTTTTTCTGACCCTAGCCACTTAAACAAAAAAGGCGCGATCGCTATCTCTCAACTTCTTGTCCAAAACCCCAAAATCCGTTGGCAAGCCCTCAAAAAATAAACCAGAGGTACGGTGCTTTGCGCCGTACCTCTGGTTATCACTCAAATTTTTAGCTTAATTTTGTAAAACTATGAAACACTTGTGCTATTTTTGCCCAATATAGTTATGCAAACAGCTATGATCGCCTTACATTGCTTTGCGATCGCTCTTTAAATATTACTTTGCGATCGTAAAAATCTAATCTCACTTGGGTAATGAACTCTTAGGAACTCTTGGGCTATGAATACATCAGATCAAGCGCCAACCACAGCCTCAGGCTTAAAAAATAGAACCAAAGCTCTTGCCAAACGGGGAGGTCGCACTCCCTTCGAGAGCAGACTGATTCAAGCAGGACACGCCACCTCAGACCAGTTCGACCGCGCTGTCAAGGATAGCCAAGAACAAAATGTTCCATTTATTAGTGTCCTAGAGCAAATTCTTGGGCAGCAACTAGCTCCCGACATTACCCGCTATTACAAACGCCAACAACTTTTTGAATTGCGCGTTCTTTACGGCATCGAACCAATCGATCCTGATGTCGAAATTGACAAGTTTGATATTTCCGCCCTTAGCACCTTACTCGACTCCAACATCATCCCAATTTCCAGTTGTCGAGACTGCGAGATGCTACCTCTGGTTAAGACCGAGAACAGCATCACGCTCGCCTTAGTTTCCCCCGATAGCTACAAAGTCCAAAATGAGATCGCTCGCCTGCTCAAAAATCTGACCGTTATCAGGCGCGTGATTTCTCGCGAAGATTTTCATCTGACCTTTGATAATATTGTCCAGTTTCAAGTCAACAAAAGTGCCAAGGCTGAAGGCGCAATCAGTGATGAAGATCTCCAAGTTAAAGATGATGTCTTTGGCGAAGATATCACTGGCGCAGATGACGGCGATGAACTCATGGTGGGCGGTGAAAATTCCGCCCCAATCATTAGTCTCGTCGATAAAATTCTCGTTAAAGCACTCAAAGAAGGATGTTCGGACATCCATATCGAGCCACAAGAAAAAGACCTCTGTATTCGTCTGCGTAAAGATGGGGTACTGCGCGAATACTTCTTCCTGAGTGAAGGCAAGCGATTACCGCGTAACATCGTCAATGCTGTAATCTCTCGCTTTAAGATTATTTCCAACCTGAATATTGCTGAAAAGCGCGTTCCCCAAGATGGCAAACTCAAACGAAACTTCCAAGGTCGGCGGGTAGATTTCCGCGTGAATACTTGCCCCACCCAAAACGGTGAAAAAGTAGTTTTGCGAATTCTCGATAACTCCAACACTCAACTTGGGCTTAATAAACTGATCAGCGATCCCGAAAGCTTAGAGCTTATGCAAAGCTTTGCCAAACGCCCCTATGGACTGATTTTGGTTACAGGACCTACAGGCTCAGGCAAAACCACCACCCTATATTCGACCCTTGCTGAATGTAATGACCCTGGGATCAACATCAGTACGGCTGAAGATCCTGTCGAATATAACTTACCTGGGTTGACCCAATGTCAAGTTTTGCGGGAAAAGGGTATGACCTTTGCCAGTATTCTCCGAGCTTTCCTGCGACAAGATCCTGACGTAATCCTTGTTGGTGAAACACGAGATGCTGAAACTGCTAAAACTGCGATCGAAGCCGCATTAACAGGTCACTTAGTGCTGACCACGTTACATACCAACGACGCACCTAGCAGCATTGCTCGTCTCGAAGAAATGGGCGTAGAGCCATTTATGGCAAGCACTGCGATTATCGGCGTTCTTGCCCAACGTCTACTTCGCCGAGTCTGTGACAACTGCCGTATTCCCTACAACCCTAGCCAAGAAGAACTAGATCGCTTTGGATTACCAAGTAGCGATCTCGAAAAGACCTTCTACCGTGCCAACATCGTCAATCGCGAAGCCATGCTTCCTAACCAACGAGTCTGCCCAAAATGTAGCGGTTCTGGCTATAAAGGTCGAGCAGGGGTATACGAGATCATGAAAATGACCGAACGCTTGCAAAGTGCCATCAACAAAGGTGCAACCACCGAAGTCATCAAAGAAATTGCCGTCCAAGAAGGAATGAAAACCCTTATGGCATATGCCTTTGATCTTGTCAGAAATGGTGCTACCACACTCGATGAAGTTCTACGAGTCGTCTATACCGACAAAGGTCGAGAAGCTGAAGAACGCGCCAGACGCGGTAAAGGGCTGGAATGTGACAACTGTGATGCTATGCTCACACCCGAAACAATTGAATGTCCTTACTGCACTACGCCTAGAACTTTCTAGATCAGTATTTGAGCCTTGCGCTTCGCGCAAGGCTCAAATACTGGTAACTTTACTAGATCGTTTTTAAAGTTTGCACGAAGCGCAGTTTTTAGAAGCTACATAGGGAATCATGAATTTACTAGGATTAGAACAGGAGAATAGCCCGCTATGGTAATGGACTACATCATTGAAGACTTGATGGAAGAGGTTGTAGAACGCAAAGGTTCTGACCTTCACATCTCCGCAGGGCTACCCCCTTACATTCGAATCAACGGTCACCTCACCCGCACCGATCGCGATCCGCTTACCCCTGAAGAATGTCAGCGCTTGATTTTTGCGATGCTCAATAACAATCAGCGCAAGGCTCTAGAACAAAACTGGGAGCTAGACTGCTCCTATGGCGTTAAGGGACTAGCCAGATTTAGGGTCAATGTTTACAAAGATAGGGGAACCTATGCCGCTTGCCTACGGGCGCTTTCTTCCAAAATTCCCGACATGGATGATCTGAACTTACCGCCAATTGTGCGCGAACTTAGTGAAAAGCCGCGTGGACTAGTGCTAGTTACTGGTCCAACGGGTTCAGGTAAGACAACTACCTTGGCAGCAATGATTCAAACAATCAACAAAACCCGTGCTGAGCATATTCTCACTGTTGAAGATCCGATTGAATTTGTCTATGAATCTGTAAAGAGTGTGATTCACCAGCGGCAAGTTGGGGAAGATACCAAAACCTTTGCTAATGCACTAAAAGCGGCTCTTCGCGAAGATCCAGACGTAATTCTCGTCGGTGAGATGCGCGATTTAGAAACAATTCAGCTTGCAGTATCCGCCGCCGAAACAGGACACCTAGTATTTGGAACATTGCATACCAGTTCCGCTTCCCAGACCGTCGATCGCATGGTAGATGTATTCCCACCAGAGCAGCAAGGTCAAATTCGAGTGCAACTCTCTAACTCTCTTGTCGCGGTATTAAGCCAAACCCTTGTGCAAAGACATAATCCTCAACCTGGGCAATTTGGGCGAGTAATGGCTCAGGAAATTATGGTGGTTACACCTGCGATTTCCAACCTGATTCGTGAAGGCAAAACTGCACAGATGTATGGCTTTATCCAAACGGGTGGTAAAGAATCGATGCAAACCCTTGAATCGGTTTTAGCGAAATTATATATGGATGGCGATATTACCTTTGAAGCGGCGATGTCTAAGACTTCACGCCCTGAAGAGTTATTGCGAGTGGTTGGTCCCAACCCTGCCCCTGTGATGAAGCGAAAAGCAACTGGAGATTTGCGAGCGCCAGACATGATCAAGTCGAGATCGATTAGTGGCTAGCAAGATAGTTTTTTATCCATGATTCTTATTAAAGAGGTGCAATAATGGCGAAGTTTCAGGCAAATCTCAAAGACTCCAAAGGTAAGGCGGTACAGCAGACTATGGTTGCGGTATCCCTTAAAGAAGCTCGTGACACTTGGAAACAAAAAGGCTTCTATGTTCAAGACGTTAAAGAGGTGAAGGGCGGTTTTGACTTTGCCGGTTTCACTATGAAAAAGGTGACAGTCAAGGACTTAGCTTTGTTCTCAAGACAATTAGCAACCTTGGTTAATGCTGGCGTATCGATGGTGCGTGGTTTAGGTGTAATGTGCGATCAATGTGCTAATCCTAGGCTCAAAATTGCACTCACTGAAGTTCTTGATGATGTGCAGCAAGGTACTAACTTTTCCGATGCGTTACGTAAGCATCCAAAGGTATTTGACAAGTTGTATTGTGCGATGGTGCAGGCGGGTGAAACAGGTGGTGTGCTAGATGATGTTTTGGCACGTCTAGCGACATTGCTGGAAGATTCGGCACGCTTAACTAACCAGATTAAATCAGCGATGACTTATCCGATTGTGGTTTCATCGATCGCAGTTTTAATCTTCTTAGCGATGTGTATTTTCATTATTCCTGTGTTTGATGGTGTATTCAAGAGCTTAGGTGGTGAATTACCAGCATTTACACAGATATTGGTAAATATCAGTAACTTTTTAAAGAGTGAGAAGATATTTATTCTTCCAGCCATAGCCTTTGCGCTTGTATTTGTCTATAAGCGCGTCTACGCAACTCCTGCTGGACAACTCTACCTTGATGGCGTTTTCTTGAAGTTGCCTTTGTTTGGAGATCTTGTAGTTAAAACTGCGGTTGCTAGATTTGCGCGGACTTTTGGTTCACTCTCTCGTGCAGGTGTACCAATTTTGGCTTCGCTCGAAATTACGGCGGAGACCGCAGGTAATCTGGTGATCTCTAATGCGATCGACTCGGCTCGAAATGCGGTAAGAGAAGGTGGTCAAATTGCTCCTGCAATGGAAAAAACGGAAGTATTTCCCGTCATGGCTTTGCAAATGGTCAGTATCGGTGAAGAAACTGGTGAAATCGACAAGATGCTCATGAAGGTGGCGGACTTTTATGAAAATGAAGTCGAAGAAGCGGTAAAAGCGCTGACAAGTTTAATGGAACCATTAATGATCGTTGTCTTGGGCGGCATGGTTGGTTCGATTATCGTCGGGATGTACTTGCCAATCTTCTCGATCATGGACAAAATCAAATAATAAAAAAGCCCTGCTAAGCACTGTTTTTTTGTGGACAGTGAGTATTTAGAGGGCTTTTTTCAACTAAATACTCACTGTCCACAAAAAAACAGTAGTATCGTGCGAAGCGCGATACTACTGTTTTTTTGTTTTTAGGTAAAAGTCTTGCTCGGAGATTACTAATCGTGCCAGTTCTCAATTTTCAGGTTAGGGACTCTTTCAAACTCGCGAACATTAGCAGTTACAAGAATTAGCTTATGGGTTATTGCAGTTGCGGCAATGAGTACATCATAAGCACCTATAGGTGTTCCTGCCTGCTTTAAGAAATTCCTGATTTGAGCAGTTTGTTCAGCTTCTGCTTCTTCAAAAGGTAAAACTGTAACGGAGTTCAGAAATGATGTAATCAGTGGTTGAATTTTGATGGCTCGTTGTGGATTGATCGCCAATCCATACTTCAACTCCATTGATGTTACTGCCGAAACAGAAATATCCTCTGGGAAAACTAACTTTAGCCTCTTTGATGTGTTTGGATCGCCCTTGACAAAATCACTTACTACACAAGTATCCAGTAGATATCGCATAAATTCAAAAATATTAAACTGAAAATATAACTTCAGAAGGTGGCAGCAGTTCGTCACGGTAGGACTCAAAGTCAATGCTATCTGCGAAACCTTGATGTTGCAAAATTAGGCTTGACCAATTTCTAGTCTTGTTTTCTAGGAATGTAACAAACACGATGCTTTCGTGAATACCCTTTGGTATTTCGGTAAGTTGGATCTGTCCATCTTTATATGTTCCCTGAATGGTCTTTAGCATGGATTAACCCTCTAGAAATTAGTTGATTATTATTACTTATTGTGACATAGGAAACACTAGCAATCAAAGCGATCTTGAGTTAGAAAATGTATTATCGCCTCTTTCCAACTACTTCCCGATCGCAACCAATGTATTGGCAAATCACCATTACCTGAACCGCGAAACCATGTGCGCTGACGTTTGGCAAATTGGCAGGTATGAGTAACCGTGAGTAGCTTGGCAGTTTCCAGATCAGTTTTATCAGCTAAATAATCGGACATTTCGCCATAGCCCAAAGTTTTTAAAAGCGGTAAATCCTTTCCATAACGCTTCTGCAAATCACGAATTTCATCCAGCCAACCATACTCGATCATCTGCTCAGTGCGATCGCTAACTAACTTGCGATAAACATCCAGATCCTCACAATCTAAACCAATTTGCACAATCGGATAATCAGGCGACTGCTCGCCTTGCTGTGACGAAAGCGGTTGCCCTGTGACATAAAAAACCTCTAGCGATCGCAAAGTTCTGATTTGATCGTTTGCATGAATTTTGGTAGCCCCCACAGGATCGACCTGTTGCAGAACCTGATAGCAATAATTTTGTCCTAATTCCTCAAATTGAGATCGCAGTTCAGGCTGCGGCTGCACTCTAGGAATTTTTAGCCCTGCCGTAATTGCTTTAATATACAAGCCTGAACCGCCGACCAAGATCGGCGTAACTCCCTCAGCATGAAACTTAGCGATTAAAGTTTGCGCCTGATCTTGATAATCCGCCAATGTCAAAGTTTGATCAGGCTCAATAATATCAATCAAGTAATGAGGGAGAGCATGACGTTCTTCTAAAGTCGGTTTCGCTGTTCCAATATCAAAATATCGATAAACTTGACGAGAATCTGCGCTCAAAATTGGTGAATTTAAATGTTTTGCAAGGGCGATCGCCAGACTAGTCTTCCCCGTAGCAGTTGCACCTAAAATCACAATTAAACCAATAGGTTGTTTTATCGATTCCATCATCGGTTAAGAATAGTGACGACATATACTGCAAAACGAATACGAAATCAATTGCAGCGATAATAGATGTATAGCATTCCTCGTATATGAGGAGGGCAAAATGAAAACTAAATTAGTTGCAATTTTGGCTGTGATTGGAATTGGATGGGCAAGCCCTTTAGAAGCATACGATCCTGTCCAAGTTCAACAACTGATCCAAACTAAACAATGTGCAGGCTGCGATTTGACTAACGCTAATCTTGCGGGGATTGATTTGAGCCAAGCACATTTAATCGGCGCAGCCCTAATGGGTGCGAACTTGAGCGATGCAAATCTCACCAGCGCAAACCTTGAAGGTGCTGATCTTACGGGTGCAAAACTGGAAAAAACGAATCTTACCAAGGCTTATCTGACTGATGCAATTCTCAATGACACCAATTTAAAGGGCGCGAACTTTACTAACGCTATGTTAATCCATGCGAATTTACGCAGGGCAAATATTAACAATACCATCTTCAAAAATGCCAACGTCAAAGGCGCTGACTTCACTGGCACAAACTACAGTCTCGCCACCAGCGATGAACAATAGCAATTAAAAGGCGGCGCTTCGCGCCGCCTTTTAATTGCTTAATTGGCGGCGAAAGTCTCTAGGACTGAGACGTAATGGGTTTTGAGTGTCCCAAATTCCTAGCTCTTGCAATCTCGCTTTAGATTGGGCGCGACTAATTCTTGCGTCATACTTTACATTGGGCGAATAGGAATCAGCGATCGCAAGTCCCTCTGACACCAAATATTGATTAACTAATAAATTATCTTTCCAAATATACGCAAGCAGGCGATCGGAGTTATCTTTTTGCTTGACATCAAACTCTAAAATCACCTTCTGCTCCTTGATGAGATCTGACAAACGCTGACGAGCGCGATCGCCCCAAGGAGTCTGCTCTTTGAGTGGCGCACTGATGCCTAACAATCTCACTCGTTGCACAGTCATGTTTGGATTACTCACCACAGAGGCTTCTACAGTTTGCCCACTGACAACACGATTAATAATCCATAGCTCGCCATTTACTTTTTCCTTGGGCTGCATAAAAGCGATCGCCATATTTGAGATCGCTAAAAAGGCAACCAATAGCACAACCAAAATAAATAAACGCGGAGGGGATTTAGCGATCGCGTTTTCTTTTCCTGTTTTAGGGTTCATAGTCTGTGCTGCATAATTCATATTTGAAAGGGCGCAAAGCGCCCTTTCAAATATTTAGTCATGATCAATCGGAATACCAAACTGAAACCAGTGACGCTTGCGTTTGGCAAAAAAGTTACCGAACTGTAAACGATAGACCTCATCCTCATCTTGGGTTTCCAGATCTAAGTCTGACTGGGCATAGCCTGAGCAAATCAGAGCATAACCCTCATCCTGCAATGATTTGGATAAACCAATTACTTCATGTTGATCGATTTTCCCCGACTTGACTCGCATCGCGCAAGCAGTACATGCACCATTCAAACAGGAAAAAGGCAGGTTAATACCTTGATCTTCTAAAGAGTCAAGAATATAGCGATCGCCTTCGATATCAGCTTCGTAGACTTTATCCTTTTGGCGATCGTGAATACGAATGTGATAGGACATATTTTTTACACACGAGTAGGAATCATGCCCGTTAGACGAGCATAATCAAATAGACCACCAGCATCAATTACAGGGCGCACATCGCCAAGGGATTTCAATGCAAAAGTTTCGCCCGTCGTCTCATTAATAATGAGATTGTTATCAAAATCAATGGTTGCCTCTTCACCAGTTTTGAAGCGATCAACCAGACAATCAACCGATTCCCAAGGATATAACTCACCCGTGGCCGTACAGTTACGGAAAAAAATTCTGGCATAGGACTGAGCAACTACGGCATCTAATCCTGCCGCCCCAAGAGCGATCGGTGCATGTTCTCTTGAAGAGCCACAACCAAAATTTTCACCCGCGATAATAATCGAATAAATCGTTTTGCTTTCGCCTTCAGGAATAAAGCGATCATAGCGATCGGGAAGTCCAATCATGGCGTAGCTACCAAGCTTCTCGTATTCATCAGGCTTTGACGGTACAAGTGTGAGATATTCCGCAGGAATTATTTGGTCAGTATCAATATTGTCATCCAAGACAAATACTTTGCCTTTAATTGTCTTACTCATAATTTTTACTTATAAACAACTGGTTAAACAGAAAGAGCGCTAACCGCTCTTTCTGTTGTCTAATCAAAATAAAATAGTGTGACAACCTTACGTTGTTCTTCAGCATCCTGACAAGTTTGTAATAAAGTCTCACTACCATGAAACGCAAAGCAAATCAGTTGCTGACACTTAGAAATGATTTCTTGATTGCACAAACGACTTGCCTCTGGCAAAGATAAACTGTCATTCTCGCTATGTTCAATTAAATGAATTACATTTTCTAATTGCTCGCGAGACTCATAGGGCTGTCTGTCTAGACTCTGCGGCAAAATTACGGTCAACAAGTTGGGGTCGGCTCGCAAAGCACCCCGAATCGCAGCAAAATTTGTACCTGTTGCTCCAGAGGTAATAATACTGTTACCTGATAATGCCAATGCATAGCTGAGCAGTTCAATCAGCAGTTGATGGGTTAGTGGCACATGGCGGGAACCTAAAAACGCAATTCGCTTTGAGCCTTGCTGTTGTATCGTTGCAAGCTCTTGCAAAAAGTCGTCTAGCTTGGGTAGATTAATTGACTGAGTCAAACAAATCCCTCTCGTTTACTACTTACTGAACGAATACCTACACAATATCACTTAACTATAGAGAAGCAAACTATAGAGTTAATCAAGATTCGCTTGTCCAGAAATATATGTATAATTTGATATTATTTTCACTCTAAAATACCGCATTGAGAGCAAGAATTAAACAACAATCTACGATAAGCATCAAAGCATTTAACTACAACGCTTTGCTCTCAAACGCGAATCAAAAAATTTATTATGGTGCGTTTGACCGAAAATTACTGTAAGTAGACGCTCATGTTCAAACCACTACAGCATAGCTGGCTGAAATTGTGATAATTATCTCTAAGAAATTATGGTGGGTTACTTGACAATTGACAATCTCAAAATTGAGGAAGGTAATTTTGGGGAGCTTTTGGCGATCTATCGCTTGTTACCAAATTTTAAGCGAGAACTAGCTATTGATCGCGCGATCGCCACCATTACCCTTGAGCCAGAAGAAATTAATTTGGCTTTGCAACAATTTCAGCAGCGCTATCAGTTAATGACTCAAGAAGCCCTCCAGAATTATTGTCAAGTTTATAGTCTTACTGACGTACAACTCAAAGAGATCGCTCTGCGTGAGTTTAAAATCGAAAAATTTAAGCAGCAGACTTGGGGAAATCGGCTCGAATCAACATTTTTAAATCGTAGAACTAGCTTAGATCGTGTTATCTATTCGCTGATTCGCCACAAAAATCCAGAGCTTTTGCAAGAACTATTCTTTCGTATTCAAGATGGTGAGCAGGCTTTCGCAGAGGTTGCATCTCAGTATTCTCAGGGTGTAGAAGCTCAAACAGGTGGCATGATTGGTCCAGTGTTGCTCAATAAACTCCCTGCTGCGATCGCTGAAAAATTGCGCCATAGCCTTCCCCAGCAGATACATCCACCTTTTCCATTAGAAGAATGGTTTGTAATTTTACGACTAGAAAAATTTGTGCCCGCTCAGTTTGACGATCAAACCACTCAGCTTCTACTCAATCAACTGTTTGAGGAACTTTTGCAAGAACAACCCTCGCAGCAAAAATCCTGATCATTCTTAAATATCCTTGTTTTTGCTCATTAAAATCTTTGAATTACCGCCCATGTTTACCAACACTAATGCTATTCAAGACCTTATAGATCGCATTCCCTTATTAAAAAACCTTGATCACTCAATTGTCAAAGAACTGAGCGATCGCCTTCAGCCATTGCGCTATCGGATGGGGCAAATAATCTTGCGCCGAGAAACCATGCCAGCCCAAGTATTATTTTTATGGGAAGGTCAAGCAAGGCTGCTAGCCCAAATACCGAAATCGACATCTCCTACGACCCTAGAGACCCTCAAGACTGGGGCAGTAATCGGATGGGCGAGTTTGATCCGTGACTTGCCCTGCGAAACGGCGATCGCCTCTGTTGAAAGTACTTTTTTATCGCTAGACGCAACTGATTTTTGGCAACTTTGCGATCTCGATCCTGCCTTTAAAAAGGCTTTTAGCACCCAAATTTCGCCGGCAGAAGTATTCGATCTATTTGCGATCGAGATGGATCGCCGCGCTCAGTCTCCTAAAGATTTTACGCAGCAGGCTCGCAATGCTTGCCAAGATGCGCGAGTGCTAACTTTACCTGCGGGGGAAAATTCGATTGCGCCTCTTGATTCTGATTTTGTGTGGCTAGTCAGCGGTGGACAAAATATAGCAATTCCATTTGGGACAAGAGTTGAGCCAAATCGCACTATCTTTGAAATTCCAGAGGCTAGCTATTTACGTTTGATTGGCTTGCGCGATGATTTTGTGGTAGCTACTGAAGTCGTGACGGAATTACCGCAGCAGCTTACAGCTTTTGATATTCCTTACGCTCCTGATTTGCCGGCTACTAGCGAGCATCGCAGCGATCGCAAAACCCAAGACTATCCTCATATTTATGGGCGTGGTCCCATTGATGCTTCCGTAGCTTGTTTTGAGATGCTAGCGAAATATTGGAGTATGCCCTTTAATCGCCATGTGATCAAACGAGCGATCGTCAATCAATACGATCGCTCTCAAAGCATCTCTTTGCAGCTATGCGGTACAATCGCCGAATTAATGGGGCTAAATGGACAGTTGGTGACAATTCCTGCTAGTGCCATTGGTCAGGTTCCCACACCAGCTTTATTACCTTGGCAAGATACCTTTGCGGTGCTTTACAAAACTAGCGATCGCGAACAAGTATTAGGTATTCCTGAACAGGGAATTGTAATTAAAAAAACTGCTCAATTTGCCGATCTTTGGGGCGAATCGGGACAGATTTTACTAATTCAACCAACTAAAGACACTCCTAAGCAAAAATTTGGACTATCTTGGTTTTTGCCATCCCTCAAGCGCTACCGCAATCCCTTAATCACAGTTTTGGTGGCTTCTTTCTTTGTGCAGTTATTAGGGTTGGCAAATCCCCTGATTACCCAAGTAATTATTGACAAAGTAATTCTTCAAAATTCTCTTCCCTCCTTAAATATTTTAGGCATCCTGCTCTTAACGATCGCCTTCTTTGAAGCTTTAATTACTGCCCTAAGAACCTATCTATTTGTGAATACGACTAACCGTATTGACTTAACTTTAGGTTCCGAAACCATTGATCATCTGGTCAGATTGCCTCTGCGATATTTTGAGAAGCGATCGGTGGGAGAACTATCTAGCCGCATTGGCGAACTAGAAAATATTCGCCAGTTTTTGACAGGAACAGCCCTCACCGTTGTCCTTGATGCGGTATTTTCAGTCGTTTATATCGTGGTGATGATTTGCTATAGCTGGCTGCTAACTCTGGTTGCATTGGGAACCGTGCCATTGTTTGGATTGCTGACCTTTATCGTTGCCCCGATCGTCAGGGCGCAGCTTCGCAATAAAGCCGAACGCAATGCCGCAACTCAGTCCTATTTAGTGGAAGTTGTTTCAGGCATTCAGACCGTTAAGGCGCAAAGTATTGAATTGCAGTCACGTTGGGAATGGCAACGCCGTTATGCTCGCTATGTTTCCGATGGATTTAAGACCGTAGTAACTTCCACTACAGCGGGTTCCATGAGTCAGTTTTTAAATCAGTTTTCCAACCTATTACTGCTATGGGTCGGGGCTTTTTTGGTACTCGATGGCAAGCTGTCTCTGGGACAGTTAATCGCGTTTCGGATCATTGCGGGTTATACGACATCACCGCTTTTACGTCTGATTCAACTTTGGCAAAATTTCCAAGAAACAGCCCTCTCACTAGAACGGCTCAGCGATATTATCAATCATCCTCAAGAACAAGAAGAAGCGGGGCGGCGCAATATTCCCATGCCTGCCATTAAAGGAGCCGTCCGCTATGAGAATGTCAATTTCCGTTTTAATCCCAATGGGCCTTTGCAGCTAAATAATGTCAATTTAGATGTTCCCAATGGTCAATTTGTCGGCGTTGTCGGAACTAGTGGTGCGGGCAAAAGTACCCTCACAAAGTTAATGTCGAGGCTCTATGAACCTGAAGCAGGAAGAATTTTTATTGATGATTATGACATTGGCAAAGTAGAGCTTTATTCTTTGCGGCGGCAAATTGGGGTGGTTTTGCAAGATACGTTGCTGTTTGATGGTACGGTGCAACAAAATATTGCGTTAACCAATCCTGATGCCACTCCCGATGAAATTGTGGCAGCGGCGCGAACTGCTTGTGCTCATGATTTCATTATGCAACTGCCACAGGGCTATGAGTCACGGGTAGGCGAACGCGGGGCTTCTCTTTCTGGTGGACAAAGACAAAGGATTGCGATCGCTCGGACAATTTTACAAAAACCACAATTATTAATTCTTGATGAGGCGACTAGCGCCTTAGACTACAATACTGAGCGTCAGGTCTGTTTAAATCTTGCTGAGGAGTTTCGCGGACGCACGGTTTTCTTCATCACCCATCGCCTTGCCACGATTCATAGTGCTGACTTGATTTTGCTAATGGATAGTGGAAGGGTCGCCGAACAGGGAACTCACCCAGAACTAATGGCGCTGCAAGATCGCTATTTCTGTCTATACCGACAACAAGAAGCGGCGGGTAATTCCTAAAAGAATCAATAAATTTTTTAAAAGTGTTGCTTTGCAACACTTTTAAAAAATTATTGATTCGGGTTTGAGCGCATTGAGACTAACGATAAAATAAAGGCAAAAAGATCATGACAAATAATAATAGCAATCAACCAACCCAAAAATTGACCAAGATCGCGGCCGAAGATTTAGCATCTGGTGATGGGCTGGAGAAACCTGCTACAGCGATCGCCAAAAAAAGTAATTTCGATCAACCCTTAGCCTTGAGCCAATCACCTAAATGGATTCCTGCGATTTTATGGACATTAGTTGGCTCGGTGACGGTGGCGATTATTTGGGCTTCAGTAGCGAGAATCGAAGAGTCAATCCCTGCTCAGGGTAAACTCGAACCACAGGGAGCAGTTAAGGAAGTGCGTATTCCTGCTAATGGCGTACTCAAGGAGGTTTTGATTAAAGATGGACAGAAAGTCAAAGAGGGTGAAGTGTTATTGCGGATTGATGCAACTGTAGCGAAGTCTCAGCTTGAATCATTGCAAAAACTCCGCAAAAATCTCCAGCAAGAAAATCAGTTCTATCGAGAAGTCCTCAATGGCAAAGCTTCAGAAATTGATGGAGCAAAAGTGAGTGCTGTACCTGTAGAATTTTTTGCCTTAGCTCGGAATCGCGAAGCATTAATGACGGAAATGCAACTATATCGGATGCAGGTTAATGGTGGCGGCGCAAATTTGACAGGCGATCAACAGGATCGAGTGAGTGCTTCAAGAGCGGAATTAGACTCGCGATCGCAAGCTGCCGAGGCGAATATTAATCAGTCACTCGAACAATTAAATCAAGCTCGGATTAATCGCGCTAGCAAAGCAAACGCCTTGGCGATTGATGCCAAAATTCTTAATGATCTAGAAATTGCCGTTAAAGAGGGAGCAATCTCCCGTGTCCAATACCTCAAACAACAACAACAGGTAATTGCTACGGAGTCAGAAATTCGGCAGTTAGCGCGGGAGGAAATGCGAATTCAGGCTGCGATCGCTGAGGGACAAGCCAGACTGAGTAATACTTTTGACATTACCCGCAAGGAATTGACTAGCCAAATTGCCGACAATACAAAACGCATTGCCGAAATCGATAGCCAATTTACTAAAGCTCTAGTGGACAATACCAAGAGGCTTGCAGAAGTGGAAGGTCAAATTAAACAAGCAGAAGTTATCCTCAAAAACCAAGAACTCCTCGCCCCTGCATCGGGCACAGTATTTGAACTAAAAGCAGGACTTGGCTATGTGGCGAACCCCAACGCTGGTGAAGTAGTGTTAAAAATTGTGCCTGATGATCTCCTCGTAGTGAAAGTGTTTATTGGAAACCAAGACATTGGATTTGTCAAAGAAGGAATGGCTGTAGATGTCAGAATTGACTCTTTCCCTTTCACTGAGTTTGGCGATGTGAAGGGGAAATTAATCTCGATTGGTTCTGATGCTCTACCACCTGACCAAACCAATCCGACCTATCGATTTCCTGCAAAGGTACTGCTTGAGAAACAATTCCTAGAGACTAATGGACGCAAAATTAATTTGCAGTCGGGGATGTCACTAACGGCAAATATCAAAATTCGCGATCGCACAGTAATGAGCCTATTCACAGATTTCTTTGTCACAAATACTGAAAAACTCAAATTTGTCCGCTAAATAAATTTTATATAACTTTTGAATAACTTTTCCCTATTTACATGCTGAATTCTTTAGGATAGCCTTGTTTTAGTTACAACGTTAAAGGTCAGCGATCGCATAGCAAAAACGGATTTACCGTTATAGCAGTTATGCTCTGGGGGGAGAGAGCTAATCTGGATGTTGTTAGCTAAGAAGTACGGGGCGAAACAATTACACCAGCAGGGAAAATATTATGTCTGATAGCCAGAATGCAGGCTTAACCTTTAGTTTGGGCAATTATGGGGGCAACACTTCTATCTTTGGAGCTAATCAACTTCCAGATGTTTTAGGACTTGTTCAGTCCAAACTCCAACAAGCTGCTGCTAGTCCGGATCTGTTTGCCCAAGTTTTTGGAGACAAGGCGAATACGGCGGAAATACAGGCAGTGCGATCGCAATGGTCTGTAGGCGACTTTAGTCAATTACCATCTGTACAAATACTTTCGGCTGCCAATACAAATGGTGCTTTTGGGGCATATGCCAGTTCCACCCAAACAATGTATCTTTCCGATTCACTATTTCAAGCCAATGCTGCGCCAACCAATTCATTATTAGGTGCAGTAGGCGTTCTGGTTGAAGAAACTTTTCATTGGCTAGATGATCGCGTAGGCGTAGACACTCAAGGAGATGAGGGCGAACTTGCGAGAATGCTGATATTTGGCACATCTATGAGTAGTGCTGCACTAACTCGCATCAAACAAGAAAATGATTCGGGGTTTATTACTGTCGATCAACAGTTAACTTCAGTAGAAATGGCTACTCCAACTTTAGTTCCAGTCGAATCGTTAGGCAACACAAAACTGGTCAAGGACACTTCTAATTTCCTATATGCGCAAGTTGGAAGCAACACGCCTATTTCGATCAAGTATAACGGACAACCAATCACTTCAACAAGTTTCTCTGGTTGGCAAACCCTAGCTATTGAAACAGTTAGCGGTCAGAATCGCGTTCTTTGGAAAGATACAATTAACAATACTATTTCAGTCTGGCAAGCGGATAGTAATTGGAATTATCTATCGACTTCAGCAGCATCTACATTAAATAGTCCTGATGCGCTGACACAAGAGATCAACTTTGGTTTAGACCTCAATGGAGATGGCAAGTTAGGGACGACTTTTACTTCCGTTGAATCATTAGGGAACACAAAACTGGTCAAGGACACTTCTAATTTCCTATATGCGCAAGTTGGAAGCAACACGCCTATTTCGATCAAGTATAACGGACAACCAATCACTTCAACAAGTTTCTCTGGTTGGCAAACCCTAGCTATTGAAACAGTTAGCGGTCAGAATCGCGTTCTTTGGAAAGATACAATTAACAATACTATTTCAGTCTGGCAAGCGGATAGTAATTGGAATTATCTATCGACTTCAGCAGCATCTACATTAAATAGTCCTGATGCGCTGACACAAGAGATCAACTTTGGTTTAGACCTCAATGGAGATAACGTATTGGGGAATACATTTTCCTCGATAGAAGCCATAGGAAACACAAAACTGGTAAGAGATACAGGGAAATTTTTGTATGCGCAAGTTGGCACAAATACTCCCATTTCGATCAAGTACAATGGTCAAGCCATTTACACGAATATTTATGCAGGATGGCAGACATTAGCAGTTGAAACAGTCGGGGGACAGAACAGAGTTTTATGGAAGAATCTCGTTAATAACACAGTAGCAGTATGGCAAATGGATAGTAATTGGAACTATCAATCTACGCCTGTCTCTGGTGTCGCGGCAAATAGCGTTGATTCATTAAGTCAAGAGACTGCTTTTGGTCTAGACCTTAATGGAGATGGCACTATAGGCTCCATTCCAGACTTGGCAATCACAGGACAAACGGCAACTAGTACTATCACAGTTGGTGGCAATGTAAGCGTTGGCGCTTACACTAGAAACAATGGTAATACAACTGCTGGTAGCAACTATGTTCGCTACTGGCTGTCGAACGACACAATACTCGATAGTAATGACACATTTATCAACTATCAATCTGTTAATGCATTAAATGCAGGAGCTTCGCAATACAACAGCTTGAATTTTACCTATAACAGCAGTTGGGGAACTGGAACAAAATACATTCTGTTCCAAGCTGATGGTTATGGCTATGTGTCTGAGAGCAATGAGTCAAACAATATTGCCTACTCGACTATTGTTGTTATACCGCCTAGTCCAGATTTAGTAATCACAGGACAAACAGCCACGAGTTCAGTTACAGTTGGTGGCAACGTGAGTATTGGTGCATACACGCAAAACAACGGTGCTGGTGCAGCAGTCAGTAACTATGTGCGTTACTGGCTCTCAAATGACACAGTTTTGGATGGCAATGACACATTCATCAACTATCAGTCTGTTAATGCATTAAATGCAGGAGCTTCGCAATACAACAGCTTGAATTTTACCTATAACAGCAGTTGGGGAACTGGAGCGAAATATATTCTGTTTCAAGCTGATGGTTATGGAAATGTCACTGAAAGCAATGAGTCAAACAACGTTGCCTATGCCACTATTTTTGTTACACAGCCGAGCAGCCCAGACCTAGTAATCACAGGACAAACAGCCACGAGTTCAGTAACAGTTGGCGGCAGTTTAAGTGTTGGTGCATACACTCAAAACAATGGCAATGCTAGTGCAGGAGCCAACTATGTGCGTTATTGGTTGTCGAACGATACAACTCTAGACACCAATACTGATACAGCTATTGATTATCAATATGTAGGTGCATTGAATGCAGGATCTTCTCAATACAACAGCTTGAATTTCACCTACAACAGCAGTTGGGGTACAGGAACAAAATACATTCTGTTCCAAGCTGATGGTTATGGAAATGTTAGTGAGAGCAATGAGTCTAATAACGTTGCCTATGCCACTATTTTTGTTAATGCCAGTACAGTTGTTCCATCTACTTACCAACCGTTTAATGCAACTCAAGTCTTCTCACTCAATAGCAACGCCAGTGCAAACCATACTATTTATCTAGATTTCAATGGTCATACTACTACAGGCACTAGTTGGAATACTAAATACGGGAGCAGCATTGTTACACCCGCATATGATACAGATGGGAATACCTCTACATTTTCAACTACTGAACTAGAAAACATCTGGAATATCTGGCGACGAGTAGCAGAAGATTTCATTCCTTTCAATGTGAATGTAACCACAGCTAGTCCATCTACTTCTGATTTAATTAATAGTGGTGGTGGCGATACAAGATGGGGCATTCGTGTTGCCATTGGTGGGGATAACTCATGGGAGAAAGCTATCAGTGGTAAATCTATTGGTGGTATAGCTTATCTTGATTCATTCAACTTGAATAGTGATACTCCTACGTTTGTCTTTTCAAAGCAGTTCCATAGCACAAAAGATATTGCTGAAGCAATTAGCCATGAAGTGGGTCACACCTTAGGTCTTGATCATGATGGCAAGACTGATGGGACTGCTTACTATAGAGGGCATAATGGATGGGCTTCTATCATGGGGGTTGGCTACGATTATGAGCTAACGCAATGGAGTAAGGGGCAGTACTCTGGCGCAGACAACCCAGAAGATGATCTATCTATCATCACTACAAAAAATGGTTTTGGGTATCGTACAGACGACTATGGCAGCTCTTTAAGTAGTGCATCTAACCTATCCTTTAGTGGTTCAACTGTGAAAACCTACGGCATTATTGAGAGAAACACAGACTCTGACTGGTTTACATTTAACTCAACTGGAGGTAATCTAGCGTTATATATTGATGCTTTTGAACTAGGAGCAAATTTGGATATTCTTGCAGAGCTATATAACAGTTCTGGACAGTTGATTGCCACCTACAATCCCACAGATTCTCTATCAGTTAGTATCAATAAGTATCTGAGCGCAGGAAAATACTATATCAGTCTTAAAGGGACAGGAAAAGGAGATTTAGTCACAGGATATAGCAATTACGGCAGTTTGGGGCAGTATTCTATTACTGGCACGGTTGCATAACATAAATCCCATTGATCGATTTCGCTTAATCGAAATCTCTCTTCAAGTCTTTAAACTTGAAGAGAGATTTTTTGTGGTGAGATGCGATATTTGCTTGAGATAAAAGTCGATCGCTGTTTTGTAGAGTGATAGGCGATCGTTGGTTTATGGGAATGAGGGGCGATCGCTGTTTGATTGTGATTTATGCGATCAATGGTTGGAGGGAGTGAAAGTGCGATCGTTGGTTTGTGGAATTAGAGGGTGATTGCTCTAAACATTTAGCGTGTCTAACGAAAATAGACGATCGCTGTTTGATTTGAGGTGAGTTGCGATATTAGATTTGTAGAATGAATGGGCGATCGCTTTAAACATTTAGTGTTTCTGATGAAAATAGGCGATCGTTGGTTTGTGGAATGAGGGGGCGATCGCTTTGAATATTTAGCGTGTCTGAGAAAATACAGCAGTTATCGCTCAAACCCACCACAAAATGGGTCGCAGGGCGAAGCCCCGCAATGGGTTTTATATTCTTGTTTGTGGCGGGTTTGAAAGCAAATTGCTGTAGGTGATCGTTGTTTGATTTGAGGTGAGGTGCGATCGCTGGTTTATGGAATGAAAGGGCGATCGCTTTAAGCATTTAGTGTTTCTGATGAAAATAGGCGATCTCAGTTTGATTTGAGATGAGTTGCGATATTAGATTTGTAGAATGAATGGGCGATCGCTTTGAACATTTAGCGTGTCTGACAAAAATAGGAGATCGTTGGTTTGTGGAATGAGAGGGCGATCGTTGGTTTGTGGATGTGAAGGGGCGATCGCTTTAAGCATTTAGTGTATCTGAGAAAATAGGCGATTGCTCCAAAACCAAACATTGTAAATATTCCATGTATAGAATACAATAGAGCTATGGAATGGAATATCATATTCGACCCAGATTTTAAAATCTGGTTTTACCAGCAAGAACAAGGACTTCAAGATGAAACATTTTCGGTGCTAAGTGTGTTGGGAGAATTTGGACCAAAACTTGGTAGACCGCGAGTTGATACCCTTGAAGGATCTGCATTTCAGAATATGAAATAACTTCGTATTCAATATCAAGGAGAACCTTGGCGTATTTTATTTGCCTTCGATCCCAAACGCCAAGCCGTGTTGCTGGTTGGTGGCAACAAAACAGGAAACAAACGCTGGTACAAGGAAAATATTCCGATCGCAGATAAACGGTACAGAAAATATCTGGAAATACTGAAGGAAGAAAACAAATGACCCAATATACAACCCTATCCGAAGAATTGAACAAACTTCCAAGAGAGCGTCAAGAACTTATTGAAATAAGAGCTTCGCAAATTCATCTTGAAGAAATTACCCTGAGACATCTGCGTGAAAAGCTTGGTTTATCTCAATCAGAACTAGCCGAACGTCTTGAAGTACAGCAACCAGCCATATCTAAGCTCGAACGCAGACAAAATCTGGAACTCAATACACTTCGAGCCGTGGTAAATGCTTTAGGTGGAACCATCGAAATTATCGTCAGAGTACCTAACAAAGAACCGATCCTTCTTAGTGATTATCAAGAATCGT
>NZ_BBJB01000100.1 GCF_016584665.1 Pseudanabaena sp. lw0831
CGGTGCTAAGTGTGTTGGGAGAATTTGGACCAAAACTTGGTAGACCGCGAGTTGATACCCTTGAAGGATCTGCATTTCAGAATATGAAATAACTTCGTATTCAATATCAAGGAGAACCTTGGCGTATTTTATTTGCCTTCGATCCCAAACGCCAAGCCGTGTTGCTGGTTGGTGGCAACAAAACAGGAAACAAACGCTGGTACAAGGAAAATATTCCGATCGCAGATAAACGGTACAGAAAATATCTGGAAATACTGAAGGAAGAAAACAAATGACCCAATATACAACCCTATCCGAAGAATTGAACAAACTTCCAAGAGAGCGTCAAGAACTTATTGAAATAAGAGCTTCGCAAATTCATCTTGAAGAAATTACCCTGAGACATCTGCGTGAAAAGCTTGGTTTATCTCAATCAGAACTAGCCGAACGTCTTGAAGTACAGCAACCAGCCATATCTAAGCTCGAACGCAGACAAAATCTGGAACTCAATACACTTCGAGCCGTGGTAAATGCTTTAGGTGGAACCATCGAAATTATCGTCAGAGTACCTAACAAAGAACCGATCCTTCTTAGTGATTATCAAGAATCGTAAAATGTACTGCTTTTGAGAAATGTTTAGGCGATTGCTATTTAATTTGAGATGAGTTGTGATCGCTGTTTTGTGGAAAGAGAACGCGATCGTTCAGAACATTTAGCGTATCTGACAAAAAGAGCGATTGCTGTTTGGTTTGATATGAGTTGCGATCGTTGTTTTTTGGAATGAGATGGCGATCGCTTTGAACATTTATCGTATCTGGCAAAATAGGCGATCGTTGTTTGATTTGGGATGAGATGGCGATCTCTGTTATCACAATCTCGTTTTGACGATTGACAATTTTCGCATTGTGAACTACAGTTAACGTATGATTGAAGTTCGCCAGACAGAAATATTCGCCAACTGGTTTGTCAAATTAAGAGACAAAAAAGCCAAAGTCCGCATACAAGCGCGTATAGATCGCATGGAAATGGGAAACTTTGGTGATGTTGCTCCAGTTGGACAAGGAGTAAGCGAAATGCGAATATTCTACGGTACTGGCTATAGAGTGTATTTTGTGCAGAAAGGTTCTATCGTTGTGATACTTCTATGTGGCGGTGATAAAAGCACTCAGACTTCAGACATAAACAAGGCTAAGGAACTAGTTAAACAATTAGAGGATTGAATTATGGCTATCACCACTACTCGATGGAACTCAGCAGAACATCTAAAAACAGAAGAAGATATTCAATTATATTTGGAAGCTTGTCTTGAAGAATCAGGCGACGATCCTAATGTGATAATCCATGCATTTAGCGTCATCGCTCGTGCCAAGAACATGACTCAGTTAGCAAAAGACTCAGGTTTAACAAGAGAGGGACTATACAAGGCATTATCCCCCGATGGTAATCCTAGTTTTGCAACAGTGACAAAAGTTGCTAAAGCGCTTGGATATAAGCTGACCGTCCAGTCAGTTATAATTTGAGATGAGTTGCGATCGTTGGTTTGTGGGATTTGGGCGATCCCTTTAAGCATTTGGTGTGTCTGACAAAATTGGCGATCGTTGTTTGATTTGAGGTGAGTTGCGATCGTTGGTTTGTGGAATGAGGGGGGCGATCGTTTTGAACATTTAGGAAGTAGGCGATCGTTGATTGATTTGAGATGATATGGCGATCTCATATTAAAAATGTCAGTATATAAACGCTATAATCGAAAAATAATCCTCACCTGTAAACTGTAATGACACTTAAAGAATTACTATTACAAGAAATTAATAGCACTCCAAACGAACAGATAGAAGATCTATTTGGCTTTTTTAAATCACTTAAAGTACCCACAAAAACGCCACTAGCTTCATACCGCGAACTTTTAGAACGGATTGATTATCTAGAAGCGATAGTAGGTATTCGCAATGGGCTAGACGAATTTGACCAAGGGAAGAGAATTCCTGCCGAACAAGCATTGGCAATTTTACAGCAAAAACTAAGCATTCCCCCTCGTCCATGAGTTACAAAATCCTCATTCAACCTACTGCTTTTCAAGAAATTGAAACATCCTATCGTTGGATGTGTGACAATCTAAGCGCTGATATAGCCAACAATTGGTATTACGAACTTCAAGACGCGATCGCTTCACTGCAAACATTTCCAAAGCGGTGTCCTATAGCACCAGAAGCCTCAATAGTTGGGCGTGAAATTCGTCAACTTCTGATAGGCAAACGAAAGAAATATAGAGCTTTGTTTGTCGTTGAGAACGGAGTCATAGCGATTCTTCATGTTCGCCATAGCCATCCATCCTATGTAGGAGAAAGTTTTGAATGATTGTTATCGTTAAATGTAAACTCTGTTTGTGGAACGACAGATTAAGTTTGGGGCGATCGCTTTGAACATTTAGCGTGTCTGAGGAAATAGGCGATCACTATTTGATTTGAGGTGAGTTGCGATCGTTGGTTTGTGCAGTGGTTGGCGATTTTTTGACTTGATAAAATATCGCACTATAATCTAACTAATATTTCTCCTGTATTTCTATGACATTAACAGAGATCTTGCCATCACTACAAAAGCTATCCCATTTTGAAAAAGTTAAAGCTATCCAGTTTTTAGCCACAGAACTAACTAAAGACGAAAAAACCTCAGAGCTTCTCGAAGATGGAAAAACCTATGAAATTTGGTCGCCATACGACGCTTTTTCCGCAGAAAAAGTTTTAACTGATATGTTGCAACAACATTTGTTACAAAAAGAAGCAAAATAAAATGACATTGAAAAAACGCTTTAACTTTGTCGAAAAGTCCAACTCTGCGGGAGAAACTAGCCTTGTCCCCTATCTTGCCTTGACCCTATTATACCAAGACACTTCCATCTCAACATCAGGTTTATTAGATACAGGAGCAAGTGTCAATGTTCTTCCCTACGAAACAGGAATTCAATTAGGACTAAATTGGAATGACCACAATACATCAGTTGCACTAGCAGGCAATCTAGCCAAATTCGCCGCCAAAGGAATTATTTTATCAGCGACAATCGATCAATTTACACCTGCCACTTTAGTTTTTGCTTGGACAAAAGCCGAAAATATACCTTTACTTTTAGGGAGAATTAATTTCTTTCAGGAATTTGATGTGTGTTTCTATGGTTCTCAATTAGCTTTTGAAGTTTCTCCTAAATCTAAAAGTATTTAGGGATAGAGATTGAAGGATGATTTTCTTGTAATGTGCGATCTTTGTTTTTTGTGAGTGAGATCGCTATTTTTGAGCTTGCGATCATTTATTTTTGGGAGTGCAATCGTTGTTTTGGGTGGGAATGCGATCGCTGTTTGATTGTGAGAATGCGATCATTGGTTGTGGAGTGAGAGTGCGATCGTTGTTTGATTGTGATTTTTGCGATCGATGTTTGATGGTGTGAGTGGCGATCTCAAAAAATGAAACACCCTGTCCGTAAACGGACAGGGTGTTTCATTTTTTGCTAAGACTTCATCAGGTATAAGAACTTCTATTGCTCATCTGAGAATATACTAACTAAAGTTGAAGGTCGTAGAAATGGAACCAGCCAAGATGTTGTCATTGATATTGCTAGACGCAAATCCAGTGACTCCATTCAAGGTTAACAAGAGCGAACCATTGCCAAAATTACCGTTGCCAGTAACGCCATCACCCAATCGGAACTGAGTGTTGCCTCCTACAGTACGAACGTCAATAGAAGCAATGTTATTGAACTGGAGCAAATCGCCTCCAACTCCACGTAGGAATTGATTCACCACGTCGCTATCATCACCGAGGTTATAGACGACTCTATCAGTGGCTCCATCATTGAGACCGAGGAAAAGGTTGTCATTGCCAAATCCACCAATAAGAATATCTGCGCCTAAACCACCAGTTAGAGAATCGTTACCGAATCCACCACTGAGAGTATTGTTGCCATCATTACCAGTAATAACGTTATTGACGCTATTGCCAGTACCATTGATGTTTGCACTACCCGTTAGAGTCAAGTTCTCTAGGTTATCGACTAGAGTCCATGACACATTAGATTTCACCAAGTCAGTACCTTGATTCAATTCCTCAGTAATTGAGTCACCTACGTTATCAACGATGTAAGTATCGTTGCCTAGACCACCAATGAGCGCATCTGCACCGAATCCACCATCAAGGATATTGTTCCGACTGTTCCCAGTAATGATGTTATTCAGATCGTTACCAGTGCCATTGATCGTACTATTGCCTGTAAGCGTGAGGTTTTCCACATTGGCATCCAAGGTGCGGTTGACACTTGAAAGAATAGTGTCAGTGCCCTCATTCGCTAGCTCGTTCACCACATCATTAATATTGTCAACAATGTAGGTGTCGTTGCCAGAACCACCAGTAAGAGCATCTGCATTACTGCCACCATTGAGAATGTTGTTACCGCTATTGCCAACAATCACATTTTGGAGAGCATTACCAGTACCGTTGATATCGCTGTTACCAGTGAGGGTGAGATTCTCAAGAGTGCTACCAGCAAAAGTCCAGTCAATGCTCGAAAGAACGGTATCAGTTCCACCAGAATCAAAGAGAGTGTCATTGATGTTGTCAACAATGTAAGTGTCATTGCCCACACCGCCATTTAAGCTATCTGCGCCTAGACCACCATCTAAGATATCATTGCCAAACTCACCTCGCAGAGTGTTATTGCCGCTGTTACCAGTGATGATGTCGTTTCCGAATCCGCCAGTAACGTTCTCGATATTGGCGATCGCTGTAAAGCCAGATGCCACACCAGTGGTTAGATTAACCGTCAAATCGGCTGTAGTCGATCCATAGTTAAGGGTGTCGATACCACCCAGTAGATCGACGGTCACCGATTCAACGTTGGTTACTGTACCACCTGCAATTATTGAAACTGGCGTTCCATTGAAAACTACACTCAGAGTTTCGGAATTATCTGTGCCGAGAATATTCAGGCTGTCGTTACCAGCACCACCATCAACGATATCTTTGCCATCGCCAATGGTATAGCGGAAGATATCATCACCATCAAGACCATTCAGAATATCGTTGTTGCCAAGTCCAGCAATGATGTCCTGACCGTTAGTGCCTGTGAAAGTATTGACACTTGAAGTCCCGACATAGAAGTCACCAGTGACAATGGTTGGCACTGAGGTAAGCGTTTCCACTGTACCTTGGTCATCGGTGTAGCTCACTACTACTCGCAATTGGCGATTAACCTGAGCTTGAGTAGGAGTAAAGGTGCTGCCGATCGCGCCTGCAATGTTGGTGAATGTCGCTCCACCACCAACATCTGATTGTTGCCACTGATAGTTAAAGACAGCGTTAGTTAAGCCATCAACGTCAGTAAATAAGTTGCTAGCAACAAGCGTTTGGGTCTCTGTTGGTGTGGTATCTGAAATCGATACCGTGCCGATTGGTGCATCGTTGACCGCAGCGATCGCAATGGTTTGAGTTGCGGCGACTGAGCCTCCTTTGCCATCGATCACGTTGTAGCTCAAGTTAACCGTGCCATTGAAGTTGGCATTAGGTGTGAAGCTGTAAGTGCGATCGCCGTTGTTGATTAACGTACCGTTGGTGGCAGTCAGATCAGATACAAGGAGGAAATCGTAATCAGCATCTGTAAAGCCAGCTAGCAGGGCTGCTGTCGAGATCTTGTAGGTTGTGTCTTCGGTTCCAGCAGAAAGGATTGCAGGAGTGCCCGACAGAACTGGGGCGCTGTTGACATCATCATTCAAAACCGTCAAGACAGCATTGGGGCGATCGATACCCACCAATGTACCTGAGCTAGGATTTTTCAGGCTAAGTTTAATCGTTTCATCACTTTCAGGATTGCTATCTCCAAAAACAGGAATTTGCACATCCTTGAATGTTTCACCAGGGGCGAAAGTAACTGTAATTGGTTTGTTGTTGTAGTCCAGTAAAGAAGAAGTATAGGTGTCAGGATTAAAGAAGGCTAAAAGCTGACCGCCTTCGACAAGTTCGCCAGGAATGCTGTAGTGAGATTGAACGTCAAGCAAGAACCAACCAGCGCCGAGGATGTCTTGAGCATCAATAATGCCAGAAGACTCTTCATCTTGGTTAAAAGGAGCCACTGCTGGAACCCCAATGTCACCGAAACGCGCTGGGTCATGCTGTGCAATTAGCTTGAGGGTGTCGGTAGCAATGTCGTACTGCCAGATTTTGCCGAGGTGTTGCTGGTTCCCAACATCTTCCTGAATCAGGATGTGACCGTAGCGATCCATGGTCATGTTGTCGAACATGTTTCCAGCTTCAGTGCCGTCGAGCATAGCCTCGATCGTGCCGCCGAGTTCGGGCTGGGCGATATCACTAAATCGAAGGCGATAGAGGCGGCTGCGTCCAACCTGAGTTCCGACCCCATCCTTGACTTGGTCATAGCGATCGGTTGTGACAAAGTAGAAGTCTCTGGGATTATTAGGATCCCAAACACCATCTTCAGGACGGAAGAACTGAGTAGCTCCCTTGCTATCACTCAGCCCCTCAAGCCCTGCAAACGTAAGCCCAGATACATCGCCTTCGTTCTGTAGTGAGAACTGACCGCTAAGTGGCACATCCCGAACTTCGTTTGTAGCTCCAGTAGCATCGGGGATCAGATTGTCTACCCGAAGGACGTACATGTTGTCGAGATCGCTTTGGCGGGTCAGTCCTGCTCGCTCAATCACATTGCCAGTTGTTTGCTTCTCGCCGATCCAGAAATAAAGCTGACCGCCAGTACTATCGTCCATGCCAGCAACGATGGTCTTGCGCTGGGCATGGGGGTTAGCCAAGTTATTCTCCCATGGGAACAACCCAGCATGGGGTAGTTCATAAGCGATGCGGGCATCGTTTTGGAGGGTGTTGGGGTCGTCGGTGGCAACGAACGCGAACTGCCGACCGAAGTGGACGGTTCCCTCTAGTCCGAGGTCACCAGAGGTGCCAGTTGCGAACCCGTTAACAATGCCTCCAGATTCCTCGCCGCTCTGGAAGATACGAGCTGTGGTTCCGTAGACAGTGCCATCTGCGGCTTTGAATAGGTAGGCTCCCGGTGCTGCCAAATCGGCTGAGCAGAGACGGCTGATTAAGGTAGTGTCGCCTGCCAAAAAGCCAGAGTGGGTGGTTCCTGTGGAAGGGTTGTTGTTGCTTAGGAAGAGACTGATGTCGTCGGCTAGAAAGTCTTCGACCTTGACTACTGATAGATCCGACTTGTTGATAGTCCATTGCGAGACAAAAGCGCCAGCGTTGCCATGGGCGCGGTTGGAACCCAATGGACTGACTGAATTGCCAGTGACAGTGCCACCAATCTCATGGTTCATCAACAGAGTGAAAGTCCCGTCACCATTATCAAAAGAACCAAGCCCGTCGGGAATGCCAACCATCTTATAGCCACCGACGCTGTCGCCCACCGTCAAAATCGAGGTAAAGCTGACCCCAGGTGCAGCAGGAACTAGATAAGGAGTTGCGGAACTGCTAGCTCCTTGAGTCTGAGCAAAGATAGGAGGGACAACGCTGCCAGTTGCAGTTCCATCTGTCAATAGTAGTTCTACAGTACTTGTGCCAGACAAGTCGCCAGTTCTGTTGACCCGCACGGTGACGGTTTTGGCTGTGTTCCCTTCAGTGACTGAGTAATTTGCCTCGCTGAAACCGATCGCAGCTACAGGCAGGGTTTTGCTCAACTCAAGAATTCCCAGCTTCTCAGTTGGTGTATTTCCAGAAACGTTGAAATCGTTATCATTAATCAAGGCGAGTGTGTTGGGACCGATAAGCGCTAGACCTTCCAGCTTTTCTACACCTGTGTAGCCGTATTGAGCGGCATTAGCAATCAGGCTCTTGGTGACAACGTTAATGCCTGTGCTGGCGAGTTCGGCTGGAGTGAGCTGCTCGATCGCTGTTTTACCTGCTGGGAAGGTAAAGCTAGCATTGTAGATATTGGTTGCTGCACTCAAATCAATTTGATAAATCAATTTGTTAGATGCAGAAGTTGCAAGATCATCGCGTTCTACAACGGCGAATTTGCCATTGCCAAGGGAAACAGCATCGCCAAGTTTGTCAGTTTTGGCATTACCACTTGCAGAAATATTATCAAGGAGATAAATGTATTCCCCTGTAACAGCTTTAGAAGCAATATCGAATTCCAAGACGCGGAGATTGCGCGAGCTTCTGGAAGTTGTATCACCAGCATTATCAGGATTGTCGATCGCACTCTGAATAAAGGCATAGAGCTTGTTGCCTTCTAGAGCCACAGCTTCAAAGCCTCGGTTATTGCGGCGTTGAGCATAGACAGCGGGTAAAGCTTCTGTGCCAAAGGTTCCAGCAGGTGCATCGGGATTTGGTGCAGTTGCAGTACCTTGAGGAATAAAGCGATCGAGCAGCTTACCATTGACATCAAAGTGATAAATGGCAGGACGATATTCATCTACCATCCAATAATCACCATTTGCCGCAACCGCAATTCCCTCTAAATCAGCACCCAAAGGATCGTTGGGCAGAACATTGCCATTAAGATCAACGGCGATTTCATCGGTGTAAGCAGTTCCATTGGCTCCCGCTTGGAGGTTAGGCAATCCTGTTAATGGAGTTGTACCATCGGGACGGAATAAACCAGTGCGATTGGTAATCGTGATATCGCCTGTGGTGCGGTTAAGCTCAAAGCTGACGATTTCGGGTTGGAAATTAGGCAAGTAAAAAGGTCTGTTTGCACCTGTTGGATCGCCATTCGGTCCGCGATCGGTGTTGGTGACAAACTTGAGGTTGCCATTGTCGGCGAGTCCTTGGAAATACAAGCCAGAGAAACCACCTAACGAGAGCTGTTGCCCATTGGTAGTTGTGCCTAAATTTGGCAAGTTAGTGAAATCGTAGTTAGTGACATTTGTGAACACCTCGTCTTGTCTCACGGTCAGGTTTTGGATGCGCTGATCGAGTGCAGCCGAAGTATCGGCGACGGAGTAAGCAGTTTGCGGCGTGCCGTGGAATGTCTGGAGGAAGTTCTCAAATGCTTTCTGCTCACCAAGGGTATTAGCGGGTACATTTGCAACAGCAGTGAAGTCTAGAGCCTCGCTAATCGGTGCTGACAGAGTGCCATCGCTTAGTAAGTAGCGGAAGTTGTCGGCATTTGCCTTAATTGGATAGCCATCACCACCATTTGCCGTGAAGTTAAGCACCACGGCGCTGATCGTTGTGGGTGCACTTGGTAATATCACTCCATTGTCCACAACCTTCGCGACAAGACTACCATCGAGGTCATAGATCGCGACATCCTGTACTCTTGAACCTGCGGGTTTGGTCGGATCGTAGGAGAAGCGGATACCTCCAAGCTGGGCATAGCCACCATTGCCGGGGGCAAGTCCAGCAGCATAGTTCAGAATGTTCAGTAGCCCCTGTGCAGTTGTGTCGAACACCATCAGCTTATTGTCAAAGCGAAGTGCATTCTCAACATCCAGTTGGGAGATTGCGCCAGCAGGTTTCACGCTAGAGGGGGCTGGTGGTTCCTTTCCGCCGTCTTCGCCGATCGCACCAATCGAAGCGCGTAAACCACCACCATTCTTTAATGAAAAGAGGATAGCATTGTTTCCAAGGGCTTCTTTTGCCTTAAATAGATTGGCATCTGCGGTAATGTCACCGAGGTTGACTTCCTGCGCTCGACCAAAAGCGCGATCGCCTTCTAGATAAACGTTGGTGTAGCCGAAAATATTGGCATCCTTGACAATAATCACATTATTAATCGCGTCAGTAATCGCATCAACCTTAGAGCCAATCGTGCTACTGGCAATAATCTGCGCTGCTGTTTGGGTCGTACCATAGGCAGCCTGTAGATTAGTCTCGGTTGATGCATAGGCTCCATTGATTAATGGATTGAGATTGGGAAGGATAATCTCACCATTTGCGTCAAAATCCACTACGAGGCGACCTAGATAAGTGTATTCAGTGTCAGTCGTGACGATCAGGGTTGGCTTGCCATCAGCACCAGCAGTGACGATTGGGTAAGTATCCACAAAATCAGCAGAGTGACCGTTAAAGCCGACAGCTATGTCGTTTGTGTCGCCCACACGCTCGTGACCACCACCAGCGATCATCACATCAATGCCAGAAACCAATGGAGCAAGAGCTTTGTTGCGCTCGATCGTATCGAGTTGATCCACCATCACGATCTTGTTGATGCCCAATGCTTTCAGTGCATCGACTGAAGCCTGAATGTAAGCTGCAACTTCTTGCAAATCACTGGTCGATAGGTTACCGTCATCCTTCGGCACAGTGCCATTCGGCGAAGTCTTACTCAGCAAGTCATAGGTAGTAGCGCCAACGATACCGATTTTTTCGCCACCTTGGGTTACTACGGTATAAGGTGCAATCTTGCCCTTGATAGCCGATGCTTCCTGACCCGCAAATGCATTCGTAGCTGTACCACCTAGCGAGACATCAGCAAGCCCGCGTAAAGAGCTGTCAGCGCTGAAGTTTAAATTGGAAGTGATGTGGGGGAACTGTGCGCCAACCCAAGCACCTGAAGCAGCGATCGCACCTTGAAGTACTGGCGAACCGAGATCGAATTCATGGTTACCTAGCGCCGATACATCAGTACCAAAGGCGTTCATGATCGCAATGTCAGGACGACCGAGTGCTGTGCTTCCGATTCCAGATACGGCATTCAAAGAAGGGTCGGAACCACCAACGAGCCAAGGTCCAGGGATATAACTATCGCCTTCTCCAATGACTAAAGTATTACTGTATTGGTCATCGAACTTATCGATCAGCGCACCCATGATCGGCGCAGTTTCGACACCAAGTAGACCGCTCTCACCATAGTAGTGAAGCAGTTGTAATGTATAGGCAGCTTGATTGGGAGATGGTAGATTGAAACGAGCAACACTCGGATCGTGGTCGCTAACTTGATCGGCAAACTCAGAGTTAATATGAACGACATCAAAACCATCTAGTTTGCTACTGAGATTGTTGCTCACCAAAATCTGATCTAGTACCTGAGCATTGCCCTGAAAGTTATAGGTATAGCGCTCATTAGCTGGTAGAGTTTCGACTAGTGTATTCAGTCCACCACTTTCTAAAATCGTAAGAGGACTAGAGAACTCGAAATCATTCAAGTCACCTGCGACCACGATATTGGCATTGGCATTGGTTGCCAACAGCCCTTGCACGAAGTCTTTAACGATTGTGGCTTGCTGGTTGCGTTGCACTTCGCTACTTAGCGTCGGTGGTTGATTGGGTCCAAATAGCGGTTGATCGCCGCCTTTAGAGTTGAAGTGGTTGCCGATGACGGTCACTTCCTGTTGGTTAAAGACAAATTTGCCCACGAGAGGTTTGCGGCTGCTAGCGAAAGCATCACCATCAGCAAGGTTGGTATCGGTCAAGCGTTGTAGTGAACCTTCAACAAAACTGACGCGATTGGGATTAAATAGGAACGCTACGCGGATATTGCCGCCAGGTTCGCCACCATCTTGATTGTTGACTGGGTTAATTTGGCGATATTCGTAAGTAGGACCGCCAGCGGCTGCGATCGCAATAATCAATTTTTGCAGAGTCTCATTTGCATCAACCGTACCATTGTTAGTCGCACCGTTATTGTCCTGAATCTCTTCAAGATTAATGATGTCAGGTGACTTCATGTTGGACACAATCGCACTCGCGATCGCATCAAATGTCGTATCGTTAGGATCGAGGTTTTCCACATTGAAGGTTGCCACCGTCAATTGCGTAGCACTGCTCGTTAGGTTGGTAACTTCTTTTTGTAAAGCCGATGGTTGCACAACCGTTGGGGCTGTCGAAACCAAAACTTCGTAGTTGTTGAAGTCGTAGTTGACGACACCAGTAACCGAGCTAAGCTGAGCGCCAACATTCACATCGGGCAATACCAGAGAACTGTTCAGATCGTCGATTTGGATTCTTTCAGGGTTGAAGTCACTGGATGTAATCAGGCTCCCGCCTCGGCTGGTAAGGTTGGTAGCATTGTTTCCGTTATCTGCTAACACCCAAATTTCTTCAGACGATCCAAAGTTTGCCGTTGGAGAAGTTGCCACAGGATTGTTTACTTGCACCAGCATTCCTTCTAAGCTTTCGTAGAAGTCGATGCCATCTTGAGCAGGATCAAAGACAGTGCCAGCATTCTCAACATTGCCGCTAGCTGCATCATTACTAATGATCTGGTTGGGAATTGCACGTCCGCCATTGCCGAGTACAGTTGCTGCGGGTAAAGGATTACCACTTGAGAGCTTTGTAATCACGGGGCTAACAATCTCAGTGATTGTGAGGTTTGCTGCCGATCCACCAGGACGAAACTCAGTTACGTTTCCGCTAACTAGTACTGAATCTCCTACGAGCACGCTAGGAGCAGATGCCGTAAATACAAAAATGCCTTCTGAAGTAGCATCATTTGCATCAGGATTGGGATCTTGAAAGTAGAAACCGTTCGAGGCGATCGCAGTCACAATTCCAGCGACATTTACCACACTCTGCCCGTTAAAGGTGGAAAGGTGAGCGGCTCCTTGAATATCGTGAATCCGAATTGCACCAGCTACGACATCGTTATCGGCGATCGTGATATTTAAAGCGGTAGTGCTACCCAAAGCAATTCCTGAAGATGGATTGCTAATGCTTAGCGTGGCAGTTTCTGTACCTTCAGCTAAAACATCATCGACAACCGTAAAGGTAACAGAACCAGTCGCGGCCCCATTTAAAATGGTGATAGAGTTGGCAGTGAGGTTGTAGTCCCCTGAATCAATGCCAGTTCCAGTGACAGCGATGTTGACGGTTTGATCTCCAGTCACTGCACTAGAGGCTGTGGCGGTGACTGTAATTACTGTTGTGCCTGCTTCTGTTCCTGCGTTGCTACTGACGGATAAGTTTACTGATGGAACGCTTGGATTTGAACCATTGATGGTGAATGCAGAAGTACTTAAAGCAGAACTCAAAGTCGCCCCAGTGGTTAACGTCCAATTAGCAGGATTGTTGATAAGACCTTTGAAGTCAGTAAAGCCAGCTTGACCGCTGCGTGGACCATTGTAAACTGCTGATTCCTGTCCCGAGGTGAAGGTAATACGGCTGTCTGTTGGTAGAGAGTTAGGTGCTGATCCATCCTCAGCATTACCAAGATTAATCCGTGCTAAATGCGTAGTCGGCGTATCTACTGATGCATCACTTGCAGCAAGATAAGCATAAACCGAATCAGCTGTTTGGCTAAAACCACGATTGGCAGACCCAGCGAATGTGGCTGCCGCAACATTACCAGTATTAGTGGTTGGACCTCCTGAAATATCAAAATTGGTTAGGGTAACAACAGTACCAGCAGTAACACCACCTATAGGAGCTGTCCATTTAGTGTAGGATTCACCAGTGTTAAAGGCTGTTGCTGTTGGAGTAGTCAGTTCGTTATCGGTGAAATAGATGACAGTACCTGGTGGAATGTCGGTTAACGTTACAAAAGCCAACCAATCGTCGGAACCACCTGCAGTATTTATACCAACAAATGCAATATCGCCAGAATTTAGTGCCATTTTTTGTTGCCTTGATAGTTTTCGTAGAATTAATGGAAATAATTGTTAGCAAAAAACCGATATAAATGCATATCCATAAAAATGCAAAGCACAAAAAACGCATAAAAATTACAATTCTTGATAAATCAAAAATTGTGTAGAAGCTATAGTTTTTAGATGCTAAAAAAATCTTGCTAGATATGTCTTCCAGCTATATTTGCTTAGAGGTAATTACGCGAACTAAACATCTAGCCTAAAGCTAGCAATAAGAGAGGTGGATAATTTTTTGCCAACCATCAATGAGTATTTCTAAAATAGCAATTGAGATGAGCTATCGAGATAATTCACTAAGGACAAAATTAACATCAAGTAAATATTCAAAAATCAGATATTTACTAACAGTCTATACGTTTACATTTTATAACGCCAATAACAATCTGTATAACAGCTTACAGGAAACCTTTATAAGACTGGGTTAAGGAAAGGGTGGAATTTTGGTTAAGAAAAGGATAAATATAAATATGGGTACATCATCAGCAAAAGGCTATTGATGCGATCGCCGTTTGATTGGAAATTAGGACGATCATTACTAATGGTCGCCATTCTCTTTTAACCTCAAAGCCAAAAGACGAGAGGTGGGGCAAAGTGCCGCCACTCGTCTTTTGGCTTTGCAGTACAAGTGCCTCAAGTCTCTATAGCAATTTTTTTATAAAAATCGGTTTGGATGCAAGTCTGCCGACGGCGGACTTGCATCCAAACCGATTCTGAGGTTTTCATCATTAGAATTGCTGAAACTTAATAATATGGCAAAGTTTTTTGACAAAATTGCCATATACTAGATAGGCTGTCAAGTTTTCAACAGTAATAAGGAAGGAGCTATGTCCCGTTATAGAGGTCCGCGCCTCAGAATCGTCAGAAGACTCGGAGAGCTTCCCGGTCTAAGTCGCAAACAACCTAAGCACGCATATCCACCTGGAATGCATGGTCAAGACCGCAAAAAGCGCTCTGAATATGCTGTGCGTCTCGAAGAAAAGCAAAAACTACGCTTTAACTACGGTCTCACCGAGACTCAAATGCTACGCTATGTACGTCGAGCCAGACGAGTTAAGGGTTCTACAGGCTTAGTATTGCTACAATTGCTAGAAATGCGTCTAGACAATACAGTTTTCCGTATGGGATTTGCACCGACGATCCCTGCTGCGCGTCAACTGGTAAACCACGGACATATCACTATTAATGGTAAGAGTGTAACCATTCCTAGTTACGGCTGCCGCCCAGGCGAAGTAATTAGCGTTAAAGACAATGAAAAATCTCGTAAAATTGTCGAGCGTAACCTCGAATTCCCAGGTCTCTCTAACATTCCTAGCCATTTAGAATTTGATAAGGCGAAGATGACTGGTAAGGTCAATGGCGTTGTCGAACGCGAATGGGTGGCACTGCAAGTGAACGAACTGCTGGTTATTGAGTACTACTCACGCCAAGCTTAAGGTTGAAGCACTCAGCTACGGGATTTGTTGATCTTTAGATAAATTGCTTGTAGCTGAACGCCTTCCAGCTGGGTAAACTGCCAATTGGGTAAACTCTATTAGGTTCAACTTCACTGCGAATTATGCAGTTAAATATTTCTGCTCCTGTAAACCTCGATTTACACGTTCCTAAGGACTTTGTTAGGGGTTGTCCCCGCAGTGTCCGCATGGATATTGATCATCTGCTTCTAGCGATCGAGGCGCTGGACTTAGAAGCAGTTGAAGTAATGCTGGTCTTGATCGAGCAGTTAGGTTTAGAAAAGACGATTCCTAGTCGTGTGGCTTTTTGGCGACTGCGTAATACGAATCCGCTGCGACGAAACTATCAACGAGCGAGTCTAAGTTGGGATGAGCTAAGAGCCTTGGTAAAGATTGTTTGCACGATCGCTAAACAGCTAGATACTGGTTTGCGCTTGTTGATTAGCACCCACCAACAGATGATTGAGGGCAAGATCGAAGCATTAGGTTTACAGCAAAACCAAGGTTTCTTAGAAAATTATATCGATCGCTTCACGTCTTTGTATATAGGTCGGATGCGATCGCCTTCACCCCTTAGTAAAGAAGATATTCGCGAGTTAGCATTGCAGTTGCTGACCAGAATGTTGCTATGTAGTGGCGTAGCTGGTGAGTTTCGCCTTTGGAATAGTCTGTTTGATGGAGCGATCGCCTAATGATTCAACGCAGCTACAGTTTGCCAAGTTGTACTTTACTGATCGATGGGATCATCACAGGCAGCGATGTGATGTCAATTCTGACCAGTTTTAGTTGCCGCTTTAGCCATCATGCTGAGCCAGTTGTGGGTGGGCTGGAACTGCTCAACGCTCTGGTTAAAGTGGTGGGTGCTTATGCTCAAGCTTTAAAAAGTAATACTTTGGTGGCAATTCCTGAAAAGCAGGTGCGTCTTGAACCAGAGGGTAAACACCTGCATTTGCTATCGGTGTTGCTCAATGAAGCTGACGCTCATAATCCTAAGCAATTACAAATCAAACTAAATACAATTCAGCTTTTCGATCTGATGGAGAGCCTAGATCGTCTATGTTGCGATCCGACAACTTTACCCGATCTGAAGTTAGTGACGCAGATTTCTGACTACCGATCGCAGTCTCAGTTAAATAGTCAGGCAGTACCAGCGATCGCTGGTGTGGTGAGTTTGGCGATCGCGGCAACGGTTTTGTATTTTATCCCCACACCCAAGCCAGAAACCAAGCCCACTCCAACAGTACCAGTACAAACAAAGCCTTTACCGAAGAAGTCAACCTCTCCAACAATCTCCCCAAGTCCTAGTGATAGTACTGAAAGTTCCCCAAGTCCTAGCTCTAGCCCAAACTAGAAATACGAGCAGTCTGTTCGCCTAACAATTATTCAAAAGGTTTATTCCCTATGAAGATAAATACGATCAAGCTGCAAAATTACCGTGGCATACGGGAACTATCCTTAGATTTAGATAAAAATCTAACTGTTTTCTTTGGTGAGAACGGTTCTGGCAAATCCACCGTAATTGACAGCATCGTAATTATGCTTTCATGGCTAGTTAATAGACTTAGATATTCTTCTGGCACTTCGGGATATCCCATAACAGAAAACAATATTGCAAATGGCAATGCTTTTGCTTTAATTGCGCTTTCGTGTTGCCATCACGAAAAAAATATTGAATGGAAACTATTTAAAGCCCGTAAAGGATCTTCTGGCGCTAGCCTATTTTCTCGTAAAAGATTAAAAGATCCCCGTAACTCTACTAATTTGGATAATTTAAGTGAGTTTACTCAATCATTACAGGAAAAAATATTTGAAGCTGAAGAAAGGCTAAATTTGCCAACATTTGTCTACTATCCAATTGGTCGGGCGGTACTAGACATACCTTTACGGATTCGAGAAAAGAATAGTTTTAAACTTTTTGCGACTTACGATCAATCATTAGAGAGAGGTACAAATTTTCGGACGTTTTTTGAGTGGTTTCGTGAGCGAGAAGATCTTGAAAATGAAAATAGAAAATATATTGATGTTCCAATAAAACCAGAGGATTTTTGCTTTCCCGATCCTCAGCTTGAAGCGGTACGTAATGCTCTGAAAGTATTTTTGCCTGAGTTTACAGACCTGACAGTTAGGCGTAGTCCTCTCAGAATGGAGATCAAAAAAAATGGTAAAAGATTAAGCATTGATCAACTATCTGATGGTGAAAAGTGCCTGATGGCTATGGTTGGCGATTTGGCTCGAAGAATGGCGATCGCTAATCCTGTACGTGAAAATCCTTTGGATGGTGAGGGCGTTATTCTGATTGATGAAATTGACTTACATTTACATCCCAAGTGGCAACGCATGGTTGTATCTAGATTAATTGAAGTATTTCCAAATTGTCAGTTTATTATTTCTACGCATTCACCGCACGTCATCACCCATGTTCATCCTGACAATCTCTATGTATTAAAGCAAACTGAAGCAGGGGCGATCGCCGAAAGACCTTCCGAGTCCTATGGAAAAACAGTTGATCGAGTTCTTGAGGATCTAATGGGATTAGCAACCACTAGACCCGATAAGGTTAACAAAGGTCTTCACGATCTTTACGAATTAATTAGTCTTGGACAGCTTGATCAAGCCAAACAACTTCTTGCAATAATGCGTGGGGAAGTTGATGGAGATCCTGATTTGCTAATCGGCTCAGATCCTGATTTAGTAAAGGCGGAGGTGTTGATTAAACGTAAGGAGATCATCGGCAGATGAAGTACGTTATCAAGCAACAAGAGCCTTCATCTTTAGCTAATTTGAAAATTTATCATCCAAACATCACATATACATACTTAGGAGCCTATTATCCTACGATTAAGAGTGAGGTGAAAGGTGCATTAATTCAAGAACAGGGTTACATTTGTTGCTATTGCGAAGGCAGAATAAGTACTAACGACTCTCATATTGAGCATTTTCACCCTAAGAGCGATCCGTCTATTGATTCATTAGATTTCAGTAATTTACTTTGTTCTTGTTTGAAAGATAAAGTTGCTGGAGATCCTCTTCATTGCGGACATTTGAAAGACAACTGGTTTGATGCAATACTTTTAATATCACCTTTTGATCCCAGTTGCGAAACAAAATTTAGATATAAGCCTGATGGATTGATTAGTCCCGCCGATCCAAATGACCAAGCAGCTAAGAAGACAATCGACAAGCTTGGTTTAAACATACCCAAATTAATAGCCATGCGTAAACAGGCGATCGAGTCATTCACTGATATTGAAAATCCACTTAGCCATTCTGAGCTACAACAATTAGTTACTAACTATCTTCAGCAAGATGTACAGGGAAAGTTTGGTCAATTTTGGACAACCATTAAATATCTGTATGAACGGGGAGAGTTATAAGCGGGTGTGTAACGTTGGAGATCGCAAAACAACTAGGTTTCCGTAACTTCATATACATAAATACATATCAATCTGCGGCATTAATATTTGGAGTACTCGTACATATTGTGCGGACTAACACTCTAAATGTTCTTAGGGTAAGCGTTAGGTTTGATGACTGAGGTACTTGATCCGACCAAGCTTTTATTTGATTTGCATCGGGGAACAGAAATTGCCGAAACTTTTTCTGGATGTCTAGATCCAGAGGCGATCGCGCATCGAGTGACCGATGGCATTGTGGAGCGGTTTGATTGTGCTTTTGCTAGGGTGTGGCTACTAGAGCCAGATCGGACATACCTTAAGCTGGTAGCTTCCTCAGGTATGTATACGCGCATTGATGGCAGGTTTGCGAGAGTGCCGATGGGCGCATATAAGGTGGGGAAAATTGCCCAAAACCGCGTTTCTTTTTTAAGTAATCATTTAGCTGATGAGACTTGGGTTGGCGATCGCAATTGGGCAATCACCAACAATATTCGGGGTTTTGCAGGTTACCCGCTAGAAATCAAAGGCAGAGTCGTGGGAGTTTTAGCTGCTTTTAGTCATCAAGAAATGCCCCCTGAGTTTTTAGAATTTTTACGGATGCTCTGTACGATCGCAGCGATCGCTATTGATAGTGCCTTTAAGCATCAGCAAGAAAAACAAGCTTGGCAGAATGTGAGCCAGAATCAAGCACTCACTCAAGGTTCGTTATCCGATCGCCTAGCCCATATTTTGAATTTTAACCGTTTGACTCTGGTAGGTACTGAAAAAAATCTAAATCTGACGATTGACTATGTATTCTTAAGGGCTGCCGAAATTCTCAATCAAATTGGGGGGGCTTATTGCCGCTTAATTTACTCTGATGTATCTATTTCGCTAGAAGCGATAATTGCTAAGACTGGGGTTAGAATTGCTGACCCGCAAAAATGGCTGCGATCGCTATTTGGTGAATTATTTTTGATCGTTTCTAGTTTGGGTGGTGCGATCAATATTCATGACATCGAATTACAAATTGCCATCACAATTCCCTTTGTCAAAGATGCAATGCCATTGTCTGATCGCGAATTAGAGATGATGCAGCTATTAACTCAAGGATTACGCGATCGGGATATTGCTCAAAAGTTGATTATTAGCGAAAGTACAGTCAAGTTTCATATCAATAATATTCTGACTAAGCTTAAGGCAAGGACTCGTTTTCAGGCACTACATCTAGCAATGGTCAATGGGTGGATTTAAAGGTTAAGATGCGGCTCTTTGTGAAACATCTGAATCTTTCTGATTTTTTGTTCATGATCTTATTTAGGATTTAAGAATGTTTTCAAATTCTTGTTTTTTGCTAGAGATTAGAGAACATAAGCGATCGCCTTCTTCCTGTTGTTTCCTCTCCTCAAGTTCCAATCGATACGCTTAAACTGAGATTATTTGTCATTCTAAATTTAGGTTAGTAATCAGCTAACCCAATCGCCAACCTAAATATTGAGCGATTTTAAGCTGTGAAATCCATAAGTGCATCTTTGGATTATAATAAAATCTTTACCAATTTGGTAAAAAAGTTAGTATATATAAGCATGAAGGTTGCTTTTAAAAACGTAAAACTGCGTAAGTTTTGCGAATCAAAGTCAAGTTCCAAAAAACTACGCGCCCGACTAGCTGACCTGATTGCAGCCGAATCTGTGCAGGATCTAGTTTATGGAAAGCCTCATCCTTTAAAAGGCGATCGCTTAGGACAGTTTGCTGTATCTCTTGAGGGTGCTGAACGGCTTGTATTTGAACCAAGTAATGCTCAAATTCCATATAAGGAAGATGGCGGTATTGACTGGGCAAAAGTAACTGAAGTCTGTATTGTATTTATTGGAGATTACCATGACTGAACAAGATCTTTCCTTTACTCCAGAATGGGTGTCGCCGCCAGGGGACACTATTACGGATGCGATCGAAGAACGGGACTGGACACAGGCGCAATTAGCTGAACGTCTTGGCTACACTGAAAAACACGTTAGTTTGTTGATTAATGCTAAGGTTCCCATTACTGAGGAGTCTGCCCAAAAGCTATCAAGGGTGATTGGCAGTACGCCAGAGTTTTGGTTGCGTCGGGAGGCTCAATATCGCGCTCAATTGGTACAGATTGAAGAAAGAGAGCGTTTACAGTCTTGGATTCCTTGGCTAGATCGCTTTCCTGTTAAAGATTTAATGAAGCAGGGAGCGATCGCCAAACGACGATTAGATGCTAAAAACAAGCCTGAGATTGTGAAGGAGTTATTACAACTTTTTGGGGTGGCTTCTCCTGACAATTGGGAAACTTGTTATGAACAAAAGCAGGTAGCTTTTCGCCGCACTCGCAAAGAGCAAAGTAATGTGGGTGCGATTTCGGCTTGGCTACGTTTGGGTGAGATTGAAGCAGAAAAGGCTGATGTTCCTAAATACAATAAAGCCAAGTTTGAGAAGGCGGTTCAAGAGATACGGAAGCTGACGGTTTTATCTCAAGCGGAATTTATGCCGCAGATGCAGCGCTTATGTAATGAAGCGGGTGTAATTTTGGCGATCGTACCTGCGATTTCTTGTGCTTATACGAGTGGGGTGGCACGTTGGCTAAATCCACACAGAGCTTTGATTCAGCTTTCGTTGTATGGAAAACAGAACGATCGCTTTTGGTTTACGTTTTTCCATGAGGCGGCGCATATTTTGCTGCACGATAAGAAGGATATTTTTCTTGATGATTCTGGTAATGGCGATCGCCTTGAGTCACAGCAGGAGGATGAGGCAAATGCTTGGGCAAGGGAGTTTTTAATTCCATCAGAGTATGATGCGGAGTTATATACACTGCGATCGCGTGAGGATGTAATTAATTTTACGGAAAGGCTTGGGATTCATGCTGGGATTGTGGTTGGGCGTTTGCAGTATGACAAGTTTATTGATCATAATAGTAAGCTTAATGATTTAAAGGTCAGACTTGATCTTGAAATTAGAGAAAAGTAGTTTATTTGTGGTATTTCTAGCGTTTCTTTATCTAAAACACTGTTTTTGCCATTAGCACTCAAAAATTAATATTTAAGGATAAATTTGAAATGTATAACTTGACAGATTCTCAAAAAAAGATAGCTAAATGGCTAGTCCAAAGTGTTAGAACAGGTTTGTTAGATGAGGAATTTACCATAGAGTGGCATCCAACTGCTAAGAAAGGATTGCCTAAAGCTAAATTATCAGGATATAGAGGAACTGAAGAAGAATTACAAAGTACATCTATAACTCTAAGTTCTATGCAAGCTTTAATAAGCAATAAGCTAATTATCTATTCAACCCTTCAATTGTCTAGACGTTCGTATGTGGATTACACATGCTCAACTCAACCACGGTTGAACCAAATTAATAAATACAATTTAACAGGTAATATTTATACTGCTGTAGACAATGATTTTAACAGTCCAGATACTTCTTTCGTAGATTATCTAACCCCTCTATCTAATCCTAGTGATTTTGACGAAGCACTTACAAAGAGATGTTTTCCCATTTTGGCTACAGGAGGAAGTGATCCAATATTGTGGGATTCTGCCGTAAGAACCGCAGGAGTGATTTTAGAGGAAAGATTACATGATGTTGGGGCTATATCCGATCCTAGTCAAGTTGGGCGTAGTCTTGTGAATGCCATATTTGGAAAGACTGGAACTCTAGCGTCAAAGTTTGCAGTTGATGCTGAGAGAGAAGGATATCGAGAGCTATATTCTGGTATTGTAGGCACTTTTCGTAATCTATCTGCTCATCGTTTAATCGATCCCTCTCCAGAAGAAGGAGGTGCTTTTATCATATTTGTAAACCTTTTATTGAAAAAGCTTGAAGATCTCAGATAGTTTCTCAAGTTGCCAAATCTCAAGTTTAGGGGCATAAAGCTTTAAAAGCAGATGTAGTTAAACGATCGCCTGATATAGCGATCGCGAATCTATACCATTACTTCCAATTGTAACTAAGCAGAAACAACAGTTTCTTTTACAATTAAAATATCAACACCACGTAATCTGTTAGTTTCAGACACCACATCGCTAGATTGCAGATCGCTATTCACACCGATCATCAATCCCGCCATCACCAATAAACGATCTGACTGATGGCGAGTATGCAAAGATAACAGCGATCGCGGCTCCACAGGAAAAACTTGCCACCAAGCAAGCAACTCCCTATGCATCATCGCCAGATCTAGCAGAAACTGCTGTGGAACATTCGGCACGCACCAATCAATAGCTAAAGCTGCCTCACGCAGAGAAAGTTTTGTTAGTTCATCATAAGCAGGAGAATCTGCATAGCGCGATATATTAGCAAGAGTTGAAGCGATATTGCCAATCTGCTGCTGCCAACTTAAAAGTTTAAATCTTTCATACAGACTTTGACGTTCCATTACACCACCTCCAAAAGATAACGAACTATTTTTTCAATTCTCGCTTTGATCTGTAAATCCCTGACTTCCATTGTCATATTTTGTTGACGAGGACGAATGTTAATAATTGACTCAAGCCCGACCTCTTTCGTTTGAGGATACCAATCCGCACCCCAGATATTTTCTTGTTGACTACCATCATCTAGCAATAACTGCTCGCAATCAAAATGAAGTTCACCACCACCAGCTAGAATTTCTCTTGATACATCAACTGCAAGTTTAATTCTCAGACCAAAGAATGGTTCCGCCATTTCTCTGATTTTTTTTGAAGTACTAGGTTCTCAAACGATTATCATAAAAACATCATTATCTTTGGCTAATTGATTGAATATGGCTTAGCCACTAGGATTATAGCAAAAGCTTTAAAAGCAGATGTAGCTAAACGATCTCCTGATATAGCGATCGCTAATCTATACCATTACTTTCAAATTGATATGTTTTATAGCGATCGCAATTCTTTGGTGCAAATAAATGAATTTAATCTCGACTTGCCAAGTTAACATTAATCTATAACGCATATCTAAAAAAACAGCCGATTCCAATATTCCTATGACTAGAACCGAACGCGACTCTATGGGGGAAATGTCCCTGCCCGATGACGTTTACTATGGGATTCAAACTGTAAGAGCGATCGATAACTTTAAGATTAGTGGACTTAAGCCTCTGCCTACCTTTGTGGATGCTTGTTTACTAATCAAAAAAGCCACAGCATTAGTTAACGCCGAACTCGGTTGTATACCTGTCGGTATGGGCATGGCGATCGCGGCGGCAGCAGATGAAATATTAGACGGTCAATTACGCGATCAGTTTGTTGTAGATGTGTATCAAGCGGGTGCAGGCACATCACACCATATGAATATCAATGAGGTGTTAGCAAATCGCGCCCTTGAAATTTTGGGTGATGTCAAGGGTAATTACAACAATGTGAACCCTAACGATCATGTTAATTACGGACAGTCTACTAATGATGTAATTCCCACAGCGATTAGGATTGGGGCATTATTAGCGCTCGATCAAGTACTTTTTCCTGCGTTAGCAAATCTCAATGAACAGCTACGGATTAAAGCGATCGCATTTGCAGGAATCGTTAAATCTGGACGCACCCATTTACAGGATGCTGTCCCCGTCAGACTTGGCGATGAGTTTCAAGCCTATGCGCAGATTATTAGCGACCATGTGAAGCGGATTCGCTTAGCGGCAAATGATCTCAAAAGCTTGGGTTTAGGTGGTAGTGCCTCTGGTACTGGACTAAATACACATCCGCAGTATTGCGATCGCGTTGCCGAAAAGCTCAGCGAGATCACAGGATTTGAGCTAACACCAGCTAGTAACCTGATGGCAGCAATGCAAAGCATGGCTCCCTTTGTAAATGTATCGGGTGCAATTCGCAACCTTGCCCAAGATACTTGCAAAATTGCTAACGACTTACGCTTGATGGATTCAGGACCCAAAACAGGTTTACGCGAAATCCAGTTACCACCTGTGCAACCAGGCTCATCGATTATGCCAGGCAAATATAATCCTGTGATTGCTGAGATGACAAATATGGTTTGCTATCAGGTGATTGGTTATGACACTGCGATCGCCTTTGCCGCTCAGGCGGGTCAGTTGGAGCTAAATGTAATGATGCCTCTGATTGCCTATGATTTGATTCAAAGCATTGAGATTTTGGGCAATGCGATCGATACTCTCGCGACAAAATGTATTAGAGGAATCGTTGCCGTTGAGGATCGCTGTTTAGCCTATGCGGAAGGTAGCCTTTCACTAGTTACTGCATTAAATACTCACATTGGTTATCTCAATGCTGCCGATGTCGCGAAGGAATCCCTAGCAACAGGTAAATCTTTGCGTCAAGTAGTTTTGGACAAGGGATTGATGACGGAGGAGAAACTAGCTGAAGTTCTTGATCTTGAGCAAATGAGCCGTCCGAATGGATAAAAGCAACCCTCATCCCCTTCTCCCGCAGGAGAAGGGGAGTAAGATTTTTTGCTCTTAGTCAAGAACTAGGATTGGAAATCTCTTTCTGCCTCTCCTGCGGGCTAACGTGTACACACATCTAAGTTTGTGTGTAAAATCAAGGAAATTACCCCACCCTAACCCTCCCCTTGCAAAGGGGAGGGAACAAGATTTCTGGTCTTCCCCCTTTGCAAGGGGGAATTAAAGGGGGTAAGTCCGACTTGTGTATACACGGTAGCTCCTGCGGGAGAGGGTTGGGGTGAGGGCTATCAATTCACAAAATTATTATCAATGGAGAAATAGAAAATTATGTTAGCAGTAGCAGTATTAGCGGCGGGTAAAGGAACACGCATGAAGTCAGCGTTACCCAAAGTATTACAACCTCTTGGCGGCAAATCATTAGTTGAGAGAGTTCTCAATGCTACAGATGCGCTCAACGCCGATCGCCGTATTGCGATCGTTGGCTATTGTAGCGATCAAGTTCGGGCTGCTCTCGCAGATTATCCTCAACTAGAATTTGCTGAACAAACAGAGCAATTAGGCACAGGTCATGCAATTCAGCAATTGTTAGAACCACTAGCAGGATTTGAAGGCGAACTTGTAGTACTTACGGGTGACTCGCCTTTAATGCGTACCGAAACTATTCAAGCCTTAATCGATAGCCACTGCCAACACAAAGCTTCAGCAACAGTGCTTACAGGGCTTCTTTCTAATCCAACTGGTTATGGTCGAGTATTCTGCGATCGCGAGATGAAGATCGAACGGATCATTGAGCATCGTGATTGCAATCCTGAACAGCTTCTCAATCAGCGCGTTAGTACGGGTGTCTATTGCTTTGATTGGCAAGAATTAGCTCAGGCTCTACCGAAACTCACCACCAATAACGCTCAAAAGGAATATTATCTTACCGAAGTATTTGACTATCTCAAGTCAGTTTATGCCAGTGATTTAGAAGATTCCGATGAAAGCCTTGGCATTAACGATCGCATCCAGTTAGCTCAGGCACATGAGATCTTACAAAAAAGAGCGCGAGAAAAATGGATGCGGGCTGGAGTCACCATGCTACTTCCTGAAACAATCACCATTGATGATGGAGTGGAACTTGCGCCGAATGTGATTATCGAACCACATTCCCATTTACGTGGTAATACTAAGGTTGGTGAAGGGACTACGATTGGACCTTCAAGTCTATTGTCAAACAGCATTATTGGCGAGAACTGTTCTGTTCAATTTTCGGTGATCGAAGATAGCAAAATTGCAGATAACTGCCGAATTGGGCCATTTGCGCGAATTCGGGGCGAGTCCAATGTGGGTGAAAAATGTCGGATTGGTAATTTTGTGGAACTTAAAAATGCCAAAGTTGGAGATCGCACAAATGCCGCCCATCTCAGCTATTTGGGTGATGTCACACTCGGCAAGCAAGTAAATATTGGCGCAGGAACGATTACAGCTAATTATGATGGCTTCAAAAAGCACCAAACTGTCATCGGCGATCGCAGCAAAACTGGTTCTAATTCAGTTCTCGTTGCGCCCATTGAAATTGGTGAAAATGTGAATATTGCGGCAGGTTCGATAATTGTCGAGAATGTTGAAGATAATGCTTTAGCGATCGCTAGAGCTAAACAGATTGCCAAGCCTGATTATTACGATCAAGAAGGTCGGAAAAAGAATTAAAAATATAAGGCGGTACTTCCCGCCCCCTCATACTTTTAGGGCTTATTAAGCCAAACTTTCTTTTGTCCGCTTCTCACGTTTTTGTTTGTACATTAGTCGATCTCCATCAGCTAAAAGATCATTGATTGATTGATGTCGGATAGGATCAAACTCAATTATACCAACGCTGTAAGCAATGTCATAACTACGCGAGGCTTGGTTGTTAAAGTCTGTTAGCACTTGACCGAGACGCTGTAAAATTTGCTGTGTTTCTCTCTGATCGGCGTTTGACAATAAAGCTACAAATTCATCCCCGCCTAGCCTACCGATTACATCTGATGTACGAAAAGCTTCTTTCAAGATTTTGCTAAAACTGATTAAAGCATAATCGCCTTCAGCATGTCCGTAGCGATCGTTAATCTCTTTAAATAAATCTAAATCAAAAAAGAAGAGAGAAGCTGGCTTATTCAGTCGTTTACATAGATTTAATGCGTGGATCGCTAGAGCGATAAATCCACGCCGATTAGATATTTGGGTCAACTCATCGATCGTTGCTAATTGTACTGAAGCTAGTTCTTGTGCTGCCATTTGCCCAAGGTCACGTAATAACTCTTTGTCTTCCTCACTGAGTATTCGAGGCTCTCGATCAATTAAACAGAGTGTACCGATCTTAATTCCTTCAGAGATTACTAGTGGGACTCCCGCATAAAAGCGAATTCTCGGTTCATTAGTAACCAGAGGGTTATCGTAAAATCTATCATCCAATGAGGCATCAGAAATCATAAAAATATCGTCACCTAAGATCGCATGACCACAAAAGGATATATCGCGTGACATCTCCTTTACTTCTAAACCTTGACAGGATTTAAACCATTGGCGATTCATATCGATAAAGCTGACTAATGCAATCGGCACTCCAAATAGTCGCCTTGCTATTCTAGTTAGACGATCAAAACGTTCCTCTGGTTCTGTATCGAGAATATCTAGCGATCGCAGCATGGTAATGCGGCTCTCTTCATTCTCTGGGTAGTCTGGTACTTTCATTGGCATTTACTATTTAGCATAAGTATGCAAAATAATATCTTTAAGGATAAGTGATGTGAAAATTACAGTGCTTTACGCCGTAACAAAAATCTTGTGATTTCTCGTAGATTCAAATTACTATAAAACTACTAAGAATTATCGAAATAATTCAAATATTATTATAATCAAGCAAGATAGAAGAATTAGTAAAATTGAAGTGAAACCAAAAGCTAGTTGGGATAATTCATGAGTTATCCCAACTAGCTTTTGTAACAAATTTCTTTAGCTGGTGATTATTTCCAGAGATTTTCCCAGAAGGGAACCTCTACAGGATCAGGCAAACTAGAAATATTCATCTTGCGGCGAATATCGGCAATATTCCAACCCGTTAATTTAGATAGATTTTTGGCTTCTTTTTCAAAGCGGGGTCGTAGCGATCGCTGATATTCTTTACCTGCATCACATTTTGTCTCACCTTTAAACGCATGTCGTAGAACATAGCGCCCTTGGAAAGATTCTTGATTTGAGGTTTCCTTAAATGTTAAGTCTTCGGGGAATTTATCGCGATTATAACGAATATGTAAGCGCGTGATAAAGACTCGACCATCATTAGTAAAAACAGGAGGAAAACGGCGACTTGATGGTTGGACAGGATTTGGACTGTCTTGCCAAAACACACCTGCCTTACGAAGTTCCTCTTGCGAGAGAGGTTCAGCAGAACAAGGATCGCAGCTTGACATATCCCACGCATATTCTAAGAAGGCAACTTTGCGACCTTCTTTTTCATAGGAAGTCTTAAACATTGACTTATAGAAGTTACCAAATTCACTCTTTACATAGACAGGAATATCATCGCCTGATGGTACTTTGATCGTGCGATAGTTGGCTACTTCAGCTTGTCCCTTGGATGAAAGAATGTAGACTAGCAAGTCTTGATCGCCATTTGCATTCAACATTCCTAAGCGAATAGGAAGCATGAACTTCGGTGATTCATATGCCATCATCAGAGGTCTTAGTGATTGTGAACCTGTTTTATTGAGTTCAGCAATATTCACCTTTGCCACAAAGAACTTCATGTTTTGGCGAATATAGGGCTGAAGTATTTCTTTTGCGCCTTGGGGAATTTTGTAGTCATTATCAAGTAGCCAAGATTCTAATCCATCAGAATCTTTGGCACTGAGAATGAGAATGTCGTATTCTCCTACAGCAAACTTAGCTTCGATCGTGACTTGATAATTAGCACGACGTGCGTTTGAGTCCATTGAAGAAACAGGAGCATTTGTTGGCTCTAAATCTCGAAGCCTTCCGTCATCAAATCCATATTTAGCACAGGGATCAGAGTCAAAGTATTCGACTAAGCGAGGAGCGCTAAAGGAATCAAGGCGATTGACGATCTTCTGTTCGCCGATACGAACTTGTTCTTTTTTTAGTAATACTGGTACTGGCACAACTAGCGCGAAGTCTTTGACATCTCCTTGATAGTCATTTGCCATTGTTAAAACTGTGCGCTTGCCGTCACGGGCAATCACAACTTGCGAAGCTTTGTTAAAAAGACTGGCATCGGCTTGTGATACATAGAAACCACAGAAGGCGAAGACTGCTGGGGAATAGGCAAAGACGACTAAGCAAGAAAGGGCAGTACTCAATAGTACCCGCATCCAAATCAGAAATTTTTTCATAATCTAGCCTTGAAAATTAAATATAGCGGATTTCATTTTGCCTACGACAAAATGAAATCCGCAAACCCTTACTGTGATTGTTTTTTGTTTTGCAAAATAGCAGCAACTATTTCCAGAGATTTTCCCAGAAGGGCACTTCTATAGGATCGGGAAGACTAGAAATATTCATCTTGCGGCGAATATCGGCAATATTCCAACCCGTTAATTTAGATAGATTTTTGGCTTCTTTTTCAAAGCGGGGTCGTAGCGATCGCTGATATTCTTTACCTGCATCACATTTTGTCTCACCTTTAAACGCATGTCGTAGAACATAGCGCCCTTGGAAAGATTCTTGATTTGAGGTTTCCTTAAATGTTAAGTCTTCAGGGAATTTATCGCGGTTGTAACGAATATGTAAGCGCGTGATAAAGACTCGACCATTATTGGTTGGGAATGGGATAGGGCGACGAATCCGCCCACCTGAAGAAGTATTTATATTTGAAGAGTCTAACCAAAATACACCTGCTTTACGAAGTTCCTCTTGCGAGAGAGGTTCGGCAGAACAAGGATCGCAGCTTGACATGTCCCATGCATATTCTAAGAAGGCAACTTTGCGTCCTTCCTTTTCGTAGGAAGTCTTGAACATAGACTTATAGAAGTCACCAAATTCATTTTTTACATAGACAGGAATATCATCACCCGATGGCACTTTGATCGTGCGATAGTTGGCTACTTCAGCTTGTCCCTTGGGTGAAAGAATATAGACTAGCAAGTCTTGATCGCCATTCGCATTCAACATTCCTAAGCGAATAGGAAGCATAAACTTCGGTGATTCATATGCCATCATCAGAGGTCTTAGTGATTGTGAACCTGTTTTATTGAGTTCAGCAATATTCACCTTTGCCACAAAAAACTTCATGTTCTGGCGAATATAGGGCTGAAGTAGTTCTTTTGCTCCTTGGGGAATTTTGTAATCATTATCAATTAGCCAAGATTCTAATCCATCAGAATCTTTGGCACTGAGAATCAGAATGTCGTATTCTCCAACTGCAAACTTAGCCTCGATCGTGACTTGATAATTACCACCACGGTTTTTTGATTCCGCTGCAGGAGCCGCAGATCTTGTTGCTCCCGAAAGGGTTACTCTGTCATAGGCTTCATATCTGGCACAGGGATCGGAGTCGAAATATTCGACTAGGCGAGGTGCGCTAAAGGAATCGAGGCGATCGATAATTTTCTGCTCACCAATACGAACTTGCTTTTCTTTCAGCAATACTGGCACTGGCACAACTAGAGCGAAGTCTTTGACATCTCCTTGATAGTCATTTGCCATCGTTAAAACTGTGCGCTTGCCATCACGGGCAATCACAACTTGCGAAGCCTTGTTAAAGAGACTAGCATCGGCTTGTGATACATAAAAGCCACAGAAAGCGAAGACGGCTGGAGAATAGGCAAAGACAACTAAACAAGCAAGGGCAGTGCTTAAAAGTACACGCATCCAAATCAGAAATTTTTTCATATATCTATCCTTGAGAATCAGTAATATGAGTGAGCGCACGAAGCGCTCTCACTCGTATTGGTTTTAGTTGGAAGGTAAAGCGCTATATCGTTTGGGTAACCATTGGAATCGTGGCGCATTCCAGATGCGATCGCATAAAACGGTGAGTGGTGAGATTAGAAATAACGCATAAAACATCGCATCTGCGTTGAAGAACACATTGCGGAAGATGAATGCTAAAACGGCGATCGCAAAAGCCCAAATTAACCGCGCTACTTTAGCATTAGGAATGGAACGCGGATCAGTGATCATAAATAAAGCAAATAGCAACAGAGAGCCACTAGTCAGGCGATGGGCTAGGACATCCCAAGTCCAACCCAACCATAGATTTCGCAATCCTTCTAAAATCGCATAGGAAGCTAAAAACATAAAGCTCGTATCCCAACGCCCCACCTTTTTGAGAACGATGCCACCTAAGCCCAGAAAGACCAAAGCATATAAGCTATCTTCGCCCCATTGTCCGTTAGAAACCCATGCGTGGCTGTTCCCCACAAAACTATCTAACAACAAAACTACAACAATCCCAAAGTTAGCGGGATTGAACCAATGTTTGCTATTGGTGCGGAAGATAAATTTGCTAGCGATCGCCAAGAACGACGCACAGGCGATCGCGCCATAACTGTCGGAGCGCAATAGTAAACTTAAGCCCAAGGCGGTAATCGTAGCGCTTTTGAGTGAGAGCCAGCGCTCATGCTTTTGTGGTGTTGCTGGTGGAAATATGCTGACCATACATATCTGCGTTAACCAACAAGTCGCAAAGGTAATTGCGATCGCGATCGGTTTCAGCGACCAATCGCGGGTACTCACACCGAGCACGAAAAAGACCGATAAAAATATAATCTGATAATCGCGAGCATCTTTGAATGTTGGGATGCTAAAAGCGAAAAATTTGGAAAGCGATCGCGGCATCGCCAAAGGAAACTTCAATGACTGCATAGCTTTCTGACCAACAATAAAGTTTGCATCAGTATAAGCTCATAGATTTTA
>NZ_BBJB01000101.1 GCF_016584665.1 Pseudanabaena sp. lw0831
ATTTGCATGAGAACTTTTGTTGAGGAACTTGAGTATCTCATGTTTTGCCCTTTCCCTATCTCCTGTCTCATTATGAGAATCTATGTGTGTCAACGCTTTCAAGACTTTTCTGCACCACTAAGGTCAAGTTGAAGCGGTTGTTAGATTGATATTTTTCTTGTAGCATGATTTATAATCCATTTAGTATTTGCATCATCAGATTTAGACCATTCAAGCAATAATGTTCTTGCCGCTTCATAATTAACTTTTAAATAGTCAGTTATATTATTCGCAACAGACTTTTTAACAAATTTAACGCTATCCTCTTTCAGAATATCAAGAATTTCAAATACAGGCTCAGGCTTATCACTGATGTTACGTGGAAAGCAGAGTAGGGTAAAGATAGACTCAGAAAGAGGTTAAAAGGTATGGACAGGAAGTTCTTAGACCTATACTCAGACTACCTAATTAGTAGTTTCGGGAAGATAACCGCCACAGGACTATCAGAATTATTAGACGGCGAACTAAGCCATGACCAAATTACAAGTCGGTTAAGGCAAATGACAGGAGGTTCACCAGAGTTATGGTATCTGGTCAAACCGACAATCCGCAAGTATGAAAGCGAAGAGGGAGTACTGATATTTGATGACACCCTAGAGCATAAACCTTATAGTGATGAAAATACGATAGTAGGATGGTACTTTGACCATAGCAGTAACCGTAGTATCAAAGGCATAAATATCCTCAACTGCATTTATCACAACGAAGCCATCAGCTTACCTGTCGCCTTTGAAATTGTCCAAAAGCTGCAAGAGGTAACCGATCCAACGACGGGTAAAACAAAATTCGTATCTGAGGAAAGCAAAAATGAGATGATGCGAAACATGCTCCATGTCTGCTGTCAAAATCGACTAAAGTTCAGTTATGTATTGGCAGATAGTTGGTTCAGCAGTAAAGAAAATATGCAATACATTAAGCTAAGAGTCAAAAAAGACTTCATCATGGCGCTTAAGGGCAATCGTTTGGTTGCATTATCTACAGACGATAAATGTCAGGGACATTTCGTTAATCTTGAGTCAATTGAGTTAAACCCAGATTCCTGTTGCAAGGTGTTTTTGAAGGGGCTTGATTTTCCTGTCTCGATCACCAAGCAAGTTTTTAAAAACAAAAATCAATCTACAGGAATTTTGTATTTAGCTTGCAGTAATCTCAACTTAACCGCAACTGACATCAACACAATCTATCAAAAACGATGGAAAGTTGAAGAATTTCACAAGTCTTTGAAATCTAATCTCGCTCTTGCTAAGTCTCCCACTGGGATTGCTCATACTCAGAGAAATCACATCTTTGCTTGCTTTTTTGCTTTTGTTAAGTTAGAGCGTCTTCGTATCAAAACTAAACTCAATCACTTTGCTCTCAAGGCTAAACTCTACTTCAATGCTATTACGGCTAGTTTCTCTCTTCTCCAAAAACTGGCTATTCCTTCCACGTAACATCAGTTTTTAAGTTTCAAGGTGAAAATCAGCCAGTGGTTGGCGTTTCGGGGGAAGATGCTAAAGAGTTTTGTCAGAAAGCTTCCGAAAAAACGGGAAAGTTGATTCGATTAACTAGTGAAACTGAATGGGAATATGCCTGTCGCGCTGGCACAACTACTCCTTTTCATTTTGGCGAGACGATTACGCCTGATCTGGTAAACTATGATGGCAATAATCCGTATGGTGATGCTCCAAAAGGAGAATATCGCGAAAAAACTGTTAATGTTGATAGCTTCTCACCGAATGCATGGGGTTTATATCAAATGCATGGCAATGTGTGGGAATGGTGCGAAGACGTATGGCACGATAACTACAATGGAATACCGCGAGACGGCTCTGCTTGGATAAGCGATGGAGAACAATCGAAAAGGCTTCTCCGTGGTGGTTCTTGGTTTTTCAGTTCGATCAATTGTCGTTCTACATTTCGTTTCAGGGGGGACGCGGGTGACAGGCTTGATCGCATAGGTTTTCGGGTTGTTGCCTCTGGCTTGTCGTGAGGACAACTTTCACTTTACCCTTCTTTCTCTTTTTCCCTCTCGCCGTTAGAACACAGATTAGACGGATTAATGGATTTCACGGATGTAGGGGTTTTGCATTTGCGCCACAATTTGCAAATCAATTCAAAAGTAAAAGGGCAAAAGGAAAAACCCAATTTTCTCTATTTTTCATTTTGCCTTTTTCCTTTAAGTTGTCCCTGCGTTGTGAGGTTGTGGGCAAAGCATTCCCAAATTGAGGGGATCTTAAAATTGATAGATGGCTATGGGAATGCTATGCCCCTAAGCGATTTGTCGATTGTCACATTATTATTGGTGCGTTACGCTCCGCTAACATAGGTTACCGGGCTAAATGCGATCGCGGTTGATTTGAGATTAGATTTACGATTTGCCCTTCGAGATTAAAGCTTGAGGGGTGATTTTTGTGCGATTAAAATTTAATCTGCAAAAAACTATCGAGTATGATAGAAACTAGCTGGATCGATACAAATAAAGATTATGACCACAGAAGAACTCACTCAATTAGTTGAAAGTAATGCTAGAACTGCCCAAGCTATGTTAGACACAATGGCTGACGCTAGGTTAGAGCGCGAAGAACTTCGCGAAGGTATGATAAAACTTCAGGAAGCTATGGTTAGATTAACGAATATTCAACAAGGAGTATCTAATTTATTAGCAGCCCTTGATGAAGACCGTCCAACTATTCTAAGAAAGCTGACAGCAATTGAAAACAAACTAGATCAGGTATTAACTAAGGAATAAAAATTAAATAATATCCAACTGTAGGATGTGTTAGGCGATAGCCGTAACGCATCAATCCAATCTGTGGTGCGTTATGCATTTGCATTTCGAGCTTAAACTGTGAGAGGTGATTTGCTTTTGGTGAGAGGTCTCGTTTCTATCTATCCTAATGCTCTACTTTTTACGGATTTCCTCTAGAAGTTGAATTCGTTTTTGTTGCCACCAGTCATCCTTAAGTTTAGTAGGATTCGTTAATGCAATAAAGCGTCCTCAAACTTTTTGTATGCTAATTATTTGTGCATTACGCTTCGCTAACACACGCTACAACTGTTGGATTTGAGATTAGATTACGATTGCAATTTGAGCTTAAAACTTGAGGGGAGATTTCTTTGGATTTTATAAACCATCACGTTGCAATCTAAAAAACTCTTCAGCAGTGACGATAGAACAAGCAAAACTATCTGCAAGACAAAGTAAATCGCGATCGCCTGTCACCAGATAATCCGCATGACCAACAATTGCTAGAAATAAAAAGTGTTCGTCAAAGGGATCGCGACATTCAGGAATTACAGGCAATTGAGAAGGCATTAATACCGTGTCACAATAAGGTAAATAGTCTGACAATAAATTCTCTTGATCAGCTTTTGTCAGTTTAAATTTTGGATAAGCAAGCACTCGAATTAGCTCAGTAACTGTCGTCCTAGAAACTAAAGGGATAAAGCTCTGCGGTTGCCATGCCAACCGCAATCGTGCAGTGTTACCACCGAATACTAAAGCTGATAAAATCAAATTAGTATCGATTACCACTCGCAAACTATCGGTCATTATTTCCGCGCCCAAGCAACAGCATCTGCAATGTCCTGTTCGTTCAAATTTAAGGCTGCTAGCTTGTCTCTCACAGCATCAGTACTTTGTATTTTTACTGGTGTAAGAATAATCTGTCCACCGACAACCTTGATATCAAAATATTCGATGTCTCCAATTTCCTTTTTGATACTTTTAGGAAGCGTAAGCTGATTTTTTGAGGTTAACTTAGCAAGCATGATGGGCTTCCTGAATTTTCAATATTTGAGACGTAAGATTTCCTTACTTTACTATAATCTTACTAAATTTCCTGCGCTATTTCTTGGTTTTATATGTCTATTTCTTTGGCGGGAAGGGAGCAGGACAAATCAAAGCCCAAAAAGTGTGAGGCGGCGCGGAGCGCCGCCTCACACTTTTTGGGCTTTGATTTCCTAACAGGGATGGCGACAGCTATATCATTTAGCGATTTTAGCGATTTTGTTGGCTTCTCTCTCTATTTTTGTCTAATGGATGCGTTACGTTGCACTAACGCATCCTACATTTAATTAACTATTCAACTGTGACAGATTTGGCGAGATTTCGGGGTTGATCGACATCTAAACCGCGATGGGCGGCTACATGATAGGACAACAGTTGCAATGGAATCACGGTCAGGATGGGCGAAAAAATCTCATCAACTACAGGAATCGGCAAAATATAATCGAACACTTCATGCGCCGCAGGATCATCAAGAGGCGCAACCCCAATCAATTTCGCATCCCTCGCTTTAGCTTCTTGAGAATTAGAAAGAACCTTCTCGTACACCGTTCCAGGGGTGGCGATCGCTACTACAGGAACATCTTGATCAAGCAATGCGATCGGTCCATGCTTCATCTCACCTGCGGGATAGCCTTCAGCATGAATGTAGCTGATCTCTTTAAGTTTGAGTGCACCTTCAAGAGCGATCGGGAAGTTAATTCCGCGACCTAAGAAGATGAAATCCTTAGTATGGGTAAACTGGCGTGAAAGCTCCTCAATATAACGCTCTTGGCTTTCGAGAATCCGTTCCATATAGGCAGGAAGTTGTCGCAATCCTTCGATTAATTCTTGACTTCTTGCTTCGGTTAATGTGCCTTTAGCAGCGCCAAATTCTAAAGCTAGTAAATAGAACATCAGTAACTGCGCCACAAAGGTTTTTGTCGCTGCTACTCCAATCTCAATTCCTGCTTGAGTATCAATCACTGCATCTGAAATTCGCCCTATCGAGCTTTCAACACGGTTGGTAATACCCAGACAGCGATCGCCTCTTGATTTGGCAAGTTCCAACGCAGCCAGAGTATCCGCAGTTTCACCCGACTGAGTTACACCAATCACAAGGGTATTCTTTAAAGAAGGCGGTGGCGAATAGCGATACTCAGAAGCATACTGAACGCTAGTTGGTACACCTGCTAGCTGCTCTAGCAAATACTTGCCAACGAGAGAGGCGTGCCAACTGGTTCCACAAGCAATAATCTCCACCCGTTCAATCTGCTCGATAAAACCTGTGGGTAGCCCTAAATCAACTTTATTAGCTTCACTAACGTAACTTGCCAACCCTGTCCGAAACACCCCAGGTTGCTCATAGATTTCTTTAAGCATATAGTGCTTAAAGCCTTGCTTCTCCACCATGGTGGGATTCCAGTTGAGAGTTTGGGGTGCACGACGGAGGCGATCGCCTTTGGCGTTGTAGACCTGTACAGATTCTCTAGTCAGTCGTGCAATTTCACCATTCTCTAGAGGAATCACGGTGCGTGTATAGGCGACTAATGCGGGCGTATCCGAAGCGCAGAAATTCTCATCTTTGCCAATACCAATGACTAGTGGTGCTTGCTGACGCACGACAACTAATTCGTCGGGATAATCGGCATGAATAACTGCGATCGCATAAGCTCCTTGCAATTTCCCGACTGTCAGTCTTACTGCTTCAAACAGCACTGAAGGGGACTTGTCGGGAATCATATTGCCTTGCTTTTCCAACTGAGTTAGAAATTCGGCAATCATATGGGGAATTACTTCTGTATCTGTTTCGCTGACAAAAATATGACCAAGCTGTTTTAACTCTGTGCGAAGAATATGGTAGTTCTCAACAATCCCGTTCTGTACAACCGCGAGATTTCCCATTGTATTGGTGTGCGGATGGGCATTATGTTCTTCGGGCTTGCCGTGAGTTGCCCAGCGCGTGTGACCAATGCCAATCAGTGCTTGAGGAGCGGTGTCAGCATTTAACTTTTCCTCAAGTTGGATCAGTTTGCCCTTGGCTCTCACCCGATGCAAATGGCGACCATTTGGGCGATCGGCTGGACGATCGAGTAAAGGAATTGTAGCAACGCCTGCGGAGTCATAACCGCGATATTCCAGCTTGCGTAACCCTGAGATTAAAACTTCATTTGCCGAGCGATGTCCGATGTAGCCAACAATTCCACACATAATGCTTAGTTACAGGTATCTAAAAATTCAGTGATTAATTTTTGGTGCTTTGTACCAAAAATTAATCATTAAACAAACTGTCTGTATTTAACCATGTGAAGTTCCTACTAACCCACATTCCGCTCGTATCTGAAACCCTCATTCTTTCGTGGTAAATATTTTTTTGCCCAGATCACCTGCTGAATGTAGGTTTCATCTTGGCTGATAGCTTTTCGGCGACTGCGATCGCATCGCGCCCCACAAGCAAAATCTTGTATTGCCAATACGGTTACGAGCGGAATATGGGTTAAAACTAGCCAATTGTTTACCAAGCTATAACAGTTTGTCCATGTCTGAGACATCCTACATTAGCGCTAACTTAGTAAAGTAAATCTAACAATTTTTTCATAATAAGGCTTACTTCTTTGTTTTTATGTTCGCGATCGCCTAAATCCTAGTTTTAAAAGCAACCAGCGATCGCCTATCTCATAAATCGTCTCAATGAATCGGAATAGTTCAATATCCTTTCTCTTTCATAAATTGATTGAGCTTCTTCGCAGCGGTTTTTTGGACTAAAACACGAAGAAGCGACATAGTTAAGGGTGTTAAGGCAAGAATTTGCAAAGGAAATCCCAAAGCCATCTCAGTAAATTTAGATGGCAGAATAGTACTAAATGTATCTTTTTGCTCAACAATCTTGTCGTTCTGAATTACAAAGCTCGCTTTGATAAAATAGTCAACAGGTCTTTGTTTATCTCCATAAAGATATTTAACCCTATACTTTGCTACGACGACATCACCACTAGATTGAATGATTTCAAATTCAGGGATATCAACTGGCTTTTTTCTGGATGGATAGGGAACACAAAACCAATGCCACATTGCTTTTACTTGATTACCCTGAATCTTGAATGCAAAATCAGAAAATTTGACGTTTTCATCTAGGCAACTGTGCATTCCCTCAGGATCATGAGATTGATAACATGAAAAAAACTTGTTTACAATATCTACGTTTGACATATTAGCCTCTAAGTATTTGGGTTGAGTGAATTTCTTGTGCAGATAATCTTAATAATATCCACACATCTAAAGATGCTTTTCAAAAAAGGAAATTGTGCGATTCTTTGATTCGTTTCGAGCTTTTGTATTGTCTGAATCACTTCCGTTGAAGCCATGATTAGCACCAGTATAGGAAAACAATTCCACAGTCGTCCGCTCTCTTTGTAAAGTATTTTTGATATTGTCAGAATTTGGGTGAAATGGTACTAATTGATCTGCTAAGCCGTGATGAATTTGAGCCTGAAGTGTAGGATTTGTATTTGCTCCTAAACCATCAAATTCAGGAGCAAAGAATTCTACCAAAACTTTAGCATTTGCTCGAAGTCGTAAACAGAGATGACCGCCCAACGAAAACCCTAAAAATCCAACTCGTGATACTTGCACGCCTGGGATCGTTTTGGCATAAGTTACAGCATCAGTGAGAGTAGCTTCCCAATTACCTCGGTGAAGAACAATCTCAGTAGGATTTTTAAATCCAGATGTGGTATTTGTACTAGCAAAGTAATCAGGAATTACGGAAATAAACCCTTTCTTAGAGAGTTCATCAGCGTAATCTCTAATTCCATCCCCCCAAGGGGCGAGCATCCCATAAGTTCCATAGACAATTATAATTATTCCTCCGTTAGGTGTACCTGAAGGATCGAATAGTTCAGCTTGAATAGTTTTGCCAACATTATTGATGAAGTTTTTGGTAGTAGACATGTTTATCCTCTAATGTTAATTGTTACAGTATCTGAGTTTAAGTAACTATACTGACTAAATGTGTTGGATAGAAAATTTACATCTTCTGTTTATTGTTTAATTCCGACTTGTAAGGGACCAAGTGTTGCTGGTTTAGAAATATCAGGAGTTCCGATCTGTTTTTGTCGCTCTTTTTTCAGGATTTCAATTTCAGACTGTAATTGTTTCGCTATTTCTTCATCACTCTTTGAAGGTGGCGGAGAAGACTGCATGATATTGAGTTTGAGGGTTACTTGTTTGACCATAAAATCCTTAAACTCAATGTCAATAATAACGGTTTTATTCCCAATAATTTTCTCTAATTCGTTATTCACGAGCGATTCTGTTATGCCCTCAAGAGTGTGATCAAGTTCTAAAACATTCTTTTTCAGTAGGTCTTCTATGTTCCCAAATTGCAACAATTTGGCTAATTTTTCGGTGATCGCTAGTGGTTCAGTGCCAATTACTTGCGCTAATGCAGTTTGCAAATCAAATTTTGATATTACTTGCTGAACTAGAGATTCAGCTTGTGGCTTACCAAGTAGGAAATTCTCAACTAAAGGAATAATAGATAAAATCGTATCTGATAAATTTGATAATCCATCAGGCTTAAATTGCTTGACGTAAGCGTTAAGTGTATTGAGTACCTGATTTTCTAGGGACAGTCTCCATTGATTTACCTCCTGCACCAATGTTTCGGTAGTCGAGTCCACAATGGAATTTACAACAGATTCTGCATTAAACTGATTAACTACCTGTTGAATCTGTTCTGTATCTAGAGAGGGAATGCCTCCTTGCTTTTGCTGAAATGTTAAAATTGAACTAGCGATCGCGAGAAGGTCTTCACGAGTGTTAGGTGTCTCAAAATGCTTGACATAGGCAGTAAGACTCTCTAACAGCGATCGCTCTGTAGCAATATTAGTCATGTTATACGTTTTGGTAAATTTAAAGCACTACCAATATTAAAGTCACCACGATCCAATATGATTTTATCAACTTTACGATCAAGGATGATTTCTACCAAAGTAGTAGTAAATGGAAAGAAGAAAGCAGGAAGAGATGATTTTTTACTTCTACTATCATAGATAACAAATTCTACATTTGGGAAGGAGACTCCATTGTAAGGAGACTTTGCAACAATTTCCATTTTAATCTGACTATTTTCACTTAAATCAGTTTCAATGAATTCTTCGGCTGCTTTAATGTCTAGCATTAAAACGCGATAGGAGGCATTAACTGAGTGAATATGGAAACTTGTTTCATTCCCAAAACTGTTTCTAAATGATTTGGTATGTTCTTCATTTACTTTTCCATCCAAATCACAAACAAAAAATCTAATAAAATAATCAGTAACGTCTAAGCCAGTGTCATCAATAACCTTAAAGAAAAATTGCTGAAAAATGCTCATTCTCTGTGACTTATAAGCATCTGTGATTTCTTGAAAACTTTTGGAAAGTATTTTGTAGTCCTCGGCTGCTCCTATTTCCTTTGCTGCTCGCAAAAGTTCGAGTGGTTCCCAGTTGTCAGGAAGATGTGGTTTAGATAGCTCCCATGTATCTTCGTCAATGCTTTTAGGCCTTCTGAGGTTTCCATTGTCATTGATTATTCCACAGTGGTCATAGGCATCATAAATCGCAAATGCAATATTCCCAAATTTTCTCCTGTGAGTAGTCCCCTCAATTAGTTCATTGTCCCAATCAATCTGATAACTTGAGTTACCCATTGCATCGAACGTATTTCTGAGCTTACACATACGAGTATTGAGAGATGTTCCAGCAATTCTCACGGTGCTGTCTGTTCCATCTTTCTGTAGCTCTTTGACAATAATACTCTCCAAGTTTGGGAAGTTTCTCCCCGAAGCAAAGACAAATGGATAGCAGATCAAGCCTGTAGGATCATGTTCACCAAAGTATGTTTCATGATGAAGATCAAAAGTAGATAATTCCCACTGTGTTGGACTTGCTGGCTCTAGTCCTTGTAATACTTTCCGTCCAGTCTCAAAAGGATTTTGATTCCCAATCAAAGTAGCTTTTTTCTTTAACTTTGTAAAGGTAATTCTAAGCGCATTTAAGGGGGACTGACCAATCTTGGCTAGATCTGAGCCAAAGTTAGCAGGTGCGAACAGAAAGAGGTGTTCTACAGGAACATCAAGGGTTAAGCCCCTTACTCTTTGGCGCATTCTCCTAAGATACATCCATGCTCTGACAACTAGGCTTCCTGTACTGTGAGCTAACACATCTATTCTTTCTCTGGGTATGCCCTGAAAAAAATCTTCGTAAATTTCATCAAGGCGATCTGCAAAATCTCTGAAGTCGGCATGGTCATTTAAACTGGCGTACTCTATAGAATGAATATTTTCAGATGCATACAAACGTTGGTCTATCAATAGATTTTTCAGAGGAAGAAAACTGAAATCTTCATCGGAGTAGCCAGGTACAATGAAAAGATGATTAGCCATGATTTATTTCTCTCTTAATTTATGTTTGCTAGATTTTTTAGATGTAGAACTTAATTTGCAATCGAGTGAGTTTCATCTATTCATCTTAAGTTGTGAAAACTGAGGGTTTAGAAATATTTCTCATACCTCATACAATACATAAGCTTCGCATTTATCTAAGCAGATAACTCATCGCGAGTTTTTGCGACATAAAATTTGACCTCTGAATAGTGTAAAACAAGAAAACAAAGCTTTGCTACTTCAACAATTCTGCATAGGTTGCAGATCCAACAATCCCATCAACGGACAACCCTACGGAAGCTTGGAATGCTTCCACCGCAGATTCAGTAAGCGCACCAAAATCACTATCTGTTCTTCCTTTGTAGAATCCTTTTTGAATTAGAAGATTCTGGAGTTCCTCAACATCTGCTCCAAAATGTCCTCGTCGAAGAATAAGAAATTCTGCATATTTCTTTTTCTTCAAAAAATTTGCAAGTTCATTACTGTTAAGAGTAAGAGCTTCATGAAAGAATAGAACTTCTCCACGAATTCCTGCATTACGATTTTTTTTGATTACTTGCCAACAGTCATCAGTATCGATTAAAAAATTACCTTCTTTGGCTAATATCCCTGGAAATACTTTAGACAACTTTTTCTGTGTGAATCGATCAACGGTATCATCTAGTAATTGATTGTAATCATTTAGCCCAGTACGATAGAGTTGGGGATGCAGAATATCCACCAGATCTCTCTTAATCCAATTAGGAACATCTTGTAAGTATTCATTGAAACCAAAAGGATAGGGGCTTGGAGCCATTGAAATGATGAGTTCTTTCCTGATAGTCTTTACTTTACTAGTTAAATCGGCTAGAAAATTGGTGAGAATATCAGCACGCCACTGTAACCATAGTTCGTCCTTAGTGTTTTTTGGAGGTTCCTTACCAAATTTAGCTTTATACCGAGACACAGTATCTGCGTCATAGCCGCCTTCAGATGGCATCGCTGGCAGGCGATCATCGCCTTGAATACCCTCAACAGGATAGTTATTAACAACTTCGAGGATGAGTCGTTCCAGAAAATCTTGAACTTCCGAACTAAGTGCATTCATCCACTCAAAACCATTTTTCTTGAGTAGATCCCCATTCTGATCCTTTGCAGACCAATTGGGCTTCTTGGCTATGATATGCCCCCCATTTGCTTCAAATGATGCAGCAAACCCAAACTCAAACCAAGGAATTACTTTTAGTTTTTTTGCATGAGCTGCTTCAATAACTTCAGCTAAGGGATCTCTTCCTGCATACTTAGGATTAGGATCGATTTCCTGACCAAATTCTGTTTTCAATACGCCACTACGATACAGTGTATAGCCTTTATTCCAGACGACAGGAAATACAGTGTTAAATCCAGTGTCTTCAAGTAAATTCATTGCTTCCGCAATTTTCTTCTTTGAATCCAGGACTTCACTGTCAACATTAGTTAACCAAACACCGCGAATCTTTTCCATAACAGAGTTCTCACTTTCATTCAGCTTTTTTGCATAGATTTTTTTGATTGCATCGGCAGTCGAAGTGCATATTTGTATCTTCGACATCAACGATATAAAAGTAAAAGTATTACGTAGGAAGCCCTAGTTCTTTTCGTGTTTGTCTCCCAACAACTCCATCGATACCCAGATGCTTTTGGGATTGAAATTGCTCTACGGCAGTTTTGGTTGCATCATCATAGTCACCGTTTACATTAGCAAATGTCAAGAAACCTCCCTTCACAAGCGCTTGCTGTACTTCACGAACATCATCACCTTGTATCAGGGGTGATTTTATTTTGAGTGTTCGGAAGGTGGGGAACCCATCGATAGGAGAGAGATCCAAGCGCTTTGATGTTTTATCTCCAAACAAGCCATCATCCTTAATGGTATCGCTAGGGTTAAACTTATTCCAAAGCTGCTGAAATGCCTTTAAGCCAATATTTCCAATGTCATCACGTACACCAGAACGCACGAAGGAAAAATGAACTTTATCACCACTACCAAACCAATCCCAACCATGTTTTTCTAGAACCGTAATCCAGTCATCAAAGTTAGAAATATCCAGAGCTAGTCCATCTTCGTGGTTGCTGAGTCCAGGCTGGGCTGCTTTACTAAAGCATAGACCTTTTTGCCATTTGCTGTAGATAAAGTATTGCTGGGCTACTGTACGATATGCAGAATTGATTTTTAATTTTTTGCTCCCATTCTCCTGAATAGCACGTCGCAGAGATTCTTTCGCTATAGGCTGTAAATAAGGATTAACCTGTTTTCCTGAAGCCTCAAAATTAGGAAGATCGCTGAAGTCAACAAGAACACTGGGAATAAGCAAATTCATTTGGCCGATAATCTGGCTACTAAGCCCAGAGATTGCTCCAGTATCACAGCCACTGGCTTGAATTAGTTCTTTTAGATTCATTTTTATGCTCTTTGCAATAACTGTTTTGTTTTTAAGGATTTTCTAGAAAAGTGAGAGACATATTTCTAGAGGGGCGAACAGCCATTCGCCCTTACATAGATTATGGATGAAGATCGCTAATCTATAGCTTTGCGTAAGTTGCAGGATCGACAATTCCGTTGATTGGCAAACTGTTTGCTTGTTGGAATCGTCTTACGGCAGATTCTGTCAACGATCCAAAGTCTCCATCATCTTTACTAAGTCCAACATCAAAGCCTTTGGCAATTAATTTTCTTTGCACATCCTTAACTACATCACCTTCATCACCGCGATTAATCAAGTCAGAGAATAAAGAATCTCCGTTCACTTGAGAAACATTGCCTGTGGCAAAGGCTTGCAGCGCAGCTTCAGAACCATTAAACCAGTTAAGATCGACCTTGCTGGAAATTCCTTTGACTTTAGCTTCTTGGGTATATTGCCAAATCGCACAGCTTGTCCAGCGTGCGGGAACCCAAGGCTGACTGAGCGTGTAGTTGGCAACCCAAAGAGGATAATTAGCAAATTTTGGCTCTGCCCCCAACACATCGTTCCCAAAACTAGATCCAGTGTAAATAATTGGTCTGCGTCCAGTTGCTGCTTCAACTTTACTAAGCCAGATCAGGCTCTGTTTACGAATTTCAGGTGAACTAACACCATCTTTCACTTCAATGTCAAGGACTGGAGCGATATCATTTGCCCCAAGTCCTCCCGCTCCACTGAGAGCAGCTAGGAAATTATCCGCTTGCTCGTCGCCAGTTCTGGAAGGTCGGAAAAAGTGGTAAGCGCCACGTAAGATACCAACTGATTTAGCCTTTTGCCATTTGTCCTTAAATGTATCAGCTTTTGAGGCTCTGCCTTCCGTAGCCTTAATGAAGGCAAACTTGATACCTTGGCTTGCCAAATCACTCCAATTAACTGGATCTTGATAATCAGAAACGTCAATACCTGGAATACTCATTGTTTAATCTCCTTGATTTCTAACTTAGATTTTGTATTTGGTTGCCAATGCTACTAATTCAGTAGAATTGAGGATTTTAGCAACTTCAAAGTGCATTCCATCTTTGCGCCCACTAAAGTGACCTCCCCAATAGAAGCCATAGTCATTCGCTGTTGGGACTAAAAGACGAACCGAGCCTTTTTGACTAATAAATGCGGGTGTTTGTCCTAGTGGATTAAACCCTGCATTTATGTCAAATGCAGAACCAAAAGCATGATTGCTTAGCTTGCTAAAATCTTTAATCAATGGCGCTCCTCTTATCAGGCGAGGAACAAAGCTACCATCAAAGGTCAGAATAAATTTTACCAAATCCTGAGCTTTCCATGCTTTCCACAAACCTTGCAATTGTGCGGAGGCTTTTTCATTAAATTCCATCTTGCTACTTGAGACAGGTGGTTTTAGTTCAGGAATATCAACATCAATGATATTGTTGCTGACCCATGTGCCAAGTATCTTTATGTGTTCACGATTGTCTGGGCGAGAATCAATTTCAAAATCAAATTTCCCAAATACCGATTGCCGATCCCCAGTACTAACTAGAGCACTAAAAGGAGGTTTAGGGGGAAAGTCAGTCTCAAATTCAATGACATCTAGTCCTTCTAAAAGAGCTTTGCCATAAGTTTGTCCTCCGACAATACCATCATCTTTAAGACCTTGAGAAAGCTGATAAGCTTTTGTCGCATCTTCAGTACCTTGACCAAAAATACCGTCAGCCTGATCAAGTAATTTCTTGCCAACTAGAAAGTTCTGCCAAAGAAAAACTGCATCGCCTTTATTATTACGCTTTAAGACTGGAAGTGCCATTGCGATATACCCTCAATATAGGTTCAAAAATTTTGCAAATTAGAAATTTTTTAAAATGCTTCCTCCGTTACGATTCGACGAACAATTTCGGTTACGGCAGCAGCCATTTTTGTGTCAGAAGGAATAGCTTGAGAAGCATCAGGAGGATTTTTATCAGTCCTCAATGCAATTGTAAAAGTTCTAAGTTTAGGAGAACCAGGTATATGCTCATCAACAAATTGCACAAATGCAACATAAACAAGAGCCTCATTCCCATAGCCCAGTTTCGATAAAATAACTGGAGATGAGATTACATTGACAAGCCCTAAAGTTTCAATAGCCACGTCAATGTAGCGCGCCGTATCTGTACCTAAAGCTGTAATAAATGACTCAAGTCCTTTCCACTCTACATTTTCTAGCTGTAAGCCACTGGGTGTAAGGAGTTGATGCCATCCGATCATTGACATCAAACGAGCCAAATCATAGACAGAAATATCATTGTCTTTACTTAGAGAATTACCCTCAGATATTAAAGGTTTTTCATTATTTTCAAGATTAACAATTTCTGGAAGGTTAATAAAATCAAATGGACCATATGGACCTTCAAAATTTAGATTTGGATCTTTATTTCCCGTTTGACCTCTGATCCAAGATTCTATTTGATCTGGAGTTGAAAAAAGCTTGAAAGTCTTGGCAAGACCATTAGAATGAGGAACTCCTTTGCGATAGCTAACAACATCAATTAGTGCGCTTGGGAAACGAATAGTTTGGTCTACAGTTCCTTGATTCTGGATTGATAGATTGTCCAAATCACTGGGTAATTTATTCCCCAGTTGACAAAGAACATTTAGGATAGGAATAATTTTAGTTGCACTTAAACATTCATCTGAGGTAAGAGCATTCTTGCCAAGCCAAGTAGTTTCGAGTTTGCCAGAGTTAATCTGACCAATAACTACACAAGCTTCAGTAATACCTGCATCTAAGAACTTTAGAGTATTGGTATCAATGGATGCGAGTGTTCCCCGTGCAGGGTAAGGGCTAAACTTTAGGCTTGAGTGAGATGAGGTAGGCTCTGGTATGGAAGCAGTGACAGCAAGGCGGCTCGGATATTCTGGGATATGCGTTTTATATGCTGTTACTTCAACCCCAAAATCTAAGAAAGCAAGTTTAGCATCACTCGCACCTACAAATTGTTCAATATCCTTATACTTTTTAAGAATCTGAGAAGTATCTTTCCCGCGCACTGTAAGAATTTCAGGAATTTGCAGAGTAGCGCTCAACGAATTAGCAATTGATGGACTTAATTGAATTGGTGATGAGGACGAGATACCCTGACTTTGACAAAAATCAATAAGTGCCTTTTGGCTACGCGATCCGAAATCGCCATCTATCAGTTTTCCTCCAGGATAAAGACCTAAAGCGTTTAACTTTTTCTGAACTTTCTTTGCTAGAGGTCTATTATCATTAATTGCAGAAATATTTAATGACGTAGTTCCAGATGCAACTGATTTTAATGCAGTTTCACCGTCAATATCCTCGACTGCATAATCGATTTCCATTTGTGATATCGGACCCACAATACCATCAGCAACAAGCCAGACTCTGGATTTTTGAAATTTGACTACTGCATCACGAGTTGCGGTGTCAAACTTACCACTTGTTAAACTTGGAGCAAAACCAATTTTAATTAAAGCCTTTTGTAAGTCTACAACTTCAGTTCCTGATGAGCCTATTCTTAGAGTTCCCATAATTATTGAATCAATGATAAATGTTGAGAGATTTGCAATGAATAATTTTCTTCAATAATTCGCTGAATCGCCTTTTCAGCAATCCACTAAATCGTTAGACGAACATTTATACTTATCCCCACAAAGACAAGCTTTATTTTTTGATGTGTTAGCTCAACCCTAATTGGTAGTATAAGGTTTAAAAGTCAGAAAAGGTCGGATCAAGGTCTGATGTTTTTGGTGCGTTTATGTAAAATTTTTTGACAAATGAATATTTTCTGGTCATAGTGTAACTGGCAGTAAAGTTTAAGGCGAAAAATGACAGAGCATGAAGCGATCGCACTAGTAACGCGATTACTAGGCAATGGACGCTTATCAAAAATCCAAGAACTCGTATTTAGCAAATCTTGGGCGGGTAATAAATACTCAGAGATAGCTATCGAAAAGGATTATGAGCTTGGCTATATCAAGGATGTTGGCTCAGGATTATGGCGATCGCTGTCTAAAGCTTTAAACGAAAAAGTCACCAAAAATAATGTGCAGGGAGTATTGGAGAGATATGCTCAGCAGCAGGCGGCTAACTCAGAAATAAGTCAGATTCACATGGGTGAAGCGATCGATGTTTCTAAGTTTTATGGACGTGCTGCGGAATTAGAAACTCTCAGTCAATGGATTTTGGGCGATCGCTGTCGGGTCGTCACATTGCTCGGTATGGGTGGTATGGGTAAAACTGCGCTCTCGGTGAAGATTGCTGAACAACTACAAGGAGAATTTGAATATGTGATTTGGCGATCGCTTCGGCAGGCTCCTTCCTTTGATGACAAGATGACCGACTGCATCAAAATCCTTTCGCGGCAGGAAGTTGTAACATTGCCTGCTGACCATCATGAACAGATTACTTGTCTAATCGAATACCTTCGCAAATCTCGATGTTTGTTGATTTTGGATAACTTCGAGACGATATTACAGCATGGTCAAAGGACAGGCTTTTACCGTGAGGGTTACGAGTCCTACGGTCAGCTTTTGTGGCGATCGGGAGAGACTGGGCATCAAAGTTGTGTACTGATTACCAGTCGTGAAAAGCCAGCAGAGATCGCCGCCCTCGAAGGTGATGGATTAGCAGTGCGTACCCTTGCTTTGTCTGGATTGGAAGCCGCCGCAGGACAAACAATTCTCGCACTCAAAGGGCTATCTAGCTCCGATAACGAAACTCGCCAACTGGTTGATTGTTATTGCGGTAATCCATTAGCGCTAAAAATTGCCGCAACTTCCATTCAGGATTTACATGAAGGCAATATCACCCACTTCTTAGCAGAAGGGACAAAAGTATTTAATGGTATTGGCAATCTTTTAGAACAGCAGTTCCAAAGACTCTCAGACTCAGAGCAGCAAGTGATGTACTGGCTAGCAATTGGTCGAGAACCCCTCTCTCTAACAGAATTACAAACAGCCTTCATCTCAGCATTGTCTAAGCCGAAGTTAATGGAAGTGATCGAATCTTTGCGTTGGCGGAGCTTGATCGAGAATAATACGGGAAGATTCACACAACAACCTGTAGTAATGGAATATGTGACCACCCGATTGATAGAGATAATCTGCCAAGAAATCATCACCGAATCACCGCAATATCTGCTCACCCATGCCCTGATGGAAGCACAGGCAAAGGACTACATCCTCGATATTCAATCTCTTCTAATTGTCCAGCCTATCCTCGATCAACTCCAAACTACCCTTGGTTCAACGCATCAGCTTGAGCATAAACTCGGTAGACTGATTACAAAGCTGCAAACTGAAGCGATCGCACCACTCGGATATGGTGGCGCTAATTTGCTAAATTTACTCGCCCAATTGGGCATCGACCTGAAAGGCTATGATTTTTCGGGACTGACGCTCCGTAACTGTGACTTGCGATCGCTAAAATTACATCGCGTTAACTTTACCAAAACTACCTTTCGCGATTGTCTTTTTGCCGCAACCTTTGGGGGAGTTACTAGCGTCGCCTTTAGTCCCGATGGACTTTCCATGGCAAGCAGTGATACCAATGGCGAAATTCAGATTTGGGATGTCAGCAATGGCAAGCAACTCTTTATTTGCAAAGACCATAATAGTTGGGTTTGGGATATTGCTTTTAGCCCAAAACATCCAATTCTAGCCAGTTGCGGACAAGATCATACAATCAAACTTTGGAACACAACTAATGGAGAATCTCTCAAAACTTTGTATGGACATAGTAGTATTGTCACCGCGATCGCCTTTAGTCCAGACGCGCAGATCCTTGCGAGTATTAGCTATGACCACCGAGTTAAAGTCTGGCATTTAGGCACAGGATCATGTCTGCAAACTCTAGAAGGACATCATGCTTGTGTGTGGACGGTTGATTTCCATCCCGCAGGTCAAATGTTAGCCTCGGCTGGAGAAGATCGCAGCATCAAGTTATGGAATCTAGAATCTGGAATCTGTATCCAAACATTGGCGGCGCATCAACAATGGGTAAAAGCGATCGCCTTTAGCCCCAATGAGAAAATATTAGCCAGTGGCAGCTTTGATCAAACTGTAAAACTATGGGATCTAGATACTGGTGAATGTTTGAGAACATTACTTGGACATACAGGAGCTATAACTTCACTAGAATTTAGTCCCCAAGGCGATTGCATAGTAACAGGCAGCTATGACCAATCTATAAAGATTTGGAATGTCGAAACTGGGCAATGTCTGGATACGCTGAAAAAACATACAAATCGGATTTGGTCAGTTGCCTTTCATCCACAAGGAAACTTAGTGGCGAGTGGTGGCGATGATCATGCGATTAAAGTCTGGGAGCTGCAAACGGGGAAATGTACCAAAACCTTTCAAGGACATAGCAATGCGATTTATGCGATCGCCCATAGTCATCAGCACAACTTACTTGCGAGTGGACATGAAGACCAGACGATTAAACTCTGGGATGTTAATCTCAATAATCCACAAAATTTAAAGTCTGACCTTCAGCCATTTCGGATATTGCGTGGACATAGCGATCGCATTTTCTCCGTTGCCTTCAGTCCCGATGCTCAGATTCTCGCCAGTGCCAGTGCCGATCGCACGATTAAGCTCTGGCATCCCCATACAGGCAAGAATCTCAAAACCTTGTATGGTCATAACAGTTGGGTTTGGGCGATCGCCTTCAGTCCCGATGGCAAATTGCTTGCAAGTGGCAGCTACGACCACACAGTTAAAATTTGGGATCTAGATTCTAGTCAATGTTTACAAACATTGGTAGGGCATACCAGTTCTGTACTAGCGATCGCCTTCAGCCCTGATGGAAAAACCCTCTTCAGCAGTGGCTACGAAAAGCTAGCTAAACAATGGGATCTCGAAACAGGCAAATGTCTTGCTACTTGGGAAGCAGATTCCAATCATGTTTGGACAATTGCGGTCAGTGCTGACAATCAGTATATCGCCACTGGCGGTGATGATTCGTTGGTGCGCTTGTGGGATATTGAGACAGGAGCTTGTCTACATAAACTTGCTGGACATACTGGTCAAGTACTAGATCTACTATATACACCCACAGGCGATCGCCTGATTAGCAGTAGTAGCGATCGCACCATCAAAATCTGGAATCTAATCACTGGACTCTGCCTTGCGACGTTACAGAATCATCTCAATTGGGTCTGGTCGCTCAGTCTCAGCCAAGATGCTCATACTCTCCTCAGTGGCAGCAAAGATGAAACCATCAACTGTTGGGATGTAAAAACAGGGAATTCTCTGCAAACTCTGCGATCGCTCCGTCCTTACGATGGCATGATTATCAACGATGTCGCAGAATTAACTGAAGCAGAAGTCGGGACTTTAAAAGCATTGGGTGCTTTAGAAGTGTAGCGATCGCCTACGCCAAAAACAATGCAGGCAGCGCGTGCATTGTTCCGATCACCAAGCAGGGTGTGAAAAAATCGCCTGCATTGTCTTATTGCCTCGCAATTGGTTAGACAGTGGCAAATGCCCTCTCGGAGCATCAAGACTCCAAATAAACTCATTGGGATAACGGGTAAAAGATCCATCTTTCTTCCAGCCAATCTTTAACCAAAACTTTTCCCAACCCTTACCCACGCTGAGCCAGATTTTGCGCTGTACTGAAAACCCAAACTTACCTTCAGAATAAACTAACCAAAGTTGATTAATCGTCTGTAAATCGCTAATGGGAATTGACTTTGCATCGGTAAAATATAGCCAACCTCGTGCCAAAGCTGCCGTACCAGCCGCCTCACATAATTTTTTGCTAGTAACTCGATCCGCCTCCTCAAAGTCTTGTTTCGCTAGCAAAATTTGAATTTGTTGATAGTCGATCGCCTTTTCCGATTTTAAGGTGACCACACCATTAAGGTAATGAATTTGAGCTATTTCAATCGCTCTAGGTAGATCGCTTTGCAATAAGGTTTGATGAATTTTGCCATCGATCCATGTCACATCGGTATTAGCGGCTTTACGGGTTTGAATAAATTCATCTAATATTTGTAAGCCATCTTCTCCCAAAGTGGCTAATTCAGCGATCGCAGGTAATTGGTTTGCCTCTTTACCCGAAAACAACTTATCTTTTAACGCAGTTAGTTTTGTATCCATCAGAATCTTAAAAATCGCAAAAATCGCACCACTTTGAATTTACACCCTTACCTAGCCCAAAGACTTTAAAAAGCAGCACCCATCGGGTGCTGCTTTTTAAGGCAGTTTCCGATCAAACGAACCACAAGAAATTTTTTAAAAGTGTTGCGAAGCAACACTTTTAAAAAATTTCTTGGTTCGGGTTTGAGCGCAAAGCGCTGTAAAAGCGCAGCTAACTAGTCGATGTAACCCATCAGTCCTGCATTGTCGATCGCATTGGAAGCAACAGGTCTGGTCTCACCCATTTGAGAGTATGTTTCGTCGATCACCAATCCTGCTGAACCGACAGGACGCTCACCTGCGATATAAAACTTATCGACAATTACAAAACCATCCTCAACGACAGGTCGCTCACCCGAAGAGAAAAATGTGCTAGTCACATGCACACCACTGTTCACAATCGGACGCTCGCCGCCCATGGTGGTGTAGGTGCTGCTAATTGCTAACTTGCTAGCCTCGATTGGACGCTCGCCTGAACTGTTGAAATATTCAACTGCACGAAAGCCGCCATCAACAATGGGGCGATCGCCATAATGCTTAAGGGTTTCAGTCACAATTAATGAACCTTTTTGTTCGATTGATGCTGCGGCGGGTTTAGATTCTTCCTTCACCGCCAAAGCTGAGATATCCACTGTACCTGTTTTTGCAGTTGTTTCGGTGTCAGATTTGGCTTTAGTGGGGCGAGAGGATTTTTCTTCTGGCTTGGCGCTTTCTGGCTTGGCGCTTTCTGGCTTGGTGCTTTCGTTACTTGTACTCATGCTTTACTTTCCTCAAAAATTTTATATTCAAGATATGCTCAAAAACTTTTAATTGGTAATGACGATTGCTGGAGCAATCATCGCGATCATTAAAAAAACTTCTAAAGCTGTAGCCTTTCTAGTTAATTCTACAGAAAAAGTTAATACTCTAAATATTTTGATAAGTCTTTATGTCTAATTTAAAAATATAGCTAAAATCAGTAATCCAGGCAAATATCAACCTAAATCTTTTATTCCCTCCTAATATCTATGGTTTATTACATCTCAAAATACAATCTATAAAATATCCAAATCTCAATTCTGTCTCTCTATTCAGCAATGCGCATGATGAAAACAATTTTTATATTTTTATTACCTACCTAATAGATGCCAAAAACATGGATTTTTTTACCATCTATGTAAACTTCACCTTATACTGTCGCAAGTGAATGTGAGGAGTAGTTTAAGTGTATTTATTTCAGGAAAATAAAATTGCTAACAATCCAAGTTTGTGGTTTGGGGCTGCGATCGCATCTGCCATGCTCATCGGCGGTGTTGCCTATGCAGAAACTCCAACTGCGAAAACGAATGTCCAAAATACAAGTAATTCTAAATTAATTCCAGCGATCGCGCTTGACCCGATCCAACCGCGATCGCAACAACAAGTTACACCTGCAAAATCCGATGAATCGGCACTCGTTCAGCGGCTAAACCAAGATCTAAAAGAGACGCTATCCTCAGATAAAACCGCGCAAAATAATGTCACTTCGGTCTCACAACTGGGAGATGTGCGCCCCACGGATTGGGCGTTTACAGCTTTGCAATCTTTGGTTGAGCGTTATGGCTGCATAGCTGGCTATCCCGATCGCACTTATCGCGGCAATCAAGCAACTAGTCGCTATGAGTTTGCGGCGGGTTTAAATGCTTGCTTAGACAAAATCAACGAGATTATTTCCGCAGGTTTGGCGGATAAGGTCAGCAAAGAGGATCTTGCCACCTTGCAAAAACTACAAGAAGAGTTTGCGGCGGAGCTAGCCACCCTGCGCGGACGTGTAGATACGCTAGATGCCAAAACTGCCAAGCTGGAAGCGCAACAGTTCTCGACTACAACTAAGTTATTTGGTCAAGCAATCTTTGGTTTGCAGACTCGCTTAAATAACTCTCCTAGCATCTTTGGCGCAAAGACTCCCGACGATGGTACTAATCTAACTTTTGGTGGTAATACCCAAATCAGTCTGTTTACGCAGCTTTCCCCTCGCAGTGTATTGCTGACTAGTATTAGTGTTGGCAATATCAATACAGCCGCAACTGGTAATAATGGGCTAAACAATACCTTTACAAGACTTGGATATGAGTCAAATACAGGTAACTCACTAGTACTCAGCGATCTTACCTATCGAGTTCTAGCTACCGATAATCTGTCAATAATTGTTGGTCCATTGGGTGTAAGCCCCGTTACGGTTTTTCGTGGGCCAGATCGCTATCAAAGTGCAGGTCAAGGTGCGGTCTCACTTTTTGCTCAACGCAACCCGATTTTAAATCTGGGTAATACGACAGGTGGTGTAGGCTTTGACTGGCAAATCGCTAAACGCACTAGTTTGCAAGCAGTCTATTCGGCAGGTAATCCGCAAGTGGCTACGGGAAATGGTGGTCTGTTTGGAGGCAACTATACTCTGGGCGCTCAATTTGTGTTTGCACCTGTTAGTCCTGTGGATGTGGCCTTATATTATTTGCATTCTTATACGAGCAATGTTGGTACAACTAGCACCCAATTGGGTAGGCTAGGTACAGGTGTTGGCGATGACATTGTGGCAATCAATCCTACGGGCGGGGCTTTGCCTCTGAGTACGGATGCCTTTGGTAGCAATGTTAATTGGAAGATTTCACCCAATCTAAATTTTGGCGGTTGGATTGGCTTTACTTCTTCGACTGTCAGTGGTTTGGCGGGTAGTGTGCAGACTTTTAACTGGATGTCTTATCTGACTTTTCCTGATTTGTTTAAGGAGGGTAATTTGGGTGGTATCTATGTTGGGCAGCTTCCCAAAATTACGAGTAGTAATTTGAGTGGCAATAGTAATGTACCTGACTATCTCGGTAGTCCTCTTTCAGCGACTTCGGGAACTGTAACGGGTGGTCAAAGTACTACTACAACTCATGCAGAGATTTTCTATCGCCATCGCATTTCCAATAACATCAGCATTACTCCTGCTTTGATTTTCCTATTTAATTCTGGTAATCGGACAGGTAGTGATACGGTGACGATCGGTGTTTTAAGATCAACTTTTACTTTCTAAAGATCTCAATAAATTATCAAGGAGTTGAACCTATCATGCTAAAGAAATCACTTGTCGCAGTTGCCATTGCTAGTTGTAGTTTTATTCCTTCTCTAATCTTCACTTCAGACATTTACACTCAAAGCAAGTCTTTGGGAAATTCTTGTCTAAGCGGCTTGGCATGTGCGGCGGCGGCTGAGACTGAGTCTAACGTCAATTTTTCTGACTCCAATGGCGATGAAGAACTATCTTCAAGAATTTTAAAACTTCAAGAAGATAAATCATTATCATTAAAGAAAGAGACTCAAAACACTCTTTCAGGCGACGTTAACTCCGTAACAGCGTTTACACCGCCTGTTGTAGTTGTAGTTCCACCACCTGTTGTAGTTCCACCACCTGTCGTAGTTCCACCACCTGTGCTGAATTAATAACATATAGCTGCTGCCAGTTATATTGGGATATAAAAGAGAGTTGCGGCGCTTCGTGCCGCAACTCTCTTTTATATCCCAATTCTCGAAAGTATATCTACACTTTTAGGCATATCGAAAACTGCTGTAAATCAAAAATCAATGTCGCGATAGATTTCAGAGATCGCTAATTCAATATTCACTGACTCTAACAAAACCGATTGGTCTAAACTATCGAAATCACTATATATCCACCCCTTTTCTTGTTTGCTATAACGTTCTACAAAAACTTTGTTTTGACGAATTAAGAGATATTCACAAAAACTAGGAATAGAACGATACATCCGAAACTTGTCAGTGCGATCGTATTCTTCAGTCGATGGAGAAAGCACTTCCACAATTAAGATCGGATTTAACGCTTCATCTTGGCGATCGCCATTTAGTTGTGGTCTTCCATCAAAAATCATGGCATCAGCATATACACCACAACGATAGTTGGGAAGCCAGAGCCTTAACTCGCTATTAATCACGGCGAATTGAGTATCCCGCAAAGTGAAATGGAGAAAGGAAAAAATATTTCCCATAACTAAACTGTGGTTAAGTGTTCCGCCAGTCATCGCGACAATTTCTCCATCATGGTATTCACATTTTTCTTTGGATGTTTCAGCGATCGCGCGATACTCATCAAGACTGTAGCGGCGCTCAGTAGTGGCAATCATGGGGTTGTACTCTAACTTTCAAGACAACGTTTTTATTATAAAGCCCAAAAAGGCAAAGCGCCCGCGTCGCGGGCGCTTTGCCTTTTTGGGGATTTAGTTTTTATTCCGCCAAGGTACTTAGCGAACCAATTTCTTGTGGTGCGGCAAAGCAGCGCCACAAAAAACTGGTTCTTTATTTAGGGAGCAATGTAACCCTGAATATTTTCAGGACGTAAGGGGCGCATAATTTGATTGGCGCGAACTATCTGATTATCTGTACCTTGGACAACGATGAGATATTTACCTTCATCAAGACGATTGCGGAGAGGAACTGAATCGCTGCTAGTTGCCACGCCGACACCACCACCCACAAATATGCTTCCCATCGCACCACCAAATGCACCTAACAAACCACCGATCGCATGATTGCCGATAGTACCAGCCCAAGAAAAAGTATGCAATTCGGTGACGAGGCTAAAGCCAATCCCTGCAAAGAATCCAAATGGGACAAGCCAATATGACATTTGAAAAGCTTGTTTACGACCTTGCACAAGTGGATCGATAAAGCCAAATTCTTCAGCGCTTTTGTAGCCTTTGCCTAAAATCGAAATTGCTTGCATCGGAAAATTTGCTGATTCTAGTCGCGTATAAACTTCTTCAGCCTTCATGCGATCGCTCCAAACACTAACCAAATAGTTCATATATTAAAAAAACGATTAACTGCTAGCCAATATCGTATAGTGCAAAGCGATCTAAAAAAATAAGCACACCCAAAGGGTGTGCTTATTTTAGAGATTGGCGAGTTTTAAAATCTTTTGCCAATGTGCCTCAGATACAGGAACAACTGACAAGCGACTAATGCGAATTAGGTCAAAGCCTTCAAAATCAGGATCTTGTTTGATTTGAGCAAGGGTGACGGGCTGAGGTAGCGATCGCACTGCTTTGACATCGACCACAGCTCGTTTAGGATCATCTAATTTGGGGTCAACATACGGCAGTGTAATTACTTCAGCAATACCCATGGCACGGCGTTCATCGCCTGTGTGATAGATCAGGGCTAGATCTTCGGGCTGCATTGTGCGGATATGCTTGAGTGCCAAATTATTATTCACGCCATCCCAGATTGTTTGGCGATCGCGCTCTAGATCGGCGTAAGAATAAACGTCGGGTTCGCTTTTGAGTAACCAGTAAGCCATTTTTAAAGACATTTTCAACAATCACAGTATACCGATTCACGATGAAAGTGTAGTCATCAGAACACAAGTAAAATCCTTGTGGCTTATAATCATTAATGCCCCACGCAGCATGTAAATCAGACAACTTTTGTTGAAAGCTTTGCTTTGCGTTATATATTTTTTGATAGCAACGAAATAATTCGATGGAAATGAGTCGCGTGAATACAAGTCAGTCTAATCAGTCTGGTACTACTAATCTTGTTCAAGGGCCCTATTGGCTAGTTGAAGAGCGTGATGCCTGCGGGGTGGGTTTTATTGCTGACAAGGAAGGTCGTGCTAGCTACAAAATCGTAAGCAATGCTCTAAAAGCTCTGACTTGTATGGAACATCGTGGCGGCTGTAGCGCTGACCAAGATTCTGGTGATGGCGCAGGTTTGATGACCGCAATTCCTTGGGACTTATTAAAAAAGGAAATTCCTGAAATCGACCCAGAGCATTCGGCAGTAGGGATGTTCTTCTTGCCACAGGAATGCGATCGCGCTGCAAAATGTCGCGAAATTACGGGGGAAATCGCCGCAGAGGAAGGATTAAAACTGTTGCGGTGGCGAGTAGTACCTGTGAAACCGCAGGTATTGGGGGTGCAAGCTAGAGAAAACCAACCACAAATCGAGCAAGCAATTTTCGCAGCAGATGCCGATCACCAAAAGGTTGACCAAATTGAAAGAGCAATTTACATTACTCGCCGTCGGATTAAACTGGAAGTCAAAAAGCTTGCACCTGATCAGAGCAGTGATTTTTACGTTCCTTCCCTTTCTAATGTGACGATTATTTACAAAGGCATGGTGCGATCGGCTGTGTTGGATGCTTTTTATGAAGATCTCCAAAATCCTGATTATGTCTCGCCTTACGCCATTTATCACCGACGATTTAGTACCAATACCTTACCAAAATGGCCACTTGCTCAGCCTATGCGATTCCTCGGTCACAATGGCGAAATTAATACTTTACAAGGGAATACCAATTGGTTCCTCGCTCGTCAGGGCGATCTTGCTCACCCTAATTGGGTGGACGCAAAAGGCGATCGCCTTAAGGATTTATTGCCAATTCTCAAGCCCAATGAAAGCGATTCAGCAACACTCGATCATGTTTTTGAATTGCTAATTGAGACAGGGCATAGTCCGCTAGAAGCGATGATGATCCTTGTGCCAGAAGCCTATGAGAATCAACCCGATTTAAGCGATCGCCAAGCAATTGTTGATTTCTATGAATACTACAGTGGATTGCAAGAGGCATGGGACGGTCCCGCGCTGTTAGCATTCAGCGATGGCAAAATTGTCGGTGCTGCTCTCGATCGCAATGGATTGCGACCAGCCCGTTACATGATTACCAAAGACGGGATGGTGATCGTTAGCTCTGAGGCGGGAACTGTCGATATTCCTGAAACGGAAATTATCGAAAAAGGTCGCCTTGGCCCTGGGCAAACCATCGCCGTTGATTTGCAGACTCATGAAATTCTGCACAATTGGGAAATTAAGGAACGGGTAGCCAAAGCGCATCCTTACGGCGAATGGATTAAACAATATCGCAAGAATCTAGAAGTCAAGCCTTTTGCTGAAGCGCCAACGCTCGATGAGCAGAAAGTTCTCACCTATCAAACTGCCTTTGGATATACCCTCGAAGATGTGGAAATGGTGATCGAAGCGATGGCTCAAGATGCTAAAGAGCCAGTATTTTGTATGGGAGATGATGCACCACTTGCTTTTCTGTCACAGCGCCCCCACCTTCTCTACGATTACTTCAAGCAACGCTTTGCACAGGTGACAAATCCACCAATCGATCCTCTGCGTGAGGGAACGGTGATGTCTTTATCGATGTTTTTGGGGGAAAGAGCGAATTTGCTTCTCGCAACTCCTGAAGCGGCCCATCAGATTAAGATCAAAAGCCCTGTAATCAATGAAGCAGAGCTTGAGGATCTCCAATCCTTAGGTTTTGCTTCAACAAAATTGGATATGTTATTCCCGATCGCATCAGGATCTGACGGGCTAAAAGATGCGATCGCCAAGATCAGTGACGCTGCCGTAGCAGCAGTTCGCAATGGTGCAAAACTGTTAATTTTAAGCGATCGCCATCTCAACGCTAATAATGCCTATATTCCACCCTTGTTAGCCGTGGGTGCTGTCCATCACCGCCTCTGTGCCGAAGGAATTCGCATGAAGGCTTCGATTGTTGTGGAAACGGCGCAATGCTGGAGTACCCATCATTTTGCTTGCTTGATCGGCTATGGAGCCAGTGCTATTTGTCCTTACCTCGCCTTTGAAACTACGCGACATTGGTGGGGTAAAGCGAAGACCCAAATGCAGATGCAGCAGGGTAAAATTAAGTCTCTTACAATTGCTCAAGTTCAAGATAGCTATCGTAAAGCAGTTGAAGGCGGCTTATTAAAGATCCTCTCGAAGATGGGAATTTCGCTACTGTCTAGCTATAGCGGCGCACAAATTTTTGAAGCGATCGGCATTGGTGCAGAAGTAATTACCAACTGCTTTAAGGGAACAGTTTCTCGCGTTGGTGGAGTTAACTTCGCTGATATTGCTTCAGAATTACTTAGCTTCCATTCTCAAGCTTTTCCTGAGTTGCAAATCAAAAAGCTGGAAAATTATGGCTTTGTGCAGTATCGCCCCACAGGTGAATACCACATGAACAGCCCTGAAATGGCGAAAGCATTGCATAAAGCAGTGGCGGGTGATGGCTATGACCATTACGAGGTCTATCGCACTCAATTGCAAAATCGCACACCAACGGCGCTGCGTGACTTACTCGAATTTAAGAGCGATCGCCCTAGTATTCCCTTAGAAGAAGTCGAAGATGTCTCGAAAATTCTTAAACGCTTCTGTACAGGAGCCATGTCCCTCGGAGCATTGAGTCGAGAAGCCCATGAAGTCCTTGCGATCGCCATGAATCGAGTTGGCGGCAAATCCAATTGTGGTGAAGGCGGCGAAGATCCAATTCGCTATTTACCCATTAATGATGTTGATGAGAATGGAATTTCAGCAACATTCCCTCATCTCAAGGGCTTAAAAAATGGCGACACAGCTAACTCGGCAATTAAACAGATTGCATCAGGTCGTTTTGGTGTTACTCCTTCCTATCTAGTTAGTTCTAATCAACTAGAAATCAAGGTCGCTCAAGGCGCAAAACCTGGAGAAGGCGGACAGTTGCCAGGACCAAAAGTCAGCAGCTACATCGCCATGCTGCGAAATTCTAAAGCTGGAGTTTCGCTAATTTCTCCACCGCCCCATCACGACATCTATTCGATCGAAGACCTCGCACAGCTAATCTTTGATTTACATCAAATCAATCCCACTGCCAAGGTGTCTGTAAAACTAGTATCGGAAATCGGTATTGGCACGATCGCAGCGGGTGTTGCCAAAGCCAACGCCGACATAATCCAAATCTCTGGCTATGATGGCGGTACGGGCGCTTCACCCCTAAGTTCGATCAAGCACGCTGGCTCACCTTGGGAACTTGGTTTAGCAGAAGTCCATACGGTATTGATGGGTAATAAATTGCGTGATCGCGTATTATTGCGGGTTGATGGAGGCTTCAAAACTGGATGGGACGTTGCGATCGCAGCGCTTCTCGGTGGAGAAGAATATGGCTTCGGTACAGCGGCGATGATTGCCGAAGGTTGCATCATGGCGCGAGTTTGCCACACGAATAAATGCCCCGTTGGCGTTACGTCGCAATTAGAACAATTCCGCAAGCGCTTCCCAGGGACTCCTGAACATGTGGTCAACTTCCTCTACTTTGTTGCCGAAGAAGTTCGTCAAATCCTTGCCAAGCTGGGCTACAAGTCTCTCAAAGATATCATAGGACGTTCTGACTTATTAGCCCAACGTCAAGATCTCAAGCTTGGCAAGCTCGATCTAAATCAGGTTAACCTCGATTGCCTAATTAAACTTCCTGACACCAAGAGCGATCGCAATTGGCTAGAGCATTCACCAACATCCCATAGTAACGGCGCTGTTCTCGATGATGAAATCTTGGCAGATCTCGAAGTGCAGAATGCGATCTCCAATCAAACTGATCTAAGTAAGAGTTATGCGATCGTCAATACCGATCGCTCAGTTCCTGCGAGAGTATCAGGTGCGATCGCAAAGCAATATGGTAACTCTGGACTTGCAAGCAACCTCAATCTGGAATTTGTCGGAGCAGCAGGTCAAAGCTTCGGCGCATTTAATATCAATGGATTGAATCTCTCTCTCATCGGTGAAGCCAACGACTACATCGGCAAAGGGATGAATGGCGGTACTATCAACATCAAACCCAAGCCTGATTGCATCTTCAATCCAGCCGATAACGCAATTATTGGTAATACCTGTCTCTATGGCGCAACTGGCGGCTATCTATTCGTACATGGACGCGCTGGCGAACGTTTTGGCGTAAGGAACTCTGGCGCAAAAGCAGTTGTAGAAGGCACGGGCGATCACTGCTGCGAGTACATGACAGGCGGTGTAATCGTCGTTCTCGGAACCACAGGTCGCAATGTCGGTGCAGGGATGACGGGTGGTATTGCTTACTTCCTCGATATCGATGGCAAGTTTTGCGATCGGCTCAGTCAAGAAGTTCTCAAAGTCCAAAGAGTTTGCACCGCCGCAGGTGAAAGTCAGTTAAAAGAGTTGATTCAATCTAGTTACGAGAATACTGGCAGTAGCCGAGCCAAGGAAATTCTCGATAATTGGTCGAGCTATTTGCCGAAGTTCTGGCAAGTTGTGCCGCCTTCGGAGCAGAATAGTCCTGAAGCTACGGATGCTGTGCCTATAGTCGCAGCGGTTTAAAAAATAGAGGGGCGCGTAGCACCCCTCTATTTTTTTGTCATCTAGCGATCGAGAGGGCTAATCACACCTTTTCCACCCCGATTCAGCACATGGGTATAAACCATCGTTGTCTGGACATCACGATGACCTAGCAATTCCTTTACTGTGCGAATATCGTAGCCGCTCTCCAGTAAATGCGTAGCAAAACTATGTCGCAAAGTATGTGGACTTGCCTCTTTACTGGTATCTGTTTGCTTCAAAGCCCGTTTCATTGACCGCTGAATCCGATCTTCTGAAAGATGGTGTCTGTTAGAGTCGAAGGAGGCTATTATACCCGCCCCTCTCTGTTAGATCTGGACGTGCATATTTCTATGCATCCAGCTCCCGATATTCTTACTCCCATCCCGCTATAAGATCAATGAATTAATGAAAAGATAAAATCCAGTGTTTTTCGTAATTGTATTTTTGAGAGGAATTGACTGGATTCAAAAAACTGCTCTAGCTGATTAGTGATATCTCCTAATGTTTTGCCAATAGGCAAGTGATGTAAAAACCTTAATCTTAATAAATGGATCACATATTCCACCAAGTTCAGTTTTGGTGAATAAGCTGGAATATGCTGATAAGTAGATATGCAGAATTATTTACACATATTCATAGTAATGGGAAGATTCTAAGGATTACTTAATTGTGATCTAATTACTGTGAGATTAATTGCTCCACTTTCCCCTGAAACGACAAAGCTACTGTGGAGAATCTATCGTCAAAGTCACCGCTTTGCAATCCGTCAACGAGCACACTGTATTCTTTTGAGCGCTCAAGGGATAAGGATAGCGCAACTGATGCAAATTTTTGGGGTGAGTCGCAAAACGATTCATAACTGGTTTGTGGCTTGGGAAAGGCTCAAGTTGGTGGGATTATGTGACCGAGCAGGGCGAGGTCGTAAATCCACGTTTACCCTTGAGCAGCAAGAACAAATAAAACAATGGGTGAATCAATCACCGAAACAACTCAAGCGAGTGCTGCAAAATATTG
>NZ_BBJB01000102.1 GCF_016584665.1 Pseudanabaena sp. lw0831
TATTGCCTTTAAATTCGCTCTGTAGACTTTTTCAGGAAGCCCTAATTAAATCAAGTTTTAAAGCTTCAGAAATCCTCATGTTATTAGCAAATCTTGCGCCAATAATATATGAGTATATGCATAACTACGATCACCCTTACGATTTTGCTAACCCCTGTGATAGGTCGAGAATTTCGCTGCCAACCTCAAGAATTGTCAATACACATCATTGAGGTTGATCTTTTCCAATCTCCCATCTCATTTCTTAGAGGGAATGAATTACATTGGTAACTACTCCCCAAATGTGTAAGTCGGTATTCTCATCTATTTCAATAGGTCTGAAGGACTCATTTTCTGGCATTAGCCACAATTTGTTTTGATGATTACGAATACGTTTCACGGTTAGTTCGCCATTCACCAGTGCAATTACCACTTGTCCGCTAGTGACCTCAATCGAGCGATCAACAATTAGCATGTCATTAGGATGAATTCCTGCATCTTTCATAGATTCACCAACAACACGGACGAGAAAGGTTGTATCAGGGTGCTTTACAAGATGACGATTTAGATCGATTTTGCCTTCAATGTAGTCTTCAGGGTAAGTAGGAAAACCTGCGGCAACAGGATTTAAATAGAGGGGAAGACGAAATCTAGATCTGAGTTCGGCTCCAAAGAGTTCGACTCCAAAGAGTCTGGCTCCACTGAGGTCGGCTCCACTGAGGTCGGCTCCACTGAGGTCAGCTCCACTGAGGTCAGCTCCACTGAGGTCGGCTCCACTGAGGTCGGCTCCACTGAGGTCGGCTCCACTGAGATCGGCTCCACTGAGGTCGGCTTTCTTGACTAATTCATTCAGTTGACCAGAATTGTATAGATCTTGAATCGTAGCTAGTGCTTCTGGTGAACCTTTCAAAATAATCTTAATACTACCTTCTTGAATATCAACTATTTCCAGCGAAGCATCACCAGTGATTTTCTGTAGTTGCTTTACTAAGGCTTGAATTTTTGCCCGTGTTAAAGCATCAATAGGGAATGACCCTTCTATTACAAAAGCTGCCAAGCGAGGAGAAATAGTTTCGATATCTGCAATATTTTCAATCTGACTATTCTCAAATTTCATAGGATTATCTTTCTCAACAATTTCTTCCCATTCAAGGTTCAAAGTTTTACAGATTTTTGTGAAGTAAGGATGATCAATTGGCTTTGTCCTACTAAAAAAGCTACTAATTGTTGATCTAGAAAAACCCAGTCTTTTTTCCAGACCAGTTTTGTTTATTCCAAGATCGATTAATGCTTTCTCAGCACGCTCAATGCCCATTTTCGATGCAATTAGCGATCTTGTCACTTTAGTCATTGCCTCACCCAACTACCTAACACCATTCTAAACAGATACAAACTCAAACACAACACCAAAATACCTAGACCAAACTCATACATCTAAAACAAGCCAAAGTCATCCAGAGTCGTACCCTACTCAAACATTACTGGTTTTACATTAGCAACATACTGATTCAAGACTTTCAACATGGAAACTAAAGTAAATAACCAAGCAGCCATTTCAGTTCCCACAAATAGCAATAGCAGCACGAACCAACAACAGCAATTCTATTTTGACCCCTACAGTCCTTTTTGGATCTTAGTTGGCTTAGCTATTCTTTTTGGTCAAGTTAACCCAAAACGAAAAAAATAACACCTTAAATATAAAGGGGACGCATTGCGCCCCCTTTATATTTAAATTATTCCCATTCAATCGTGCCAGGAGGCTTAGATGTGATATCTAGCACCACACGATTGACACCTTCCACTTCATTGACAATACGATTGGAAATAGTTTCCAATAGATCGTAGGGAACTCTTGCCCAATCCGCAGTCATTCCATCCTCACTGGTGACAAGTCGCAAAACTACAGGATGAGAATAAGTACGCTTGTCACCCATCACACCGACGCTGCGGACTGTGGGCAATAGCACGGCAAAGGCTTGCCAGAGATTATTGTATTGACCCGAACGATTGATTTCTTGGCGAACGATTAAGTCAGCATCGCGCAAAGTATTCAGGCGATCGCTAGTAATCTCACCGATAATCCTGATTGCCAAGCCAGGTCCGGGGAAAGGCTGGCGCTTCACAATTTCTTCGGGAAGTCCAAGTGCTGTGCCGACCTTCCTCACTTCATCCTTAAACAACTTGCGAAGTGGTTCCACTAAAGTAAATCGCAGATTATCAGGTAACCCGCCCACATTGTGATGACTCTTGATTTTTACAGCAACACGTTTGCCAGTGACAGGATCGGCGTTAGTGTCAGCCGATTCAATTACATCTGGATAAAGAGTACCTTGAGCGAGGAAATCAAAAGGACCTAATCGCTGTGATTCTTCTTCAAAGACATTGATGAATTCACTACCGATTAACTTCCGTTTCTGCTCAGGTTCGGTAATCCCCTTAACTCTTTCAAGAAACCTTTCACGAGCATTGACATACACAACATTAATATGGAACTGCTCTTCAAAAAGCTTGACTAAACGCTCTGGCTCTAGCTTACGCATGAAGCCTTGATCGATAAACATGCAGGTGAGCTGATCGCCGATCGCCCTATGCAATAAGAAGGCAAGAGTTGAAGAATCTACACCGCCTGACAGGGCTAGCAGCACCCGTTTACCACCAACCTGAGCGCGAATTTCACGAATCGAATTTTCGATAAAGGCATCGGTCGTCCAACTTGGCTCGCATTTGCAAATGTGATAAACAAAATTACGTATCATCGCCATGCCACCTGCGGAATGTACGACCTCAGGATGGAACTGGACTCCATAAAGATTTTTTTTGTGATCGGCGATCGCGGCACAGGGAGTGTTCGCAGTGTGAGCTAAAATTTCAAATCCTTTAGGTAGCTCAACTACTGAATCACCATGACTCATCCACATGGTGATACCCGTATCTACATTAGTAAGCAAATCAGTGGGATCGTCAATTTGTAATTCGGCTTTGCCATATTCCCCATACTCAGCAAGTTCGACAGTGCCGCCGAGTTGCTTCGCCATCAGTTGCATTCCATAGCAAACACCTAAAATAGGTATGCCCAAATCAAAAATTTCAGGATCGCATTGAGGAGCACCCTCGTCATATACAGAATTCGGTCCACCTGACAAGATGATCCCCTTAGGATTAAACTTCAACAGATCTTCGGCTGAGATATGGTAAGTTAGAACTTCAGAATAAACCTGTGTTTCACGGATACGTCGAGCAATTAGCTCTGAGTACTGAGAACCAAAATCAAGAATCGCAATCATTGAACGACTAGTTATATTATCTGTGGTACTGTCAGAATCTGGGCTGGATGAATTTATACTAGATGAAAGCGCACCTTCAAGATTTAGTACGACATTCGACGATGTTGGAGGGGAAGAAACCACAGTAGATACCTCTATCTTAATGAGATAGCATTTAATGCGATCGTAAGGCTTTCGGTAAGCCTATCGCTGCGAAAAAGTAGCTATTCCTACAATGCTAGCAAAACGGTACGTACTTATGGTGAAAAAAATGCGTAAAAAAGTTATGCCTGCGATCGCATTGCTACCAATATTTGCTCTGCCAGTTTTTGTAGGTAGCAATCAAAATCTTATTTCTAGAAATTTTCTAACGCCTTCAGCAGAAGCAGTACAGTTACGCGATGGCAAAACCTATTTTGTGCAATTGCCAATGCTTTTGGGGGCGGAAACGACTGTAAATCGCATCTATTCTCGAAATGCGACATACTACTTTGCGATCGCCTTACCGCAAAATATGGGAGAGCCATTACAAAAGCTAGAGATTTTTCAGACAGAAGGTTTTGATACCGTTGATTTTTACAGCAATGAAACAATTGCTTATTTGCAATCTCCATCAGGCGATCGAGTTGCTGTTTCCAGTAAAACTGAGGTTTTGCCAAGTCAAGATCGAGATCGCCAAAAAGTCACAATTACTTTTAACCCCCCAATTCCTGCGAATAATGAGCTTAACAGTAAGCTAGTAGTTGGACTTCGCCCTGTCCGCAATCCTCGCTATGATGGCGTTTATCTGTTTGGCGTGACCGCATCTCCTCAAGGCGATCGCCCAAATCCACAATTTCTTGGTTATGGCAGGTTAAGCTTTTACGATTCGCGCTACTAAGGAATAGATCGGCAAAGCCCACTTATTTTTGGCGTTTTCATAAAATAACCCGTTGAGTGTTTTATGAAAAACATTGACGCTTGCTATACACTATTGGGAGATATTAACTAGATATTTCACTATGACCTTCACAACAGAATCGCCAATAACTCCTGTAGAAGCAGAATCTAGTTTTGCACCACCGACTAATCACATTGTGCAAACGATCCAAACTGTCATTGCCAGTATGGATGCTGAAAATTCGGCTCTTGAAAACCAGACCGAGGATACGTGGAAATTTCAATATGGCACTGTAGAAGTAGTTGTCAACATTACTGGAACTGAGCCTAACGATACCTTCACCGTCTTTTCGACAGTGCTTGCAGCACCATTCAAAGACGAAGCAAAGATGACGCGCTGGCTTTTAGAAAAAAATGCTGCTGACACCTTTGAAGCTCGGTATGCGCTCCAGAACGATCAAGTGCTGGTGTTGTGTTCACGCTCTGTTGAGGATCTTTCTCCTGCGGAAATCTCACGAATCATCACGATTGTGGCAGCGATCGCCGACGAAAATGATGAAGTATTAAAAGAAAATTTTGGCGTTTAGAACTATGTTTTATTAAGAAAGCACCGTTTGCGTGCTTTCTTGTCATTTTTATAAATTCATGAACAAACTATGGGAGCTTCTTCCTTATTCTGAAATATCGGGAAAGCTACAAATGGCTCTTGATAATTCTTTGCTTGATCGCCATAGCCAAGATCCTCAAGCGCCATCTATTTTAAGGTTTTATCGCTGGAGTCCATCTGCGATTTCTTTAGGTTTTCATCAAAAGCAATATCCTAATCGCTGGAATGAGATCGCCCAAAAGCATAATCTCGATATCATTCGTCGGCCAAGTGGGGGGCGCGCTGTGCTCCATCAAGGAGATCTTACTTATGCATTGATCACCAGCGCTGATATTGGTGGGGAGCAAGTGGGTGAATTTGAAGATAATACCTTCGGCAGAAAGCGATCGCATCGTGAGATCTATGAATATATCAGCGGATTTCTAATTCAAGGTTTTGCCAAGTTGGGGGTCAGTCTAAGCTACGGAAAGGCAGGGCGTGGCTATATTCACAATCCCAGTTGTTTCTCCACAGCAACCAATGCGGATTTAGTAATAGCTGATGGTCGTAAACTGATCGGCAGCGCTCAAGTCTATCGGCATAATTCAGTTTTGCAACATGGATCGATCTCGATCAATCCAAATTACAAGTTACTAACAGAGCTATTTCAAGCAGAAGTTCCCATTGTTGGTTACCAAGAACTTGCATGGAATAACCATAAAGACATAACAGCAAAACTTATAGATGTTCTATCTGAGTCGGCGCGAGATTACTTTCAGGCGGAGTTCTTGTAGTTCTGGTTGAGTCAAATTTCGCCATTGTCCGACATGAAGATCTACCAAGCTTAAATGGGCGATCGCAACGCGCACTAGGCGCAAAGTGGGAAATCCTACTGCTGCTGTCATTTTCCTAACTTGACGATTTTTTCCTTCTGTTAATTTTAGTTCCAGCCAAGCTGTGGGAATACTGGCTCGAAAGCGAATGGGCGGCTCTCGCTCTGGTAAATCTGGCTCAAAATCTAATAACTTAGCGATCGCAGGTTTAGTTCGATATCCTTGGAGCGTGACTCCATCGCGTAACTGCTGTAAGGATTCTTCTGTGGGAATTCTTTCTACCTGTACCCAATAGGTTCGTGAATGTTCAAACTGGGGATCGATTAAGCGATGCTTTAACTGCCCATCATTAGTCAGCAGTAATAATCCTTCGCTATCAAAATCCAATCTGCCTACTGAATACACTTCAGGGATGTCAATATATTCTTTTAACGTGGGGCGTGGGGATGCGCTGTCATCAGTAAACTGGCAGAGAACGCCATAGGGTTTATAGAAAAGAATATATTGGCGATCGCTCATAAATTTTTTTGAGAATAAAAAAGCTCGCGCTGCGAGCTTTTTTATTCTATAGCTATAACCTAGCGCTGAGGTGTACCAAACACCTGTACCCAATAATGCCGATAGCGAGAGTTTGGGGCATTCTCATACCCAAAACCAATCTCAGTAAATTTGCTGTTGAGAATATTGGCGCGATGCCCAGAACTATTCATCCATTGCCGAATTGTTCCTTCGGGCGTGGCTTTACCAGCAGCAATATTTTCGCCTAAAGCAAAATATTTATAACCAGTCCCCTTAGCTCGATCTGCCATACTTGAACCATTCCGCCCCGTATGACTAAAATAGTTGTTTCTTGCCATATCTCCCGCATGGGACTGAGCTGCTCTCGTCAGTTGTGAAGATAGCTTCAGGGATGACAAACCTACTTTTTGGCGTTCTAAGTTAGTTAGTTTCAACAACTCAGTTTCAAAGCTGCCCCGATTAGTACTTTGACTTATATAGTGAAGCACAGAGGATTGTTTCCCCGCCTTCGGCGGGGAAACAATCCTCTCGTTACTACGAATAGATTGTATTGGTGAAATTTGTTTTTGTTGTATGGCTAAAGAAGTCGCGTCTAAACTAGGCGCGATCGCGATTGCCCCCCCAAATGTCAAAAGGCTACAACAGACTAAAAAAGTTGATTTCATAAAATTTAGTTACGAAACTTGTGAATAAATACACTTGATTATTGACTTTACCTTCCTTTAAGGGTTCCCATATTAAAGACCTTAAATAACAGACTAAAAAATATTGAGTTTTAAAACTACTCCTTTCCTAATGAAGAATTAGAGGTGCGCGGCTAAACTTGAACAACCAATTAATCACTAAGTAGCTAGGCATAATTAAAACCGAGAGTCAAAACCTGTGGCGCACGCGCAACGTACACCACAGGTTTTTGGGTTTTATATTTAATTGCACCTAGCTACTTAGCAAGGAAATATGCAAAAAATATTAGGTAGCTAGAAATGACAGAAAATCAAGAATATAAAAAAATTGGTTGTGCTGAATGTACGACAGGTGCTGGTTTAGGATTTGACTTTACAATGGCATTCCAGCCAATTGTTAACACTACTACCAAAGAAATTTTTGCCCAAGAAGCTCTTGTCAGAGGGATGAATGACGAGCCTGCGGGCGATATCTTAGGACGAATCAATGATGAGAACCGCTATCGCTTTGATCAAGCTTGCCGAGTCAAAGCAGTTCAGTTAGGGGCAAAGCTAAATATTAAATCTTTTCTTAGTATTAATTTCTTGCCAAATGCGGTGTACCGTCCTGAATTATGTATTCGCACGACCCTTGAGGCCGCCGCAACCTTTGGGTTCCCTGTTGACCGTATCATCTTTGAGATTACGGAAGGAGAGAAAATCAAGGACCACGGGCATCTTCGGGAAATTATTCAGTACTATCGACAACAAGGTTTTTTAACAGCGATCGATGATTTTGGGGCTGGTTATTCAGGACTGAATTTATTAGCTGAGTTTCAAACAGATTTAGTCAAGTTAGATATGGGATTAATTCGCCATATCGATCAAAACAGAGGTCGCCAAGCGATCGTCAAGGGAATCGTACAAGTATGTAGTGAGTTAGAGATTAAGGTGATTGCTGAAGGTGTCGAGACCTATGAAGAGCTAAGTATTCTGCAATCTTTTGGGATTGATCTTTTTCAAGGTTATTACTTCGCCAAACCTAAGTTTCAAGGTATAGCGATTCTAAATAATTTATAGATTTATTAGGATCACAAAATTTTAGAATCTCATAAGTACCTCTGTACAATTAGATATAGACCAGACTCAAAATCTGAAATGCCAACCTAGCAGGCGGTTCGGCTTTTGGATCTAGTCAATTAATTATGCAAAGTCGCTTATGAGATCGCGATCGCCCTTAATATAAATTGACATTCATACAATGTTTCAATATCGATATATCACTCTATTTATAGATGACGATCCCCTTTCGTCAACTTAGTCTGAGATATCGAAAGATTAAAAAACATAGAATTCAAGTATTAAACATGATTCATCAATTAGCAGTTCGCTTAGGTGTGTCGTGTGTGCTGCTCGCAACCTTGCCCCTCGCTACAGACGAAATAGTTAAGTATGTTCAAGCTCCTCATATCTTTTCAGGAATTGGGGCGATCGCCTCATGCGTTGGAGCCTGTGTGCCAGTTTTAACCCTATTCCGCAATTCTGACTAAGTCCATTTTTCTTTTAAACCCAATAATGAAGATGCGGCGCAAAGCGCCGCATCTTCATTATTGGGTTTAAGCCCATCGACCAATCACAATTCTCACAGTCCCGTCTTCTAATATTTCTTGCTGCTCGATCGCAAATCCCTGTTGAGTTGCACTTTCTAGAACCGTTCTAGCCGCATATTGCTGATTAAGTTCCCCTAGAAACTCCTCGACATTCATTGCTAAGCCCCACATGTCAGCAATGAGTTCATACTGATCATCTACTTTCCTAAAGCCGATGTCATAGGCATTAGGCATGGGGATTACATAGTCGGCTGTAGTAGTATCGCCAAGGTATCCGCGCACTAAAGTATTTTGCTTGACGGGATAGCCTAATTCTTGCAACGCTTGCTCTAGCAAGTCACCATTTTTGATTTCGATGGCGATCGTGGTGAAGTGGGACATAGTTATTCCTCTAAGTTAATTGCAAACTTGCGAAGCTCTTGAAGCAATTGCTCATCGTTAGATGCGGTGCGTGCCCCCGACTCTGCGGCCCATTGTTTAAGGGATTCAATTTGTTGAGAGGCGATCGCTGCTAATGGTACTGTCTCCTCAATCGCACTAATAATATCTTCGGTAGTGAAATCTTCGCGGTTGCCAGTACTACCTCGACCAAAGGCGCGATGGATGCCATCGATGATTACTTGCTCTATTTCTGCGCCGCTAAAATTTTTGGTATGTCTAGCTAATAAAAATAGATCGAATTCTCGCAATCGACTGGGGCGCAGTTTTTGTAAATGCACCTTGAAAATTTCTTGACGTTCAGACTCAGTGGGTAAATTCAAAAAGAAAATCTCGTCAAATCTACCTTTCCGCAAAAGTTCAGCTGGCAAAATCCGCACATTATTAGCTGTGGCAACAATAAAAACAGGGGCTGTTTTTTCCTGCATCCATGTGATTAATGTCCCAAATACGCGCCGACTTGCCCCAGAGTCACCATCGACAGAAATATTCGCATTACCAAAAGCTTTATCGATCTCATCGATCCACAATACGCAGGGCGCAGTTGCTTCAGCAAGTTGAATCATCTGCCGCATCCGACTCTCGCTCTCTCCCACAAAACTTCCAAATAGTCGCCCAATATCGAGACGCAATAATGGTAATCGCCATTCATTTGCGATCGTCTTAGCTGATAGAGACTTGCCAGTACCTTGAATGCCAACTAATAAAACACCCTTAGGCGTGGGGATACCGTAACGTTTCGCCTCTTCCGTAAAAGCATCTCGACGAATTCGTACCCATTGCTTGAGATTGTCTAACCCGCCCACATTTTTTAGCGATTCATTACCTGTAAAAAATTCTAAGATTCCTGTCTGCCTGATTGCTTGCTGCTTTTCAGCTAGCACCGCATCTATATCTGAATCATTTACTTGCTCTTTTTCGGCGATCGCTTTAGCTAAGACTCGTTGAATACGGGTACGGCTTAATCCCTGACAAGCCTTGACCAATTGCTCCCAAGCTAAGTTTGACAAGTCGAGTTTATTAGACGAAATCTTTTGTTTGATTAAATATTCGATTTCCGCGATCGCAGGCAAAGGAAAATCAATCGCCGCAATTTCTTCGGTTAATTCGGGAGGAATCTCCAGTACATGGCTAGTTAGAGCAATCGTACGGCGATCGAGTTTAAGATCCCTCGCCAAATTTTTTAGCTCACGAATAATCGGAATATGGCGATCGTGGTGCGGATATTTCAGGATCGGATGCAAATCCCGTAATACATACAAAACGTTATCACCATCCTTAGTTGCCTTATCACGTTGAGCTATCCTCGACAAAGCCGCCATCACCGATCCTTTATCAGCGTTATTGTCACTCCAGCCTCTTGCTATATCCCAAAACAAGATCCTGCGGCTAGGGCTAGATTGCAGGGCTACTTCTGTCAAAATATCTTCGACAGGCTCTTCCTCGGCAGTAACTATATATACAAGCGGATATTTGGCGCGGAGCAATAAATCAAACTGCTCTATTAGAGCTTGATAAACTCTACTTTTGCTCGGGAATATGGGATCTATTGGCAATTGTGGCGACATATTGGCAAGTATAGCAATAAGCAAAGTAGGGTGGGCAATGCCCACCCTATCTAATTTTTAGGTGCAGCCTAGTTACAGCTAGTTTCGATCAAACGAACCACAAGAAATTTTTTGGTTCGGGTTTGAGCGCAAAGCGCTGTAAAATCTAAACTGCAGCGAGTACTTGCTCTTCGAGTTTGGCTAGTCTCTCAGTTAGTAACTCCTCTAAAGTGACGAGTGCTTTGGAGAAACCCTTGATGCCTTCATCAAGTTTTTCGGATGCCATGCGATCGCTGGCGTGCATCGCCTCAAAAGTAGCCTTGTCCATGGAAATTTGAGCTATATCTGACTGGGCTGCGATCACGGGATCAAGTCTGCGCACCAGTACTCCTTGAGTATGATGCAACTCATCAAGCAAAGCAGGAGAAATCGTCAGCAAGTCACATCCAGCCAATTCCACGATCTCGCCCATATTGCGAAAACTCGCACCCATAATTTCAGTTTTATGTCCAAACTTTTTATAGTAGTTATAAATTTTTGCGACTGACAATACACCTGGGTCTTCGGCAGCAGGATAGTTTTCGCGACCTGTATCTTTTTTGTACCAATCGAGAATCCGTCCCACAAATGGCGAAATTAAGGTCACTCCCGCTTCGGCGCAGGCGATCGCTTGATGCAAGCCAAACAACAAAGTCAAGTTACAGTGAATCCCTTCTTTCTCAAGAGCTTCGGCAGCTTTGATCCCTTCCCAAGTTGAAGCGATCTTGATCAAAATGCGATCGCGAGAAATGCCATGAGCTTCATATTGCGAAATCAAGTAATGAGCTTTTTCTAGAGTTGCGACTGTGTCGTAGGACAACCTTGCATCCACCTCAGTCGAAACTCGCCCTGGGATAGTTTGCAAAATCCTCATGCCGAAAGCGATCGCCAAGCGATCAAAAGCAAGAGAAACCACTTGAGCAGGCTTGGCATCTTTACCAAGTTCAGCTCTTGCTTCGAGGAGGGTCTCATCGACAATTTCTTGATATTGCGGCATTTGGGCAGCCGCAGTAATCAAAGATGGGTTTGTAGTTGCATCTTGAGGCTTCACCATTTCAATGGCATGGATATCCCCTGTATCGGCAACCACAACTGTCATTTCACGTAACTGATCGAGAAAACTTTTGGGCAAATCATTAGGCATAACATCCTCCATAGCACCAGTCATTACTGGCTACCTTTGCAAGCCTATCTTAGCCTTAACTGCTTTGAGACTTTTGTAACCTTTAGAGTAATTACACAAAAGAATTTACCCCTCTTAGGCGCAAGCATCCTGCTCAATGCTGATGCAAGCAGGATGCTTGCGTATACTATCGGATATTTTTTTTGTACACCTCGCCAAGATTTATTACAAGATCAAAAAGTAAATGGGTTGCAAAGCAACCCATTTACTTTTTGATCAAAGCCCAGAAGACTATTGGAAGCGCTTTGCGCTTCCAATAGTCTTCTGGGCTTTGATTTACCTCAAGACTAATGACCATAGCTGCATATAAAATTCGAGCATTTGATAAAGTTTTGTTAAGAAAACACAAAGACTATTTACTTTGCAAAGCAAAACTGCACATCTCAATTTATTGCAGTGCAAAGGATTGAGCAAAATAGAGCCATTCTAAACAATTGTTACAAAGACTCAAGAGCGACACAAACCTAAATCTATAATTACGTCATCGTGGCTCAGCTTCTCTTGTTAAAGCAGTACTTATCTCATTCATAGATTCAGCACTATGAGAGAACTAGCCTAATCGTTTAATCTACTTTGTCTTAACAGTCTGAGAGAGGAAAATTTACATGACAATGACTCCTCAAAAGCCAGACACAGAGGTAAGAGTTGTGGTTGATCGTGACGTAGTACCTACTTCTTTCGAGAAGTGGGGACAACCTGGTCACTTTGATCGCACCCTTAAGAAGGGACCAAAAACCACCACATGGATTTGGGATCTTCATGCCAATGTGCATGACTTTGACAGTTTCACAACCGAAGAAGATACTGCCCGTAAGATCTTCTCCGCTCACTTTGGGCACCTAGGTATCATATTTATCTGGCTCAGTGGTATGTATTACCACGGAGCAAAATTCTCTAACTACACTGGTTGGCTTGCCGATCCAGTCAACATCAAGCCCAGCGCCCAAGTGGTCTGGAATGTTGTCGGTCAAGACATCTTGAACGGCGATGTTGGCGGCGGTTTCCAAGGTATTCAAATCACTTCTGGTTTGTTCCACCTTTGGAGAGCATCTGGTATCACCACGGAGTATCAACTCCTCTGCACCGCAATTGGCGGTTTGGTGATGGCTGGTTTAATGTTCTTCGCTGGTTGGTTTCACTACCACAAGGCAGCTCCTAAACTTGAGTGGTTTAAGAATGCTGAATCGATGATGAACCACCACTTGGCTGGTTTGCTCGGTTTGGGTTCACTCTCTTGGGCTGGACATCAGATCCATGTCTCGATTCCTATCAACTATTACCTTGATAAGGGCGTACCTGCAGATCAGATTCCTTTACCTCATGAGTTTATTTTTCATCCTGAGTTGATGGCAAAAATCTTCCCTAGCTTTGCTGAGGGTTTAACACCTTTCTTCACATTGAATTGGGGTGTTTATGCAGATTTCTTGACATTCAAGGGCGGTTTAAATCCTCAGACTGGCTCTTTGTGGCTAACTGACCAAGCTCACCATCACCTTGCGATCGCGACACTTTTCATCATCGCTGGACACATGTACCGCACCAACTTTGGTATCGGTCACAGCATGAAGGAAATACTTGAAGCTCACAAGGGACCTTTAACTGGCGAAGGTCACAAGGGTCTATACGAAATTTTGACTTCTTCTTGGCACGCTCAGCTAGCTGTTAACTTGGCTTTGTTGGGTTCATTGAGCATAATCGTCGCTCAGCATATGTACGCGATGCCTGCTTATCCTTACATTGCCACTAGCTACGCTACTCAAGTTTCGCTATTTACACACCACATGTGGATTGGCGGCTTCTGTATCTGTGGTGCTGCTGCTCACGCTGGCATTTTCATGGTTCGTGACTACGATCCTGCTAAGAATGTAAACAACTTGCTTGATCGCATGTTGCGCCAACGCGATGCAATCATCTCTCACCTCAACTGGGTATGTATCTTCCTTGGCTTCCACAGCTTTGGTCTATATATCCACAACGATACAATGCGTGCATTGGGTCGTCCTCAAGATATGTTCTCCGATACCGCAATTCAGTTGAAACCCGTATTCGCTAACTGGATTCAAGGTATCCATGCTGCTGCTGCAGGTTCAACTGCTCCCTACGCAACTTCTAGCGTTAGCCCCATCTTCGGCGGCGACACTCTCGTAGTTGGTGGCAAGGTTGCGATGGCACACATGACTCTTGGTACGGCTGACTTCTTGGTACACCACATCCATGCGTTTACCATTCACGTTACTGTCTTGATCTTGCTGAAAGGCGTGCTTTATGCCCGCAGTTCTCGCTTAGTTCCAGACAAAGCTGAACTCGGTTTCCGCTTCCCTTGCGACGGTCCTGGTCGAGGTGGCACATGTCAAGTTTCCGCATGGGATCATGTATTCCTAGGTCTTTTCTGGATGTACAACTGTATCTCAGTTGTAATCTTCCACTTCTCTTGGAAAATGCAGTCTGATATTTTCGGGACTGTTGATGCAAGCGGCACGATCACCAATATGGCTGGTGGCAACTTTGCACAGAGTGCATTGACCATCAATGGTTGGTTGCGTGACTTCTTGTGGGCACAAGCTTCCAACGTTATTCAATCCTACGGTTCGGCATTGTCGGCTTACGGTTTGATCTTCTTGGGCGCGCACTTCATCTGGGCATTCAGCCTAATGTTCCTGTTCAGTGGCCGTGGTTACTGGCAAGAACTTATTGAGTCAATCGTTTGGGCACACAATAAGCTCAACGTTGCTCCAGCTATTTCTCCTCGCGCTTTGAGCATTACTCAAGGACGTGCTGTGGGTCTAGCTCACTACCTATTAGGTGGAATTGCCACAACTTGGGCATTCTTCCTAGCCCGTTACGGTGCACTTGGCTAATATTAACGGAGAAATTGAAGTAATTATGGCAACGAAATTTCCTAAGTTTAGCCAGGCTCTCGCAGAAGATCCAACAACCCGTCGGATCTGGTATGCGATCGCCACAGCGAACGATTTTGAAAGTCACGATGGTGTTACTGAAGAAAGTCTTTACCAAAAGATTTTTGCTTCACACTTCGGACATTTGGCAATCATCTTCCTGTGGACATCTGGCAACCTGTTTCACGTAGCGTGGCAGGGTAACTTCGAGCAATGGATTAAAAATCCTCTCACCACACGTCCGATCGCCCATGCGATTTGGGATCCTCACTTCGGTAAGGCAGCCGTTGAAGCATTCACTCAAACTGATGCTGCTGGTCCTGTAAACATCGCTTATTCGGGTGTTTATCATTGGTGGTACACCATCGGTATGCGTACCAACACCGAGCTTTTTACTGGCGCAATCTGGATGCTAGTATTTGCTGCGGTTCTCCTGTTCGCAGGTTGGTTGCATCTTCAGCCTAGCTTCCGTCCTAGCCTTTCTTGGTTCAAGAATGCTGAATCTCGTCTAAACCATCACTTGGCTGGCTTATTCGGAGCTAGCTCTTTGGCTTGGACTGGTCACATGGTTCACGTGGCGATTCCTGAATCTCGCGGTATCCATGTCGGTTGGGACAACTTCTTGAGCGTTCCTCCTCATCCAGCAGGGCTTGCGCCTTTCTTCACTGGTAATTGGGGCGTATATGCTCAGAATCCTGATACCGCAGGGCATGTGTTTGGGACATCTCAAGGCGCTGGTACAGCAATCCTGACCTTCCTTGGTGGTTTCCATCCTCAAACTGAGTCTCTTTGGATGACTGACATCGCGCATCACCATTTGGCGATCGCAGTATTGTTCATCATCGCTGGTCACATGTACCGCACCAACTTTGGTATCGGTCACAGCATCAAAGACATCCTGAATGCTCACAATCCTCCTAAAGGTACTCCTTTCGGCGGTGCGTTAGGCGCTGGACACAAGGGCTTGTATGACACCATCAACAATTCCTTGCACTTCCAACTCGGTCTTGCTCTTGCTTCTTTGGGTGTAATCACATCCTTGGTTGCTCAGCACATGTACTCGATGCCTTCCTATGCGTTCATCGCTAAGGACTTCACCACTCAAGCTGCTCTATATACTCATCACCAATATATTGCTGGTTTCTTGATGGTTGGTGCATTTGCTCACGGTGCGATCTTCTTCGTTCGTGACTACGATCCCGAAGCTAACAAGGATAATGTTCTTGCCCGTATGCTTGAGCATAAAGAAGCAATCATCTCTCACCTTAGCTGGGTATCTCTTTTCTTGGGCTTCCACACCCTTGGCATCTACGTTCACAACGACGTAATGCAAGCGTTTGGTACTCCTGAAAAGCAAATCTTGATCGAGCCAGTATTCGCACAATGGATTCAAGCTGCTCACGGTAAAGCATTGTACGGATTTGATGTCCTACTTTCTAACCCTGATAGCATCGCTGCAACAGCTTGGCCAAATAGCGGTAACGTTTGGTTGTCTGGTTGGTTGGCTGGTATCAATGCTGGAGACAACTCGTTGTTCCTCACCGTTGGACCTGGCGACTTCCTAGTTCACCATGCGATCGCTCTAGGTCTTCACACCACCACCTTGATCTTGGTTAAGGGTGCGTTGGATGCTCGTGGATCTAAGCTTATGCCAGACAAAAAAGACTTTGGCTACAGCTTCCCTTGCGACGGTCCTGGTCGTGGCGGTACTTGCGATATCTCTGCATGGGATTCCTTCTACCTCGCTATGTTCTGGATGTTGAACACCATTGGTTGGACAACCTTCTACTGGCATTGGAAACACCTCGGTGTGTGGCAAGGTAACGTTGCTCAGTTCAACGAATCCTCTGTCACCATCATGGGTTGGCTCCGTGACTACCTATGGCTCAATTCTGCACAGTTGATCAATGGCTATAACCCCTATGGCATGAACAATATCTCTGTTTGGGCTTGGATGTTCCTCTTTGGACACCTAGTTTGGGCAACTGGATTCATGTTCTTGATCTCTTGGCGTGGTTATTGGCAAGAATTGATCGAAACCCTTGTATGGGCGCACCAACGCACACCTCTCGCAAGTTTGGTTCAGTGGAAAGACAAGCCTGTGGCTCTCTCCATTGTTCAAGCTCGTTTGGTTGGCTTGGCTCACTTCACAGTCGGTTACATACTCACGTATGCAGCCTTCTTGATAGCGTCAACTGCAACTGCATTCGGTTAACCTAGCTTGCTAGTTAATTAAAAAAATCCCCTGCTTTCGCAGGGGATTTTTTTATGTATATTCATGTTTTATGAGGTTTATAGCTCCTCCATAAGTCTTTACTGATGTGTTACACTGCGTAGCTAATTTGAATAATTAAATCAACATCAAAGGCAACAGCAATTGAAATTTATGAGAATGCGATCGCAATATCTTTTATCTTCTTTTGTGAATGTTGCGATCGCCGCAAATATTTTTACTTTTATTTCGCTAAGCGGGAATACTCAAAGCCATATCTTTGGGGCAGAAGCTCTAGAAGCAAAGGTAAATTCTGCCAATAAATCAAATCCTAATCGTTATTTATTCATAGATTTACAAAACCACTGGTCGCGCTTATTTGTCGAGGGTTTATTGTCACAGCCAGCTTTGAATGCTGCTTTAGTGAATCCTGATGCAACTAGCCAATTTCAGCCCGAACGCCCCATTACCCGTGCTGAACTTGCTAATTTGTTAGCGATCTCCTTTGCCAATCGCAATGCACCAAGGATTACCACAAGACTCAATGAGATTGCCACCAAAGCTGAAGTATTAGTGGCAATCTCAAGTCAGCTTGGTCTAAATAGCAAAGCTCACAAAACGCCGCAAACATATTTGCTTTCAATGTATCGTGATGCCCTAAAAGTCCCTGACTATGCTATCCCAGCGATCGCGACACTTACCCAGCAAGGCTTAGTTACTAATTATCCTGATCCTCGTATTCTCGCCCCTACTACGGCGATCACTAAAAGTGAACTTGTAGTACTTCTTTATCAAGCTCTCGCTTATCAAAAGAAATTACCCGCACTAGGATCGCTTTACACGATTAATCCCAATCGGCAACTGTGGGATCGTGAGCTAATGCAAATAACTCGTCTTGAAGTTAGCATCAGCAAACGCAAAGTTACTGCTTTTCATGGTGAAATCCCTTTAAAAACGTATCCTGTAGCTGTAGGAAAAGAAGGCTGGAGTACACCAGTTGGTAATCATCGGGTTTTAGAGACTATTGAGTATCCTGCTTGGCAAAATCCTTTTACGGGTGACGTAATTCCTAGCAAAGATCCTGAAAATCCCTTAGGAGATCGCTGGATTGGCTTTTGGACAAATGGTAAGGATTGGTCTGGCTTTCATGGCACACCTAACCGCGCTTCGGTCGGTACAGCTGCATCCCATGGCTGTATCCGTATGTATAACGAAGATGTTCGCGAATTATTTAGCCAAGTAACTGTAGGAACTATCGTGAGAGTATCGCCATAAAAAAAGAGACTTGCTAAGCAAGTCTCTTTTTTTATGATTTGAGAACGCGCACTACAGTAGTTTGAGGCAAGCTACCCGCATTCAGCTCTAGGGTTGAGCCTTCAAGTTTACGCACACTATCAGGGGGCATGAGTGCAAGAAACTCATCTACTGATGCTAGCTGGCAAGAATTACTAGATTTATCGGTACGGTAATAGGTAGGGATAACAATTCGTGGATTAAGTTCTTGCACGATCGCCCTAGCTTCAACAGGAGAATAAGCTTTTAGTTGCATCGGATCAGTACCTTGAGTATTACCGCCAATAGGCAAGATCAAAACATCGGGACGACCCATTAAAATTCTTTGAGAAGCGTTGATAGGAGCTGCTGCTCCGCCTAAATGCAAGATAAAAATACCCGATTGCTTCCAGCGCCATGCCACATTTCGCCCAAATCTGCGACCACCAATGCGATCGTGATCCATGGTAATGCCCTGTAGATTAATGCCCTTAAGGTTATAAGAACCTGGCTCAGACAAAACTCGCGTATCTTTGGGGAGGTTCTCCAAATATCCTTCGTCAAGTAGCCGTGAACTAATCAAGATATAGTCAGATTTTGCTGTAGGAGAAGTCAATTTTGCCGTGCAACCAGCAGGACGAAAAGGATGAGTTAAAAAACTGACATTATCCCCTGAGATCAAAAACGACAGATGCCCCATCCACTGAAGTCTTAGGGTTGAATTCGTTTGCGAATTAGCTGCATCAGCGATAATTCCTGCGGTAAATGCTGAGATTAGTCCACCTTGAGCGAGTCTAAGAATTTGTCTGCGGCGCATGTTGTTTAGTTAATTGAGTGTTTTGGGTTATGTGGAGAATGTTTTACAACGGTACTTAAAGTATTAGACTGTGACGCTTAATCCTTTTAGGAAGTTTCTCAGCAAGTCTTTGCCTGCTTCAGTCAAGATGCTTTCAGGATGGAATTGTACGCCCTGAACGTGAGGATATTGTTTGTGTCGGACTCCCATGATTATGTCATCTTCAGTCCATGCTGTAACTTCAAGTACATCTGGACAGTTGTGACGATCAATAACCAAACTGTGGTAGCGAGTTGCGGTAAAAGGATTGGCTAGTCCTGCCAAAATACCGACTCCCGTATGATAAATTTGTGATGTCTTGCCATGCATTAAGTAAGGTGCGGAGACAACTTTGCCACCATACATCAAACCCATACTCTGATGTCCGAGACATACGCCTAATATCGGAGTATTTACGTCCATTTCCCGAATAATATCTAGGGATACCCCTGCTTCTTCAGGGCGACCAGGTCCTGGTGAAATTACGACTCCTGAGGGTCGAAGTTGTTTAACTTCTTCGATGCTTATTTCGTCATTTCGTTTAACTATAATTTCGCCTAATGTACGGAATTCGGGTAATAATTCCCCAAGGTACTGTACAAGGTTATAGGTAAAGCTGTCGTAATTGTCGATAACGAGAATCATGTTTACAGGGCTTGTATTTGTGAAGCTTATTTATAAAGCTTTGGGATTAATAGCGATCGCTAATTTCTTACTCAAATTTAGCTTTCTCAATTTAACATTCTTTATCAAGAATTCAGACCAGAAAAGATTATGAAACCAGTTTTGGGAGTTTTCGCGTCGGTCTTAGTAGTTGGTTTGAGTTGTGCAGATTTAGCAATCGCGCAACTGCGTGAAAAACCACCGCAAAAAGTTCAGATCCAGCAACAGATTGTTGTTCCGCCTAACGAAACTGCCGATCAGCTTTTAGAACGTGGGAATGCTTATGTGCGTTTGGGGAATTTGGAGGGGGCGGTGGTGATTTTTCGGGCTGCGATCAAGAAAAACCCTGAACTCACGGCTGCGCATTACAACCTTGGTCTGGCTTACGCGCAGGGGGGCAAACTCAAAGAAGCAATTCATTCTTTTCAACGAGCAACCAGACTCGATCCAAAGTTTGCGATCGCTTACAGTAATTTAGGTGCAGCCCAGTTGCAGTCAGGAGATCCTAATCAAGCCATATCTAATTTACAAAAAGCCGTTCGTCTCGATCCAAAACTTTCAGTTGCCTATTACAATCTCGGTCTAGCATTTAAAGACAAAAAAGATATAAACAATGCGATCGCCAATCTCAATCAAGCCCTAAAGCTAAATCCTCAAGCACCTGAAACGATTTATAACTTAGGTTTATTAATTCAAACGCAGGGCGATATTCAAAAGGCGATCGCTTACTATGCCAAAGCATTGCAACTGAATCCTGAATATGCAGAGGCTTATTACAATTTGGGGGCAGCTTTATTGATTCAAGGTGAAACAGAACAGGCGATCGGGCAACTGCGTAACGCTTTGCAATTCCGAAAAGACTATGCCGAGGCTTATTATACGCTTGGTGTTGCTCAGGTAAGGGCTGGACAAAAGCAAGACGCAATTCAATCTTTTATTCAAGCGCAAGCTTATTTTAATCAGCAAAAAAATCTTCAATGGGCGCAACAAAGCGATCGCCAAATTAAGCGATTACGCAGTAGTTAAAAATATAAAAAAGGTCGAGCGAAGCACGACCTTTTTTATGGGACACCCCATACATGAATATTGCAATCTTCGCCGCCAGTAACTAAGGTTTGTCCATCTTGACTGAGGGCGATCGCATTGATCAGATTAACATGTCCATTGAGAACCTGAATTGGTTCACCTGTTTCTAGGTTCCACACGCGAATTTCTTTATAACTGGCGCTAATTAAGGTTTTGCCATCTCGACTAATTGTCAGAGACTTCACCCAACCCCAATGTCCTTCTAAGGTGCGAATCGCTTTACCTGTTTGCAAATCCCAAACCTTAATGCGTGTATCGAGACTGCCACTGACAAGGGTGCGTCCATCGGGACTAATCGCAAAGGAGAGAACTCGCGCCGAGTGTCCGATAAATTCCCAACGTTGTTTGCCAGAAATTAAGTCCCATACGCGGATCGTCGTGTCCCAACTGCAACTTGCTATCGCCTTACCATCTGGACTCATGGCAACAGAATCTACGAGACTTGTGTGACCGCGCAGAGTGCAAATTTCTGTCCCTGTTCTGATATCCCAAAGTTTAATCGTGGTGTCTTGGCTGCCTGTAACTAAAGTTTTGCCATCGGGCGTAATTGCCACTGAGTTGACATAGCCGATATGCCCTGTGAGCGTTAGTAGTTCTTTGCCCGATCGCGCATCCCAAAGCTTAATCGTTTTATCGCGACTGCCACTGACTAATATTCTGCCATTAGCACTGAGAGCAATGGAGGTAACAATATGGTTATGACCACGGATTGTACCAATCTGCTTATTTCCCCCTTTTCCTAAGTCCCAAACCTTGATCGTGAAGTCTGCGCCAGCGCTATATAAGATTCTGCCATTTGTTGATAAGGCAAGAGAGGCGATCGCATCGGCATGACCTTGTAGAGTATCGACGATATCAAATAGGTGATATTGACTATATTCGGCTAATGCTTGACGGATATGAGATTCAGACCTACGCCAGAGTAATAAGAGCGCTGTGCGCTGTACTTTGAGCGATTCATCTTCTAAACCTTGCAAAACCAAGTTCAAACCTGTTTCGCCATAGTTAAGAGCTTCTCTAAGAGCGGCAATTCTGGGTGCGATCGCGGGACTAGCTAATCTTCTTTTCACCCCGTCTAAACCACCTAGCACCACAGCACCAAGTGGCGGTGGTACTTGACCTCCGAGAACTGCATCCTGTGCGGTTGGCTTCAGCTTGGCAATCATCTGCTCATGTTTAAGTAAGCACCTTGCCTACTTATAATTCTGTAAAGGTGACAGCACAAGTGTTTGTGCCTTCGCCCATGCCCTTGTGATAAAAGGTCAGCTTGTAATTAGGAAATTTCTTGGATTTTTGCACCATGTCGGATGCGATGAGTAACAAATGGCGATCGCTAGCTGGTAAATGCAGTAATCCGCGTTTAATCCCATTTTTGACACCATCTTCTAGGGTGTTAGTCAGCCGCGCAATTACCTTGCCTAACTCAAGGTGATCGATGACAATCTCTTCTACAGACTCATGTTCTGCCGCCGCATTTAATTCTGACATAATAAATATTTCTGTAACTTGATTCTCGGATAGGCGGATTTGCGCCGCCTATCTTAATTTTGGCTTTAGCTAACCTTGGCTAAAGCCTCTTCTAATGAATGCTCAATGTCAGAAAGTTGATATTCGCCGTAAACTTCGCAGGAGTTATTTGGGCTTTCAATCAACTTAATGCTGTGCAGCTTTGCGCCGATGTCGCGAATTGGCTGAGTCAAAACTTTTTGAATATAGACAGCAATATTTTCGGCGGTTGGTACAACTTCGGCAAAGTAAGGAATATCTTTATTCAAGAACGTATGATCCATTGGATCGAGTATATGTTGGTCTAAAGCTTTTTGAAAATCGCTCAAATCGGCAATCATGCCCGTGCGTGGATCAATTTCGCCAGCAATGGAAACTTCTAAATGGTAATTATGTCCATGACCATGCACACGGGCGCATTTGCCATAGATTGCAGTATTTTCTTCGAGAGAGAGGGTATCTAGAGCGAGGCGATGGGCGGCGGAAAAGTGAGTGCTAATCGTTAAATATGCTTGCATGTCGTTACCTTTGTAATCAGCCCAGAGTTCAGGTTGTTCGTATAAGCGAATATTGACCAATGGCAGATGCGATTCTAGTCGCTGCCAAATGACACGGGCAATATTTTCGGTAGTTGGTAAAGTTTGCTGAAACTCTTCCCATGCTTGGTTGAGATAGGAAAAATTTAATTGAGCAGTTACTTCGCGGGCAATGGTGTGTTTAACCTCTGAAAGATTTAGCACCATGCCAGTGTTGTCAATCTCTCCTTGCATCCCAACGTACAAGACATAGTTATGTCCGTGGGGTGGAAAGTTAGTGCATAAGCCAAATTTGGCTTGATTTTCCTCGTCTGGAATTTCGGGTAGCCAGTAGCGATGACTGGCTGAAAACTCAGCACGGCGATTAATTACACATTTAGCCATCAGGAATTAGCCATTAAAAACAAGGCTTAGTGAATTGTAAATTTCTCTTAATACGTTAACATTTTCAGCGATCGCATCGAAACTCAGTATATTTATCGCGGTCGCTATAATTTAGAAAGTCCCCTGCTGTCAGTGCGATCGCATTGTTTGAGCTATGACACCAATTATTGCCCCCGATCTTGAGTCTATTCAACAAATTCAAGAAATACCAAAAGAAATATTTTATCCTTCTGAGGATGGTGAACCCTTGGCAGAGACTTCTGTTCATGCTGATGCAATCATTGCGACGGTTGCCGTTTTACGCAATTATTTAGCCGAAAAGTTTGCAGAGCGATCGCCTGTTGTCCTTGCCGATCAGTTTTTGTATTACGCGCAGGGTTTTTCCAGATTGCGGGTTGCTCCTGATGTGATGGTGATTTTTGACATTCCGCAGCAGCCCTATGACAACTACAAAATTTGGGAAACAGGGAAAGTCCCCAGCATTATTTTAGAGATGACTTCGGCGAGTACACAAGCTCACGACCAAGCCAAAAAGCGGGAGCTTTACGAAAGTATCGGTGTGCAGGAATATTGGCTTTTTGATCCTAAAGGTGAATGGATAACCGAAAAATTGCGCGGCTACCGTCGTCAAGCCAATCTGCCAGAAAATGAGGAGGCATCTCTGGTTTACGATGCGATCGCTGATGGCTTGAGTCAAGTTTTAGGATTGCGTCTCGAAGTCGAAGATTCTCTGATTAATTTTTATCGACAAGATAATGGTGAAAAATTGTTGATTCCCAGTGAGCTATTTGCTGCCTTACAGGAACAAACTCAACGTGCCGAATCTGCGGAAGAACGGGCTAGACTGGCTGAATTAGAGGCTCAAAAATTACGCGATCGCCTAGCAACATTGGGTATCGAAGCATAAAAAAGAAACCTGTAAACGCCCAGATCTCCGACTTTTTCTTTGCGATCGGCAGATCATTCTCATTAGTCACAAAAAAAGTCGGAGATCTCAATCTCTGCTTTTCAGGTGTTTTTAGGCTTAGTTACTTAACAACTATTACGGACAATTTAGGAGAATCATCGTAAAATCAATCTAAAAATCTGGGAATAGCTGCTATGACCTCTACGGCGAAAAACTTTGCTGGTCAAAACTTGCGGGGTATGTCTTTTAAGGGGCAAGACCTCTCAGGAGCAGACTTTAGTGACACCGATCTGCGGGGCGCAAATTTTACAGGTGCGACTTTGATCGGGGCAAATTTCTCTAAGGCTGAGACTGGCGTGCAGAAGCGATGGGTGGCATTTCAGTTAGTTATTTCCTTCTTTCTGTCGGAATTGGCAGGAATTCTAGTTGCTTATACTGGTGTATGGGTAACCATATTTTTCGCCCCTCGCTATATCCCAAGCTCTAGGATCGCCACTGGTATAGTAATGATCATCACTCTTATGATCATTATCTTTGCCATTGTTCAACAGGGATTTACAGTGAAGGCTTTCGGTACAATGACATGGGCATTTGCCTTAGTAGCATTTGCATTTGCATTGTCAGGTGCAGATCCCTTGGTAGTATTATTTGCAGGGGCAGTAGTAGCATTGGCAGTAGTGGTATTTTCAGTGGCTTTGGCATTGTCCGAAGCAGGATCATTTGTAGCGTGGTTAGGGTCATTTTTAGGAGTATTGCAAGGAGCATTGGTCGGCGCAGTGGCAGTGTCATGGTCAGGGGCTGGGTCATTTGATTTTGCATTGGTAGGGGCTGGGGTAGGGGCAGTGGTGACGGTATTACTCAGTGCTTATACTGCTGGGAGAGCTTTAAAAGGCGATCCTAAGTTCGATGAATTACTGAAGTTTATTGTTGGCTTTGCCAGCATCGGCGGTACAAGTTTTTGTGGTGCAGATTTAACTAAAGCTAACTTTACAAAGGCATATCTCAAAAGTAGCGATTTTCGCAATTCTCGTAAGCAGAGTACAAACTTGACTCGTATTATTTGGAATCAAGCAAAAGAACTAGACCGATCGCGTTTAGGAACATCAATTCTTGCTAACCCCGAAGTACGTGAACTATTAGTCACAGGCAAACCCAACCAAACCCAATCTTACGAAGGCTTAAACCTGCGTGGCGCAAACCTTGACGGAGCTTATTTAAAAGAAGTCAACTTCAAACGCGCCATCCTCAGCGAAGCAAGTTTTCGGAGTGCTAATCTCGAATCGGTAAACCTCACCGAAACCCAAACCATTGGCACAGATTTCACAGGCGCACAAATGACAGGCGTATGCCTAGAAGGTTGGAGCTATGACCACACCACCAAACTTGATGGTGTCGATTGTCGCTTTGTCTTCGATCTAGAGCATCCCAATGCTAAAGGAGATCGCGAACGCCGCCCCCACGATCCAGACAAAGATTTTGATCAAGGTGAGTTTAATTAACGCTACAGCGAAACCCTCAACGTCTTCCAGTTAAAGTTAGTCCAACCTTTCAAAATGAGGCTAAAATTTAGAAATTGTGGCGGGAATGCTTTGCCCCTAAGTGTCTATATATACGATCGCAACTCTCTGATTGATCGCGCTATTATTAACGTGATTTCAAGCAACGATGGAAAAAGATTATGGACATATTGTTTAGCTTTGTAATTGGTGCGGGTGTCTTTTTTGGTATTGGCAGTTCATCTTTTAAAATCGTTAACCAAGGTGAAGAAGCCCTAGTTGCATCCTTTGGTAAATACAAACGCAAACTGCCTGCTGGCCCCCATTTTATCTTGCCCTTTATTGATACCGTCAGTTATAGAGGATCAATCAAAGAGCAAGTCCTAGATATTCCACCGCAACAATGTATTACTCGCGATAACGTGTCGATTGCCGCCGATGCGGTTGTGTACTGGCGCGTAGTTGATATGGAGAAAGCCTACTATCGTGTTGATAACTTGCGTCAAGCGATGACAAATATTATTTTGACGCAGATTCGGGCTGAGCTGGGCAATTTAGAGCTTGATGAAACATTTACAGCGAGAAACAAGATCAATGAAGTTTTGTTGCAAGATCTTGATGAAGCTACTGACCCTTGGGGCGTGAAAGTAACGCGGGTGGAGTTGCGCGACATCTTGCCTGCTAAAGCTGTGCAGGAAGCTATGGAAATGCAAATGACGGCGGAACGTAAAAAACGAGCCGTAATTCTCACGTCCGAGGGCGATCGCGAGTCAGCAATTAACAAGGCAAAAGGTTTAGCGGATTCGCAGTTACTTAATGCTGAAGCTTCACAAAAGTCTGCCATCTTAGAAGCAGAGGGGCAGAAGCAGTCACGAATTTTGCGGGCTGAAGCGGAGCGTCAGGAGCAGGTACTTAAAGCGCAAGGAACATCTCAGGCGATGCAGGTATTATTGCAATCGATGAAGGGCAATCCTCAATCTCAGGAGGCCCTGCAATTTTTGCTAGCTCAAAGCTATATTTCCATGGGAACGACGATTGGCTCCAGTGGCAGTAGCAAAGTGATGTTTATGGATCCGCGATCGCTGCCTTCAACTCTAGAAGGGCTTAAATCAATAGTTGATATCCCAGAGGCTGGAGATTGGACTAAATAAAAAAAGGCTCGCAAAGCGAGCCTTTTTTTATTTATACCGATGGACTAATGGGAATGCGCTTGAGCATGTGATATTTACAGCCTGCGGCAAGAATATGTACTCGCAAGTTATGGATTGTTAAAGGTGCAGCACCACTAACCCATAGTTGATTGCTGTAGGAAACCTCGCCAGGATCGACTACGGTGACAGTACCACGACCCAAAACGCGCATAGTATTGTTTGGCTCAAAAATTGCCACCGTATCTTCATCAATACCGATGCCAATTTTGTCTGGATGTGCAGCGATCGCAGTCATCAGACGGGCCATCCGATTACGGTTATGAAAGTGCTGATCGACGATGATTTCAGGCAAAATATTTAAGCCAGTGCTCATATTTACAAGTTCCTTATGAGGGGACTCGCCACTACTGCCTCCTGAAATCATGTGATAACCCATAGCAGCCGCACCTGCACTTGTCCCAGCTAAAACTATCCGCTTTTGATCAATGCGTTTGGCGATCGTGATTGCAAAGGGAGTATCAGCAATCAAGCCACATAAACGCAACTGGTCGCCGCCAGTCATGAAAATGCCTGTAAACCGATCTACTAGAGCCTCGGCTTCGGGATAGTCATCATGAGGACGTTCACGAATATCTAATACTTCAACTACACTTGCACCAAGTTCAGTAAAAATATCATGATAAATCCTCCCGATAATATCAGGTTCTCTTGAGGCGCATGGAATTATAGCAATGCGAGCTTGGGAGCCACCAGAACTTTCTACAAAGGCTTTGAGAATTTTGCGGTCTTGGACTTTATCCTCTCCACCACCAATTACCATTACCGCCGACTTAATAATTTGAGTCATGCCCCTATCTATTGCCACATCTTCATCTAAATTCAGCATATTAGCAGATTGGTCAACAAATTTTTTGAGGCGGTTAATTAGGCTAACGCCTTGACTCAGTTTTTGCTCTTGCTGACTCGCCAATGGTTTGTATAACCTCCATTGATGCTTACACGGTTAGCAATAAGGCTAAACCTTGTCAGATTGTATAACTTTTGTGCAGTTAAAGACCAGTATTTCATCAAGTCACTACAAAATAAGTGGAGGCTTTGTCCCCTCATTTTGTAATTACTTAATCACTTTGCCAACATTCATGACTGACTAAATCACAAATACGATCGCGCAATAGATATTGATTGTTTTCTAGTTCTCGTTCGATTTGACACCATTCGCGATCGCGAAAGAAACGACAAAGAGTATGAATGGGTTGACTACGCGTGAGTCGTCCGCTTTCGAGTAAATGTCTTGCTTCGTCTTGAATAGCGCCAATAGAATAATAAAGTGAGTGCAACATAACCAAACCCTCTGTATAGGTTTTTGCTTAATAATTTGCTTGATGCTTTGAAATTATCTAAAAACAATCTATGTCTGTGATGCAGAATACAGACTCTAATTATCTTCTCACGGAGTTTTAGTTAATACATAAAAGTAAATGAAACTCAAAAGAAAAAAATATTTCTTGTTAAACCAAACAAGCGGCGCTTGTTTTTCTAGACTTTCTGGACGAAGGTTTTGCCGAGGAGTCCTTGGGGACGAACAAGTAAGACGATAAATAATAAAGCAAAGGCTACGGCATCTTTGTATGCCGACTGCTCGGATGGCACAAAGGACTCTGCAAGTCCTAAGATAATGCCACCAACGACGGCTCCAGGAATATTGCCTAGTCCACCTAGGACGATTACGGCTAGACCTTTTAAGCCAAAGCCAATGCCAAAATAGGGGCCAGAAATGCTGACGCTGGAGCCAACTAGGGTTCCTGCTAGTCCAGCTAAGAATCCTGACACGAAAAAGGTGAGCAGAATGAAAAAATCGGTATTAATACCCAAAAGACTAGCGGTGGTAGCATCTTCAGCTACAGCTTTCATCGCCTTGCCCAGCTTGGTGAAATTAATCCCATAGGTGAGAATCGCTAAAATGATACCTGACACGCCAAAAATAACAATTTGGACGGTGCGAATGTTGATCGGTTTGTCGATTGTGCCGAAATTTATCGCTGATGGCAGGCTGCCATAAATATTGGCGGGGAAGTTATAACTCTCGGCTCCAACAAAATATTGGATCGTGTTGACGATGACTACGGCTACGCCCAAACTGGAAACTAAGGTGAGTAATGGATCGGCTTGGCGATCGCGTAGTGGGCGGAAGGCAATCCGCTCGATCAGGATACTTACACATCCCGCGAGAATACTGCTGATGAAAATAGCAACAAAAAAGGGTAAATGCAGTTCTTTAGGTAAGGACAAGTTGGCAAGTATGCCATTAAATCCAAATGCACCGCCACAGAGTACATAGGTAAAATATGCTCCGAGCGTAAATACAGCACCGTGAGCAAAGTTAATAATTCCTAAAATCGAGAATACTAATGTGTATCCAAGGGCAAAGATGGCGTAGACACTGCCAATCGATAAGCCATTTAAAAATTGCTGTAAAAATACCGAAAAGTCCATGCGAGGTTTTATGGGTTTTTTAAAAAATTCTACACTTGCGATCGCAACTATCGCGATCGCTGTAACAGTCACGCCAGCAATATCAGCAATTACCACGCTCAACCGTCCCCATGGAGCATCAAAAAAATCCCAGAATAAATCTCCAGATAAATCTCAGGACTTAGTTGCCACTAATGGCTCATCTGAACCAATCCAACTGCCAGATACAGGCGAACAAAATGATAGCTGGAGTTGTGGTCCAAATTCGGCAGCGCGGATATTACGTTATTACGGTCATGATGTTAACTATGCAACAGTTCGCGCCGCAACTGACAAAAAACTATTTTTGCCACAAAAATTCCGTAATCCTTTGAATAATGAATGGATTGAGGTGCGAACTGGTACACCGCCGCAGACATTACAACAGGTCATGCAACGCTGGGAGGGCGATCGCGTCAGGAAATCCCCACAAACAAACTTTAGTCAGCTAATTAAACTAGTGAGATCAGGTAAACCAGCGATCGCTTTAGTTAGGGTCGGCGGTTTGACTATTCCCTATGTTGGATCAATTCCTTATCTACATTGGATTGCAGTGACGGGAGCTAATCCACAAAGCCAACAAATTTATTACACAGATACAAATAGCCAAACTTATTCTTTGTCCTACCAAGATTTTCAAACTATGTGGAATTTAGGCTTGGATCGAGATGTAAGTGGTGCGATCGCGAGTGTCCTCAAAAGTAATGGCGTAGAGGCAAGAACAATTGTGTGGGTAGACAAATAAAACCCGAACCAATAAATTTTTAATAAGTGTTGCCAAGCAACATTTATTAAGATGAGATTTTGTGAATGCGTAAGTCCTATTTCATATCTTTGGTTCGCCACATGTGTTGAAGTGTCGTCAAAAGAATCAAGCCGATACTCAGTGAGGCGATCGCTAAATCAATCGTCAAAAATACTGCTACTTTCTCTTCTGAAAGCCAACCGAAGTGGATAAAGGCTAAATTAGCAATATAGGCAATCCCTGCGACCATAAGAATACAAGGCTGACTAAGGGATGTGCCAAGGTACGGCATATCTGTTCCCATCGCTATTCTTTTCGAGACAATAGCTGGCAGATCTCCCAGCAACAAAGTCAAGCCAACTAGGGCAAATATGATTGGTAGCCCATTTACTATGGCAACAAGGGGATTATCAATTTGAAACATATTCTGTTACTCCCAATTTCTCAAGAAAAAGCAGCAGTCTACTTAAATTATAACGAATCTTTTGGCTATCCTTATCCGCATATAGCCATGTACGCTTTGTTTAGGACATAAAATCCAAAAGAGTAATGGCGGCGCGAAGCGCCGCCATTACTCTTTTGGGTGGTGTTTTTTCGACAACACTTACGCCGATTTACGGATCAGCTTAAGGCGACATTGCAAATACGATAAATAATTGAAATCTACAATTTGATAGGTTTCCTTGCTAAAGTCATTAATGTGGTGTGATGGATCAAGACTTAGCTCTTGTAATTTGTTCTTCTAAATTTATAAATCTATAACCTACTGCTCATTCTCATTTCTGCTTTACCAACCCATAACTTTTGATAGCAGAAACAAGCTAAAAGCAATATTAACTATGATCAAAACCGCAATTACGAAGATCGCACTAGTAGGATTTCTTCCGCTAATATGCAGTCTCGCTCCTGCTCTTGACCCGATCGCCTTAGCTCAAACATCATCGACTGCTACAAATGAGCTTACTCAAAAAATTTCTCAGAGCGATCCAGTTGCCAATACACCAATCAAGTTGGTTGAACGCGCTAACTCTCTGAGAGAGCAAAATCAACTTGATCGCGCCCTTGCTCTGTACCGCCAAGCGATCGCGGAGAGTCCAGAGCTAGTGCCTGCTTACTATGGTTTGGGTGTGACGTTGCGCCAAAAGGGGGATATCCAAGGTGCAATCGAAGCTCACCGCCAAGCGATTTTAATCGATAAAAGCTATACGCCTGCCTATTATGGTTTGGGGATTGCCCTTTATCAAAAGGGCGATGCAAATGGGGCGATTGATGCTTACAACCAGTTTGTGCAGCTTAGCAAATCCGACACTAACCTTGCTCCTGTTTATTACAATTTAGGTTTAGCTCATGAACGCAAAAACAATATTCAGGGAGCGATCGCGTCTTTTCGGAAGGCGATTGAGTTTGATCCTAAATATGCCCTAGCCCATAATGGTCTAGGCACAGTGCTGCGTCGGCAAGGCAATCGTCAAGAGGCGATCGCATCTTATCGAAAGGCGATCGAGCTTGCGCCCCAGTATGCCGTGGCACATTTTGCGCTGGGAATTTCGCTATATGAAGATCGTAACTACGCAGGATCAATTGATGCTTATAAACGAGTAACTAAGATTGATCCGAATTTTCCGAATGTTTATTACAACCTTGGCTTGGCATATAACCAACTCGACGATCGGCAAAAGGCGATCGCGACTTTCCGCAAAGCATCCGAACAAGATCCTCGCAATGCCGATATCTATGCGGCCCTAGGTAGTGCTTTATTGCGAGAGGGAAATATTCCTGAAGCAGCGGAAGCCTTTAAACGCAGCACGGAAATCAATCCGAGGGTTGCTAGTACTTTCAATGGTTTAGGGCTTGCTCTGCGTCGGCAAGGCGATCTCGAAGGATCGATCGCTGCCTATGAGAAATCGATCGCGATTAATCCTAGATATGCGGCGGCTTACAACAATCTGGGGCGGGTTTTGTCCGATCAAAACCGTAACGCTGAGGCAATTACCGCGTTTCGTCAGTCGGTGGCGATTGACACCAAGAATGCCGTTGCCTATAGCAATCTCGGCAATTTATTACGCGCTCAGGGCAATAGTGATGAGGCAATTGATGCTTTCCAGAAAACTATTGCGATCGGTAAAGAAGATCTATGGGTGGACTATACCAGTTTGGGGCTTGCCTATGCCGATCGTGGCCGACTCGGTGAAGCTCAATCAGCTTATTTCAAAGCACTATCTTTAAATCCAACTTTTGCTAAGGCACATTTTGGGCTAGGGGCTTTGTATACGCTGAAGGGTGAAGTCAGTAATGCGATTCGCTCTTACCAAGAAGCCCTGAAGTTATACGAAGAAAATCGTGATGCCGAATGGATTAAGCGCACTCAGCAGGCGATCCAAGCCTTACAGGGAATTACATAAAAACAGGCTGTGCTAAGCACAGCCTGTTTTTATGCGTTAAGTGACACTCAAATCGTTAAACTGTGATTCTGGTTGCGCTTTGCAAGACCAGAATTATGAAATAGATTTTGGAGTTTTGAATATAAGAATGGGATTTTTAGAAGGTCAGGTGGCGATCGTTACAGGTGCATCTAGAGGCATTGGACGGGCGATCGCTGTTGCACTTGCGACTGAAGGTGCAAAGGTTGTCGTGAACTATGCTAGTTCTGCTAATGCGGCGGAAGAAGTTGTTGCGGAAATTAAAAGCAAAGGTGGCGAGGCGATCATCTTCCATGCCGATGTTTCCCATGAAGCTCAGGTGGAAAGCTTACTCAAATCAGCGATCGACACATGGGGACGAGTAGATATTTTAGTGAATAATGCTGGCATTACTCGCGATACACTTTTGCTGCGCATGAAGCTAGAAGATTGGCAAGCCGTAATCGACCTCAACCTGACAGGCGTATTTCTCACCACCCGTGCCGTATCAAAAGTCATGCTCAAACAGAAATCGGGACGAATTATTAATATTGCCTCTGTTGCAGGGCAAATGGGTAACCCTGGACAAGGCAATTACAGCGCGGCAAAAGCTGGAGTAATTGGCTTTACCAAAACTGTTGCGAAGGAAATGGCAAGCCGTGGCATTACTGTGAATGCAGTTGCGCCTGGATTTATTGCGACAGATATGACCGCAGATCTCAAGAATACCGATGAGATTCTCAAATTTATTCCCCTTGGTCGCTATGGTCAACCTGAAGACATTGCAGGAATGGTCAGATTTTTGGCGGCTGATCCTGCGGCGGCATACATTACAGGACAAGTATTTAATGTCGATGGCGGCATGGTCATGGCTTAATTTTTGTGGCGCGGCTTCGCCGCGCCACAAAAATTAAATTGCCGCGTCCTAAATTCTGTTATTTTTTTGAGAGAGAGCTATATGCGCCGCACCTTTAAAATTTTCAGACAAGTTTTGAGCATTTGGATATTTGCGATTTGCATTTTGGTGATTTGTCCAAATTTGGCGATCGCAGCTCCAGACAAATTAGCAGCAGTCGATTTTACGAAACAAACTGCGATCGAAGTTAAGGTTAGTCTGAGCAACAATGCCAACGAACTAAAATTCTTCCCCGATCGCTTCACTTTTGAATCTGGTAAACGTTATAAGTTATTACTAAGTAACACCAGTGGGATGAAGCATTATTTCACCAGCAAAGATTTTGCTGATGCGATCTGGACGCAAAATGTGGTGGCAGGCAATGTGGAAGTTAAAGGCAATATTCGCGAATTAGAATTACGTCCGAATACAACTGCTGCATGGACTTTTATCCCGATTAAGTCTGGTACTTACGAATTGCATTGCGCGATCGCTGGTCATACTGAAGCAGGAATGCGAGGTCTCATCACAATTCAACCTAGTGTAGTAGATTGAAAGTCCTTCATATTATTCCTTCGGTAGCATCAGTGCGCGGAGGAACAAGCCAAGCTGTGATTGAAATAGTAGGTGCTTTGCGATCGCAAGGTGTAGATGCAGAAATTGCCACCACTAATGATAATGGCAAAGACTTGCTAGATGTGCCTCTGTGCAACCTGACTGATCAGCTTGCAGAATATGGAAATATACCGATTCGCTTCTTTCCCAGATTTTCACCAAATATCAATGCTATACGTGAGTTTGCCTTCTCGCGATCACTGACAATTTGGCTATGGCAGCATATTGCTGAATATGATCTAGTGCATGTACATGCAATTTTTTCCTATGCTTCAACGTTATCTATGGCGATCGCTCGTATTCGGCAAGTTCCTTACATAAATATGCCCCATGGGCTGCTATGCAAATGGTCGTTACAACAAAGTAAGTTCCGCAAACAGATATATCTGAATGTGATTGAACGTTCCAATTTATTGCGTAGTCAATCGCTCCATTTCACGACTCAGCAAGAACAAGAAGAATTCAATCTATTACATCTAAATATTCCTAATTTTATTTTGACGCACGGAGTGCAGATCCCGACTTTAATTCCCGATGCTCAAGCTCAACTACGAGAACTTCTGCAAATTCCCACTCACTTTCCTATCCTTCTATTTATGTCACGTATTCATCCTAAAAAAGGATTGGAATATCTAATCGAGTCTCTGGGTAAATTAAAAGAATATAATTTTGCTTTAGTAATCGCAGGTAGTGGTGAATCTGATTATGTAAGCCAAATTCAAGATTTATTGGTTACTCAGGGCATCAGCGATCGCACGCATCTAGTGGGCTTTGTCAAAGGTGAAGCCAAAAATCTCTATCTCCAAGGTGCGGATCTCTTTACGCTCACTTCCCATTCTGAAAACTTTGGTATCGCGGCGATTGAGTCACTGGCTGCTGGTACGCCTGTACTGATTACTGATGGAGTTGCGATCGCACCTATGGTAAGAGAAAAAGCGATCGGCTATGTCACTAAATTAGAGATTAATGAGATCGTTGTCACATTGGAAGATTTTTTGCAAAACTTTCATCAAAAACTACATAACAGGTCACGCTGCCAACAAATTATTGCTGAGAACTATAGTTGGCAATCTATCAGTGCTCAACTTGCTAAGATTTATCAAACTCTCGTCAATGAATTTATTGCTATAGTCTAAGAATATTCTCAAACAACTAAATATTATGATCGCAACACCTGTTAAAACTCTAACTCTAGATGCATTTCTGCAATTGCCAGAGACTGAACCTGCTAGCGAATATATTAACAATAAGATTATTCAAAAAATCATGCCAAAAGGTAAACATAGTTTTTTACAATACGAAATCTGCAACGTTGTCAATCAACTCACAAAAGCTAAAAAAATTGCCTATGCTTTTCCAGAGCTAAGATGTACTTTTGATGGTCGTTCAATTGTTCCAGATATTGCAGTGTTTGAATGGCAAAATATTCCATTTCTTGCAGATGGAGAGATTCCTGATAACTTTAATCATGCGCCAGATTGGATCATTGAGATTCTTTCACCCGATCAAAATGCAAACCTAGTTATCGGCAAGATTTTACATAGCCTTAAGAATGGTAGCCAATTAGGTTGGTTTGTCGATCCTAAAGATCGCAGCATTCTGACATTTCAGCCTAATCAACAACCTGTATTAATGACAAATAGCGATCGCTTACCTAGTTTAGAAATAATCCCTTTAGAACTAACAGTTGAAGCGCTGTTTAGCTGGTTAAAAATGGAAAGCTAGGAACCAGTTTTTTGTAGCGCGGCTGCCGCACCACAAAAAACTATTAAATCGTAGTGCCTTAAAGATGCTAGAACAAATTACCCCATTAATTCTCACGTATAATGAAGCTCCAAATATTGGACGTACATTAGAGCGATTAACTTGGGCAAAAAAAATTGTTGTAATTGATAGTTTTAGTGATGATGCAACTCTAGAGATTTTGATTAGTCATCCACAAGTAGAAGTCTGGCAACGAGAGTTTGATACGCATACAGAGCAATGGAACTATGGATTAAAGCACGTCAATTCTGAATGGGTACTTGCACTTGATGCCGATTATGTATTGTCGGAAGAATTAATCGAAGAAATTCAGTCAACGATTGAGAATAAAAAAATTGAATTACTGGATGGATATTTCGTTCGATTTCGATATTGTGTATTTGGGAAGCCCTTGAGAGCAACTTTGTTGCCACCTCGTCAAGTTCTATTCCGCAAAGATAAATCTATATATATTGACGATGGACATACACAATTACTGAAAGTGAATGGTAAGTCTGGAAGTCTTCGGGCTTATATTGATCACGACGATCGCAAATCATCAAGTCGTTGGCTTTGGGCACAAGATCGCTATTTATTAATCGAAGCTAAGAAACTATTGACAACCCCAAAAAGTGAATTAAGCTTTGGCGATCGCCTTCGCAAGTACAAGGTGATTGCACCAATTGTGATTTTGCTTTACTGCCTGATTGTTAAAGGTGGGATTTTGGACGGATGGGCGGGATGGTACTACGCTTGGCAAAGAACATTAGCTGAAATTTTATTGGCAATTCGGCTAATTGAGTTAGAACGCTATAAATAAAAAGCGACGTGAAGCGTCGCCTTTTATTTATGGATTTTGCCGATTGTTATACTTTTGGGCGGTGGTGGTAGTGGGCATTATGCCATCAGTGCTGGGAGAAGCGACCCCAGATGGATCGAGGAGCTTAATCGTCACTTGATTATTTTTGATCCAGCCCTGCTTTCTCAATAACATTTCTTGAGATTTCCCAGAATTTAAAGTTTGGGGTAATTTTTCGCGCATACCATTTACCCTTTGCTCAGTCGAGTTTACCTCTGTTGTAATTTCGTCGAGACGATCTTTTTGTGAAGATTGGTAAGGGAGTAATTTTGCGATTGCCGCGATCGCGGCAATGGACAAAGCAACATTAACAGCAATTACAATAATTGACTCGGTTGCTTTTGCGCGGTAATACTGTTCTTTTTTGCGATGGACGTTCTGAGCAACTGCTTCACTGTAGTTGCCAGAACCATTTAAAGCCGATGACAGACTTTCGCCAGAGGTAGAATGGCTGCTGCGTGAATGCATACTCACAACATCATTTCTCCCGTACTGGCTCTGCGATCGCAGGGCTTGTTTTTGTACTTGTGGAGAAAAACGCGGAGATAAGTCTCGTTTGGCAACCATTCGCAACCTCTAGGCTGTAAAAATAGATATAATGACTAGGAATTGGAAAGAGCAGAACCTAATAGTGCTGCCAATACTGCGGGAAAAAGTGAAACTAACAAAGCGGTAAAAACTTGACCATCTGAAAGATTCATACAATATCTCCTTATATAGTGCTTATTTCGATCTTAACAATACACTGTCAGATCAAAAATTGACTAGTAATTAGCAAAAAAAGTAGCAATTCTAATTATAAAAATCGGTTTTAATAAAAGTCAGCCAACGACTGACTTTTATTAAAACCGATTTCGGAGTTTATAGCGCCAATGGCGCTATAAACTCCGAAATACTTAAGTATTTTGATGTTCTAAGATAAATGTTTGGATGCGATCGCAGGTTTCAGGACGGATCTCATGTGACATCTCATATTCTTCATATTCCACGGTTACGCCCAAACGCTCAAAGACTTCTTTTGTATTATGAGCCACAGCGATGGGAACAACTGTATCTTGTGTACCGTGAGCGATCAAAATTGGCGGGAATGATTGACCTGAAAGCTCTTGCAACTCTTCTTCCGTGATATGCAAGTAGCCGCTCAGGGCTATTAACCCTGCTAATGGAAATACCAAACCTACGTCCAAGGTCATTGCCCCACCCTGTGAAAACCCTAACAAAAATGTTTTCTCTAAAGGGATGCCCGTCATTGCTGGTAGATCTTCAAGAAACTGGCTAAGAAGTTCGCAACTTTTGGCTAACCCTTCAGTATCAAGACTTTGCAGGTCGTACCACATCTTGCCATTGGGCATCGGATGGTTAAAGGGCGCTTCAGGACAAATCCATTGATAATTGCGGAGTCCAACCATGGGCGCAAGCGAGATCAGATCATCACAATTCGCGCCCCAGCCATGCAGTGCGACGATCGCACCAATTGCATTGGGATTGGGTAGTTGAGCAGGAAACGATCGGTAATTTAAGGTCATAAGCAAAATTATATATTTATATAGTGATCGCCATATTTATTGCCACAATCCATAATTCTTGGCAAAATCCAACGAAATATCTGGAAGGTTACGCAGCATATCATCCCATGTAGTTTGTGCTTGCATTGCTTCTACGACTAATCGCAGTGGTTCCGCAAAAATTGTTGGGAAATCCGCCTCTTCAGGTAACTGAATTTTATATGCCAACTGTTTATGCGGTGGGTTGAAATGAGCGTTAACTCCTGCTTTGTTGCCTCTGGCATCAACCCGATACCAACCAATTTCGGGCAAGTAGATGGCATTGAAACCATGCAAAGTGTATGGCGCACCTAGATCGTCAATGCTCAATCGCTGATAACAAAATCCTGCTGGAATCTGGTTTGCGCGTAGTAAGGCAGCTAGTAAATGACTCTTCGCGAAGCAGTAACCTGTTTTGTGTTGCAGAACATCAGAGGCTCGCCAAGTTATCGGATTCATTTGATAGTCACTGCTATGACAAATTTCGTCTCGTACCCATTCAAAGCAGGCTTTGGCGATCGCATCTGGAGTCTTCTGTCCCGATGCGATTTTTTGGGCGCATTTGATAATTTCGGGATGCTGCCAATCGATAACTTCAGTAACTTGTAAATACTCTTCCATATCAAAAAGCTTTGACTCTTATAGCCATCAATGTTTAGGACAAAACCAAAACCCAAGAGAGAGTTGCGGCGCTTTG
>NZ_BBJB01000103.1 GCF_016584665.1 Pseudanabaena sp. lw0831
CCGCAACTCTCTCTTGGGTTTTATCTAAGTGACAAATGGTAAGGCTTAGCAACATCGCTTACAATGAAAACGCATATTATATGCACTTTTAAAAATCAAATCATACAAACTTTTCAAAATTGCTGGAGAATTGCCTGAATGCAACTCGTCGCGCTTCAGAACTTACTGGACAACTCATCATTTGCCGTCCTTTTTGCGACCATGCTCGTTTTTTGGGTACATGTCGCATTCCCCAACTTGCCGTATTTACGATCGCTTGGTAACGCAGGCATGGCGATCGCCAATCTCTGTATTGCTACATTACTGGGAGCGCGTTGGATTGATGCAGGCTATTTCCCACTGAGCAATCTTTACGAATCATTGTTTTTCTTGGCATGGGGGCTTACCACCATGCATATCGTCGTCAATCGTATCGGTAACAAAAGCGCCAATGACAGCGCTAAGCGACTAGTTGGAGCATTTATTGCGCCCCTCGCAATGGGGATCACGGCTTTTGCGGCGATTGCCTTGCCATCGGGAATGCAAGCTTCCGAGCCACTTGTGCCTGCGCTGAAGTCTAACTGGTTGATGATGCATGTTAGCGTCATGTTGCTTAGTTATGCAGCTTTGATGACAGGTAGCATTTTAGCGATCGCCTTTTTGATTGTTACCCGTGGTCAAGATGTAGTGTTACAGGGTAGTTCCTTTGGCACAAATCTCCGCAGTGTTGCTGATGGAAATAACACTAATAATTCTAGCTCTGAGACATTTGCGGCTTTTGCGGTGGAGGGCATGGGCAGTATTTTGAATTCAGGTAATTTACAATCAGCGAATAGTTCGACGCTGACCGCAGATGCGATCGCTACCCAAACTCAACCGCTATCTTTGCGCCGTCTTACTATTGGTGAGACCTTAGATAACCTCAGTTATCGTGCGATCGGATTAGGTTTTCCGCTGCTGACGATTGGGATCATTGCAGGCGGAGTATGGGCAAACGAAGCATGGGGTTCTTACTGGAGTTGGGATCCTAAGGAAACATGGTCTTTGATTACATGGTTAGTATTTGCGGCTTATTTGCATACGCGCATTACTAAAGGCTGGCAAGGACGCAAACCTGCGATTTTGGCTAGCGTGGGGCTATTAGTGGTCTGGACTTGCTATCTCGGCGTAAATCTTCTCGGTAAAGGCTTACACAGTTACGGTTGGTTTCTTTAACAAAAAAAGCCTCGCCTAGCGAGGCTTTTTTTGTTAAAGAAACCCAGAAAAAGAGCGTAGGGGCAGGTTTTGGAATAAATCTATGGGTAAACCATTGAATTGTGGCTAAACCTGCCCCTACAAGGGTTTTTCACTGGCAATCCACTTGCAGAGAAAATATACCTATGCGTAGGGGCAGTTTTTGGGATAAATCTATGGTCTAACCATTGGACTGTGACTAAACCTGCCCTTACAAGGCTTTTTTACTTTTTTGAGATTTTAGCGGTTGCTTAACTCTTGCTCAAGTTTTGGGAGACTATCTAACTCAAACACCGTGATTTGCCCAGAATTAGCGCTACCTTTGCCATTTTGCAATAACTCCACCCAGTAGCCGTACTTCTTGCCTTGACGTAATTCTCCTTGCAAAGCTCTGAGAATTGGCGAAGCATTCTTAGCTTGCGATCGCTGCACCATCGCTGCCGTCGGATAGGCATAAACCCGTTTAGCCATCGCATAGTCACGCATAATATCTGGCCCATAAATAGAGCGCAGTGACTCTTCTAGACGAGAGCGCGTCACCCCATTGATAATGTCAAAAAATCTAATCTGCTCACTTCTAATCACATTTGCATCGCTCTTCTGGATGGCGGCAACCCCCGGTAGCACTACGCTAGCTTGAAATTGAAATCGTCTTGATGGTGTGTCACTTTTTCGCACGAGCAGACGCTCCCCAGACTCTGGCCGCAATGCTGGGTTAGTTCTAATCCAATCGATGACTTGATCGGGGGGTTGACCTGGCAAGGCGATCGCGGATGGCATGGCTGATGGCACTGTTGTCGGCAAGCCAATACTGACGATCTGCGTCAAAAGCGTTGTGGCGATCGCAATTTTGATGTTTGCGATTTTAAAGCAATTCATGGGAGTCCTCTACACCAATTAAATCCTATTGGACAAATTTAGCTGGCAAATAATGGGTGACAGGATATCACGGACGGGCGTAATTGCAATGACTTTTTCAGTCTTTTTATGACATTTTGAGATGTTATGGAGATCTCCATAACATCTCAAAACCCATTCATAGAGTTGCGG
>NZ_BBJB01000104.1 GCF_016584665.1 Pseudanabaena sp. lw0831
GCGCCGCAACTCTATGAATGGGCTTTGATTAAAAAAATATGCGTAGAGTATTGACAAACGTCTTTTAAATCTACATAATGAGGAGCGCTTAAATAAAGAAAAGCAAAAAACGAGCTGCAAATCAGCCAGTCAAAAGCAATCTTTAGAATTAAATTTAAGAGCAAAATTTGGGTTCGTAGTTCAATTGGTTAGAGCACCGCCCTGTCACGGCGGAAGTTGCGGGTTCGAGCCCCGTCGAACCCGTTCTAAAAGCAAAAAAGAAAGTCATTGCTATGCAATGACTTTCTTTTTTGCTTTTAGAGACTTGCATAAAATAATTGATCCCAAAATTGGTGCGGTGGGCTAAGCCCCACGCACCAATTTTGGTTTTTATAGTGATGGGATTTTGCTGGCAAATTCTCAAGGGGATTTGATCGAAATAATAAGAAGATTCTACGATTTCTAGCTATTTAATTGCTAAGGGCTATCATATGGTTATAGCCAAAAATGGGCTAGAGGCGATCGCAATGGCTAAAGCTCACCATCCTGAGTTGATTTTGATGGTGCAAATACCAGAAATGGATGGTCTGGCATGGATGGTCTGGCGATCGCGAAAAATATTTAACAGAGCTAATGAGTATCTTCCCAAGCCTTAGCGCCTCAAAGAACTAACCCAAATTATATAAAACCTGTTAGCCCCTTAGAAGAGATAAATGTGATAAATTCTTCAAGTCTCCTCAGCCTCAAAGATTTACTATCTGCAATCGACCGCAATCCGCCGTTGGCTTCACCAGATATGACAGTCATGGCAGCGATCGTAATGATGGGTGAAACTGACTCAAACTATGTACTCGTAGTAGAAAGTCCATCAGAAAAAAATAGTCTGATCGGCATTTTGACCGAACGAGATATTGTCCGCATTATCACACAGCCCATATCCTTAGACCAGTTGCCAATTCAGGCGGTAATGAGCCATCCAGTTGTTACCATCCAAGAATCATTTTCTAATATTAACGAGGCTCTAGCCCTATTTCAACACCATCGCATTCGACATCTGCCTGTACTAGATGATAGCGATCGCATCGCTGGGGTGCTAGACAAAAGCACCTTAATCGAGATGGCGAATATAGCTAATCGTAAACAAGCCGAAGCTACACTACAGCAACTCAACCAAGATTTAGAAAAGAAAGTAGAACAACGGACTGCCGCTTTGCAAGCCAGCGAAGCAACTATTCGTACCATGTTGGATGCGATTCCCGATTTATTGCTGCGACTTCAGCGCGATGGCACTTGCTTGGCTTACGTCAAGGCTGGAATTGAGTCGGAGAAGTTTTTACCAATTGTCAATCACATTTCGGAAGTTTTACCACCGCAATTGATCCAAAAGCAGTTGCAAGTTATCGAGCAAGCAATCACTACGGGTGAATTGCAAGTCTACGAGCATCACTTTCTCAAGCAGGATCGTGTAGTCTACGAAGAAGTCAGGATACTAGCAATTAACGATCAAGAAGTTTTGGCAATCGTGCGGGATATCAGCGATCGCAAACAAGCCGAAGCAGCGATACAGCAACTCAATCAAGATCTTGAAGATCGAGTAAAAAGGCGTACTGCGGCTCTACGAAAGATTGCGCTGCGTGCAAGTCAAGCACAACAGATAGCCCATCTTGGCGATTGGGAGCTAGATCTGCACAATCAGAAAGTGATCTGGTCTGATGAAGTCTTCAAAATTTTTGGGCTTGCCCCCGATCAGCCACAACCCACCTATGAAGAGTTACTCAACTACTATCCACTGGATGAACGAGAGCGCCTTACTCATCTCGTAGATAGAGCTATTCAGCATGGGGAAACCTATACAACAGATCTAGAGATTGTTCGAGCTGATGGTTCTTCTGGGTACATTCTTGCTCAAGCCGAACCCATCTATGATCAAGCAGGACAGGTAAGCGGATTATTTGGAATTGTGATGGACATCAGCGATCGCAAATCCACCCAAAAAGCCCTCAAACGTAGTGAAGAAAATGCCCAAGCCACTCTATTAGCATTACCCGATCTAGTGTTTAGAGTTAACCGAGATGGTGAGTACATTGACTTCTTAACATCTCCCCAAGGGAAGAATCTGGTCGATCCTCAACAAGTAATTGGCAAAAGTATCTTTGAGTCTTTGCCAGCAGATATTTTGCCATCTCATTCAGAGTCTAAATACGTTGCCATTCAGCAAGCGTTTGCTAGTCAAACAGTGCAAACTTACGAACAGGAGGTCTGGATTGATGGCGAACTTCGTTATGAAGAAGTCCGCGTTGCGCCTTGCAACAATAATGAAGTAGTCTTTCTGATCCGAGACATTAGCGATCGCACACAGATTGAGAAAGCTCTATTAGAATCTCAACAGTTTATCCAAACAGTAATCGATACCATCCCGCTTCCACTATTTTGGAAGGATCGAGAGTCTGTCTATTTGGGCTGTAATCAGCAATTTGCCAGAATCCTCAGATTGTCATCAGCGGACGAAATTATTGGCAAAACTGATTTCGATCTTTCATGGACAGAAGATGAGTCGATTGCCTATCGTGCCGACGATCTGCGCGTTATGGAATCCACTCAAACTAGACTCAAAATCGAAGAAACGCTGACTTTACCTAATGGTGAACAGAGATGGATAGAAACCCACAAAGCCCCACTGCAAGACTCGACAAATAAAGTTTTTGGTTTGGTGGGAATGTTCCAAGACGTTACCGAACGTCGCCAAACAGAATTAAAACTCGCCGAGAGTAATAAAGAACTCTCCATTTTTAACGAAGAACTCGGTCGGGCTACCCGTCTTAAGGACGAGTTCTTAGCTAATATGAGTCACGAACTCCGCACCCCCCTCAACGCTATTTTGGGTATGACTGAAGGGCTGCAAGAGAAGGTCTTTGGAGATATAAATGAGCGACAACTCAAGGCATTGCAAACCGTAGAACGCAGCAGCAATCATCTGTTAGAGTTAATCAACGACATACTTGATATTGCCAAAATTGAATCAGGGCAGATGGTACTAGACTGCAACCTCTGCAATGTGGCTCACCTCTGTCAATCCAGTCTTGCCTTCATCAAACAACAAGCGGTGAAAAAACGCATTCAGCTTGAGATTAAGCTCCTAATAAACCTACCCAGCCTATTAATAGATGAGCGGCGCATCCGTCAGGTGTTGATCAATCTACTTAGCAATGCGGTGAAATTTACTCCAGAGGGGGGACGCATCACCATAGAGGTCAGCCAACTCTCTTCCGATCCAGTTACTGATGATTTCCCGTGGCAACACTTCTTGCACATTGCCGTAATCGATACAGGCATTGGTATTTCACCAGAGAATATTAAGAAGCTATTTCAGCCATTTATCCAAGTCGATAGTGCCTTGAACCGTCAATATGAAGGGACTGGCTTGGGGCTTGCCCTAGTTAAACGGATTGTGGAACTCCACGGTGGCAGGGTGGGACTAACTAGCGAATTGGGTGTGGGAAGTCGTTTTACGATTGATTTACCCTGTACGCTCGATACGCCCTCTTTATCGAACATGACAGCGGGATTTGAACTAACTGATATTCCAGAACTAGACTCCTCGCAATGTAACCAGCCCTTTACCCGATCGCCTCTTATCCTGATCGCAGAGGATAACGAAGCCAATATTAGCACTTTCTCTAGCTACCTGAATGCCAAGGGATATCGCCTGCTAATAGCTAGGAATGGACAAGAAGCAATTGAACTGACTAAAGCTCATCAACCCGAACTGATTTTGATGGATATCCAAATGCCTATTATAAATGGGCTAGAGGCGATCAGACAAATTCGTCTTGATCCAAGCTTTGCTGAGATTCCGATTATTGCGCTGACGGCACTTGCCATGACAGGCGATCGCGAAAAATGTTTAGAAGCTGGTGCTAACGATTATTTGACGAAACCAGTTAAACTTAAGCAGTTGGTTAAAATTATTCATCAGCTTTTAGCTTAAGCTTTCATCCCCAATGTTTTTAAGCAACAAAATAGTTTACGGATATACGATCGCCCTATGTATTACCTCATTAGGTACTGCAACTGGGTTGCTATTGGGGAATTACTATCATCAAGAAGTATTTCAAAAGAACCAAACTATATCGCAAGAGCATCAATCACTAAACGCCCTGCAATTAGATGTTTTGTATAATCGTCCTGCCAAACAATTATCCCCCTATTTAAAAGATCCACAAGGTTTTCGGCATGAAAGTGCAAAATGGATTGAATCCATTCAAAAAACCTTAACCCTTTTGGAAATTCATAATGCTTCAGGCGAGTTGTCAAAGATTGAAGGGCTAGAACCACTACTAAAGGAACATGAGGCTTTTCTAAGAGAATTTAAACAAGAATCTCAAGATCTGATTGAGCGATTAGATCGGTTAACTGCATCACCAAAAAACCTCGCAGAAGCAGAATCTCAGCTAGTTAAGTTTTTTAAGAGTAAAAATTTTCTGCGGTTTGTTGAGTTTCCCGAACGCCTATCCAGATTTATCCAAGCTATACACCAACATGAAAAAAAAGCTGACAATGAACTTAGTCAAGCTAAAGTACTTCGCCTGCAAATAAGTATCACTAGTTTTCTCATATCAGTCGCGATCGCGGCTTTGTTTATTAGGTATATTAGCCATGCGATCGCCATTGGGCAAGCTAACGACAAGCAAAAACTGCAAGATCGACTAGTTGAGCGTCAGCAAACAGAATCTAAATTACTCAAGAGTGAAGCTCATCAACACGCCATACTTAGTGCTCTTCCCGATATGATCATCCGCATCAATCGGGAAGGCTTTTACTCGGAATTTATTGCCAGTCCTAGCTTCCCTATGTTGGGAGTTTCGACTGATCTCGTGGGAACCCATATGTCTGAGGCACTCCCTCCTGATGTAGTCCAACAACGGATGGATTATATCCAACTGACGTTACAAACTAATTCTATCCAGATTTACGAACAAACTCTTTCTATTGATGGAAAGGAGCAAATCGAGGAAGTGCGAATTGTTCCTTATAGTGAAGATGAAGTCTTGTTGCTGGTGCGAGATATTAGCGAACAGCATTTTGCTCAGCGCGATCGCCAACAAGCTGAAATAGCATTAGCCGCCAGTGAAGACAAGAGCCGTGCAATCTTATCGATGATTCCTGAGTTAATGTTTCGGGTTGGGAGAGACTTGGTTTATCGGGAGTTTATCACTCAGCCCAAGGATTTTGCGATGGCGTTGCAAGATGTCAATCTCGTCGGTAGAACGATGTTGGAAATGTTACCCGCAGAGATAGCTCAACGTCATACTCACTATTTACAAAAAGCCCTAGATTCTGGTGAATTACAGTTCTATGAGCAAAAAGTTCAAGATGGCGATCGCACCTATGACGAAGAAGTTAGAGTGATCAAGATTAATGAAGATGAAGCCCTGTTTATGATTCGCGACATTAGCGATCGTAAACAAGCTGAATTAGCACTGGCGAGTAGTGAAGCCCATAGCAAAGCAATGCTCTCAGCCATTCCCGATCTGATGCTTCGAGTTGGGGCTGATGGAGTTTATCGGGAATTTGTCACGCAAAATCGTGATTTTGCGATCGCTACTCCCAAGATCGATCGCGCTGGTCAGTCGATGGCGGATGTGTTACCTGAAGCTATTGTCGAACGTCAGTTTTACTATTTACAGAAAGCTATAGAAACGGGTGAACTACAAGTCTACGAGCAACAAGTTCAAGTAGCGGATCGCTTGATAGATGAAGAAGTTAGAGTTGTGAAGAGCGGCGAAGATGAAGCCCTGTTTATGATTCGTGACATTAGCGATCGCAAACAAGCAGAAATAGCTCTGGGAAAAGAATTTCGCCGCAGTGAAATACTCTTTAACACTTCCGTAGATGGTCTATTTGTTTTAGATCTTGAAGGTAAGATCGTAGAAGCTAATCAGAGTTTTGCGAAGATGTTAGGCTATAGCCTCGAAGAAGTTATGGCACTGAGTATCTACGACATTGATGCCAGATGGACAATAGAAGAACTTCATAAGGGAGTTCAAGAGTTTGGGCAAGATAAAAGGGTAAAGTTTGAGACCTTTCATCGTCGGAAGGATGGCTCGCTATGTACTGTGGAAATAAGTGCTAGCAGCGTTAATTGGGCAGATGAGATCGTCCAATTTGCTATTTGTCGGGATATCACTGCGCGTAAGCAAGCCGAGCTACAACTTCACCACCTCAATCAGTCCTTAGAGAGCAAAGTCGGAGAACGTACAGCAGAACTCCAACAAACCAATGAAGAATTGATCAGTGCTACAAGACTTAAGGATGAATTTCTTGCTAATATGAGCCATGAACTTCGCACGCCTCTTAATGCTATTCTGGGTATGACTGAGGGGCTGCAAGAGCAAGTCTATGGCAATCTTAACGAGCGACAGCTTAAAGCATTGGGAACTGTTGAACGCAGTGGCTCTCACCTGCTGGAGTTGATCAACGATATCCTCGATTTGGCGAAAATTGAAGCGGGACAAATCGAATTGGATTGCACCCCCACATCAATTAGTCATCTCTGCCAATCTAGCCTGTCATTTATCAAACAACATGCCTCGCAAAAATGCATTCAGCTTGAAGTAAAAATTCCGCTAAATCTCCCTAGACTGTTTATTGATGAACGACGTATTCGCCAAGTTTTGATTAATCTGCTGAGCAATGCAGTCAAGTTCACGCCAAAGGAAGGACGAGTAAATCTAGAAGTTACGCAGTTGCCTCCTGAGTTGCCTCCTGATGTAGCTACGAGCGATCGCCCTTCACTGCAATACTTACGAATTTCTGTGATCGATACGGGTATCGGCATCTCACCAGAAAATATCAAGAAATTATTTCAGCCCTTTATCCAAATTGATAGTGCTTTAAATCGCCAATATGAAGGAACGGGGCTAGGGCTTGCCCTAGTGAAGCGCATCGTCGAACTCCATAATGGCAGAGTAGGACTAACTAGTGAATTAGGTGTGGGGAGCTGTTTTACAGTCGATCTACCCCATGATTTTTCTTCTGAAATAGTCGTCAGTAACCAACCAGAGACCACTTTATTATTGGATGCTCCATTATTGGATGCTCCATTATTGGATGCTCCAATCACTAACGAGAACGATAGTCAATCCCCGCTTATTTTATTAGTAGAAGACAACGAAGCTAATATCATTACCATTGTGAGCTATCTAGAAGCTAAGCACTATCGCGTTTTGTTAGCAAGGAATGGGCAGGAGGCGATCGCGATCGCCAAAGCTCATCAACCTGACACAATTTTGATGGATATTCAAATGCCCGTGATGGATGGCATAGAGGCGACTAGACAAATTCGCCTTGATCCTAACTTAGCTGATATACCAATTATTGCGATGACAGCATTAGCCATGTCAGGCGATCGCGATCGCTGTCTTGCGGCAGGAGCTAATGAATATGTGAGTAAACCTCTGAAGCTAAAGCAATTAGTAGCTATGATTCAAAGCATTTTATAAATTTATACCAAATAAAAAAAGCTGAAGTCTCTGCGTCGCGCAGACTTCAGCTTTTGGCTTTTAGAAATCATGTAAACAATAAAAAAAATTCTTTGTTTTTTCGGTTGAATGAGAGTGAAAGGGCTAAAATAAGAGGTAATTTCTGACTTTTGCGTGTGTTTTTTGAATTGCACAATATTTATGTCTACCGATGTAAACGTCTTCACTACAAAAGATCTGGGGGCAGCAATAGTCCATAACCCACTAGTTGTTAAGACTGAAACTCCAGTCATAGAAGCGATTGCCCTGATGAGCGAGAGTCGTGACATTGATTTGACCGCAAAGGTTCGAGCAAGCTGTGTGTTGGTAGTTGAAGGGGAACGAGTCCTTGGTATTCTCACAGAACATGATGTGGTGCGTCTTATTGCCCAGTCGCGATCGCTAGAAACGTTGAACATGCAGGCGGTAATGACCTCGCCCGTTCTCACAATTCAGGAAACTGAATTTGCGGATTTATCCGCATTGATAGAGATGATGCAAAATCAGCACATTCGACATTTGCCAATTTTGGATGATCGCGATCGGCTCTTGGGGATTGTCACCATCGAAAGCCTTTGGCAAGAGCTGCATTCCTCATCTCAGCTTTTAAACAAATCCTACGAAGCGGAGTTAAAGCAGAATGAACAAAGGTTTGTCTCGCTGATCAAAGCTGCACCTGTGGGAATTTGTCGTACTGACGAGCTTGGTAACTGTATCTATGTGAACGATCGATGGTGTCAGATTGCAGGATTAACGCCATCAGAGGCTGAGGACCTTGGTTGGATCAATGGCATTCATCCCAGCGATCGCGAACTTCTTTCGAGAGAATGGAATGATTCCATACAAGAAAATCGCCCCTTCAAACTTGAGTATCGGTTTCAAAATTTATCAGGGAGAATTACTTGGGCATATGCAGAGGCTGTAGCTGAAAGTGATGAGTCTGGCAAAGTTATTGGTTATATCGCTACGATTACAGATATTAGCGATCGCAAAGCCACCGAACAAGCTCTGAAATTGCAGCGAGACTTGAATCAGCTAATTGCCGAAATCACCAGTCGATTCATCGATATTAGCCCAGATTATCTAGATGCGGAGATCGATCGCTCCCTCCAACTGATTGGCGAAGCGACCAACTCTGACACCAGCTATCTGATCAAATTTCTGGTAAAAGATCGAGATGACTCTCCGCTCCCAGAGGGAACTGTGAGCATGACCCATGAATGGGCTCAGCCCAAATACCCTCGACAAATCGAACAAGTGCAGAATGTTCCTTTATCCGCATTCCCTTGGGCTAACGCGAAACTGCTACAGCGAGAAGTCGTGAATATACCCAGAGTTATAGATGCACCTAGAGAGGCGATAATCGATCAAGCAAGTTGGCGACAGTTCAACATAGTGTCTTCGTTATTGGTTCCCCTAATTCAAAAATCTGTTGTCACAGGAACATTAGGATTTGCATCCTTCAGCGATGTCATCAATTGGGATGAGGAAATCATTAGGTTGCTGCAAGTAATGGCTCAAACTATTGCCAATGCCCAACAGCGCGCCCAAGACGAACAGCAGCTATATGAGAACGAAGAGCGTTTGCGTCTAGCCCTTAGAGCCACCAATCAAGGACTTTACGATCTTAATTTGCAAACTGGGGAAGCGATCGTCAGTCTTGAATATGCCACGATGCTAGGTCATAATCCTGCTACTTTTCAGGAAACTAATGCTAAATGGATCGAACGTCTGCATCCAGACGATCGTGAGCATGTTACGAAAGTGTATCAAGACTATGTGGCGGGAATTTCGCCAGAATACAAGGTGGAATTTCGCCAACTTACGCAAACAGGCGAATGGAAATGGATTCTTTCTCTTGGTAGCATTGTAGCTTGGGATGAGGCTGGTAATCCCATACGGATGTTGGGAACGCATACAGATATTAGCGATCGCAAAAAAGCCGCCGCAGAACGATTTCTTACTGAGCAAGTTCGCCAAGAATTAAAATTCCTAGAAAATATTCTCGATATTGTCCTTGCAGGCTATTGGGATTGGAATCTGCAAACTAACGAGGAATATCTCAGTAAAGGACTAAAGCAAATGTTTGGCTATGAAGATGATGAGTTGCCCAATTCTCCTGAGACTTGGCAACATCTGATCTTTGATGAAGATTTACCAATGCTTTTTGATTGCTTTGACCAACATATCCAGAGCTACGGGGAAATTCCATTTTACAATGAAGTCAGATATCGCCACAAAGATGGCTCTACAGTCTGGGTCAACTGTTCTGGCAAGGTGATCGAATGGGATCAAGAAGATAAGCCCCTGCGAATGATCGGTTGCCACATCGACATTACTAAACAAAAACAGGCTGAGAATCGCTTACGCAAAAGTGATATCCATTTAAAGACTGCTCAACGAATTGGTAGGCTAGGAAGTTGGGAATTTATCCTCGATCCTGAGCAAGTCATTTGGTCAGATGAGTTGTTTCATATCTTTGGACGGGATAGGACTATGGCTCCTCCCAATTTCGATGAACTCCAAGAATTAGTACATCCTGACGATCGCGACCATCATCAGCAAGCCTTACAGACAGCTATTGTCACTGGACAACCCTTTGATATTGAATTCCGATTCTTCCATCAAAATGGCACGATCAGATATATCCAAGCAAGGGGAGAACCGATTTTAGATGCTTCTAATCGCGTCATTCAACTAATAGGCACGGCTCTAGATATTAGCGATCGCAAACAAGCAGAAGCCAACCTGATCCGCACCACCACGCAGTTAGCTGCCTCTAACCGAGAACTAGAAGCCTTTGCTTATTCGGTTTCCCATGATTTGCGATCGCCTTTACGAGCGATTGACGGCTTTAGCCAAGCTCTCATCGAAGATTATGGAGACAAATTTGATGATGAGGGCAAGGATTACTTTGATCGCATTCGTCGGAATATTAAACGTATGGGGATGTTGATTGACGACCTCCTGCGCTTATCCCGTGTGTCTCGATCTGAGATGCGATATAGCGAGGTCAATCTCAGTATGCTAGTTGCTGAACAGTTAAATGAACTGCAAATAGCAGACCCAGAGAGACAAGTTAAGTTTGTGATAGCTCCAAATGTATTTGTCTCAGCCGATAGTACTCTGATTCAGATGGTGATCAGCAACTTGGTACAAAATGCTTGGAAATTTACTAGTAATCATGCGACGGCGAGGATTGAATTTGGCTTAATCCCCCCTGCAAATGAACAAAATGCTCAATTCACCTATTTTGTGCGCGATGATGGAGCAGGATTTGATATGAACTATGCCGACATGCTTTTTGGAGTTTTTCAACGCCTACACAACAACAATGAATTTGCAGGAACGGGTATCGGACTTGCCACTGTACAACGGGTTATTCATCGTCATGGTGGGCGCATTTGGGCAGAAGGCGCGATCGAGCATGGTGCGACTATTTATTTCACCATACCCGATACCATGCCCAGTGCAGTGACTAATTTGCCAATCGGAATAGGAGATTAAATCATGACTTTACGCCCGATCATACTGGTTGAAGATAACCCTGACGATGAAAGATTAACAATTCGCGCCTTGCGTCGCGGTAATGTTGTCAATGAAATTCTCGTCGCCCGTAATGGTGAAGAAGCCTTGTCAATAGTATTAAATGCTAATCCATTACCAAGTTTAGTCTTACTAGATCTCAAGCTACCTAAGATTGATGGACTGGAAGTATTACGACAGATTCGAGCTAATGCACGTACACATTTATTACCTATAGTTGTGCTGACATCCTCCAGCGAAGAGCGCGACATCATCGATAGTTATAACTTGGGAGCGAATAGCTATGTACGAAAACCAGTGGAAATCGAAAAGTTCACGGAAGCTGTACGTCAACTGGGGTTGTACTGGGCAGTCATTAATGAAACCAATCCAGGAGGCTTGTAAGCCATGACTGACAGCCTAAAGGTCTTAAGTATTGAAGATTCGGAGGACGATGCGCTTTTAGTAATGCGCGAACTGCGCCGTGGGGGATTCAATGTTGTCTGGGAACGAGTAGAGACAGCCGAAGCTCTCCGCACGGCCCTAACTAGCCAAACTTGGGATGTGATCATTTCTGATTACCATTTACCTAAGTTCGATGCATCTCAAGCACTTCAAATCGTCAAACAAGAATTTCCCGATCTTCCTTTTATAGTCGTCTCTGGTGTAATTGGCGAGACTTCAGCGGTACAACTGATGAAAGCAGGCGCTCATGATTACCTAATGAAAGGGAGCTTAACTCGGTTAGCTGAGGCTGTACGCCGAGAAATTCGGGAAGCTCAGATCCGATTAGAGCGCCAACGTTCAAAACAGGAGCTAGATAGCGCCCAAGAACGTCTGCAACTCGCCATTGAAGGTTCAGGCATTGGTCTATGGGACTGGAATATTCAGACAGGGGCAGTAACGATCAATGAGCAATGGGCTAAAATCATCGGTTATTCTATTGAAGAGTTATTACCGATCGGTTTTGAAACTTGGCAACAGCATACCTATTCAGATGATTTTCAGAAAGTTAATTTTGCTTTAGAGCAATGCCTTCGCCAAGAGACCCAGAGCTATGAATGCGAACTACGAATGCTCCATAAATCTGGCGTTTGGATCTGGGTATTGAGCAAGGGTAAAGTGGTCGAATGGGATGCCACTAATAAACCATTACGGATGACGGCTACGTATCTAGACATCTCTACTCGCAAACAAGCAGAACTGCGAGTAGAGATGCAAAATTCGATCTTGGAACGAATTGCAAAAGGAGAACCTTTGCCAGATATTCTGGATATGCTGGTACGTGCGACGGAAGATCAAATTGAAGGAGGGATCTGTTCTATTTTACTTTGCGATCGCGATGGCATATTGCATCTGGGAGCAGCGCCCAATTTGCCCGATGCTTACAATCAAGCCATCGAAGGGCTAGCAATTGGCGAGGGTGCTGGCTCCTGTGGCACAGCAGCCTTTCGCAAAGAACCTGTGATTGTTATTGATATTGCCATCGATCCACTTTGGCAGGATTTTAAGGAATTAGCCTTGACTCATAATTTGCGATCGTGCTGGTCATTTCCTGCGATCGCTAGTGATGGTTCGGCGCTAGCCACCTTTGCCGTTTATCACCACGATATTCATATTCCGCAGCCACGGGAACTAGAGGCGATCAGTCTTGCTGCAAATATTGTCGAAATTGCGATCGAGCGGGAACAAGCCACCCAAAACCTAGAGCAGTTAAATCGAGAATTGGAAGATCGGGTGGAACAACGCACCGAGGCTTTACGGCAGAGTGAAGCCAGCTTGCGAGAAGCACAACAGATTGCCCATCTTGGTAGTTGGGAACTGGATGTGATCACCCAAAAAGTTACTTGGTCAGAGGAGATTTTCACTATTCTCTCCCTAGACCCCGATAGCTCTACATTAACCCATGAACAATTTATCCAATTTTTAGCACCCCATGAGCAAGAGCGCTTAAAACTACTGAATGAAAGAGCAATTAGATATCGAGAATCCTTTACCCTTGATGCAGAAATTGTCTGTGCAGACGGCTCCATTGGTTATATTTTTATTAAAACTGAGCCGATCTGGAATTCTCTGGGAAAGGTAACCCGATTGTTAGGAATTGTGATGGATATTAGCGATCGCTATGCCATGCAAGAAGCTCTACGACGCAGCGAAGAACGAGCCAGAGCTACTCTTAAAGCCTTACCAGATATTGTATTTCGAGTTAATCGCGAAGGAAAATATATGGATTTTATGGTGTCACCTCAAGGTGGACATCTCGTCGATCCTCAGCAACTAATTGGAAAAAATATTTATGATACTTTTCCCATACCTAGTTCGACAATTTACGCAGAACGCAAATATACGGCTCTTCAGCA
>NZ_BBJB01000105.1 GCF_016584665.1 Pseudanabaena sp. lw0831
CTTCAGCAAGCACTCATGACGCAGACTGTCCAAATTTATGAACAGCAGATTGAGGTTGGCGATCAATGCCGTTATGAGGAGATTCGGGTTGCTCCCTGCGGAAATGATGAAGTGGTCTTTTTTATTCGAGATATTAGCGATCGCAAACAAGCAGAAGCCAAACTGCAACTAACAAACCAAGAATTAGCCCGTGCCACAAGACTTAAGGATGAATTTTTGGCGAACATGAGTCACGAACTTCGCACCCCTCTCAACGCAATTTTGGGTATGACTGAAGGCTTGCAAGAACAAGTATTCGGTAAAATTAGCGATCGGCAACTAAAAGCCTTACAAGCTATTGAGTCTAGTGGCTCTCACCTATTGGAACTAATCAATGATATTCTCGATCTTTCCAAAATTGCCGCTGGACAAATTGAACTTGACTGTGCAATCACTTCGATCAATCATCTCTGTCAATCTAGCCTGACGTTTATTAGACAACAGGCGATGCAAAAAAGTATCCAGATTCACACCAAAATTCAGATGAATTTGCCAGATCTGCTGGTGGATGAACGGCGCATCCGTCAAGCCTTGATTAATCTCCTTAGCAATGCGGTCAAATTCACTCCAGCAGGAGGAACCATCACCTTAGAAGTTAGTCGTCTCCAGTTGATCACTTCTTTCCAAGAGAAAGCTAATCAAGAAGCAAAAGAATACTTACAAATTACGGTAATTGATACTGGTATTGGCATCGCCGCAGAAAACATCCAGAAATTATTTAAGCCTTTTGTGCAAATCGACAGTGCGTTGAATCGCCAATATGAAGGTACAGGCTTGGGGCTTGCTCTAGTCAAGCAAATGGTGGAACTTCATGGTGGCAAGGTGGGGTTAACCAGCGAACTTGGTATTGGTAGTCGCTTCACCATAGAGCTACCCTATGCTACCGATGTTGTGTTCTCTCCTGAAAGGCGCGACAGCGATCAGACAACCACTAGCTCACAACTGGACTCTCCAACCAGAGGCAAATTACAAGTTCCCTTGATCTTGATCGCCGAAGATAACGAAGCCAATATCATGACGATTTCCAGTTATCTATCAGCAAAAGGCTATCGCATTGTGTTAGCCAAAAATGGAGAAGAGGCGATCTCGATCGCCTTGTCAGCCAAACCTGATTTGATCTTGATGGATGTGCAAATGCCATTAATGGATGGATTAGAAGCAACTAGACGCATTCGGCAGATTACTAGTCTAGTCAATGTTCCGATTATTGCGCTGACGGCTCTAGCGATGGCATCCGATCACGATCTTTGTCTTGCCGCAGGAGCTAATGAATATATCGCAAAACCTGTTAAGCTAAAGCAACTTGCAGACACTATCCATCAATTTTTAGCAACTTAAGAAGATAGGCAATGAATCTAGCATCCGTTTTAGTCATTGACGACGAAGCTGATAATTTTGATGTAATCGAAACCATCTTGAGCGATCAAGATTACCAGTTGCACTATGCTGCTAGCGGCAAAGATGCGATCGCCTATCTCGACACATTTCAGCCCGATCTAATTTTGCTAGATGTCATGATGCCAGTTATGGACGGCATTGAGGTTTGCAGAAGCATTAAAGCTTTACCAAAGTGGCAAGCCGTACCAATTATTATGGTTACGGCTCTTAACACTAAAGAAGACTTAGCAAGATGCTTGAATGCAGGAGCTAACGACTTTATCAGTAAACCCTTAAACTCTCTGGAGTTTCGAGCAAGGGTAAGCTCAATGTTACGCATTAAAGAGCAGCACGATCGGTTAGAACGAGCTAATGCGCTGATTCATGCTCAGCTCGAAGCTAGTCTAGAGGGCATTATTGCTGTGGATGAGCAGGGGCGGTTAGTCGCATACAACCAAAAAATGTGTGAAATATGCGATATCAAAGCCATTGCGACTACTACTAAGCCACAGGAGTTACCGTTACTACAAGCAGCAAGTTTCCCTCCAGCAATTACTCAAATCTTAGAAGAAACCTACGACGAGCCAGAGCAAGTTACTCATGGTGAGTTGTTGATCAATGAACTTACCTATGAATATTTTAGTAGTTCAGTGACTTCCCCTAATGGTCGGTTTTGGGGATTTGTCTGGAGATTTCGTGATATAACCGATCGCAAAAATTACGAAATCAATCTCCAAGAATCCAAAGAAGTTGCCGAGTCGGCCCTGCGAGTTAAGTCCGATTTTTTAGCAATGATGAGCCATGAAATCCGTACTCCCATCAATGGAGTCCTAGGAATGACCGAGCTGTTAGCCACTACATCCCTAGATCAAGAACAAAATAAGTTTGTCCAATCCATTCAAACTAGCGGCGAAATACTTTTAACTGTAATTAATGATATCCTCGATTTCTCCAAACTTGAATCCCAAAAACTTTTATTTGAGAATCTACCGATTGATTTGCATGGAATGATTGCTGATACCTGTACGCTCCTGAGCCAGCAAGCTGAGACAAAAGGAATTGAGTTAAATTACCATATTGATCCAAAAGCACCAACATATATTCTGGGCGATCCGATCAGGCTACGTCAAATCTTGCTTAATCTAGCGAATAATGCTGTCAAATTCACTCATACAGGAGCAGTTCGTCTGTCTGTATCGCCATTTATATCGCCACAAGTCCAATCGGAAGGGGAACTAACACTACTTTTTGAGGTACAAGATTCAGGAATTGGACTTTCGCCTGAACAGATCCAAAAGCTATTTCAACCCTTTACTCAAGCATCGATCGCTACTGCTCGCCAGTATGGCGGCACAGGATTAGGGCTAGCGATTTGCCAAAAACTAGTGCAGATGATGGGAGGGCATATATGGGCAGAAAGCTCTCTGGGCAAGGGCTCTACTTTTTCTTTCACTTTGCCAGTCTCGGTTACAAATGAACGACCTCAGATCATGATTCCTTTTGAAAGGAGAACTATGTTGCGTCAGGTTCAGCCTCCTAATATTGCGCTTGCCACGCAATTACCGCTAAATATTTTGGTTGCTGAGGATAATTTGATCAACCAAGAAATGGTTTTGGCGATGCTCAGTAAAATGGGCTATACCCCGACGATCGTCAATGATGGAGTAGAGGCCATTGACGCTCTGAAAAACAATGCTTTTGATATTGTGTTCTTAGATGTCCAAATGCCACGCCTAAATGGACTAGAAGCTGCTAATTGTATTGTGCAGGACTGGTCAAAAATATCGACCAGTCCATCGCGCCCGACCTTGATCGCTATGACTGCTAGCGCCATGCAAGGCGATCGCGAAATGTGTTTAGATGCAGGGATGGATGACTATATCAGTAAGCCAGTATCTTTTGATACTTTACAAAGGATTATTAAGCGTTGGGGTAATAGTTCGCCAGAAATTGAAATACAATCACATACAGATGAGGTTAGTGCAGACTTTGATAGTCATGCGCTCAGAGAGATTGAGAAGGTTTCTCTGAATTTGCCTAAACGAATGATTAATTTATTCTTAAACGAAGAATGTCCCAGCTTACTAACTAAGCTGCATCAAGCCGTATTAGATCGAGACGCTTCACAAATAGAATATGTTGCTCACACTTTAAAGGGCAGTAGTAAGATGATTGGGGCTAGATCATTTGCTGAGATTCTTTTTAAATTAGAAGTTGCAGGACGTAGTCAGCAATTAGATGGTTGCGATCTCCTAGTAATAGAGATGGATCGAAGTTATCCTTTGGTTGTTGCTTATTTAGAGACTTATCTGGATAAAAATTCATGACAAATACATTTTCTGTTTTAGTTGTTGATGATGAACCCGATAATTTTGATGTGATTGAGACGCTCTTGAGCGCACAGAATTATCAATTGCATTACGCAGCCAGTGGCAAAAATGCGATCGCTAGTCTTGAGACCTTTCAACCCGATCTGATTTTGCTCGATGTGATGATGCCAGAGATGAATGGCATAGAGGTTTGTAAGCGAATTAAAGCTAACCCTGAATGGCAAATTGTGCCGATCATTATGGTGACGGCCTTAAGCTCTAAGTTAGATCTAGCTAATTGTCTAAATGCTGGAGCCGATGATTTTATTAGTAAGCCGATTAATAGTGTTGAAATGCGAGCGCGGGTGCATTCAATGCTGAGAATCAAGCAACAGTATGACAGTATTCAAACTCTCTCCCATATCCAATCAAATACGATTAACATCCTCGAAAGTACTCTCAATGAATTACGTGGTACTTTGGCTTCAAAAATGTCCCATGAACTCAATACGCCCCTAAATGGCATTATGGGCACGATTTCTTTGCTGAAAGAAGATATCGAAAATATGGATATTGACGAAATCCGAGAAATGCTAGGTTGGGTTGATGAATCAGCGCAGCGCTTAGAAAATTTAACCAAAAAATTTCTACTTTACTTAGAGTTAGAATCATCTCCAATTCGGCAACAGTCCTTCAAAACAGCTCATACAAAATTCTCAAGTGCCGCAGTTAAATCGACGTTGCAATCCTTTGTTCGCCAGCTTAAACGTGGTGATGATCGTCTTATCTTTGACCTTGAAGAATCAGAGATTGCACTATCGGAGCGAGATCTTTTGACGATTCTCCATGAATTAGTTGATAATGCTGTGAAATTCTCCACTTCAGGGACGATCGTCAAAATTCATAGCCAAGTGATGGGCAATATGTTTAATTTGTCAGTGCACGATCTAGGGCGAGGTATGACCGAAGAGCAAGTCGATCGCATTGGCGCTTTTGTACAGTTTGAGCGTAAAACCTATGAGCAGCAAGGTGTCGGCTTGGGATTAAGAATTGTTAAAAAGATTGTTGAATTAGCTGAAGGGATTTTTTCGATTAGCAGCATTTATCAACAGCAAACAACAGTAAATATTTCTTTACCGATCCCACCCGCAGTTAGAACTTGATTGAAAATAGATTCTTATAAATTTATGTTTAATTCCCCTGCTCAATTAGAACTAACAACAGCAATTATTCGTAATCCTATTATTGTTTCGCCTGAATCCAAGGTGTTGGAAGCGATCGCGCAAATGAGTGGGGTGCGATCGCAATGTGATGCAGCTAAAACCTTAGATAATCAATCGGCGCAATTGGAGATCGAAGTGCGATCAAGTTGTGTATTGGTTGTAGATAATGAGCAGTTAGTAGGCATCGTCACCGAGCGAGATGTAGTGCGTCTAAGCGCCGCGCAACTACCCCTAGACATTACAGTAACAGAAGTCATGGCTCGTCCTGTAATCACTCTGCGAGAGTCTGCTTTTACTGATTTGTTTTTTGCGATTAATCTCATTCAGCAGCACCATATCCGTCATTTGCCAATTGTGGATGATAGCGATCGCCTAGTGGGACTTGTGACCTATGAAAGTTTACGTCAAACCTCTCGCCCGATCGATCTGCTGCGCCTAAGGCTCGTAAATGAAGTGATGACTCGTGAAGTGATCTGTGCGGCTCCCGAAGATTCTATGTTGGTAATCGCCAAACTGATGGCTCATTACAGTATTAGCTCCGTGATCATTGTGGAAACTAGGTTAAAACAGGATCGTTGTTTGCAAGTACCTGTGGGGATTTTGACAGAGCGCGATATTGTTCAGTTTCAAGCCTTGGGCTTAAACCTAGAAAGTTGGACAGCGGAAGCAATGATGAGCAGTCCGCTCTTTGCGGTCAAGCCAGAGGATTCGCTGTGGATGGTACATCAAATCATGGAGCAGCGCTTCATCAGTCGTATAGCTGTAGTCGGCAAAGAGGAAGAAATTTTGGGGATCATCACCCAGACCAGCTTACTACAAGCGCTTAATCCGATCGAGCTTTACAATTTAGCAGAGGTTCTAGAGCAAAAGGTGATGCGTCTAGAGGCCGAAAAAATATCTTTGTTGGAAAGCCGCAATGAGTTATTAGAAAACCAACAAGTCATTACCTATCAACAGCTACAAGAAGAATTACTTGAGCGCAAAAAAGTAGAATTAGAACTCATCGAACTCAATCAATCCTTAGAACTCAAAGTCGGAGAACGAACTAAAGCTCTTCACAGCAGTGAAGCCCGTGTTCGTGCGATGATCGAGGCTATTCCTGATTTATTGCTGCGGGTGTCGCGAGATGGTATGTGCTTGGAATATATCAATTCTCAGGAACACGAACAAAAATTCTTGCCAATTCAGCAACATCTCTCTGAAGTATTGCCACCCGATCTATTACAGCAGCAGCTAAAGATGCTCGCACAAGCGATCACTACGGGAGAATTACAGGTTTATGAGCACCAGTTATATCGAGGCGATCGCGTGGTTTTTGAAGAAGTACGGATTGTGCCGATTAGTGATGACGAGGCGCTGATCATTGTGCGCGATCAAACTAAACGTAAACAGGCGGAATTAGCTCTACAGAAAAGCGAAACTCGGTTTCGGCGCGTATTTGAATCAAACATCGTGGGGATGATGTTTACGGACTTGAACGGTCAGATTAGTGATGCTAACGATCACTTCTTGGAAATGCTTGGCTATACCAGAGAAGAGCTGAACGCCAAGCAAATTAGCTGTGAAAAAATTACCCCTCCCGAATATCTGCCAATCGATCGCCATGCCATCCAGCATCTGGGGCTTAGTCGCGTGATTGCGCCTTGGGAAAAAGTCTATTATCACAAGGATGGGCATTCTATTCATGTTCTCGTTGGGCTGGCGCTGCTCTCCGAGGACGAATGTGTCTTTGTGGTGGTGGATATTAGCGATCGCAAGCAAGCTGAGGAATTGATTCGCCAACAAGTCGATCAGGAGAAATTATTGGCAGCAATTACTCAACGAATTCGCTCAACCTTGAATCTACCTGAGATCCTAAATGCCACTGTACAACAAGTTCATCAAGTTTTAAAATCAGATCGGGTACTAGTCTATCAAGTCTTTCCTGACGGAACAGGTTCAGCCATTGCTGAATCTGTATTGTCGCAATGGTCGTCAATTTTAGATATTACTTTTCCTGAAGAGATTTTCCCTCAAGTTAATTACGATCGCTATATCCAAGGAAGAATATTTGCCCTCAGCGATCGCGAAACCAAACCGAATGAGGTGTTACCCTGTCTGGCAGAGTTTCTTGCCGAAATACAGGTCAGAGCCAAGCTCGTTGTTCCTATTATTCAAAAAGATACCCTCTGGGGATTGCTGATCGTGCATCAATGCGATCGTCCGCGCCATTGGCAAGTATGGGAAATGAATTTACTCCAACAAATTGCGAATCAGTTAGCGATCGCCATTCAACAGGCTGATTTATTTGAAAAGTTGCAGCAAGAACTTCGCGATCGGCAAAAAACACAGCAACACCTTACCGAAATCAACCAAAAGCTAGCATTGTCAAATGAAGAACTTGCGCGTGCTACCCGACTAAAAGATGAGTTTTTGGCTAATATGAGCCACGAACTCCGCACCCCTCTTAATGCAATCCTAGGGATGACTGAGGGAATGCAAGAACAGGTTTTTGGTAAAGTTACTAGTTCTCAAATCAAGGCTCTGCAAACTATTGAACGTAGTGGATCGCATCTATTGGAACTCATTAATGACATTCTTGATGTCGCTAAAATAGAATCTGGACAAATCGATCTAGAGTACTCAAAGGTGTCTATCGAATTTTTCTGCCAGTCCTGCCTTACTTTTATCAGGCAGGAAGCTCACAGAAAAGGCATTCAGCTAGAAACGAAAATTTTACCCAACCTCTCTGAATTAAATGCAGATGAACGACGTATTCGCCAAGTCTTGATCAACTTGCTTAATAATGCCGTTAAATTTACTCCAGAGGGTGGACACATCACCCTAGAGGTTAGTATCCATCAGCCACGCTCTTTAAATCAAGTAGCTAATGAACCGACTGCTAGCATGAGCGCCAAACCCGAATTGACCGTAGCGACGAGCTATCTTTACTTTTCGGTGATCGATACAGGTATTGGCATTGCCCCAGAGAATATCAGCAAGCTATTTCAGCCTTTCATTCAAATCGATAGCGCTCTCAATCGTCAATATCAGGGCACTGGATTGGGGTTAGCTTTAGTAAAACGTATAGTAGAAATGCATGGGGGCACAGTCATGTTAACTAGTGAAATAGGTGTGGGTAGCTGCTTTACAATTGCGCTTCCCTATGCAGCATCTGCTGAGTTATTACCATCCGTCATCAATCAGACCGAACCCACTTCTGAATCCAACCAGAACACACAAAGCCGTTCCTATCAAATTTTGCTAGTAGAAGACAACGAACCCAACATCATGACAATTTCTAGCTACTTAACTGCTAAAGGCTATAACATGGTGGTAGCCAAAAATGGACAAGAAGCGATCGCCTTGGCGCAGTCATCAAAACCTGATTTAATTTTGATGGATATTCAAATGCCCGTGATGGATGGTTTAGAAGCTACAAAACAGCTTCGCCAGATTCCTAGTCTTGAGCATGTACCAATCATTGCCATCACCGCACTAGCCATGGACAATGATGTAGAGCGTTGTCTTGCCGCAGGAGCTAATGAATATTTAAGTAAACCTGTTAAGCTGAGGGAATTAACAAAACTTATTCAACAATTTTTAGTTCTCAATTAGCCCAAAATCAGTAAAGTGGGCAATGCCCACCCTACGGATTCTCAATTCTCAATTAATCCTTAATTAATTCTCATGAACAAACCTTCTATCCTAGTCGTTGACGATGAACCTGATAATTTTGATGTCATTGACACACTTTTAAGTACCAGTGATGACTTTGAGCAGGAAAATCAAGACTATCATTTGCACTATGCAGCTAGTGGTAAAGATGCGATCGCCTATCTAGAAGCCTTTCAACCCGATCTAATTTTGCTAGATGTAATGATGCCAGATATGGACGGCATTGAGGTGTGTCGGCGGATTAAAGCGATGCCAAAATGGAGTGCTGTACCAATTATTGTGGTTACAGCATTAACCACTAAGAAGGATCTTGCCCAATGCTTATTTGCTGGCGCTGACGACTTTATTAGTAAACCTGTCAATCGTTTAGAGCTAACTGCAAGAGTGCGCTCAATGATCCGTATTCACCAGCAATATCAACAATTAGCAACCTTTAATACCCAATTAGAAGAAATGGTGCAAAAGCGTACTGCCCAATTGCAAAATATGCTTTTAGAAGATGCGCTCACTAAGTTACCGAGTCGAACATTATTAGTTCAAGAATTAAAAGCGAGCTTACAAGCAGGAGAAGCATCCCTCGCTTTAGTTTATATAGACTGCGATCAATTCAAATTGGTAAATGGTTCCTTTGGTCATGCCGTTGGCAATCAATTACTAATTGCGATCGCCCAACGTTTACAGCAGCATCTCTGCCCCAATGACTTACTAGCGCGGATGGGTGGAGATGAATTTTGTTTCTTGCTACATCAGATTGATGAAGAAAGCTCTATAGAGCCATTTCTTCTGAAGATTCTCCAAAGTTTTACGCAACCCTTCGTAGTGGCAAATTGTGAAATCTTTATCACAGTCTGCATGGGAATTGCCCTATGCAAAAATAGCGATCGCCAAGCTGAGGAACTCTTGCAAGATGCAGACACAGCAATGTATCAAGCTAAATTACGCGGTAAAGATAGTCATCAAATCTTTGATCGCCAAATGCATCTCGCTATGTTCAATCGCCTGATTCTCGAAAATGATCTTCAGCGCGCGCTAGAGCTGCAAGAGTTCATTCTCTTTTATCAACCAATCATTCAGTTGCAAGACCAAAAACTAGTAGGATTTGAAGCATTAGTGCGTTGGCGAAGTGCGGAGCGAGGTATGGTTTCCCCCGCCGAGTTTATTCCTTCTATGGAAACAACGGGCTTAATAGTACCTGTGGGGATGCTGGTATTTAAGCAAGCTTGTCAGCAACTTTATACATGGCAACAGCAAGGCTGGACAGAGCTAACTATGAGTGTCAATCTCTCGGTGCGTCAATTTTCTTGCGCGACTCTACTCGCTGATATCGATCGCATTCTTTCCGAAACTAAAGCTAATCCTGCCAATATCAAGTTAGAAATTACCGAAAGTGCGATTATGGAAAGTGCTGAAACTGCGATCGCTCTCACCAAAGAATTGCGATCGCGCCATATTCAAATCAGCATTGATGATTTCGGTACAGGTTATTCTTCTCTCGGTTATCTCCATCGCTTTCCTGTGGATAACCTCAAAATTGATCGCTCTTTTGTGAGTCAAATTCAAACCGAAAATCGTAACTACCATGTCGTAGATACCATCATCGCTCTTAGCGATCAACTTGGTCTAGCAGTGATTGCGGAAGGGATTGAAACAAAGGAACAGCTTGAATGGCTGCAAAAAGTTGGTTGCAAATATGGACAAGGCTACTTATTTAACAAGCCTCTACCTGCATCAGAAGTTGAAAGAATTTATCTGCAAATCTAAAAAGAAGGCGTGCTTTGCACGCCTTCTTTTTAGATTAGCTAATCAACTGCTTGGCGCGACTTGAGATCGCGTCAGCATTCATGCCATTAAAATCAAACAACTGACCAGCAGATGCAGTCGTTTCACCACGCTTCCATGAGAAGACATCGCGCTTGCTATTGCTGCGGAGCATTACAGGTTCCAGCATCGCTGAAGCACCACCGACGACACCAATCAGAGCATCACCACCAAAGAAAGCCTCAAAATCAGCATCACTCAAGAACTTCCCATCTGGCTCTGAGCAAGTATCCCATGCCACATCGGTTGGACGATAGAGGCGACGAGGGCTGACAATGGAGACGATTTTGGAACCAATTCCTTGTTCTGCGAGTTTTTGCGCTGCTTCATACACAGGGCTCAACATCATGTCACCGATGACAGCGAAGACCACCTTCTTATTGCCTGCGGTTTCTTGCAAGGTAATTGCGCCATCTTCGAGAGCCTTACGGTTCTGCTCAAAAGTGGTGCGGATTGGCAAAGGTGATTTGCTGGCGGTAATCACAACACCCTTATTCACTGCCTTCAACGCCCAGTCGTAGCAAACTTGAATGCTATTCGCATCAAGAGGGAAGAGTGGGAAGATATTTCCATTACGCATCATTGAGGCAAAGTAGCCTTCGATTTCAGGTCGTTGGTGTGTCCAGCCATTGCGACCTTGCTCCAAAGCTCCTGCGGTAAATAAGCATACAGTTGCAGGTGTTGGTCGGCGTAGCTCCGCCATTGCTTGCGTAACCGTCTGCCAAATCGGAAGTCCATTAATCGCAAAGGATTCATAGGAACACCAAAGGGTACGGCTACCCATTAGTGCCAAGCCAACCGCTAAGCCTGCACAAGCATCTTCGCTCAATGGTTCGTAAACTTGTCCACCAGGCCCTTGATTATAAAGTGCATCCTCAGTGGGGTGATTGATTTTCAGAGCTTGGTTGATATTGGCAATTCCTGAAGCTTCATTTCCATCTGCATTAGTGACGATATAGCGCTTATCGGTTTGCCCGACATAGCCCACTAAGCGCCCCATCGCTGTTGTGGAAATCTTGGCTTCCCCAGCAGCATATTCTTCTAAGGGCAAAGTTCCCAAATCTGTTATTGCTAGTACTGATTCCGTAACCGCAGTTTTGGAAGAAGAACCTCCGCCAGCCCATTCTAAATTAGTGCGCACGGTTTGCCATGCTTCAGGATTGAGTGCACGGGATTTCAAGCCAGCGATCACATCAGGATTCTCAAGGGTGTGATGAGCATAGAGGTTATGGGACTTTGCACCGCGTGCATGAACTCCAGCGCCCTTAAGTTGTTTGATGATAAATACGGTCAGCTTGCCCCCAAAGGCTAGTTTTGCGGCTTTGTCCACACCGATAAGAACTGCTTCTGTAAAAGCTAAGCGTTGTTTGAAAGAGAAAGCGGTGCTATCAACATAGGCTTCTGGTTGATTTTGATCATCAAAATCCTTTGCGTCGATCAGAATTACTTCATCAAAGCCGTTCCCTTTCCAGAAAGCAATCATTTCCGCATTGGTCTTTGTCGAAACCATGCTGTGATGTTCTTGGCTATAGCCATTCCAAACCAGAATTGGAATAAAATTTGTGACTTCAGGATAGGCAGTATGAAAATGTGCGATCGAGCTAATTGGATAGGGTTCACCCAGTCCTCCGTCACCCATCGTGACGGGGAAAAGCTTGTCACGATGCAGCAGGGCTGCTGCCATCGCAAAATGTTGTCCCTGTCCAAGGGGGCCAGCAGGAGCGAGAATCCCTGGGATGAATCCTGATAAGTGACCGAGCAAGCCATGTTTTTCACGATAGCGATCGCGCATTTGCGTTACTGTGCTGATGCCCATGTCTTCGAGAGAGCGATCGAGAAACATGGCGCTGTAGTAACCAGGGGCGTGGTGTCCAACTTCTGTGGGCATGTTCTTGTGCCCCAGCATATAAAAGGCTGCGACGGCTTCAGCGCTACTGGCAAATCCGCCTGGGTGTCCTGATGCTTTGCTAGCTGTGACTTGTAGAGTTAGATAGCGTAAAGCATCGGCGGCGAGTAAGGTTTGAAATACAGCGGCGCGATCGCTAGGATCGGTAACGCCAGATTTTTCTGGGCTGAGTACAGGTACAAGTCCTAGCTCGTCGAACCCCTCCAACGGTTCGCCAAAGTACTGAATGCCTTCACGAAAGTCATCTTTGAAAGCGGGAGTGGCTGCGTTTGTGGTTTCAGGGGTTGCGACCATAGATTTTTTGACCTTGGGTTTGTCTAGACTAAAGATTTAATGATGAAATGTATAGAGGTTAAGAAATGTTGAAATTTCTTCTCCAGAGTCATTTTAGTATGTCTAGGGTTACATCAAGTCTTGATTTGCTAACTGGAGTTAAACTGTCGGGCGTGGATCAAATGGTTGTTGTTAGTTGGGGCAATAATAGGGAGTTAATGCAGCGCGATCGCATATCATCACATCTACAATGAGATCGCTCTAAAGGATCTGGAATCCTGCTTGTGCAAAATGTTGATCGAAGGTGAGAACTTCTCGAATATGACGATCTTGCATGACTATAAATGAGACGCAATCCACTAAGCCCCATTCTTTGTCTGGACGGGTTTTGTATAGCTCAAAGGCTCGGTCAAATATTTCAGGTGTGAGGCGGATAACTTCAACATCTTCTGAACTGAGAAATTGTTCAATTACTTCTATTGCTTCATTTTTATATCTACGGGCAAGGGAGTTGGCGATTTCGAGAAGTACTGCATCGGTGATGGCTAGGGTTTGATCGATGTAGCGATCGCTTAAATCTAGGGCTTGTGTGTGATATTGATCGCGTTCGTTGATGAGGGCAATGATGAATGAAGTATCAATGAATATTGTCAAGGTTCTTTTCTCCATTTATATACTGGTCAATGTTAGCGGCAAAGTCAACTGGGGCTTGAATTTTGATTCGTTTAAGTTTGCTTAAGATGCCTTTTTTAGGTTTAGCTGCGGATTTGGCGATCGCAAGTTGTTTGACGAATTGGTATAGCTCATCAAGGTTGTCTTCTTCGATTTTGTTAATTTCGGCGTAGATTAGTTCTTTAAGAGTCATAATGATTTAACCTCAACTGAATTACTTACTTCAGTTTAATATTAGATTAACCTTAGTTCCATCTATCTTATCTCAAAAATTTATTAACAGGATTGGTGTAAGCTATAAGCGATCGCCTATCAGCACATCAACAATGCGATCGCTATCTAAAAAAGTCGATTAAGTCAGCCGATCAGGTTGTTGTGGCTTGGGGAAACAACGGAAAGTTAATGCAACGCGATCTCTTTGTTTTAGAATTGCTGTCTAACCTTAAGCAGCAACCCTCAGCTAGACAAGTATGAAAAAAGGTGCGGTCATAGACAAATCGGGACTCTACCGTTATTCCCTATGGAGAGACTGGGATGTAGAGAAGCCAAAACTAGTTTTTATTATGCTTAATCCGAGTAAAGCAGACGCGAAAATTGATGACCCTACGCTGCGCCGATGTATCAATTTTGCAAATTATTGGAATTTTGGTTCGCTGACAGTAGTTAACTTGTTTGCTTACCGATCAGCAAAACCATCGGAACTTAGACAGGCAAGTGATCCTGTGGGACTACAAAATGATCGCTATTTAAAAAAGGCGATTAAGTCAGCCGATATGGTTGTTGTTGCTTGGGGAAACAACGGGAAGTTAATGCAACGAGATCGCCTTGTTTTGGAGTTGCTATCTAAAGAGGATATTCAACCTCATTGTCTAGGAATTACACAGGGAGGACATCCACGCCATCCTCTGTATGTTAAGTGTTGTACAAAAACTATTGACTATAAATAATTTGTGAATCAATCAATTTAATGTGTCATTCAATAATAACTTTCTAGTCAAGAGTCATATGAATTTTATCGGTCATGGTATTGATATTGTTGAAATAGAGCGTATTAAAAACCTCCTAGAAAAATTAGGAAGTAGCTATGAAACACGATGCTTTACAGAGATAGAACTTATTACGGCTAAATCTAATGTAAATTACATTCGATTCTTGGCAGGTCGCTTTGCTGCTAAAGAAGCGATAATTAAAGCTCTTGGGACAGGATGGAGTCAAGGAATTGCGCCAACTGATATTGAAATTCAACGCTTGTCAACAGGACAGCCAACAGTAGTTTTATATGGTAAATGCCAAGAGATAGCTTCAGAACTAGGGATTCTGAAGTGGTTATTGAGTATAAGTCATACAGATTTAATTGTGATCGCAAGTGCTATTGCTTTAGGATAAATTATGCTCTAATCAAAGCATCACTACTTAAAAGAAGAGAATAAATCTATCACTGATCTTGATAGGTTATTGAAAGTGCATCAAGGTCAACAAGAACTTTTCCACCTCGATTTTTTTCGACTTTCCTCCATACTTCATAACAGTTTAAAATAGTTTTTTCCCAATCAGCAAGTGAACATTGAGAAACCTCTAAATGGTCTGTTAGACTTTTGATGGTTTTTAGGATGTGATCGTCAAGGGTTGAAATTTTTTCTAAAAAATGATGATTCTTGGCATAGGTAAATACAAGAGTAGATATCCCCTCTTCAGTAGCTATTGCGCGACCACCATCCTCAACTTCGTCAATATCAGAGTTGCTTTTTCGTTTGCATTTTAGATTGCTTCTAGTAACTGGTGACCAACCCAAAACAGCAGCACATGCAAAATGAAAAATGTCATGAAAGCGATAACCATCACATGAGTAAGAGTTGTCTGTAAGATCGTTCCCGATTTGTTTCCCATTGATAAAAGCTCTCATTTTTATTGAGTTATCTTCGCTTACTTCCGTAATCTCAATCTCAAATTGACGTGGTAAACGCTCTTCTTCTGGAAAATCTCTGTCAAATATATACACATGTGTTTGCTCTGAAGATACTATTCCCCAACGATCACGACACTTCTGAAGATTAGCTTCAGCAATTTGAGACAAGTCAAGATTGAACTTGCTAGATAAATTGGCAATATACCAAAGTAGATCACCCAACTCTTCAGCAACACGTTTTGGAAAAAGTTGGTGGGATTCGCCATCTCGGAGATACTTTTTGTATTCACTAAGTAACTCACCAGATTCACCTGCAAGACCTAACAGGGGAACCATTATGTCTACTCCTTTGTCAGTAGGAATTCTATTCGTCTTCAGAGCTTGTTCTTGGTATTCTTGAAAATCCATTATTCACCCCATCAAGTACTATTAAAACTTAGAATTAAATGCGCTCTTAGTTAGTCTGTATTCGTTGATAGCTTGGTTAATTCCCCACTTTGGAGGATACCAATAATCCACATGCGTTCCTTTACCTGAATATTTCTGTTTTATACGAGTTCGACCTGATATCCCAGAAATGTCAGGATGTTTCATTCGAGAGTATTTGTCAACTTCACAGAATAGATTTTGGCAATCAATCAATTGCAACTTTCGTCCCCAGAGTGACTGAAAGTTAAGTCCTAGCCTCGCAAACTCAGAATCTTGAATATCTGCCATAAATTTTATAATTTCTGGTTCATTCAGTCCTCCCAGATCTGTAAAACATTTGCGAATGCCATCTAGCGCCCCAGGTCCAGGAATAACAAATTCCATTTCGCTAAAGTTAGTAATTTCACTATAGTTAACATCAGTAATGAACTGGTACGCTAAGAAATCACCTATAGTCGGATATGCGCGTATTAAATCGAATCCTTGGTGCATATTTTTAGCATCCGAGAGCTTCTTGGGCAGATCATTGGACATCATCATCTCGATTAACTTAAGATGATTTCGATGTTTAGCTTTATGTCCGAAACTTGTACTTCCTGATGGCATAATGTATGCAGCAGAATAAATAGTTTGACCTGACTGTATAGCATTTGTAAGAACTTTGTCATAGCGATCAAAGGAATATTCTGCAAAAATGATAGAACCTAAATGATGTTCTAGAAGTTGCCAAGTTTCGATCTTATTGAATAGTTTAAAGAGCATAATTCTAAAAAAAACTTCATTCGGTGATGATGGAAGATCATTGTGGTAGATAATATTCCTTATTAAATATTGGCTTACGCGATCTGACGCACGGTAAGCATTAGTGAACTTGTATGTCGAAAGAATTGGATCATCTGTCCAAGGCATTGATGCATTTTCTAGCTTCTTGAAAAATATTTTTTGCCTTTCTACCGCAAACCGCCAGTAAGTATTAAATACAACAGTAGGCTTTGCTGGAAGAATATGCGAAACAATCTCTAGCTCTGAGCTTTTTGCGTCGCCATAATCGCCAAACAAAAAATTTAACTGCTCGTTTTGTTCAATGTTGTCATTATGGATTTTCTGACTTTTAGTTCTCATTTTATGTTCCGATTGATGTCTCTTCGTAAGTTGTTTAGTCCAAAGCCTTTCGAGCTAAGTCAGTGAGTGTAGTAAGGCTAGAATGTGATTTGGTAATAGTATCCATCTTGGCAACACCAATGAAGCAATTCATTCGTTCAAATGTCAATCCCATTTCGTGAGCCATAAACTCACCCAATCGACAAAGCCCTAAGTAGTTCCCATAGGCTTTCTCAAATATCTTTTGAGTAGCATAGAAAGCGTTAAGAGTTAGAGTTTTCTCATTGTTTTGAGGAACAAAGCTGACATGTTGAAGACAAGGGAAAGGAAGATACTTATCATTTATATGATCAAGTGCAGGATCAAAAATTGACGCTTGAAACATACTTTTTCTAATACCTGGCTTGTAATGAGAAATTATATATTCAAGTTGATTAACATTATTGGAGCCAGAACCAAATGCTATAAGTCTTTCAAAATAAATACCACGTCGATTTTTATGTCGTGCTAGAGCTTTATACCTAGGAAGAGCGTTAAGATATATCTCAAATAATTTATTTCGGTCATTTATAGAATGCTTCCAGAGGGAATAGGGGAAAATAGTGTTTGCAACTGTATGGACTTTCTGTTCATTGTTTACTAAAAGACTATTGTCAAGTGCATCTCGAATTACTTGATCTTCCTTTGGAATGCCATTCGTAAAACCTGTTAAGGTTATTACTAGAGGTGAAATCTCTTTGCCAGGATTATCAATGATATGTAAGAAAGCACGAGACCAAGCATGTGATAGATTCGTGTCTTCAATTAAGAGTGGTGTAGTGCTATTCATCTTCAGCATCCTCAAAGTGGCGATATTGACTCAATCCAGTAAATTGAAAACGAGATATCCGAACAAATATCGCCCAATTACTATCAGGGCAGTAAACACGAACAATACCAGGACGGTTAGCCCGAAAGAGTCTTCCTAAAGGTAACTCTTTTTGAATAGTGATAGTATCGTTGACTGATTCTGCCATATTTGGTAGTAAGAGATTACTCCCTACTTCCGCATCAAGTATTGGTAGAGACCATTGTAAATCAGCAATAATTAAAGGATCTGTTGAGGTATGCCCTAAGATGTCTTTTCGTATAGCTTTAGGGCTTGATTTGAGAAGTAAACTAGCTTGCGAATGACTAATCATTTTTAGAGTGTAAGTCATGTGCTTGATTAAAGTTTCATAACCAACTCCAAAACTACAAGCGATTGTAAAAAATTGACGAGGCGTTGCTAAAGCGAAATTCCACCCTCTTGAGACAAATGCTTTTCGCACCGCTAAAGGTTGCATGAATAGGAAGCCCGAAAAGGTATCAACTAAAAATTCATCTGGACTAAAAGTTTTGATATCATTTAAGCATTCTTTGAGTTCATCTATTGTTGACCCATGTTCAAAAATGTGATGTCCAAGTTCATGAGCGCAGGTAAAATTTCTCCTAGAAAGAGGACGCAAAGAAGAAAGTAAAATTGTTGGCTCCTCTCCTTTGATATACATGCCTTCCATATTGATGTCAACAAATCTAACCTTTACTTTTAGTTTGTCGCATAAATCATAGATGCAAATTGGACTATTAAGCGCAAATCCCAATTGAGTCCGAATTTCAATTGATTTGTGCATAGCCTTTTGAGCCAATACTTGCTTCAGATTAGTCACAGTTTGAGTCCCCTTATTTCGATTAAGTTGGGTAATGGTGCTATTCACTATTTGCTTCCTCCTGTTTTCATTGAAGCCAAAATTGTTAGAAGTCTGTCAAGGTCTTCAGGTTTCAGTTTTTGTAGTTCTCTGGCTGCAAGTTGAATTTTGTTGTCGTGCATGTCAACTTTGGATGCACCTTCACCAATTAGCCATACAGAACTAACATCAAAGATTTCTGCAAACTGGGCAATTTCTTCGGCAGAAACATTTCTATTTCCAGCTTCTATTTCAGAAATAGAGGGTCTATGAACACCTACCATTTTTGCTACTTGAGTTTGTGAGAGACCAGCCATCTTACGAGCTTCACGAATGCGAGAAGCTATAATTGCTTTTTTCTCTATTGCTTCTGTCATGATTGATTCTCCTCTCTACTTATCATTTCACAGACCATAGCTGCTGATTCATTAATAGTGAGTGGACGCTTGCCATCTTTTGAGAGAAAAATATTGCTACAGTTCGGGATAGTGACCCCAATCGTAGATGACAACATACTAATAGCGGCGGGCCAGAGCATACTATCAAATCCCTCAAGATCATTTAGAGGACATGTATTACCTTGAATTTGGCTTATGTCATATCCACTATCACTCTGAATACTTTGAAGAACATTTATGAGGTTCATTTGCACATCTTGTTCATTCATAGCGCTTTTTAACATCTTACGGTATGTAAGAAAATCTTACCAAAGCGTCAAGGATATGTCAAGTTGTTTTTTATATCGTTAATCACATTCCCTTCGAGTGAGAATTACTGAGTAAATTACTATAACTACTCCTCAGGCAGACAATCCTCATCTAAAGTTTGCTCAGGAGTGAAGAGAGAATCAATTGAAAAAGTGGCGATGCTTTAATTGCAATTTCTGGCGTATGGCTTCAAAACTAGAACAGCAATCGGCGATCGCGCTACATCCTCGACCTCATTAAGTGCGATCGTGCGAGTAAGTGTCGAATCGGTTAAAATTGTGAATAGCCTGCCACCATTGAATGAGAGATAGACATAAAAAACACAGGAGCTAAATTATGCCTGAAACATTACAGTACATAACTAACGAACAAGGCGATCGCATCGGCGTTGTATTAGATTTAGATACCTATTCTCGGCTCACCCCTGCTTTAGATCCTGAATATCTCATCGGCTTAACCGCAGAAGAACTAAAAGCCCTCGCTACTTGTAAATTAGCCATAACCGATCAAAATCACCTAGATCAATTAATCGATAGAAACACCGAAAATTCACTCTCCGAAGGTGAACTTGATGATTTAGATGATCTTCTAGAAAAAGTTGATCACCTCACTATCCTAAAAACTCGCGCTAGATATACTCTAAGGCTCTTACAAACAAGATCAGAGCAAAGGATAGTTGCATGAGCGCCTACATCGCTATCCATTTACAAAAACAAATTCGAGAGCATTTTTATGAATGCTGCGCCTACTGCAAAACAGCAGAATTTTTAACAGCCGTTACCTTTGAGTTTGAACATATTCAACCAATTTCGGCAGGAGGTGAAACTATATTTGCCAACCTAGCTTTATCTTGCCCCTCCTGCAATCGCCACAAAGGAAATCGTCAAATTGCGCCCGATCCTAGCAACAACGATCTAGTTCCGTTATTTCATCCACAACAACAAATTTGGCAAGAGCACTTTAGTTGGGATGAATCCAAAACAGAAATTATAGGCAAAACAGCGATCGGTCGAGCTACTATTACCGCCCTCAAAATGAATCGCTCATCTCTAGTTCGAGTTAGAGCCATGTGGATAAAATTAGGAGAACATCCACCTATATTTTCAAAAGTAGTTCAAGAAATTCGTTTAGAAGCACAACAAAAAGGGCTTACCCCCGAAATCTTAGAGGAAATCCTCAAGGATGAATTTTAGATTTGCATCCCTTCCAAAATATTTCCATCATCAAAGCCGCTAATTTTTTAACAGCAGTTGCGATACATCCTTGACCTCATTAAATGCGATCGTGCGAGTAAGTGTCAAATCAGTTGCGATCGTCGTAGGGGAGAGCATTCCCATGAAAATCTACGCTTTTATAGATTGATTTAATTTGAGAATCCAATGACTTAAACACGCAAGATAGGGACAAGCGATCGCTAAAAAGAGAAGTCTAGAGGCTTTGCATCGCTTCGCTTAAGTTCATTAATAGCTTGTAATAGCGAATCACCCATATCAGAAAAAGAAGTAAAGTCAATAAAGCTATGAAGGGGAAAATCGTAGTTAATCCCATCGTTACAATCATTCCTATGCCAATGAGCAAAACCCCTTCTGCATCTTTTGCAAGGTTATTATTATTGATGAATTCTGCAACCTGTTTAAGAAATATTAAAAAAGAGACATAAGCGATCGCTGAAATAATCGTTTGTAGCCCTGCACCATTTTGGGGAAATGCTCCGATGCGCTGGAAATAAGCAATAATTATTGAAATTAAATCAAACATGACAGATATATAAATAGTTGCTTTTCCCTCCATTCTCTCTGGTGCTGTTAAGCAAAGTAATTTGCCCACAATAGCCATAACCTGTGCGACCAAAAATGCAATTACAGTACCAATCACTCCTACCAAAAGAAACACTAGGCTTCCAGCAAAGCGCGTAATAATGAGCATAATTATGCTTAAAGTAGTAAGGGCAAGGCTGTAATAGAGCAATGAAATCCCTGTAGGTACTTTAGTTTGCTTAAGTTGCCTAGCAGAGTTTGTATTCTGTCTAGAATTATTTTGCTGTCTCATAGGGCGCTGAAGTTCGACCCTTGCAGTATATAGTTCCGAGAGCTTTATTGTATAGCAGGGCAAGAGATAGCTAGCACAAATCAAAACCCAAATAAATGAAGGCGGCGCTTCGCACCGCCTTCATTTATTTGGGTTTTATGTCCTAAGCAAAACTTTCATTGCTACATATCAAGACAAGAGATGCTAGGACAGAATAAACCCCAAAAGATAAGTTGCGGCGCTTCGCGCCGCAACTTATCTTTTGGGGTTTATCATGGCATTAGTTCATTAAATAAACACCATCGGTTTATTCTTAAATGGAGCGAAAGCTTCCGCATCGAAGCGGTAGAGACTCGCGGGACGACCTGCTCCCCGTGAAGTTTTGATACCAGTATCACTTAAAAAGCCTAACTTTAATAATCGAGTACGGAAATTGGAATAGTCAGAGAAATTCTCACCGAGAACAGTTGTGTAAAGTTGATAGAGATCGCTGAGAGTGAAAGCTTCTGGCAGAACATCAAAGGCAACTGGGCTATATTCGAGTTTGTTGCGGAGGCGGCGATGACCATATTCGAGAATGCGATTGTGATCGAAGGCGAGTTGTGGAACTTGCTTAACGGGATACCATGCGATGCCGCTGACTCCATCGGCGATGAGTTCGGCTTGAGAGAAGGGAACTAGAGCAAAATAACTGACAGATAGATAGCGCACAGCAAAACTGTCGGGAGCCTCGCGAGGATCGCGTCCGATATCGCCGAAGGTGAAGAGTTGTTCGAGATAGAGATTTTTGGCGCGGATTTTTTCCGAGAGGATGCGATAGGCAGATTCTTCGAGGGATTCACCTTGACGCACGAGAGTTCCTGGCAAACACCAGCGATCGCGATATGGCTCATGTTGGCGCATCACAAGTAGTACCAATAGACGATTTTGCTCGGTATCTACGGAAAAAATCACGTTATCGACACCGACCTTAAAGTCTGCTAGGGGTTTTGGGGCTATTGTGCGGGACTTGTCTGCCATGCGTAAAGCGACTCTCGTTGGATATATGCTGCGACTGTGGGTATTATGACTGAACTGTTGCCATTGTTGCGATAGTCTGACGAAGAAACGTTGGGTATCGAGGTGGAGTCAGGCGCGATCGCAACTTCAGTACCCATATTTATAAGGCGATCGATATCGTCTCCTAAAATGGTCACGCCTTGACGAGGGACAACTAGTAAATTTACTTGATTGAGTAGATCTTGAGCGCGATACCAAGTTGGTAACTGCGGCACAAGGTCACCACCGATAACGAGGGTGAAGTTTGTATCTTGCCAGATTTGTTTGGCTTGCTCGACAGTGTTAATCGTGCGTGGATTGCTGATTTCAGGATGCAAGCCAATCGTTTGGGCTGGTGGTTGGATCGCGGCGATGGTTAGCTCCATCATGGCGATGCGATCGCGTAGGCTTGCTTGATGAGTTTTGAATGGGTTATCTGACACCCAAACAACTGTGCGATCGTAATGATTATCAAGCCACTGCAAGATCTGTTGATGTCCAATACTAGGCGGATCGGCGCTAGTTCCAAAGAGAGCAATGTTCATTGATTTAGTCTTTAGTTTTAAGAGATGGGCGACTATTGTGCTTGATTGACGGTTTACGTTATTGTAATTATAATGTAATTACTTTTGGTTTAATATCGATCAAAAATATGAGTACAGCTATTAGAACTCGCATTATTAAAATTGGGAACTCTCAGGGCATCCGTATTCCCAAAACCTTGTTAGAACAGAGTGGCATTCAAACAGAAGTTGAGATAGGAATTGAGGGAAATCGTCTAACTATTCGACCTCTACTACAATTGCGGACTGGTTGGGAACAGGCTTTTGCAGCGATGGCAGCACAACAAGATGATGTACTTTTAGATGAAGTTAATCCGACGGATTGGGATCAGACTGAATGGGAGTGGTAGCTAAGCGATTTGATGTTTTTCTTGTTAATCTCGATCCCACAATTGGTAGCGAAATCCAAAAGACGAGACCCTGTGTAATTGTTTCACCAGACGAGATGAATCGCCATATTTCTACAGTAATTATTGCGCCGATGACAACCAAGGGAAGAGAATATCCCACTCGTGTTATTTGCCAATTTCAGAATAAAGATGGTCAAATAGTTCTCGATCAAATTCGTACTGTGGATAAATCTCGATTAGTTAAAAAGATTGGTCAAATTCGCCAAGATGACCAAAGAGAAGTTCTTAATATTTTAGCTGAGATGTTTGCTGAGTAATTCGTCTCTATGCCATATCAACTAACACAGCAATCGTCTCTGGTTCAGCAATATTACGAACTGCTTGAGGCAAAAACTGTACAGAATTACGAGTGCGTTTTGCGATCGCATCCAAATCATCCAATGATTTCAATAGTTCTCCATCATGCATGATTAGTTCTAGTAAAGGTTGCTCATTGGATTGAGGAATATCGGAAATATGAGTCAGGCGATCGCTTGTTATCACACCATTCTCGAAACTGCGCCAGATTTGTTTGCGACCTGCGATCGATTGCTTGCCACTTGATTTTTTGGAGACAGGAATATTATCAATTTCGACTAACTTATAAACTCCATTTACGGGCGCACCTGTCACCAATTTTGTGCCAATGCCATAGCCATCGATGGGTGCTCCTAACGCTTTGAGACGGAGAATCTCGGCTTCGTCAATATCACCACTGGCGAATATAGCGGCATCTGGAAGTAGCGATCGCACTTCTTTAGAAACTGCGGCAATATCGCCTGAATCAATGCGAACTCCTTTCACTTGCATTTCGCCAGACTTGACTTTTTCAGCCAGATTTCGGGCGGCAGCAATCGTATCGAAGGTATCGATTAATAGCGGACTATTCGGGAAAACTTGATGGAAAGCACTAAAGGCTTGAGCTTCGCTTCCTTCGGTTGCATTCATTGCCATCACCAAAGCATGAGCCATCGTACCGCTTGGCTTTCTGTCAAGCTTCAGCGCAGCTAATACATTGGACGTAGCATTCATTCCTGCGGCGAGAGCTGCTCTCGCGGCCCAGAGTGAAGCTTGAGGACTGAAGGCTCGTCTTGTGCCAAATTCTAATAGGGTAATGCGATCGCCTGCGGCATCACGCATTCTTGCGGCTTTGGTGGCTATCAGGGTTTGATAGTTAATTGTATTTAGCAAATAGGTTTCCACTAATTGCGCTTGCCAGAGTGGTGCTTCGATCCTCAAAAAAGGCTCATTAGCGAACATGGCTGTTCCTTCTTGCACTGCCCAGAGATCGCCTTCAAAGCGAAAATTTCTTAACAATTCCCAAAAACGGCGATCGGCGTTGGCAAAGATACCTGTTGCTTGTAGAGCTTCGATTTGCTCTGAGGTGAAATGCAGATTTTGCAAATATTCTACGGCTTGCGTGAGTCCCATCGCGATCAGATAGCCAAATCCATCAGGCAATCGGCGCACAAATAGCTCAAAACTGGCTCGTTTGCGATCGCATCCTTCGCGGACATAGCAAGCGCCCATCGTCAGTTGATAAAGGTCGGTGAGCAATCCATATTCATCGGTGGCGATATTCAGCGTATCGGACTTCATGCTTACGGCAGGATTAACGGTTATAGCGCTCATGACTTTGGTGGGGTAGAGGCTGGTATATTTTTTATTATAGTGCTTTTCACCAAAATTGCAAGCATATTTTTTATTTGGCAATATTTAAAGCGTTTATAACCAAGCCATGAATTTTCAATAGGCTAAGGCTATTTCCTGTAGATAAAAGATATTAGCTATTAAAGCTATATGCTTGAAATTCGCAATAGTTATAGTAAATACAACTTTAAATATTAATTGCTGTAGCAGAAAGAATATTGCGTAACCAGTTGTGGGGCGTATGATTGAGGTTGCTTTGATGCCAGCATATGAATTAGAAATCCCCATTGGATTTTGGGCTGCGGAACTGAAGCGCCGTTTTCATCCCATGCGCTCCGTGATGGTAATTTAATTACAGGTCAGCAGCAAAACTCTGGTCTAGAGACTGCAAAATTAGTGTTAGAAGCATTAGGAATCACCCTATGAAGATTGCATTCATTGGTACTGGTAATGTCGGCGCACCTCTAGCCGATCGCCTCCAAAAACTCGGACATCAAGTATTCATCGCCGCCCGCGATCCCCAATCTAAGTCGGTGCAAGAAGCCACCAATCGCAATTCAGAACTAATTGTCAAGTCCTCAATAGAAGCTGTCCAAGAAGCGGAAGTTGTTTTTCTGGCGACTCCTTTTGGTGCGATCGAGACTGCGCTTGCTCCTGTGAAAGCGTTACTGGACGGCAAAATTTTAGTGGACTGCACTAATCCTGTAGGCGCAAATTTGTCGCATGGTTTGCAAAGTCAAATTTCTGGCAGTGAAACCGTGCAGGAATTTATTCCTAATGCTCATGTGGTCAAAGCTTTTACTATTTATGGTTTTGAGAACTTTGAAGATAGTACCTATGCTGGTTATGGCGATCTCAAACCTGCGATGTTGATTGCTGGCAATGACCAAGTTGCTAAAGACAAAGTAAGTTCACTATGCAATGAATTAGGTTGGGAACCAGTGGATACAGGCAATTTGGCTATGAGCTTGCATTTGGAACATATGACTTTACTATGGATTAAAATGGCGAGAGTTCAGGGCAAAGGCTCAGGATTTGTCTGGGCAATGTTACAGAGATAATCATGCGTACAACCCTTTACACATTGGCAAAAGAACAATTTGAAGATGTATATCTCAATATGCCGCGAGATTTGTTGATTTCTGAATGGAATACGATGCTAGCGCGGGGTATAAATCTTAATTGTGAAGTTGCCGATAGAATAGAAGAGCTAGAGCCAGATAGTGTGAAAACTGAAGGCGATCGCGTAATTCTCTCTAGATCTGCTTCCAGAATTATTCTGGAAATGTGTAAAGCAGATTGTGTGGTGTCTGAGTATGAAATTCAGGCTAAAGATACATTTTTTGCCGATCTTGCGGCTAATCCGCCACAGTTAGCGGAGATTAGCGATCGCATCCAAGTTGCATGGCAATTATTTAACAAAGTCGTTGATACCAGTGTAATTCATCGCAAACATCTTCCTTGGTGGCTAAATGAAGCAGCCTATGGAAGTTGTGCTTATACGGGATTGCTTAATCCATTAGAAACGCAATTAGTTAACGAATCCAATGATGATTTGAGACAATTGTTAATTGCAGGTTTAAACTCACAATCAGAGCAAGAAGATGCACATAAGTTACTATCTGTAATTGCCAACGCAGCTATCACGAATCAATGGGTCCTTGGCTGGGAATATGGCACATAACAACATCATAATTCTCAAATTTGGCTAGCCTCCCATCCCAATATTGCCGTCTTGCGCTCCAATCCCCAGCGATAGCCGCCTAATTCACCTGATTCTCGAATGACACGATGACAGGGAATGATGAAACTAATGGGATTACTTCCAACAGCATTACCGATCGCCCTTGCAGCATTGGGACGACCAAGCGATCGCATTAAGCTTTGATAAGTAGTAATCGGTTCTCTCCTAAAATTGTGATTGCAAGTATAATAGTTTCCTAAAGTAAAAATCCTTACGAGAACGCAAGGTTTAGTTTTTTTGCTGCATTTTTGTTACAAAAACTTTAAAGATTAGTAGATTTTGAGAGGTATATGGCGTGAGAATTAGAAAAGAAAAGCCTACGCAAACTTCTTCTTCAGTTAAGCCCATGACCATGAATCTGCAAACTAGACCATTTGCACCCGTTGAGTCTGAAGAGTCAAAACCCGTTAAACATCAAAATGCATCGAGCGGCGCTCAGTATCATCAGTCAGACGACATAATGCGCAAACTGTATGCTTCGCCGATTATATCGCGATCGCAGAGTAATAATGATGTAGTCCAGAGGCATACATACGAACACTTTGCGAAAATAAGAGCAAAGAAGGAACTTGCATCGATGCAGATGCAGGCAAAGCTGAATATTGGAGATCCAAATGACAAATATGAGAAAGAAGCGGATGATAATGCGGCTAAAGTCGTTCAGCAAATTAATCTGCCAACTAATCAACTAGTGCAAAATCAACCAATTCAACGTCAAGAGGAAGTAGAAGAAGACAAGGTTGAAGAGGAACAGACGGTAAGTAATGAATCTCCAACTTTAGGATCGTCGATTCAGAATGAGCTGTATAGGAATATTTCCCATATTCAGAGGGATTTAGTAAATGGAGATGCTGCAAGTAAAGTTGACAGTTTAGATGTTGTTTATGAATTGATTGCTCATAAACTAGCCTATAAAGGTATAGATGGAATACCAGAAGACATGGGGCAATGGCTAGATAATCAAGGGTATCAAAGGAATTGGCTTGGTTCAGTGCAAGGGTCGGGTTTATTTTGTGGGTTAGTAATGCCCAAACAGGGTTCTGATAAACAGCCTGTTTTAGCTTTTAAAGGGACTGACTTTGATAAAACTGGTGATGCGCTGGCTGATGCCGATCCAGTTGCAGTTGGGTTTACAGCATTTAAACTAAAACAAGATCAAATTCAAGGATTAATTAGTCAAGCTGGGGGGAAAGTGGTAGTGACTGGACATAGTTTAGGAGGTGCATTAGCCCAACATGCCGCTTCTGCTTTTACGGGTAATATCAGTAAAGTTATCACCTTTCAAGCTCCTGGTATTAGTCAAGAACAAGTTAGACAATTTAATAACAATGTTAATGATATGGAAGAAGATGAAAGACCAGAAGTTGTTCATCATCTTGCCACGGGTGACATCGTTGATCTTGCAGGTGGCAAACATATTGGAGGATCGGGTTTATATACAGGGAAAGGAAATGCTGAATTCTTTCTACATAACTTAGAGAGTGGTGGTCCCAATAATCACACTAAATTCTTGCTCCAAGATGAAGCATTCAAAGAACAACAAGAACAAGTTGGCATTAATGATGAAGCTCGCGATCAGGTTGGATTGAATGATGGTCAGATTGGCAAAAATCAAAAAGTTGGAAAGTATGATGATAATCCTTTTGCAGGTAATCAATTTATTTTTGAACGTGGTAGAGAACTTGCTGCACCAGGAGCAGCATTACTACTCGGAGGGAAGGAAGTTGCTCAAGGAGGCATGGGACTTGCAAAAGAAGGACTTGGAAATTGGAGGCAGGGAGGCGCTTGGAATAGAACTAAAGGTATTGGGAAAATGATCGGGGGCGGTGTAGGTACAGTTGCAGGTGGTGTAGGTGCTGTTGCAGGTGGTGTAGGTGCAATAGCTGGCGGTGTGACTGGTGCATTAGGCGGGGCGATCGCAGTAGGTGCACATGAGACAGGTAAAGGCGCGATGGAAGGTTTGTCTACTGGCGCTAAGATGGGCAGCTCTGCGGGTCGAGCCTTAATGAGTGGTGGGTCTGGGTTAGCGGCAGAAGGAATGAAAAATTGGAAACAGGGAGGAGTTTGGAATAAAACTAAAGGCGTTGGCAAAATGATCGGTGGTGGTTTAGGCGCGTTAGCAGGTGGTATGACTGCTGGTGTTGGCGGTTTAGCTGGCGGAGCTTTAGGAGGTGTTGGTGGAGCGATTACGGGAATACCTAAAGCTTTGTGGAAAAGGGGGAAGAGAAAGTAAAGATAATTTAATAAGCAGTTATCTCCATAAATATTATGAACAATTCAAAATCCAAATTACGATTTTCTGGCAAAAAAACAGGTGTTTCAATTACTTTGCCGATTGGATGGCATCAAGAAAGTAACGAGAATACGAATTGTGCTACAGATATATATTATCAATCTCTTGGTGCACCTTACTCACCTTGCATAACAGTTAAAATTATTGAAATTCCTGAAGCTGAATACCATCAGAATAATTATCAAGAGCTATCAGAAATTCTGTTGGCGGAACAGGCTCAATCCAGTTATTCACAAACTCTAGAAATATTAGAGCAGCGAATAGAAAATATTGATCAGCATTCTGCTCGAATTGATATTTTTAAGATGATTGATGAAGAAACTAAAATACCAGTAACTCAATATCAAGTAACGATACAATTGGCAACTTCTGTATGCGGAATAGTTGCAGTTATGAAGACAGAAGATCAAGATTTCTATTTACCTGTCTTTAATGAAGCATTAAGATCTTTGAAATTGACACCAAATTAAATCTAAGCTCAAGATACTTACTTACTCTAAGTCTCCTCAATCACCATAATCAAACTGACTAGCTTCCCAGCCTAGCATTGCGGTCTTGCGCTCCAATCCCCAACGGTATCCGCCTAACTCACCGGATTCGCGAATGACACGATGACAAGGAATGATGAAACTAATGGGATTACTACCAACAGCATTGCCGATCGCTCTCGCGGCATTGGGACGACCAAGCGATCGCCCTAAGCCCTGATAAGTGGTAATCCTGCCAAAGGGTATTCGCAGCAGGGCCCGCCATACTTGGATTTGAAAGTTAGTGCCTTTGACGTAGAGAGTGAGGGGCGATTGCTTCGCAGTATTCAGATTAGGAAGATGGCTAAATAGGCGATCGCAAATTGGTTGCGTAATTTCGCGATCGCAGATAATTTCCGCCTTTGCCCATTCCTCTCGCAGCATTAATGCAGCAGCTTGATTATCCATTCCATCTAGAAAGTACAAATTACAAATACCTCGCGCTGTCGTGGCAATCAGGCATTCACCAAACATGGTTTCATGGATGCCATAGCAAATCTGTAAACCTGCACCACCAGTCTTAAACTCTTGCGGTGAAATTGCTTCGAGGTTCACAAATAGGTCATGCAATCGTCCTGCACTAGATAAACCGACATCTCCAGTCAATTCCAGTAAGTTCTTTGTTTCCGCAATTTTGGACTTAGCATATTCCACCGTCAGATATTGCAAAAATCGCTTGGGGCTAATCCCTGCCCATTTGGTAAATAAGCGCTGAAAGTGATATTCGCTCAGATGTACCTGTTGCGCGATCGCAGCGAGATCTGGCTGTTGTCGATGGTTCTGACGAATAAAGGCGATCGCTTTTGCCATCAGTTCATAGGTAGCGCGATCGCCCATATTCTCATCTAGAAATTTATCCATCGGGGAGTTCATGCCAAGCAATACAAGGATTTACAATCAATGTATCAATTATTCGAGCCTTAAGCCACCCATTTCTTGCGATCGTTAGCAATCTAAAGTATGTTCCAATTCCCAAGGACTGATGCGCGTACTGTAATCATTCCATTCGCGTTGCTTTAACTTGATATAGGATTGAACAAACTCTTGTCCTAAAGCATCTGGCAAAATCGTATTTGCTTGCAAACATCGCAGGGCATCTAAAAGATTAGCTGGCAATTGTTTCACTGTGCCAAAGGGAAGCGGATCGGTGTAGGAATTATTGTCATAACGCTGACCTGCTTCGCGTTGGTGGTTGATGCCATCGAGACCACTGGCGATGAGGGCAGCAGGGAGGAGATAGGGATTCGCGGCTCCATCGGCGAGGCGGAACTCAAAGCGACCTGCTTCAGGGATGCGAATCATGTGGGTGCGGTTGTTGCCTGTGTAGCTGATCGTATTAGGCGACCATGTTGCCCCAGAGTTGGTAACGGGGGCATTAATCCGCTTGTAGGAATTGACGGTGGGATTGGTGAAGGCGCAGACCGATTCGGCAGAATGCAATACGCCACCGATAAATTGATAGGCTAGGCTCGATAGACCGAGTTCTCCTTTTACGTCATCAAAGAGATTCTTATTTCCATCCAAATCCCAAACGGAGAGATGGGTATGACAGCCGTTGCCTGTCAAATGAGGAAAAGGCTTGGGCATGAAGGTGGCGCGGAAGCCGTGCTTTTCGGCGATCGCTTTGACCATATATTTAAAAAAGGCATGGCGATCGGCTGTGACCAGCGCCTCGGCATAAGTCCAGTTCATCTCAAATTGACCGTTAGCATCTTCATGATCGTTCTGATAGGCTTCCCAACCCATCGCTAACATGGCATCGCAGATTTCGGCAATGATATCGAAGCGGCGCATTAAGGCTTGTTGATCGTAGCAGGGCTTGCTAGCGCGATCGCTTAAATCGGAAATATCTGTACCATCAGCAGAGAGTAGGAAATATTCGCATTCCACACCCGTTTTGACGCGATAGCCAAGGGCTTCAGCTTGGCTCAGGGCTTGCTTGAGAACATAACGTGGGGCTTGTTTGACAGGCTCACCATTCATGTAGAGGTCGGCGGGCATCCAGCCAATTTCGGGTTGCCAAGGTAAGGGGAAGAGACTGTTGCGATCGGGAATGGCGAAGATATCAGGATCGGCGGGTGTCATGTCGAGCCATGTGGCGAATCCTGCAAATCCTGCACCATTGGCTTCCATCGAGTCGATCGCTGCGGTTGGCACTAATTTAGCGCGTTGCACTCCAAATAAATCAGTAAAGGAAATTAGAAAGTAACGAATCCCTTTTTCTTGGGCAATTTCAGATAGAGCCTTAGTCATAATCCTTGGGTTTTAATGGAAGTTAAGTTGTTGAGATCTGGTAATAGAGATTCAGATCTCCGACTTTTTCTTTACTGTTACAGATAATCTTTGTTCGTCACACAAAAAGTCGGGGATCTTGGCGTTGCTTAGTTGTTTCTGCTTACCCGCTTAGCAATGCCCAAACTGCTTGACGGATAAATTCGGCATCTTCAGGATTTTGGTAGGGATTGCCAGCGCGATGTCCCCAGATGGATGGAATAGGAAGGTATGAACTATTGGGAATTAGCGCCGCCTCGCGATCGCAATCTTCGGGCGTAAAATACAAATCGCTAGTACTAGGCATCACTAGGGTTTTCGCCTGAATCGTTTTCATAGAAAGAACATAATCACTTTTATAAACTGGATTATCGCTCAAGTCACAACGCAACCAAGTATCAATCATTGCAATCAAATTTCGCGGATCGCGCTTGCGATAGCCAGCTTCCCAACCACGCAAGAGATAATCTTCGAGAGATTCATAACCAAACTGATAATACAAACCCTCTCGATAAAAGGCTTGAGAAGCTGCCCAACTGGCATAAATTCTAGCAAAGGTACGAAAACCGCGATCGGGAATACCATCAAAACCAGTTCCATTCCAAGTCGGATCGCCAGTGAGTGAATATCGCAAACTTTCTAAGAAAATGCGATTGTGATCGGTGGTTTTCGCAGTGCCGCAAATTGCTGCTATGCGTTCGACGCGATCGCTATATAACGCACCCCAATGATAGGCTTGCTGAGCGCCCATCGACCAGCCGTAAACTAGGGCTAAGCGCTCAATCCCGAAGACTTCGCCCAGTAGTTGCTCTTGAGCCGTGACATTATCTAGATGCGTAAACCAGAAACCTTGCTCAGCTAATCCGCAATCTCCACAATTACTAGGCGAACTCGATAGTCCATTACCAAACATATTGATGATAATAATGAACCATTTTGTTGGGGTGAGAATACCATCATTACTCACTAACCAATCGATATCAGTATGTTGCGCTCCGTAGGAGGTCGGATAGAGAATTACATTCGAGCGATCGCGATTTAGTTCGCCATAGGTTTGATATACCAATTGCGCTTGCGGCAAGATCGCACCGCACTGAAGCTGAAAGTTCTCAATTGCAAAAACATTCATGCTACTGAGTTCCCAGTCTTTGTGCCGAAATTAGCGACGATTTGACGATGGACTTTGATATAGCCATTTTCAACACATTCAAAATGAGAACCTAATTTCTCATGGGCTGCGCCTAATTGATGGAAGGGAATGGAAGCATAGAGATGATGCTCAGCATGGTAAGAGATATTCCAAATCAAGAATCGCAAGGGCGCAAGGGTGCGAGTGGTGCGGGTATTGGCAAGCATATTGTCGGTATTGGGACGATCGGTATGCTCGGCTAGTAGCAAAAATCGCAAAAATGGCTGGCCTACTGCGAGGGGTAACATCCAATAGGTAATAAACCAAGGTTGTTGAAAATATACAGAAATAGCGATCGCTACCGCATAAACCAATAGCTGTAAACGATTTGAACGAATCACTTCTGCACGGGAACTTTCAGGAATAAATGGACAATTTTCTAAGTTCCCAATCGCTGTGAGAAAATGTCTACGAAACTTGCCGATCCACCAAGTAATCCCGCTAATTTCGATTATATATTCACTAAGATTTGTCGGCTTGCGATCGCTTAATTCGGGATCTTTATCAGAAATCTGCGTATAGCGATGATGCCACTTGTGATAGAGACGATAGAAGGTGCTGTTATAAAAAGATAAAAGTCCTGCAAACCAAGATAGGGCATCATTAGCGCGGTTATTCGTAAAGACAGTGCGGTGGGATGCCTCATGCAATGGCGCAAACATAATCGCAAAACTAAATCCGTAAAGCACTAACGCAGGTAGAGCCATAAACCAGCGATCGCTTAGATTTCCCATATTTGTACCCCAGAGATAGCCACTAACTGCCATCACCGCAAGATGTCCTACTAATTGCAAAGTTCCTTTCAGATTTGACTTGGCATTTAAAACGCTTAATTCTTGAGGAGAAAGAATTTGCGAAGGTTTAATATCGCTTGAAAACATGACTAAAAACTCACTATTTGCTCATAGTTTGGCGCTTGGTTCTATAGCAATCCTAAATGATTCGTTGAAAGACAAGGGGCTTAAGCCCCTTGTTCGGTAAGATTTGCATTCCATAAATGATTTAGGATGGCTCTATATAATTACCTCGGCATAATTAAAAACCCAGAGCTAAAAACTGTACCGCCCGCTGCGCAAGCGGTACAGTTTTTAGGGTTTTATATTTAATTGTGCATAGCTACTTATTCATAAGTATGTTGTCAAAGCGTTTCCGAATAAGTCAAAGTTAATACAAACCCGATCGCCTGAAATCTCTGTTAGCGTAAAGTAAGCCTTGCTCAGTTTTCTAAATAAATTCTATGCTCCTACATTTATCCACATGGCAAGAAGTTGAAGCCTACTTGCAGCGATCGCAGGCTGTAATTATTCCCATCGGCTCCACTGAGCAGCATGGCCCCACAGGATTAATCGGCACAGATTTTATTTGTGCCGAAGCGATCGCCCGCGCCGTTGGGGAAAAAGCTGATGCTCTGGTTACTTCGACACTGACTCTGGGCATGGCAGAGCATCACACAGGATTTGCTGGCACGATTAGCCTCAAGCCTTCCACACTGACCTTAGTAATTCATGATGTTGTGCGATCGCTTGCCAAACATGGCTTCAAACGATTCTTTTTTCTCAATGGGCATGGCGGCAATATCGCCGTTCTCAAAACAGCCTTTACGGAGATTTATAACGAACTACCAGATGTACGTTGTCGTCTAGGTAACTGGTGGGCAAGCAATGACATGTATAAACTTGTCAGAGAGCTTTATGGCAATCAAGAAGGCTATCACGCTACGCCCAGTGAAGTTGCTGTCACGATGTATCTCTATCCTGACTCGATTAAAAATGTCCCGCTTAGCGAATCCGTCAATAAAGATAGTCGTATCTATAGCCCTGAAGAATTCCGTAAACGTTATCCCGATGGACGCATGGGTTCAAATCCAGCTTTAGCAACTATTGAACATGGGCAACAACTTTTTGAACTTTCCGTCAAAGAACTAGTCAGCCAATACAACGATTTTCTTACTGAAGTTTAAACGAACCACCAATAAATACTTTGAAAGTGTTGCTTTGCAACACTTTCAAAGTATTTATTGGTTCGGGTTTGAGCGCAAAGCGCGGTAAATCCGATAAACAAGATTAAGTCATTTGCAGCAAAGCGCAAACACAAGAATCGTTGTATGCTGATCAACTTAAACATCAAAAGTACTTGCATTTTGCCCCCATGCTTGATCGAGCAGCGATTACCGTAGCGATTTCCCTATGTCCCGAAGAAGCAGTTTGTTACTTAGCGAGGATTTACACAACCTTAGTAGTTTTCAATCCGCCTGAGTTTATCAAGACTTCTATCGGGAGTAGAGTGTTGATCCATTCCCTTGGCTATCCCGACAATCCCGAATCTGCCCATATCTGTAGGCAACTCATGGATGAGTTTGGCTTTGATGCTGACACGTTTCCTGCGTTTGCGCTCCAAGGACTAGCCACGATCGCTTCTATTTTTCCCTGCGATCGTCAAAATTTGGATGTAGATTTTGAACTAGATCAACATCTCGATATTGCACCTACTAGCTTGATCGATCTCCAATCAAGGGTAGAAGATAAAGGTCAAGCCGCATGGTTAATGCAATTGAAAGAAACTTATTTTTTGCAGGAGCCAATTTATGATGTCCTACCACCAATGAACACAGAGACGGGCAATGCATGGCTCCCACAACATAAATCCCATTTAGAAAATTTTCAAAATGCTCTAAGACGAGATATTCTCAGCAGTAAAGTATAAGAAAGCAGAACTTTGTGCCACTTCCTTATACTTTAGGGAATTGGAAAGGCTTGTACTTTGCTATTGCCATCATCTCTTAGGAAGTTGCTAGCAAAAATCAAACGTTTTGGGGATGATACTTTACTAATGATAGGTGCATGGTAGATATGGCTATTGAGTAAAGTTGGTGTTCTCCATACCATTTTGCCAGATTTATCGTCAAATGCACTTACCCAGCTATTGTTATCGGCAGAACCATAAAAGCCAAAGGTTACATTTTTGATTTCCATATCAGGCACGTAAATCAGACCATCTGACCAAGTTAAATTTTTAGGTTCATCGTAATAGACACGAGGAAGTTTAAATTTGCGTAAAAATCTGCCCGTTTCCTTGTCTAGCACTACAAAATTATTGCCAGCATTACCTTCAGATTGCCAAACAAAGACTTCGCGATCGCTTACAGCTTTAGCTTTTCCAGTAATGACATACGACCATTTTTCTTTGCCAGTTTTGAGGTCAATCGCACGGAGTCGCCCCGATGCTTGCATCTTGCTATTACCGAAGACTGAGGTATAGATCGTATCTCCGAAAACATCGACAGACCATAAGCCATTTGGTTCGCCCGGTGCTTCCCAAGTCCAAAGCACTTTACCTGAGGCAACATCCATCACTGTAAATTGTTCCATCCAACCTACGGTTGTGTTGTGACTAGAAGGTAACAAGAGAATTCCATTCTGTACCACCGGCTGTATTGACTGAATACCAATCAACCCATTAGTTTTAGGAAGTTGATATGACCAGATAGTTTTATCTTTAGTGATGCCAAATATTTTTGTTTGATAATCTGTGCGATTAGAGCTACTTTTATCAATTGCCATGGAATCTCCATATACTACAATATCTTGCGATATTCCCATTAGGCGATCGCGATCAAGCCTAAGCATATCTTCTGGATACTTCAAAGATGTTTTAGGAGAACCAGTTTCAGGATCAAATCCCATAACGCCATCGTCATGACTGGCATAAATAGTTCCATTCTCTAAAATTAACTTGCGACGACCAAAATTATGAGATGGTAATTGCTGCTGCCATTGCACTTTTCCTGACGCAGTATTAATCGCAAATAAAGTTGCCGAATAATCTTTTGGCTCGGAACTATACTTCTGATTCCCAATTACAAATAACTGCTCACCAGTCGTAATCAGTTGGGTACTCGCTTGTAAATTAGCCGTCCATTCAGGCTGAATGATCGCATCGGGATTATTACCATATGCCAAAAAATGAAAACTAGTCAGCAGAAGCAAGGCAATTAGGAAATATTTAAAGAAATCGGTGAATTTTTTAAAATATCTCAGTTGAAATTCTGATGGTATTACATTCATAATGGCGATCCGCTATATTTTTTAAGTAAGCTGTTGGAATTAAATTTAGGATGCTTCAGTGCAAAGTAGTCCATAATTTTTGCCTAATTGATTCGTTACGTTGCACTAGCTAATCCTACAAATAATTAAGCCTTCCTAACCTAACGAAGCTAAGGATAGTAATTTACCTGTTATTTTTGCTTTAAATTCATAAACAATAGCAATTATTAAAATCAAATCAAAATTAAACTTGTACGGAGATCACTGTTTTGGTAGATTGGAGGTTGGGAAAGAAGTAATAATAAATACATTTTTTATAAGGATCGGTTCAGAATTATGAGCAGTAAACCCAACCGCGTTGTGGTGATCGGAGTTGCAGGAGACTCTGGCTGTGGCAAATCCACATTTTTACGCAGATTAAATGATCTGTTCGGCGAAGAATTTATGACCGTGATTTGTCTGGATGACTATCACAGCCTAGATCGCAAACAACGTAAGGCAACGGGAATTACTGCACTTGATCCTCGTGCTAACAATTTTGACTTGATGTATGAGCAGGTCAAAGCCCTCAAAGAAGGCAAATCGATCATGAAACCGATCTACAACCACGAGACTGGCTTGCTCGATCCTCCCGAATTGGTTCATCCGAATAAAGTAATTGTGATCGAAGGCTTGCATCCGATTTATGACGAGCGCGTGCGTGGGCTGCTAGATTTCAGTATTTACCTCGATCTCAGTGATGAAGTCAAAATTGCTTGGAAGATTCAGCGTGATATGGCTGAGCGTGGTCACACTCTTGCCGATGTCATGCAAGCGATCGAATCACGTAGACCAGACTTTGAGGCATATATTGATCCTCAAAAAGCCCATGCTGATGTCGTCATCCAAATCTTACCTACGAATCTGATTGCTAATGACACTGAGCGGAAAGTATTGCGTGTGCGCTTAGTCCAACGCAGTGGTGTTGAGGGAATTGAGCCAGCTTATCTATTTGACGAAGGTTCAACAATTTCTTGGATTCCCTGCGGTACGAAGCTGACTTGCTCTTATCCAGGAATCAAACTATTTTCGGGACCAGATAGCTGGCTTGGTCAACCCGCAAGCGTCTTGGAAATCGATGGACAATTCGATCGCCTTGACGAGATGGTCTATATCGAAAGTCATCTCAGCAGCATAGACACTAAGTATTACGGTGAATTGACTGAGCTATTACGCAAACATCCTGATTATCCAGGTTCTAATAACGGTACTGGTTTGTTACAAATTATCGTGGGTCTGAAGATGCGCGCTACTTTTGATCGTCTCACCCAACAAGCTGAACAACTAGTCACAGCTTAAATTGACAGCGCGGCTTATTAACAAATAAGAGGGGTAGCGAAGCTACCCCTCTTATTTGTTGGTCACGAAAGAACTGCTAAACCAGTAGCCATGATCATCATGATGGTCAAAAAGTAAGAGGCGGCGGCACAAATTGAGTGCTTCAGGTGTGAGTGCATAATCGCTAGTCAGGGATTTCTGCAAAGCTTGCCGATCGCGATCGCTAATTGTTGATAGTCGAGTAGCGCGATCGCTCTCCAAGACTCGGTTGAGCGTATCAAGGTAAATAGGCGGATCTTGCGATTGCAAACAACCTTGCAGCAGGGATAGTAAATATGGTAGATGACCATGACTAGCTAGACATAGCCGATCAAGGGTTTCTAGACGATCAAAACAATTGGTAACTTGCTCTAACCTTAGTTCAGGGGCAATATTGGGCAACATCCTTGCTAAAACAACTTGACGCAATAGATTTAAACTTTCAGGCTTAACAACATCATTGCGATCGCATAGCTGCAAATTTGGCAATGTGATTAAGACAGTGCCCTTTAGCTGAAATTGCTCACTGAGATGAATGCTCGCCTTCAGTGGCAAAGTATAGATTGTGTGGCATTGAAATTGACGTAAATATTTACCACCTTTACCAAAAATTAAATCAGACTGTTCAATGGATAGTCGATCAAGATTGTCCACCAAGATTACTAATCCTTTTTTTCCTGTTTGCTTAACGCGATCGACTGCGACTCCTGTCACTTCTTCGATCGCCACAATTAGCAAGTTGGTAAGACGTGTTTCCAGATGTCGGTGCAACTGTCGGCGATTTTGATCGTTATCTTGTAAGGTTTGCAAAATTCTTTGTAAGCGTTGTCCAGAGGTTGAGGTGTTAACAGATGGAATTATTCTCATCCATTTTTCAGTTTCTGCGATCGCATTGGGCAAATAGGTTAGGGAGATTGAATCTCCTTTGCTCTCTAGTTGTTGCAAAATCAGCTTCAGAATCACTAGCCAAAGCTCTGCTAAGCCAAGATCATGGATTTGCAGATACTGGTCAACTGCACAATAAATTACCGCAAAGCCTTGCTGCTCTAGCTCAAACTTCAATCTAAGCAGTTCCGTTGATTTACCACTACCGATCTGTCCTGAGAGTAATTGATAGGTGGGTTTGTTAGGGGATAAAGCGATCGCTCTTCGCATTCTCTTCACTACATTTTCGCCCCTTGCCGCAGCCAAATCTATATAGTAATTTTCTTCTTTTTGTAAACAGATAGAAAAGCTAGGGTTACAAGCCTGAAGGAATTCTAGATTTGTCATGATTTAATTAAATAAATATTCGATCGCGCAAACTCGGCACATCTGCCAACGGGATATTTCACCAGTGAGGGCAGGGCGATCGCAGCGAGGACATTGGGGCATTTGATTGGTTCTTAACTTCATGACATTTTGCCAACGTTGGAATGCGTCACTTGCCGTTTCAGGGGCTTTAGGAGTTTCTAATTTAATTTTAAGATTTGGCTTCAGTTTACGATTAGGTAATTCATGAGCGATCGCAGGAGGCAAATAACTAGGATGATCTTCCGCGACAACCTTTTGCTCTTTTAAGGTTTGTTGCTGGGTAGCCCATTTTGCAGTCGAGAAATGAATATCGGCGATCGCTAGAGTCCCAGCACCACCAAACAGCGCATTCACCTTAGCCAAAATCCTGACGCGCTCAAAGGTCAAAGCCTGAGACCAAACTGAATTTGATACAGCCACCTGTAGAGCTTTTTGATACACCCCAATTGGGCAAGTTTGTTTTGCCACCGACTCACCGACAATCTCAGCCCATTTTTCGACAATCAGTAAATATTGACAGCGTTGCTGCCAACTTGTACGCGACTGAATGCCGTTCAAAATATTTGGTAATCCTGTCAAGGACATTATCGTAAACCAAACATAACTTTATTTAAGATTAGCATTTTTATAGCTGTCGCCATTTAAGTTACAGCGCTTTGCGCCGTAAAATCGAAGCAATACTTTTTTTAAAAGTGTCGCAAAGCAACACTTTTAAAAAAAGTATTATGGTTCGTTACCAATTTTTATAATTAGAATTACCAGCAAGAATTGCCCTCACTTGCTTTTTTGTTTTCGGATTTATCCCCTTTAATTTCCTCTTGCAAAGGGGAAAACTAGAAATCTTGTTCCCTCCCCTTTGCAAGGGGAGGGTTAGGGTGTGGTAAATTTTAAACGAGAAACTACCTTATTTCCTGAAAACAGCGATAATATTTACAGTTGATTTTGAGTGAGAATTTTCTATGTTTGGAAGTTTGTTTCAATCCCGATCGCCAAATCAAGATCGTATTCCTAAAGGACAAAGGCTGACCAATGGCTTCCCCATCATGACCTATGGAGATACTCCCCAAATCAAGCGTCAAGATTGGCAATTTCGGGTATGGGGATTAGCGACAGAGAAAACATTCTCATGGGATGACTTCATGTCAATGCCACAAACAGAATTTACAATTGACTTCCATTGTGTTACGACATGGTCAAAGCTCGATGTGAAATGGAAGGGTGTCAAAGTTACGGATTTCTTAAAATATATTGAAGTCGATCCTCAAGCTGTACATTTAATGGAACATTGCTATGGTGGATATACGACAAATATTGCCATGGAAGATTTTGTGAGGGAAGAAAATTTCTTTGCCCATACCCTTTTTGATGATCCATTGCCGATTGATAATGGTGGCCCCATGCGACTAGTGGTTCCCCATCTTTATGCTTGGAAAAGTGCTAAATGGCTGAATGGACTTGAGTTTCTCGATAAAATGCAACTCGGTTTCTGGGAGCGGAATGGCTACCACCATCGCGGCGAACCTTTTGCTGAAGAAAGATATAGTTCACTTTAGTTTATAAAAAAAAGAGAGTTGCGCTGCAACTCTCTTTTTTATGACTAGTGATCGCGATCGCACTTTTCAATACAAACAATCACGAAAACTCAAAGGCTAACATCACGTCTTATCTTGGAGGAAAACCTGATACTAAGTACGGTTACAAAGAAGTGAGGAGCAAGGCAATGTCAGTATTTCATTTTGGTAGATTTATTCTTAAGTTCTACTTTGGTTCGATCGCTGTTTTAGTTTTGGCAAATGCTCTCTCTACACTCTAGCCCCCTTATTTACTATGACTATCTTTGATCTCCTAGTTTTTTCCTTTAAGTTTTTTGTGAGTGCGATCGCTGTTTTAATCCTAGCGAATACTGCCTATAGCTTCTAAAGTTTTCCAGTAAAATGTCCCAACATCTTATCTCCATTTTGAGATAGGGTGCTTTTTTTACGTTAGTAATCGCCAAGATTGTTGATGGCTGAAAATGAGATCGCATAGTTCTTCAATGGTTGCTTTGGCGAAATAAGCTGTTGGCAACATCGGGATGTTCTGCTCCTAGTTGCTGCCCAATGCTAGAATTATTGCCAGTACTTTATTCATCTTGTAGGTTTATGAATGTAAGTTTCCCAATACCAAAAGAACTTGAGTCCTATGTTCAAGGGCAGCTTCAGTCTGGAACTTATAACACTGTGGCGGATTATTTTCTGGCGTTGCTGATTCAAGATCGTCAGAGGAAGGATGCTCAGGCAAAACTAGTAAGTTTGTTACAAGAAGGGGTGAACTCAGAAGCTGAAATAGTAACTTCAGCTTATTGGCAAGATCTCCGATTGTCGGTACTTGGAACTGAGCAATAGCAAGTATGGCTTTTCAGATAATTGTTCGCGATCGCGCAACCCAAGATATTAGGCGACAGGCAAATTATATTTTAGCTATGGAGAATTGTTGAGACTTTAGCCCATTTTCTTTTTGGCTGCTGTTGATGGATATCTATTATTTTCGATGAGTATTTGTCGCTCTAAAATACGATCTGTATCATTAAAATCAAGAATTCTTGCTGTGACTTCGCCGATATCTGTAGTTGATCGAATTATCGCTCCATCTAGTTGAAAATGTTCTCTCCATAAATCTCTGCGAGGATTAAAGAATCTAACAAGTTCTCCGTTTTGCCAATTAATCGAGCCTAGATCCGTGCCTTTTTGTAGGTTACAGAATAGACAAGCATAGCAAAGATTTTCGGCTGTCGAATCACCGCCATGTTTCACACTAATGATGTGGTCAACTTGGCAACCAGAGGATCTATCTGATGCTGAAACCAAACAGTATTCACAAATTCTGTCAGCGCGTTCGATGACTAATTGCCTTAGCTGAACGCTAATATAGGTTCGAGGCATTTTACTTAGCCTCATTGTTGATGTATCTATGGGCTTTAGCTTTGGCTAGGGTCAATATATGTTCTATTGTCAGGAAATGGTCTAGTTCACGCTTGTCTTCTTTTGTAAGCGCATTATTTTTAGCGTTGTATATTAAATCCTCTAGTCGCTCTTGTGCGGCTTCAGAAAGATGGAAGTCGATTACGCTTTGAGGCGTTGTGCCTGATGCAATGAAGTCAACAATTTCATCGTAAATTTTGATGGTTTTAGTGGCTGTGTTCATAGCTATTTTTTTGATTGTGAGCGTTTGTGCTTTTTTCTTTTTATTAGTTGTTGGGATTGCTTTCTTGTAGCAATCTGATTATATCATCAGGATTTTTGGCAATCATTTGTTGTAATGTTTCAGAACTCATACCTGTAGACATTTGCGATCGCAACATCATTAGAGAAGACATTACTATTTGGGTATGCGGATGATCGCAGATAGAGAGGTTTGGCTTCGCTGTACTTCCCTTGCGACTCGTAAAGTGCTGCGACATTGTTGAGACTGACAAAGCTAAATCTACGCAGAAACTAATTGTCTTTCTTGGATAGGGTGATGGTATAAAACCATTAACTGTTTTTCTGTTAGGGTTTCGATCGCATAGGCTCTGCCATTGAGGTCGCTAAATTCGACTTCAAAGACTTGAGGTTCGTATACTTCTACAATTGTGCCGACTTGTCCTCGATATAAATGGCAAATGGGGACATCTTCTAAGAGTGCGACTACATCTAGTAATTTCATGAGAATATCCTTTAAGGTATGTAACAGGTGACTAACTGTAAAGTTAGGTATATATCAGTCGCCCTTCGTTACTTTTCTTATTCTCCATAGTGAGTTTTTGCTCTAACGATCAATATTGATTGGTCTTCTTCATAAATCTCATAAACAATGCGATCTTTGAGGTTAAGACGATAGGAACGCAAACCGTTCAGGTCACCTTTTAGCGCTTTTCCGAGGTAAGGATTGGGGGCGATTATGTTAAGCAAAATTTCTTGGAGTTTCGCTTTTTGTTTAGATGTGAGTTCGCTGATATCTTTTTGTGCTTGTTTAGAAAAGAGGACTCTGTAGATTTTCATCCAAAGACTTGCTCCATAGAGAGTGCTTCTCCTGCCTGATATTCTTGGCGAGCAGATGCAACTTGGGTGAGCAGGTTTGGTAATTGCATTAATTCCGCAGTTTCTATTAGAGATTCCCATTCTTCTTGAGTAATCAGAATATAACTGCGATTTTCGCGAACGATCGCAACTCCTTCTGGTTCTTGACCTGCCCGATCGCATAGCTCATCAAGGTTTGCTTTGGCGTAATTTAGTGTGACTTGATACATATATTTTTAGCCTAATCCTATGTCCTAAGATAACATCAACTAACAAAACTCAAAAAGTCCACATTTTTTCCTTTTACCCTTTTCCTTTTTCCTTGATTTCTAGTAGGCATCTTTACGATGACTGACACTTAGCAATAATACTATTAGCTCTCTGTCTTTAATTTCGTAGATAATACGATAGTCGCCAACTCTGACACGATAGGTATTGTCGTAGCCTTTAAGCTTTTTAACTCCGTTCGGACGCGGATCGTTGGCTAGAGAGCGCAATGTTATAATCAAGCGATCGCGTTCAATTTTCGAGATGTTATCTAGTTGCTTTTGGGCTGGTTTAGGGATGACGATGCGATAACTCATGCTTGAGTCGCCTCATATTGGTCGAGGGTTAGGTAATCACCTGAAAGATAGGCTGTTTGAGAAGAGAGAATGTTTTCTTTTTCTTCTGAGGTTGTTTCTTCTTCTACATAGCGAGATTTGAGAAACAGTACAAAGTCAAGGGTTTCTGCTAACAGGGATTCTGAAACATTTTCGACTTCTTGAATTAACTTTTCTTTGATAGTCATTGTTTTTTGCGATCGGTTTGTCCTTTTATTTTACACGGCATCACGGATTGTCTGAAGCCAACCGATCGCATTTTGAGTGTCGGGATGCTCAGTGCCAAGTTTTTGTTCGTAAATTTGGATGGCGTGTTGGATGGATTGCAGGGCTTGGGGATGACGTTGGGTATTGTGATAGAGGGCGGCTAAGTTTAGTAGATTGGAGGCAACATAGGGATGGTCTGCTCCTAGTTGGCGTTCACTGATTTCGAGCGATCGCACATAGAGAGGTTCGGCTTCGCTGTACTTCTCTTGCGCTTGGTAAAGTCCTGCGAGATTGTTGAGACTTTGAGCGACATGGGGATGGTCTGCTCCTAGTTGGCGTTCCCAGATCGAGAGCGATCGCAGATAGAGAGGTTCGGCTTCACTGTATTTCCCTTGCGAATCGTAAACTAATGCGAGATTGTTGAGACTGGTGGCGACATTGGGATGATCTGCTCCTAGTTGGCGTCCCCAGATCGAGAGCGATCGCAGATAGAGAGGTTCGGCTTCGCTGTACTTGCCTTGCGATTCGTAAAGTAATGCAAGATTGTTGAGACTGGCGGCGACATCGGGATGTTCTGCTCCTAGTTGGCGTTCCCTGATGTCGAGCGATCGCAGATAGAGAGGTTCGGCTTCGTTGTACTTCCCTTGCGCTCGGTAAAGTTCTGCGAGATTGTTGAGACTGGTGGCGACAGAGGGATAGTCCGCTCCTAGTTGACGTTCCAAAATCGATAGCGATCGCAGATAGAGAGGTTCGGCTTCGTTGTACTTCCCTTGCGCTCGGTAAAGTTCTGCGAGATTGTTGAGACTGGTGGCGACAGAAAGGTGGTCTAATCCTGAGCGAGATTCTGTTTCCCTGAGGCAGTTTTGAGATGGAATTACGGCTGAAGCATATAGCCCTTGACTTTCGTAAAATCTAGCAATTCCACAAAATGCCCAAACTACATCTTCTTCAGGATTGAGAATATCATCCAACATTTCGTGTCCGAGCAATTCAAAATGGGGAATTGCGGAAGCAACTTCCTTAACTTGATCGAGAGTGATTGTTTGTCCGATTCCTTTGGAAATATTGAGCAGCGATACCGCCACCTGTTGCCGTAGAACTTGCCATTCGGGACGTTGTTGCAATTGGAACTGAAAATATTCCCGCAAAAGTTGATGCAATTCATACAAGCCATGTTGCGATCGTTCCAACAAGTGCAGATTTAGCAACTCATCATCGCGACAAGCCTCCAAATCCTCCTCATCCACATCGCCCATCGCATCCATGACCCACTGCCAATGAATCGGCGCAAGCGCAAATAATGACAGCAAACAAGCCAGCCTTTGCGCCCCCTCAGACAGATCTTGCCAACTCAGATCGAACGCCGCTATAACATTTAGCTTTGCAGTCATCTCTGCCAAAGCCCGTCGTTGTGTGTCAGTCAAAGCCTCCTGCTGTAACTTCTTCGCATCCAAACGTTCCTGCATCTTGGCAATCGACAGATCGGGCTTCCTTGCCAAATACCGCCCAACCAACTCGATCGCTAAAGGTAACCGCCCCAACCACTCACAAACCTTCTCAATTTCGGCATCACTCCCCCGACGCAGATCGGTTTCAGGCAAAAACGACTTCAACAAATCCACCGCCGCCGCCAACACCAACACATCTAACGTATATTGCTGCATAGCATTCCCCAACCCGAACCGCGTTGTCACCAACACTCGAAACTTGCCATTCTGAGGCGGCAAAAATGGATTCACATCGTCAGAACTTTTCACATTATCCAACACCACCAACATCTTCCCCTCCAACCGTTCCGATAGCCGCCGCCAGCAATACCCTACCAACCTCTCGCCACTATCCAACCCATCGGGCATCGTTTCCCCAAGCTGCATCTGCACAAAGTCTTGTAACTGAGTCGGCAAAGTCCCCTCATTTCCCCGTAACCAACAAATCCCACCACCATAGTCTGACAACAGATGTCGAAGCGCATATTGCAGGGCAAGTTCCGATTTACCAACACCGCCCATTCCTTTCAAAAAAGCAGACACCGCCACCCTCTGATTTTGCTGCAAAAGTTCATGTACTTTTTTCAGATCCTCATCCCGTCCCGCAAAAAAAGTCACATTAGTTTGCGGCAAATTGATCGGGCTTCCCGTCCGTTTTGCCTCCTGAATAACTTGGTTGTAGTTGATTGTCTGCGTGATGCTACCAATTGTGAGGTTGCCCCCCACATCATTACCTTGTAACGCCGACTGTTGATTTTGCGGATCTGCCGTCATGTTGCCTCACCCAAAATTAAAGCGATCGCTTGATTAATAATCGTCTCGCGATCGACCATAGCCGCTAATTGTATGACCGTATAACAACCACCAAAAGCCTCAGCCGCCGCACCTGATATCGCCACACGATAAGCATCGCTGATTGCTTCTCGTAATTCTTCCTTAGTCAGATAGCTCCCTCCTGCTTTACGACGACGATTTGTTTTCTGGATTTCATAAACAGCATTTTCAATAGAAGCATCCCACGATCTGGTTGTGCGTCCTTCCGCTTGGCGCTTGATTAAATGCAACAGGAGAATCTTGGCAAAACTGGAAATTTTATTTAATTTGTCATCTTTGCTCATTTCCGTCATCTCCTCCACCAACAGCAAAGCATCAGAGATATTGCCACTGAGCAAAAATCCCTTTAGTTCTAACAACTCTTCCATCGCCTAAGCCTCCTGAGTTAAATCACCCAAATCAATATCACCAGTTACCTTGACATTTTTTAGCATCGACTGCTCGACCGAGCCACTAACCGATGGCGCTGTTTGCTTCATCGATTTTGCTCGAAGGTTTACGCCCTCGATATCACTAGCCATCACTTGTACGATTTTAGGCTCAATTCTAGCCTGTACCAACAACGCCTCAACCTTTGCCGCCAGTTCTTGATTGCTAGCCAAAAGCGATCGCACCTCATCCAATAACTTCACCACATCAGGATCACTCGCGATCGGCTCTAAATCAATCACCGCTTGCTGATAATCAATATCTTGTCCCGACTCCAATAACTTCACAGTTTGCGTATTAGGAGCCTTGCGCTTCAGCATCGCCCATAACGATTTTGCGAGATTGCCCGTCCCGTCGGTCATGTTTTCACCAACTTTAGCCAAAGAACCCGAACTAATAATTGTCAATATTCCAATTACAACTGCTGCGATTGGCTCCACATTTTTACCATTAATTTACCAATAGCCTATATTTTAGATCGACTTCTAGCTAATGCTGAGACTTTTGCGATCGCAGCCTACAGGGAAGAGAAAACCGTAATATCGCTATATTTCTACGAACCTGAGTGCAGGGCATAATAAAATTATATTTTCACGTCAGCGCATTCACTAAAGCAACTAATGACCTTACAAACAGACATTGACAGCGCCGCCGCACAGCTCAAGGGCAAAACCCCTCAAGAAGTACTCAAATGGGCGCTCGGTAACTATGACAAGATCTCTCTAGCTTCCAGTTTTGGAGCCGAAGATGTCACCTTGATCGACATGATCGCCAAAATCAAACCCAACGCAAATGTATTCACCCTCGACACAGGTCGATTGAATGCTGAAACCTATGAAGTAATCGCCAAAGTACAGCAAAAATATCCTCAACTGCAATTGCGGATCATGTTCCCACAAGCGGAAGCAGTGGAGCAAATGGTTAGCGACAAGGGCATTAATCTCTTCTATGACAGCGTCGAAAATCGCAAGCAATGTTGTTTCATTCGCAAGGTCGAGCCACTTGGTCGAGCTACTAAGGGGCTTGATGCTTGGATTACAGGTTTGCGCCGCGATCAGACTGCTAACCGTTCCACAATGGAAACCGTTGAACTAGATGGCGATCGCAATATTGCCAAGATCAATCCTTTAATCGATTGGTCAAATGAGCAAGTTTGGGAATACATTCACGCCAATGAGGTTCCCTACAATGCGCTCCATGATCAGAATTTCCCTAGTATTGGCTGTGCGCCATGCACCAGAGCCGTCCAAGCAGGAGAAGATCTCCGTGCTGGTCGTTGGTGGTGGGAGATGAGCAATCAAGAATGCGGATTGCATGTCACCAGTGACGGCAAATTAGTTCGCGCTAAAGGCGCATAAACAAACAAAGCTTGAGGCGGCGCTTTGCGCCGCCTCAAGCTTTGGAAGATAGCGCAAGAATATTTAACGTAAAACAGGACTAAGAGAATGCAATATCGCGATTGGTACTTTCGAGGATGGCGATCGCGTTATGGGTTTCGACGATCGCAGAATGTCGATCCCACTAAGCCACCGATTCTGTTAATTCATGGATTTGGCGCAGCGATCGATCATTGGCGTGGCAATATTCCAGCTTTAGCAGAAAATCACACCGTCTATGCGATCGACTTATTAGGATTTGGGAATTCCGAAAAGCCACCAACTCGCTATTCGATCCATCTGTGGGTAGAGCAAGTTTTTCAGTTTTGGCAGAAGTTTATTAAAGTGCCAATGGTGATTATTGGTAACTCAATTGGAGCTCTCGTTGCTGCGATCGCGGCTAGCCATCATCCCGAAATTGCTTCAGGCGTGGTCGTCATCAGCTTGCCTGATATCGACGCTTTTAACAACTTGGTTCCCAAAGCATTGCAACCAATTGAGCGCACCGTCAAGGCGATCGTCTCCGCAATTTTAGTTAAACCTCTATTCCATTTAATACGTCAACCCTTCACAATCCGCTTAGTTCTCAAAGGAATTGTCTACGGCGATCGCCGTCGTGTTGACAATGAATTAGTGGAAATCATTGCTGAACCCGCACGCGATCGCCAAGCTGCTGAAGCTTTTCTTAGGCTTAATCGCAGCATCAATCAACCTAATTATTCACCAAGTTTGACTCAAGCTCTTGAGCAATTACAAGCTCCTTTATTGATTTTGTGGGGAAGTAGCGATCGCCTAATTCCTCCGTCAGAAGGTAAGCGATTAGTGAAGTATGCACCCAATGCCACATTAATGTATTTGGAAGGAATGGGACATTGCGCTCACGACGATAACCCTGAACGAGTTAATCATGAAATTTTAACTTGGCTAGCTTAAAAAATGCAAAGTAGATTAAGCCACTTTGCTTTCCAGTAATTTTCAGCAGAATATCATAGTAATTAATATAAAAGTTCAAAATTGCAGCGCCATTTTGAGGATCTCCACCCAACAGGCTAGGGAGAGCGCAAAGTGCTGCCACTAGACTATCCTAAGTCAGATAGAGGTATATCTATAAGTCTGAAATCTAAAAATAAAATAAAGTAAGTAAAGATTTTAACAAATACCCTTTATGATTTTTTATCAATGATAATCATAAGAAGATAGGAACCTTTTTGTGATTTTGTAAGTCCTCCGTAAGATCTGAGACATGTCCTTGTAAATGATCATTTCTAAGGTTTTATTCGGATGAATAAAAAAATTATATCTCAGGCATATCAAACCATTGAGAAGCTATGGCAAAGAGCAGTTAGCGCTCCATCAGATATAGCTCTATTTATTAGCAATCTTGATGTGATTGAGCAAAAGGTACTATATCCGCGCTATCAAAGATTTATCCGCGAATATCAACCATTACTTAATTTCCCGACCACTGACGAGCAAAAAATTGTCCAAGAGCTAGAAAAATATGGAGTTGCGATCTCATCTTTAGAAGATTTGGCAATTCCAGATAGCGATCGTTTTTTTTTGGCAGCCGAAACCATTTCCAAAGAACTCAAAAGCGATGCCCAAAATCCTCTGTATATGGGCAGACATACGCTGAATATCAACTCTGAGCAGATAATGCGTTATCCAGAACTATTTCTGTGGGGCGCAGATGCGAAGCTTCTACGAATTATTGAGAACTATCTCAAGCTACCCGTTGCTTACGATGGCTTATCTTATTACTACAGCCTTCCAGATGGCAGAGAAACTGGTCCAAGGAAGTGGCATCGGGACAAAGAAGATTGGCAAATGATCAAAGTTGGCGTTTATATCAATGATGTAAATGAAGATGGTGGTCCCTTTGAATGTGTTAATCCCGACGTTAATGAATTTCTATGCAAGACCTTGAATGCTAAATCTGTGCGTCGTTTCAAAACTGCTTTTCATCAGGAAATTCAGGAGATGTTACCCGAACACATGCAGGGCAATTGGCATAAAACCTATACTGGCAAGGCAGGAACAGTAATTTTTGTGGATACAGCGCGATATTATCATCGTGGTAAGCCACCCACTAAATTTGATCGATCCGCAATCTTTTTTGGTTATTGCAGTCGCAAACCCAGACACCCCTTTTTCTGTGGCAGATCGCCGCTCTCTGATGAAGAGCTGCGATATATGGCAAGCATTTTGCCTGAAGATATTCGGGACTGCGTGACTTGGCGAGATCGCTTGACAGGATTAGCTAAATGGATTCCCAAAAATCGCCTCAGAGTTTAACAGAATGTGAACAAAGCACATATTTTTGATCAACCCCAACGAAATACTGCCGAACCCCAGCTTAAACCTGCGCCAAAACCTGCGATCGCAATTAAATGATCGGGTTGAATCTTGCCTGCTTGTACCCACTCATCAAGAGCGATCGGGATTGAAGCGGCTGAGGTATTGCCATATTTACCCATATTGCTGACTGCCTTAGCAGGATCGATACCAAAACGATTAACGACTGCATCGATAATGCGTTGATTAGCTTGATGCAAAATTAGCCAATCAAGATCATGGACTTCCAAATGAGCATAGTGCAAAGATTTTTCGATAACTTCAGGAACACGCCGCACTGCAAACCGATAGACCTCTTGACCATTCATACTAATCGGCTCAAATGTGCTACGTCCTGAATAATTGATGTTGAGAAACTCATTACCTTTTCCGTCACTCCGCATCTCAAAGCCCAAGAGATTGTCTTGGGGCTTACTGGCGTTGCTAGCTTGCAACACTACAGCACCAGCGCCATCCCCAAACAAAATGCAAGTGCGCCGATCTTGCCAATCAACCCAACGCGAGAGGACATCAGCACCGATAAGTAAAATATTTTTGTAAGCCCCTGTGCGGATATATTGCGATGCAGTAACCACACCAAACACAAATCCTGAACAGGCCGCAACCATATCAAAAGCGACGGCTCGTTCTGCGCCTAAGATTTTTTGGACTCTTCCTGCTGTCCCAAACAAATCATCGCTAGTCGAGGTGGACAAAATAATCAGGTCAATATCTTCGGGTGACAAGCCCGCCGCCGCGATCGCCTTTTGCCCTGCTTGCGCTGCCAAATTTGCGACTGAATCATTCTCGCCATCGGCAATATGACGCTCTCTGATGCCCGTACGCGAGGCGATCCACTCGTCAGTGGTGTCTACCATCTGCGCAAGATCGTGATTAGTAAGTACGCGATCGGGAACGGCGGAACCGCTACCAATAAAACGCACTCCGACGAGAGAAGATTCAGTATTAGTCATTGGCTATGTTTGATCTGAATGGCTGGATAAAGAGTGTTACAGCGCTTGGCGCTGAATTAAAACCTAATCACAAAAAGATAATCGCAACAAGAAGCTATGTTGGCGGATCATCGGGAGTGTCATCGATCGCAGGAACAGGCACCTTAGGCTTGATTTGACCACGAATACGATCGAGCACGCCATTATCGACAGCATCCTTAGCAACACGGATGGCATTACGAATACTCACAGCGTTAGAGCTCCCGTGACTAATCACACAAATACCAGCTACACCGAGTAATAAAGCTCCACCATACTCATCAGCATCAATGCGCTCTTTCACCTTTTTCAGATTTGGTTTCAAGATTAATGCGCCAAGTTTGCCCCGCCAACCCTTAGGTAACTCTTCCTTGAGGATTTGCATGACCGCATTACCTACCCCTTCAGCAAATTTGAGCACAATATTGCCTGCAAAGCCATCACAGACGATCACATCAAACTGGCCCTTAAGAATGTCACGTCCTTCGGCGTTTCCTGCAAAAGTAATTTGGGGATTATCTTGTAAAGCTTGATGAACGCGAATCGCTAGTTCGTTACCTTTACAAGCTTCTTCACCAATATTCAGCAAGCCAACTTTTGGCTCTTTAATGCCGATCGCATATTGACTATAGAGCGAGCCCATGATGGCAAACTGCTCTAAAAATTTGGGGCGACAGTCCACATTTGCGCCGACATCAAGTAAAAGTACAGGCTTATGCGCAACCTGCGTGGGGAACAATGCACCGATCGCAGGTCGATCTACCCCTGGTAATCGCCCTAAACGCAGTAGCGCCGCCGCCATTGCTGCCCCAGAATGCCCTGCCGAAATCACGGCATCGGCTTGTTTGCGCTTAACTAAGTTCATCGCCACGGCGATCGAGGAATTAGGTTTACGACGCAACCCATCAAGAGGCTCATCATCCATTTCGATGATCCCCTCCGATGGCACGATCTCAAGGCGATCGCTCTCTTGATAATTATGTTGCTTGAAGTAGTTCGCGAGAATATCGCGATCACCTACTAACGCTATATCTACACCCAATTGGGTTTGAGCTAATATTGCTCCTTCGATTATCTCGCGTGGGGCAAAATCTCCACCCATCGCATCTACTGCAATTCTCACTATTTGCGATCCTGTCTGAGTTTTATGACTAAAACTGTAAAGAATTTTATTTAACCTTGCAAAAATTTTAACAGTTCAAGTCACCTCAACCATCAGCAATCTCAAAAAAGCCATAAAACTGAGGATTGTTAAGGAATCCATTAGTTTTATACCAATTCACAAAAGTGTGACAACACTTCTGTGAATTAAAAAGCAAACCCCATAAGAGTTTTAAAAGCACAAAGTGGCTACGCCACTTTGTGCTTTGGTATTACGGTGCTGGAACAATGGCTTTGCTAGCTTCGCGATCGAGTGGCAAAATCAATGGCGTGCTTTGTCCGCTACCGAGAATTACAATTTTAGAATTTGGTGATAGTGACAACTTTTCTGTTGCCTCGATCGCACGTAATTGCAGCACCGCAGGTGTAAGCCCCTCAGCGAGAATTTTTTGAGCGTCCGCACTTCCCTTTGCTTCAATTCGCTTGCGATCGGCTTCTTGCTTTTCTTTTTCTAAGACAAATTTCATTTGGAGATTTTCTTGTTCAGCCTTGAGCCTTTGCTGGATCGCAGCTTGCAAAGTTTCAGGGACTTTCACGTTTCGCAACAGGGCTTCATCGACGATAAAGCCAATGGGAGCAAGCTGCGATCGCAATTTTTCGGCAAGTTTTAAACTCACTTCTTCGCGCTTAGTAGCATAGACCTCTTCTGCGGCATATCCAGAAATAATTTCGCGTGAGATTGATCGAAATCTGGAAACCACAATTTCTTTTTCTTCAGAACCAATATTCAGGTAAATACTCGCCGCCTTAGCAGGATCGATGCGATATTGAATGCTGACATCAATTCCTAATGCCAAGCCTTCTTTTGAAGTTGCTCCAATCTCTTCTTTGAGATCGCGCAATCGGACTGAAAACTGCACCACATCCGCAAAGGGATTAATCGCGTGAATCCCTGCGGGTAAGCTGCGATCGCTAACCTTGCCCTGAAAGTCTTCCACCCCAACATTTCCCGCAGGAATGACGATGATTAAGCGGCTCAAGGCATTGATCGTCGCCAACAGAGCAATCAATCCCGAAACCGCTTGGATTACTAGTTGAGCAATACGATTGTCAACTAGTCTTTTGCTACTAAAAAATACAACTATCGAGATTAATGAGGCGATCGCAGAAACAATAAACGACATTTGAGCCTACCTGTTTTTTATCTAAATGGCATCGAATAGAGTAACCCGCCTTGTTTCCATGTACGATTTAAACCGCGTGGAATATCTAGGGGCGCAAGGTTTCGATTGTAGATATCGCTGTAATTTCCTACGTGCTTGAGGATTTGGGTTGTCCAGTCTGGTGCAAGCCCAAGCTCAATGCCTAGTGAATCCGATGTACCAAGAAATCTAGAAACTTCAAGATTTTTCGTGTCTTTAAAAACCGTGTAATTATCCATATTAATACCCAATTCTTCGGCATAAAAAGTGGCATAAATTACCCAAGTCACAACATCCCGCCAGCGATCGTCATTACCAATTATGACAGGGCTAAGAGGTTCCCTTGATAAACTCAGATCGAGAATTTTGTGATCGGCAGGACGAGGTAGTTTGCTTCTCCATGCTGCAAGCTGTGATTTTTCTGAAGAAATCGCATCACAGTCACCTTTTGCATAAGCATTCAAGACTCCATCAAGATCGGGCAGAATGATCGACTCGATCGCAATATTTGCTTCCTTGAATGTAGATTCCAGATTTGTAGCGTTGATTCCTGTTTCTACACAGATTTTTTTGTCCGCCAATTCCTTGAGGGCGATCGCGAATTCTTCACTGTTTTTTGGTGTTTGCTTGTCTGATTTACTGTCTTTATCGGGGCGACTCTCAGGGGTGCTAGTGGGGCTAGGAGAAGCTGATGGCGAAGCCGTGGGACTTGGGCTAGTAGAACTGGGACTAGGGGAACTGGGATTAGGGGAACTACTTGTTGGTTTTGCCCCAATCCTGAGCATTACTCCTTGTCCATCAAAAAAAGTTGTCGGTGCAAAGGAAATATTATCGGTGACATCACGGGTTAAAGTACGAGTCGTGTTTCGCATCAAGACATCAACATCACCACTTTGGACGGAGGTAAAGCGATCCTTGGCAAGCAGGGGTTTAAACTCAACCGCCTTGGCATCTCCTAAGACCGCAGCAGCGATCGCGCGGCAATAGTCCACATCTAAGCCACTCCATACGCCTTTGTCATCAACATAGCTAAATCCAGATAGCTTGCCATTCACGCCACAAATTAGCTTTCCGCGAGCTTTTACCCGTTCTAAAATTCCCGCTGGAGCTTTATCTTTAGTGGTTGTCGTCGCCGTTGGGGTCGCCGTAGCGGTTGGGGTAGCAGTAGGGCTTGGTTTTGGCTGCTCTTGGCATCCTGATAGCAATGCGATCGTTAGGCTCGCATAAAAGCACCATTGTCGCAGAGGTGTAAGTTTAGAGGTGTTTTGGGCTTTACGTTTCAAGAGTGCAGCAGTGTTAGGTACATGCTTAGGCATTAAGCTCATGGGATTACTGATTTCTAGCGCGAACGATCTACTATTTGCAGCTTACATCGATTCCATCAAATTTAGAACAAATCAAACCCAAAAAGAGTTAGTCCTAAAAAGGAAAGGATCTATAAGGATAAGCGGCGCGAAGCGCCACCTTTCTTAACCAAAAAAAAATAAATCTCCGCCTCTTATCTTTTTGGACTTGATTTAAATCGAAAGGTAAGCCGCAAGTTCCTCAAGCTGGCGATCGCCTTCTGAGCGATCTAGAAAATCATTAGCTACATCGACAAGATTTGCTAGGTTTTGAGGATCAGCTTGAAAAGTCGAAATTGGTTTTTCTTTGGAATTAGGAACTAGTAGCTGATAGCGGTTATATTTGTCCTTAAGCAATTGAGTCGCAATGTAATCAATTAAATCTGCGGAGCCATCTGCATATACTTCTAACAGTGGAATTCCTTTCTTAATATTTAGCCAATCAATTATTCCCCAAGTCTTTGTGTCATTGACGGTAATCCGATCTTCCATTTGTCCAGTACCAAAGGACACGACGAGGATATTCTCCAAACTCACAGGTTTGCTACTCTTTTTTAAATTGAGACATTCTGCGATCGCGCAAAGTGAAGGATTATTGGCAACTACACCACCATCAATGCAAAGTAAAGTGTTATCTTTTGTATTTTAATCACAATAATTTTTGAGCGGTTAAAATAATGGTGAATTGTCACTATATAAAAATTTGTCTCAAAGTATTGATATGGAAAATCCTGCAATTACCGATCATGAAATTCATCCTTTGATCGCTCAGAGATGGAGTCCCCGTGCCTTTGATAGCAAACATATTGAAACCGAGAAACTTGCTCAGTTATTTGAAGCAGCGCGATGGTCTGCTTCTTGCTTTAATGATCAGCCTTGGGCATTTATTATGGCAACCAAAGATGACACAGCGAACTATCAGAAACTACTTGATTGTTTAGTCCCCGCCAATGTTATCTGGGCGCAAGTTGCTCCAGTATTGGGTTTAGTTGTTGCCCAAAAGACCTTTAAGCACAATGGCAAGCCTAACGCTTGGGGCGAGTATGATGCAGGTCAAGCAGCAGCAACCCTGGTATTGCAGGCTACAGCTTTAAATCTGGTCGTGCACCAAATGGGTGGATTCGATCCTGCTAAGGCGATCTCTACTTTTAATATTCCTGAAACGGCGAAACCTGTTGCTGCTATCGCGATCGGCTATGCGGGTGAAACTAGCAATTTACCAACAGATTTGCAAGAGCGAGAAACTGCTCCTCGCGCTCGCGCTCCTTTATCCAGCTTTGTTTTTACAGGCGAATGGGGAAGTTCTGCCCCGTTTGTATAGCAATGAATTCGGTTTTGCTTAGCCAACTTCCAACGATTTGCGCTCAAGTTTTATAGCTTTATGGCTATAGCCATAAAGCTATAAAAAAATAGATAGGATGCTTCGCATCCTACCTATTTTTTTATACTAAGCCCGCTTGAGCTAAGCCCAAAATCAAACCTGCTCCAAGAACATGCCCAAAGCTAGTAACAGCTAGCAATTCTGCCAAACCAAAACCTGAAAATAGGCCAGGTAATTCCACAGGTAAGCTAGGACCAACACCTTTGACTTTGATGCCATAGCGAGCAACGACTAACGCAAATGCATTAGCTGTGATCATGAGCAACCCAACGCTTGGTGACCAAGTTGAAGTAGCGGGAACTGCGGCAAGTAAGTTAAAAGCTAGATGTGTCATAAATTTGTTTCCCTAAGTCTAATTACCTAAAAATTTTTTAATCTACATAATCCTAAGAGGTATGCAGACATCAAAAAATTCTTCTTAAGCTAAATTCATTAAACTTAGTAATCAGTTACAGTTATAACAATCTTTAAGAATCTAAATCCAAAAAGCATGTGGGGCGCGAAGCGCCCCACATGCTTTTTGGATTTAGATTTCTTCTAAAACCTTGAAGCGAACATGATTGAGAGCTAGCTCACCAATGGAATAGGGCTGAGGCTGAATTGTCTCAAAAAAGATGCCTTTGCCAATTTCCACATGATACCAAGGTAAACCCATAAACCAGCGGGTGGGATAGGGGCGATAGCCAGTATCATCAGGATTAGATTCCATTGGTAACCATCCAATACTGGGAATATAGAACTCGATCCAAACGTGATTGTAATATTGATGCAGAGGAACGTTCATCATCAATTCTCCATCATGGGGACATTTATAACGTCCGACAGTGCGACAAGCAATTCCATTTAATCGAGTTAAGGCTAGCAATAAACCGACGTATTCACCACAAGAGCCTGTACCTCTGACTATGACTTCTTCCGGTGAGGCAATGTAAGGCGTGACACGGTATGAGAGCTTGTCATAAACGTAATCACGAATCAATAGCATCTTCCGCAAAATATTTGTTTCATCGCCCACAGCTTCCTTGGCGGCGGCTTGAATGATCGGATGATTCATGCTCAATCCATCATCATCAACGAGATAGAGTTTCTGCATTTCGGGAGATAGTTCAGGGACAAATTCTACTTCACTATCTTTAAGTTCATACTTGATTCCCCGCATTTCTAAGGTTGCTTTCCAGCCAAACATTCTCGATTCTTCAGGTTTTAAGTTTCCTAGCTTGAATGCAGCGACACGCTGACCATTGACAATTTCTTCTTCAAAGGGAATACCAATTGGCTCGATCGCTAATAATTTTTGGCGATAGGTATCCGTTGGATAGGCAACTCGCCATGTGAGGTTATAGATTGAAGTTGGTTCTTCAGAGGAGAGTTCTTCGAGATAGATCATCTCCACTTTGTAGCCAGTGGTGAGGGTGTAGTTTAACTTTTCATCTTGGTATTGACTAAACTTAAGGCGATGAATAAAAGTCTTTTCGCGGGCGGAGACCGAAAACGGTTCATCCATGTCATTAGGATTGTCGCGAATATAGTTTTCATCACCTGAATAAACTATATATAAATCATTGCCCAAAAATCCTAATCCCATGGGATTGGGAAATGGAGTTAAACCACGATGTACCACTTCGCCTGTTTTGGCAATAAGTCGATAGACCGTCTCCTCAGTGCGATCGCTAACCCACAATTCTTCGCCCACTAAAGTCAGCGCCTCAAATCCTGCACCAGGAGCATCCATGATTCGTAGCAAAGTGCGAGTGGCGCGTCCGAACACAAAAATTTTGCCAACTTCGCTAGAACTCACATATACACCACCATCAGAGACCGCGATGCCATCGATCTTGTTGGGTAGCTCCATAAATGGTTGCAGATCAAAATCAACCATATTGCAGTAATAAATTCCATTGTCCTTAGTAATCCAAAGCGTCTCCCCCGCGATCGCTAAACCTGTCGCGTCTCGAAACTGCAATGCGGTGTAATTATTCAGTACCGTTGCACCTTCAGAGAATGGATCGATTTTGAGTAGATGCCCCTGATAGGAATCTAAACAAAGCGCGTAGGGTTTGCCATTATCTATATCAGTACTTACATCATCAGTACTTACATCGGTTTGCCACACTAAACCATGAAGGTTATAAGCGCCAATGGGATAAATCGTGCTTGGTAAGCTAGGCATAGGTTCTTTAGGCGAGTATATAGGCGGGTAAATTTAGAAAAGCTTTAGGCTTTCTACAAATTCTGATCTGACTTCAAAAGCAACATTAGTTCCGTAGCGAAGGCAACAGAACTAGAGCATCACAGGTTTGTGTATAGTAGGATTCGTTACTCATGATCAATCTTATAGCAGTTTTCGTATGTCTTTCGTTACAATCTTGGGATAGCAAATGGGGCAATATTCTCAGTTCACAAGCATTTTGTATCTAATTGGTCCAATGCTGATTATTGTCAGTCATATTGGATCGCTACTTGTTTTCACAACTGGGCTATCGTGGGGTGCGATCGCATGGATCTTTCTACTATATGTCACCCGTATGCTTGCCACGACTGGCATTTATCATCGATTACTTACGCACAAAAGCTATCAGGCTCCTAAACCCCTATTATGGATAGGCTGCATTGTGGGAGCATCGGCGGGGCAGATGGGGCCAAGTTGGTGGAAAGCTCACCACATGAGTCATCATCAATATGTTGAGAGCGATCGCGATCCCCATTCTCCCTATACGCCATTTTTGGGAATCAAAGGATTTTATTGGTCTCAGGGAGGTTGGCTATTATCTTCTCGCTTTTTTCCAGATAAATTGCCCCTTGATGTTGAAAGCGATCTAGTCTTAAAATTGATTGACCGATTACATTTCATCCCCCTAGTAGCACTTGGGGCAGTTTCATACTATATAGGTGGTTTGGAATATCTCGGTGCATTTTTTTTCAGTACGACATTGCTATTTCACGGTGTCCAGACTGTGAACTCGCTCAGTCATATTGTCGGCGATCAACCATTTATCACTGACGACCATAGCCGCAACAGTGGTTTTGTGGCGCTGCTTACGCTGGGAGAAGGTTGGCATAATCTGCATCATGCTTTTCAATCATCCTGTCGGCACGGTATCACTATTCGCGATGGTCAGATTGTCTATCTACCAGATCCCACTTTTGACTTCATTAAAATGCTTGAGTCCTTCAAGTTAGCGTCAAAGTTGAGATTACCTAGCGAGAAAGATTTGTTGTCAAAAGCCAAAAAGCAAAATTTACCGAATTTAGAATTAGCGATCGCCTCAGACAAATCAAAAGAAACTTACAGCAATTTGCACTAATACTAATTCCCCAAAGTTTGGTATTAGCTAAAAAAAATATAGTTGCGCCGCTTCTCGGCGCAACTATATTTTTTTTATAGCTGATTGGATGGATGAGACTGATATGCTTTTAGCCTAGCTCTTAGTTGAGCAAGTTCCTGAGCCATATCCAACACTATTGCTGCTCCAACTAAATTTAGCCCCAAGTCTTGACGCAAGCGTTGAATTTGAGCAATTCGCGCAATCTCACGGGAATGTAGCATTGAGCCATTCGGTTCGATTACTCCTAGCTCGACATAAACCTGCACAACTGTAATCGAAGTATCTGTTATGGATGCGGCATATTCAAAAGTATAGAGTTGTTCACCTTCGAGGGAAACCACCATCCTTGAAAGACTACTTGGAAGACTGTTTGAAGAATGGTCAGTCATAGCTTAATCTCCTCTTTAATTTCCTCTAAATAGGCGCGTGGATTAAAACTCGTATTTGCTTGAATCTTTTCGTAGCACTCTTGCTCGATCGCATTCAGATCCTGCGGCGTAACAACCTGAAGTTTGGCAAATAAATCACCGCGTCCGCCCTTTTGTAGCGTCCAGCCTTTGCCTCTTAGCCGTAGTGATTGACCTGATTTTAATCCTTTGGGAACTTTCATCGTCACGATGCCATCGGGAGTTGGCACTTTTATTTCTGTTCCTAAGACCGCCTCGTCAGGACGAATGGGAATATCACAAACAAGACGATCGTCCTCAAAGCGAAAGAAGGAATGTGGCACTAGTTCAATCGTGAGATATAAATCGCCGCGCTGGTGAGAGAAGGGACTGGCTCGACCTTTGCCCTTAAGTCTGATCCGACTACTTGGTTTTGCACCTGCGGGAATACGCACATTGATCGTATCTTCATCGAGTTGTAATCGCTTCTGAACACCGTGGAATGCTTCAGAAAAGGTAAGGACGATCGCGGCTTCAGTGTCGGGTGCAGGAGATTGAGAACGAAATCCACTACTGGAGTCTCTACGTTGCGATCGCCCCAACAGATCGTTAATAAACGAATCAAAGTCGCCATATTGCTCAAAGTTATTCCCAGCATCAGTTTCTTTGGGTGGCGGTGCTTCATTATAATTAGGTTGATTCCATTGCTGCCCAAAGCGATCGTACTTCTCTCGTTTCTCTGGATCGGAGAGTACTTCATTTGCCTCGTTAAGATCTTTAAACTTTGCCTCTGCGTCCTTATCATCAGGATTGAGATCGGGATGATGCTTACGGGCAATCTTACGATAAGCTCGTTTAATTTCTTCAGGAGTTGCAGTTTTGTTCACTCCCAAAATACTGTAATAGTCCTTAAAGTCAGTTGCGATTGGCATTATTAGGTGTATTTTAGTTCTCTATTTCGTGTTTCAGGCTATCTACGACGAATTGAACCACGCGATCGTTAAAAGCGATCGCTATCCAGACAGATGAACTACTTGATTTAGTAACTTTTTTGACTTCATCTTTATTTGCTTCTAGAATTAATATGACAGACAATTGTTTGATTTCCTGATTGAATTAGTTGAATATGATATAAAACGTAATCAAAAATGCAGAAATCAAGTTCTTTAGTAATTTCGGAAAGAGAATAATGGCTCAACTCATATTGATCCGTCATGGACAAAGCCTTTGGAATGCGCTCAATAAATTTACGGGATGGGTAGATGTGCCTCTAAGCGAGAGGGGTCGAGCAGAGGCAACGATCGCATCTTGTCGGCTCAGTGATTATCGGGTGAATGTCTGTTTTACAAGTAGATTAATTCGGGCGATCGAAACCGCGATGATCTGTCTGACCGAACGCGATGACATTTGTGGTGGCAAAATTCCGATTATTAAGCATGAAAATTCTGACCAAGTTTGGCATGGCTGGAATAACTATGATGGAAACCCAGCCGAAGAACTCCCTATTTTCACGAATGAAGCTCTCAATGAGCGATTTTATGGTGATTTGCAGGGCTTAAACAAAGCGGATACTGCTGAGAAATATGGCAGCGAACAAGTTTATGAGTGGCGTAGATCTTACAATGTCCGACCACCAGGCGGAGAAAGTTTAGAAGATACACAAAAGCGGGTGAATGCTTATTTCAGAAGCCGTATTCTGCCCCACCTGCTACAAGGCGATAACGTTCTGATTACTGCGCATGGGAATTCTCTAAGATCGATCATGATGATGTTAGATCGCCTCAGTCCATCGGAAGTGACAGCGTTAGAACTAGCGACAGGTGTACCAATCGCCTATGAGCTTGACATCTCTGGAGAGGTGATCGGCAAAAAAATCTTAAACGACTAGCGATCGCTCTGGCTTTGTATGATAGGCGATCGTTTTTTCTAAAAACTGACATCTTCGTATAGATCGTCAAATTTCCCTTCAAAGTTGATGCTCGATAATTGGAATTTATCTTGCTCTCCAGAATATGATTTTAACACCCATAAGCCCTCTTCATTGCGGCGAAAACAGTCAAGGCGCTGGCGTTTGGTGCTAACTAAAACGTACTCTTCGAGACTCTCTAGTTGCTGGTAATCGGCAAATTTATCGCCGCGATCAAATCCCTCAGTAGATTTTGATAGAACTTCGATAATTAGTTTTGGGAAACGCTTATGATTTGGAGTTTGGGTATCGCTAGGATCGCAAGTCACCATCACATCTGGATAATAAAAACGATTTAATGAATCGATTCTGGCTTTCATGTCAGACATATAAACACGACAACTAGAGCCGCGCAAATGGTTGCGAACTACAAAAGCCATGTTTAATGCGATCGTAACGTGAGGATCGTTTGCGCCAGCCATTGCGTAAACATACCCGTCAATATATTCATGTTTAATCGCACTTTTTTCCTCCATTTCGAGATATTCGTCTGGAGTTATGCAATCAATTTTTGGTATTACAATCATGGCTTACCTACTGAGAAATTTGGATTAAGCTAGTTTTTATTTTATATCTTGAGCTGAGGGAGATCGCTAGTAGTCAGATGTTTGAGATCTTGTTTCTAGCATCGAAATAACCTCAAATGTGTCCTCGCTATCTGGCTTTGTATTATAAGCGATCGCTAAATCCTAGTGACCGCCGCCAGCAGCATCTGAGGATCTAACTTTCTTGAAAAACAAAACTGCCACTCCACTCAATAGCAAAGCAAAGCCAATAAAGTAGAAACAATCATTAAAAGCCATCACATAGGACTCGCGACTCACCGTACTCGAGATCGCCTGAAAAGCCTGAGACTGCGCCGTATTAAAATCCGTGCCCTTACTCACAAATAACTGCGTCAAAGTGTCCACTCGTTGCTGCGTTTCGGGATTATATAGAGATATCGCATCACCCAAACGATTGGAGTGGAACTTTTCGCGCTGTGTTAACAAAGTCGCCAAAGCCGCAATCCCAAAGGAGCCGCCCAAATTACGCATCATGTTAAATAAACCACTAGCCGAACCCGCTTGAGTTTTTGGTAAACCAGCAGTAGCGACAGCCGATAGAGGAACCATAATTAGCGGTTGCCCCATTGCTCTAACTAGTTGCGACCAGCGTAACTGATCGATACCACTGAGATTGGTGAGGTCAGAATTCATAAAACAGCTAATCGAGAAAACAATCACGCCTACACCAATTACCAAACGGCTATCCACTAGCTGAATTAATTTTGGTACGAAAGGAATCAAAAACAGTTGCGGAATCCCAGCCCACATTAATACTTCGCCAATTTGCAGAGCATTGTATTTCTGGATTTGGACGAGATATAGAGGCAAAAGATAAATAGAGCCATATAATCCTATTCCCAGTGAGATATTGACGATACTTGCTAGACCAAAATTGCGATCGCGTAGTAATCGTAAATTAATAAAAGGCTGTTTGCGTGTTAATTCGATCCAGAAAAATAATGATAGGAATATAGCTGCGATCGCGCCGAGAGTCACAATCAATGACGAACTAAACCAATCTTTGCGGGAACCTTCTTCTAAAACTACTTGCAAAGAGGATAAGCCGATCGCCATCGAAATAATTCCCCACCAGTCACCTTGCTTGAGCAATTCTGGTTTCGGTGCTTGCTGCTTGATCCCATACCAAACTCCTGCAAGTAGTAACAGGCCGGGAATGACATTTAAATAGAAGATATAGTGCCAGCTATAATTATCCGTCAGCCATCCGCCCAAGGTGGGGCCAATCGAAGGTGCAAATGTGGCGGTAATGCCAAATAATGCCATACCTACAGGCTGTTTGGATGGTGGTAGAGTAACCAGCATATTCGTAAACGCCATCGGGATTAAAATCCCTCCTGTTGCTCCTTGAAGGGCGCGAAAAACGATCATGGATGACAAGTCCCAAGCGGACGCACAACAGATCGAAAAGAAGATGAATAAGGCGGCATTCACTAAGATATAACGACGAATTGAAAATACCTGCGATAACCATCCCGTCAATGGAATCACGACAATCTCAGCGACAAGATAGGCGGTGGAAATCCAAGATCCTTCTTCTAAGGTTGCTCCTAATGCGGCTTGGATATCTTGGAGTGATGAGTTGGTGATTTGAATATCCAATACTGCCATGAATGCGCCCAGCATACTGGCGGCAACTCCTATCCAGATTCTTAAAGGTACATAATCTGGTGGAAGTGTAGAATTTGGACGTTGGTTTCTAATAGCACTGATATTCGGCAAGGTTTTGACTCTATAGTCTTACTGTTAACGTACTTTGACTGACTAACATTTGATTTGCTGTATGAATTGGTTGATTACGATATAAGTTGTAATCATCGCCATACATCATCCGTAACTCTTGCCTGAGTTCTTAAATATTTGTAGTTTTTGATTAGTTATCCGAGAATAATGAAATTAAGGTCATGGCGCGATCGCATATTTCTTGTTTGTCTACCATTTTCTGAAGTTCTTTTGCATCGTATATTCCCTCGTTAACTTCTAACGATGCTTGGTTAATTGCTTGACGAAAACCACTTTCTATAGATTCACGAAGTTCTTGATCGTTTAAATAGGTTCCCTTTGATGATGGTCTTGCATTCAAGTTTTGAATTTCTAAGACTGAGTTGCGAATTGATACATCCCAAGAACGGGTTGTACGATTTTCAGCTTTTTGTTTGATGAGATGCAAAAGTAAAATGATGCCATAGCTACGAATTTTGTTGAGGATATCTTTTTTACTCATTTCTTCCATTTCATCGATCATCAAGAGGGCGCTGGATAGGTTGCCTTTTTGCAAGAGTTCGCGTAATGCTATGAGTTCTTCCACGATGATTTAACGTCCTTGTCTGCATAGGCGGTAATTGTATTATTGCAAATTTTGATCGCGATCGCCATAGAGTTCCTTTAAGCCTAGTTTTAATTCGTGCAATGTTGGCTGGATACTGTTTAAAGTTATACTCATTTCTTATCTCATTACTCAAAGGCTTTGTTAACTGCAATAAAGCTAATGGTCATTTTTAAGGGAAGTAACGGTAAAATTCTTTGCGGTGTAATGTGCGGATGACTTCTACTGTGTTGCCCAAAACTTCTATGCCAATGCGATAGTCACCTACACGAATGCGGTAACGGGTTGAATATCCTTGCATGGCTTTAATGTTTGGTAGTTCCTGTAAGTTCTGAGCTTCAAGCAAAGTTGTAAAGGCAATTTCATAGATGCGTTGATATACTGATGAGCCTTTCAGGTTTTTGAGATCTTTTAAAAATGACTGGCGATACTTTACTTCCATTTTAGTCTTCCAATCTAATCCTCTAAAAAGGCTAGAGCTTCGGCACGGGAGTAAAGAGGAGTGTTTTTGCCTTCATCCATTGCTTTATTGAGGCAATAATCTTCTATAGCTTCGCTAAGATTTTCTAGAGAGATGTTGTCAATGGGTAAAAGTTGCCGCCAAATCTCGATGGGGATGACAACTGCGGTGGGCTGTCCTTCTTGGTTGGTTATATACTCAAGGTTTAATAGTGACATTACATTTACCTTAGTGAATGTTTTTCATGAAGTCTACTTTCATTGTATCAAAAGTCTTTGTGTTACTCATGCGCTTAACTATTCTCTTAAATCGAATCAACTATTTGAGTATTCATTAAATGTTTAAATGTTTCCTCCAAAGGGAGTAAAGATTGACATAGCGTGGATTAAATTTGCAGTTCTTTTACTGCGCGTTCAACAATTTCTCTACTTCGGCTACGAAAGCCTTTGCTTGCTCTAGGCTCTTTTTTGCTTCTGCAAATGTGCCAGTAAAGTCTGCATCGTAGTCGCTCAATTGTCTTAGTTCATAAGCATCACTTAATATTTTTGCCCATTCCGAGGAAAATTGTCCTGTCTTTACAAAATGCTGACCGAATAAGCGAATTGTACCTTTATGAGTTGAAGCATATAGGTTTTGGGATAGCAATAAAGCTTGGGTTGCGTAGTATATGGAATAATATGAACGCGAGAGGCAAGTGCGATAATGTTCTCGGTCTAGTAAGAGTGCTGCTATTTCTAGTTCTTCTAGAGATAAAGAAAGTAGTTTTTTGTATTCGTTCATAGTTCAATCCCTTCCTTTCTAATATTCCTTAAAAAAGCAACATTTCTTTTACTGAAGTCTTCTTCGGTGATGGGGATAATAGAGACAAGTTCGTCATGTTCTAGTATCATTTTTACACGCAAGTCTGACATATAGGATATTTCTTGTACTTGAGATACTGGGCTTTTGAGTACGGCAAGTAGATCAATATCTGAGTCGGGATTGGCTTCGCCTCTGGCATGGGAACCGAATAGGATTAACTTAACAAGGCGATCGCCATAAAGCTCTTGTAACTCTTGTTTAATTTCTGTAAGTATTGGCTTAATGTTAGTTAGAGTAATAGTCATGAGAATGGAAAGCCTCCATGTTTAGTAATGGTTTGGTCAATATCGCTCATGATCTCGATGGTTTCGCCTAGGATGGAGATGATGTTTTGATAATGAACGAGGTCGTCAAAGCTGAGTTCACGTCCTTTGCGGTCTTTGAGCCATTTCTGACAAACTTGATAGCCGCCGATGTAGAAGTTCCAAATGTGGTTGGGGATGTTGGCGAAATACTGCTGGTCGTTAATCCAGATTTGTTGTTGGGTTTCGTTGTATTTGACTTGTTCGACAAGATTGGAGCCATCGATGGGATAGCTACTAATTTCGGTTCCTGTTTCTTTCATCAGGTGGAGTTGTACGAGTCTGTCGCCTTTGGTGGCTAGTTCCCAAAATAGTTGTTTGTTGGTGGTTATGGGTACTCGCGGAAAGTCGATTTTCAGGAATTCGGCGTAACGTTGGCGATAGGTGGGGGAGTGGAAGGTGGCATAAATGTAGTTAAAGATGTCTTCTGGTGCAAAGGTTTTAACTTGATCGCCTTTGCCGTCTGGGAAAAATTCTAAGCTAAGTTTTTGGGAAAGTTCGTTAATAAATTCTGGTGCTAGGTTTGGGCGGCGACCATGTGGGGAGTTGGTTGGTTCGGTTTCAAATAGGGTTGGGGTGTTGGTTGGGTAGAGATAGAGAGGAAAAATATATGTTCTCTCACGGGTTTCCAAAGAGACAGAATTACCATCTGTTATATTTTCTGTTGCAAAAATATGACGAAAATCATTATTTACCTGTCGATTAGTACATAAAGCAATATTATTATTTTGGAATAAATGATCCATTACTTCACCGCGAGGCATACTGTGAAACCCTCTTGATCTGCCTGTATAGTAAGTGTGTCTAATATCGAAAGGACGATATAAGACTTTTGCAATATGATCGCTATAAGCTCCAGAATTTTTGATATCTTTTTGTGCTAGTTCAACTGTCCAATCGCGTGTATCTTTATCTAAATCAAGTTTTAATTTAAGTTCTTGGATCGAAAAATCTTTGAATTGATTAAGTATATTTATTAAGTTTTTTTCTTCAAAATGGATGGTTATTCTATCTCTTGAAGTTGATATCCCAACACTATTAACCGTAAATATTTGAGTTATTGGATAACTATTGAAATACTCAGACTGTAAATCAATATTTTGAGGACTAAATAAATAAAACTCTGGTGCAGGCTCTAACTTTTCCCAGACTGTCGAACTAATCTCATTTTCATCTAACCAATAATACTTACCACCAACTAATTCTTTATTCTCTTTAACCTCCCTAACACCCCACAAATCAGCATGATAAATCTTCGCTAAATCTTGCTGACTATCTTGATACTTGATAAAAAAGGCGATCGCTACCCCTTGCTGAATATCAAACACATTTTGATCGGGTGAACCATCGGGACAAACTTGCTTTTTCTTGCTATTCCCATGCAAATCTAAAACATAAATCTCATCAAAAGTCTGCATCAAATTTTGACGCATTCCCCGAAAAGTTGGATTATCCAAATAACCATGATTCGTAATTAAAGCCACAACCCCATAACCAGTTTCCGCAACCCGATGCTGAGCAAAGCGAATAAACTTCACATAATCATCCAATAAGCCTTTAGGATTTCTCTCTCCCAATGGCTTTCCATCCACATGATAATAATCCTTAACCAAATTCACAATCCAAGGATCAGTATTCATCGACTCATAGGAATAAGGCGGATTGCCCAAAATCACCATTACAGGCGTATCTTGTTTACCCCCTTTCGCCGCCTCTGCTTCATCACGAATGCGATTCATAAACCCATCCGCCGCAGGAATTTGAAAACCTTCTTGTAAAGTATTCGTTAAATAAATCCTTAAACGCTCCTCAGAGCTAAAATCATAACCAGTTTCTTGAAGCTGTAACCCCAACTTCATGTGCGCCACCGTATAAGGAGCCATCAGCAACTCAAACCCAAACAAACGCGGCAACAAATGCTGACTCACATAACCCGACCACATCCCCTTCTGATTTTTGAAACCCTCATAAATATGCTCAATCACCCGATGCATAAACGTCCCAGTCCCCACCGCAGGATCGAGAATGAGAACCTTATGCATAGGTTCTGAACCCCCTCTAACTCCCCCTTGCGAAGGGGGAGAACTGGAATCTTTACCTCCCCCCTTTGCAAGGGGGGATTGAGGGGGGTACGGTAAAATCTTCGTACTATCCGCCAACCCCTTCTTAATTCCAAACTTCTCCTTCAGAATATAATCCACACTCCGCACAATATACCCAACCACAGGCTCAGGCGTATAGTAAACCCCCCGTGACTCGCGCATCTTGGGATCGTATTCCGCCAAGAAAGTCTCATAAAAATGCACCACAGGATCTTCACGCCGATCGCGCTTACCAAAATCACTCAAAATTGCCGACATATCCGTTTGCTGTAAAATAGTCGCCAAAGTATCCACCGCCCAAGTAATGCGATCGTCCAGTTCCGAACCCGCAATCTGATTAAAAATACCCCGCAAAAATGGATTTGTTTTTGGTAAGCGAAAACCCGCCGTTTCCCGCGAAAAAGTACTCACTTGATTCGTATTACAACGCGCCGCAAACAACCCATAACAAATCGTCTGAGCATACATATCCGCAAACTGCTCACCCGTCAAATCCCGAATCAACACCAAGCGAAAAGACTCTAACTGCTGTCGCAACATCCCACCGCGATCGCTATCATTCAGAGCAGTATTAATCGCATCCCTAATTAACTGTGCTAAAGCCGCCATCCTCTTCGCTAAGGCTCTGGGAGTCGTGACTTGCACAACCTTAGTCAGCAAAAACTGCCTTAAAAGTTGATCGACCTCCAAAATTCCATCAGCATCAGCCTTAATCTTTTTCTGCTTATCAAAAGTAGCCACAGCCGCCGATAGCCGTAACTCCCCACCCACATACCAGCGAAATTCCAAATGATCCGTCAAAATCAAATTTCCCAAAGCATTGAAATAACGCTGCATTTGGTTCTTCTTTTCCAAACTCTTCAGCGAAATACCAATATCCTTAGCTTCAAGATGTCCAATTTCTAAAGCCCCCTGTCCAATCCAAAAATCTGGCGCACCACAAGCAATTCGCTTCGGCTCATTCACCGCCAAAATATTATTATCTAAAGACTCAAGCAATCTCTTCAACGCAGGACGATAAGTATGCTCCGTCGCATTACCCTTTTGATAAATTTGCGTTACATCTTGCAAATAAGCTTGAATTTGATTAGTCATCGTCTTTTTAGATCAGCTAATTTCAGGATACCAGATAAAATCCTGATGTGTTTAATAGCGATCGCGCTACGACTCATTATTCAAGATACTTTCAATGTCCTGAACACCTTGCAATACCCGCACAATTTCAATAGATAATTCCTGAATTCGATAGAAGATTAGGTGTTTTCTAAAACCTTTAACGTACCACTTTCTCAACCCATTAAGGCGAGGATTGTTTGTAGGGTAGTTACGCCCAATTTGAGGATTACGAGCAATTTCTGCAAAACTATATCGAGTTGAATCAAAAAACTTCAACGCCACTTCAGAATTAAATTCGGATAAATACTCATAGTTGTGCGTAATATCAGCACGAGCAGGAAGCGCGATAATAATACTATGCATTAATTTTATTTCGTCAGCAAATTTGATGAATTGTTCACTAAGCGATCGCGCTCTTGTTCCCACCATTCATCCGTCGCTTCAATCCCTTCACCCCGATCTAAACTATCAACTCCTTCTATTAATAGCTTTTCCAATTCTTGATCGGAATTGATAATATTAGGCGACAAAATGCGATCAATAAAATTCAAAACACTTTTTTGTTGATTGATTGATAAAGCTTTCACCTTATCAATCACAAGTTCTTGGATGTTATTCATATAAAAACTCAATAAGCAAAATATCAACTAAGTTATAGTATAACCTGTCTTTTATGATTGATGAACAGCGATCGCCTTGTTTGTCGAAGCCTTAAACAATGGCGTAAAACGCAATTCCTAAATTTCTGATTGCTCTTGTTGTCGCTTAAAAGCTTCCACAATTTCCTCAATCTCCGTAGTCGAGATACTGGATTGATCGGATTTAGCATAAATAGCTAGCAAGATAAACCTAGAGGGAGATTCAACCTGATAAATGAGCCGATAACCAGCACTTTTGCCCTTTTGGATATCACTATTCTTCACCCGTACTTTGAAAACAACAATATTTAGTCCTGACAGGCGATCGCCTAAAACTTCTCCAGCCTGTAACTGCTCGATCACAGGTTGCACATCTGAGCGAATTTTGCGATAGCGTTTGAACAAAGCTCGAAATTGTCGCTCAAAGATTCCAGAAGTCTCGACTTGCACATTAGGCTGGTTAGTTTCCATCCAGACTATCCCAAAGTTGAGAAATTGGCTTTGTTTGTCCTGTTTTTACCTCATTCAACGCCCTATGTAGACTAGCCGCAATTTGTTCTGGACTTGGATCAAAAACTTCATCCTGATCTTCTAAATCCATATCTAGCAACTCTTCAACCAAAACAATTACCCTAACTTTTGGCTGTTTCGGCAAATTTTTCAAATGCTTAGGTAACTCAAGTTTCCCGTCAGGTGTAATCGTAGTAGAAAATTCGTAAGCTTTCATAGTTTCTATGACAACAGGTAATTTCAGGATAACAAATTAGATAGCCTAATCTTCACTTACAGCAATTTGCTTTCAAAACCGCCACAAATACTAATATAAAACCCATTGCGGGGCTTCGCCCTGCGACCCTTCTTGTGGCGGGTTTGATCGAACACTGCTGTATCTCCCGATTATCTGGCAAATCCTTTGACGGACAGGATTAGGCTTGATGATGCTGACTGCGATCGCCTTGTTTCTCGAAGGCTTAAAAAGTGAAACAAAAAGCAAACCTTAGCTAGTGATAATTCCTTTGCGCTCATAGATTTTGTAAACAATCTTCTTTAATGTAGGTAATTGGCGGCTGAAGTAAATCGAACCTAAAATGCAAACGATGCCCGCAATGATTAAGGTGTCAGTAACACCAATGCGATCGCCTAAAGTTCCGCCCAAGAGATTTCCAAAGGGAGTCATGCCTAAAAATGACATCGTGTATAGGCTCATGACGCGCCCGCGCTTATCATCATCGACAATAGTTTGTAAAATGATATTGCCTGCGGAAATTTGTAGAATAGTGCCTATGCCAATCAAGAGCATCGCGAATAGAGAAAGTGGTAAATAGCGGGATAGAGCAAAGATAATTAAACCAGTTCCTAAAATGCTAGGACTGACGACAATAAACTTCCCAAGTCCAATTACCGATCGCCTTGTGGCTAAATAAACACCGCCAAATATGGCTCCCACTCCCGATGCTGCCATAAGAAAGCCCAATGTTTGAACATCACCTTTGAGGATTTTGTCGGCGAAGACTGGAACGAGTACGGCGTATTGCATACCCATGAGGCTGACTAGTCCTGACAGTAATAAAATGGAACGAATTGGTGGACTGCTAAAGGCGTAGACAAATCCTTCTTTAATTTTTTGTAAATGACTGCCAGCCATAACGGGTATATCTTTCGGGACAAGTCGCATTGCCAGCAAAGCCATGATTACAGCAATGTAGCTAAGTCCATCAATAAGGAAACAGTATCCTTCACCGACTTTGGCAATCATTAACCCACCTAGCGCAGGTCCAATTAATCGTGCTCCATTAAACATCGTTGAATTAATCGCGATCGCATTGGCTAAATCTTCTCTTTGTTCGACCAGTTCAAATACAAATACCTGTCGCGCTGGCGCATCTACGGCATTGATGATTCCTTGGAGTAAACTTAAAGCAAGGACATGCCAAATTTGGATCGCGCCTGATAATGCTAAGGCGGCTAGGGCTAGGGATTGCACCATGGCAAGAATTTGCGTACCGATTAAGATGCGATGGCGAGGGAAGCGATCGACAAAAGCTCCACCAAAAGGAGCAAGAACAAAACTAGGGATTTGGCTAGTAAATCCCACAATTCCTAGCATAAAAGCTGATTGAGTAAGATGATAAACCAGCCACACAGTTGCGATTTGGGTCATCCATGTGCCAATTAGAGATACACCCTGACCCGCAAAAAATAATCGGTAGTTTCGTGATCGCAGTGCAGGGAATAAGGATTTGTTCTCAGTTGTTTGCATACAAAATTATTTTATTTCAACCGTAACTTCCGCAGACATGCCTGCGGTAATTCGGGATTCGTAACCTTTGAGACTTTGTGGATCTAAGGTGATTTTTACGGAAATTCGCTGAACGATTTTGGTGAAATTGCCTGTCGCGTTGTCGGGTGGTAATAAAGAGAATTGAGAACCAGATGCTGGAGAAATGCTATCTACTCGACCAGTAAATGTGCGATCGGGAAAGGCATCTAGCTTGACTTCTACAAGCTGACCTGTTTTTATTCGATTTAGCTGAGTCTCTTTGAAATTAGCTACAATCCAATAATTATTCTCGACAACAGCCATGAGTGGTGCTCCAACTTGGATGCGATTACCTACTTCCACAGTTTTCTTACCAATTCGTCCTGCATTTGTGGCGAAGACATCAATGTACGAAAGTTGTAATTGAGCATCTTTGAGAGTAGCCCCTGACAGCGCGATCGCAGATTGGGCGGCTTCATACTCGCTACGATTTACCGTTGTTTGCTGACCGCTAGCAGCAGCTTGTTCCAATTCACCACCAGATGCAGTAAGTCGGGCTTGAGCGCTAGCAATTCCCTCTTGTGCTTGAGCAACTCTTGCTTTAGCTTGTTGCACAGTTTGCAAGGCTGAATTTTTCTCAGCCTTAGCAACATCAAAGCTGGCTTTAGCTGCATCCAATTGCTGACTAGCGATCGCACCTTGTTTGAACAAAGCATCATAACGATTGTAATCAATCTGAGCATTTGCCAAGCTAGCATTGGCTTGCTCTACCTGCGCTTCAGCTAGGGGAACTCCCGCTTGAGCTTCTTGCATCACAGCTTGAGCGTTAGCAATTGCAGCATAGGCAATGCTGACATTTCCTTGCGCTTGAGTGGTCTTGCCACTAGTAGTTTGAGACGCTAAGTCAATATTTGCTTGAGCAGCGTTTGCAGTTCGTTTCGACGATTCTAGTTTAGCTTGAGCCTGCTGGACTTTGTTGTCATAGTCTGTGGGATCGAGCTTTACTAATAATTGCCCAACTTGCACCTGCTGATTATCACTCACAAGAACATGGGTGACAGTTCCTGCGATTTTGCTACTAACTTGGTGAATATGCCCAACTACTGTCGCATTATCCGTTGATTGGTGGTTAGATGCATATTGCCAATAACGATAGCCAAATATACCTGCTACAACTGCACCAAGCCCCAATCCTGCCAAAATGAAAGCGATCGGTTTGATTCTCTTTGGTTCTAACTTTTCTGTCTCCTCTGACAAAAGGACAATTGCTTCATTGTCTTTTTCTACTACTGGTGCTAATAGATGTTGCGCATTCGATAAATCTCTAATATGCCCTTCAAATTTATCCTTGTCTGTAATCACAGCTATACTCCATATCTATTATTTTCGTATCCTTGGCACTGGTTCCGCACTATGAGAAAAAGCTCTGAAGCCCTTTTT
>NZ_BBJB01000106.1 GCF_016584665.1 Pseudanabaena sp. lw0831
TTACTTTTTCTGATTCTAGTTGTTCTACTTTTGCTTCTAAAACCTTGGCTAAATTATATATTTCAGTCGGATTTAAGGCTTGGAGCAAATTGGTCTGAGTGACGATTCCTAATAGTTCGCCAAATTCACCTGTTACCGCCAAGCGCCGAATCAACCTTTGCTCCATAATTTGCTGCACCGTCAAGAGGTTATCCTCTGGTTTAACGGAAAAGATCGGCGTACTCATCACCGTATGCGCGATACAGGTTTCAAGGTTTAAGCCTAGGGCTTGAAACTGCACAACATCACGCTCGGTCACTATGCCCACAGGAATTTGTAGGGAGTTATCAGTACTACACGTCTCAACAATCATCACCGAACTAATTTTCTGCCCTGCCATCATTTGCGCGATCGCCAACATAGAGCGATCGGAGACAGCACACACTACATCAGAAGTCATCACCTCAGACACCAATCGCAGCCGCAAGAGATCGATGGGTCTGGTAATTTGTCGTAAACTTTCGTGAGTCACCATTCCCACGAGGAGATCTTGCTCATTGAGAAGCGGCAAATGGCGAATGTGGTATTGCTGGAGCAGATTGACTGCTAAAAACAAATCTGTAAAGTCAGACTCGCGCAAAGTAACCACGGGATGAGCCATCACCTCTCGGACTAATAGACGATTGAGGTCTTGCTGCTGAGCGCTGAGGCGAACCACATCGCGCTCGGTCACTACGCCGATTAACTTTTCATCTTCTAATACCAAGACACAGCTAGATCTTGCCTCTTGTTGAAATTGTTGCTGATGAATGTCGCTATGATTTTCTACATCACATTGCGATCTCTCACTGCTCATTAAGGCGATCGCATCCATGACAGTTGCAGCGCGATCGACGACCAAAAGATCTCGAATAATTGCTGACTTCAGTGCAGAAAGTTTGATAATGTCTGAGTTCAAAATACTTCCCAATCGATATTTATACTATTGCACAGCACACGACCAACAACAATGCGCCAAAATCTAGATACATTCTTAAGCGGATGATGGGGATTCGTTAGTGTTTTCACCCAGTAATGCATCCAAATCGATACCAATATCGCTTAGATTTGCAGCCTTAAGCAAGTTAGTAGCTACCTATTTATCCATTCATGAGATCAAGCGTCATTCGGCTTCTAAAAACTTGGATAGATCGATGGAAATCAATGTACATCACCCTCAAACAGCGCAAATTCACTGTGATTTATAGGAGTCCTAATTTAGGCTTTTTGTGGTGTTTTGAACGCTTGTTTGTCAAATCTGGCACGGGAAGACAGCTTTTTAACGTCCTTGGTGCGCTTAATGCTGTTACCCATGAGCTAATTACTGTGACTAATGATTCTTACATTAATGCTCTTCTCTAGTTACCTTGAAGCTAAGGGCTACCGCATTTTATTGGCAATTGATGGACAACAGGCGATCGATCTTGCCAAAGCGGAGCATCCCGACTTGATTTTAATGGTATCCAGATGCCAGTTATTGATGGGATTGAAGCAATTAAACAAATTCGCCTCAATCCCAATTTAGTAGATATTCCAATTATCGCCTTAACAGCTTTGGCAATGGCAGGCGATCGCGAAAGATGCCTAGCAGCAGGAGCTAATGAATATTTAAGCAAGCCTATTAAGCTAAAAACATTAGCTGATACAATTCGGAGTATTTTAGGCAAAAGGAAGTAGAATATACATTAGATTTCACGAATTGTTTATGCTTACTCTCGCACATTCTATGCGACCTAATGACTTGAAGTCGGCAATCATTCCAAATCCCTTAGTGGTGTCTGCCGATGCAACTGTCATGGAGGCGATCGCCTTAATGAGTAGTGGGCGATCGCAATGTGATGCGGAGAATCATAGCGACAATCATCAGCAACAATTTCAACAAGAGGCAAGATCTAGCTGTGTCTTGGTATTAGAAGATGAAAAGTTAATCGGCGTAGTGACCGAGCGCGATGTGGTTCGCCTCAGCGCTCAGCAGCAAGACCTCAATCGTCTATTAGTCCGAGAGGTGATGGCTCATCCCGTGGTTACTTTGCGCGAGTCTGACTTTACAGATTTGTTTTTAGCAGTCAATCTGCTCCAGCAATACCACATTCGCCATTTGCCGCTTCTCAATGAGCAAGATCTCCTCGTGGGAATGGTGACTCACGAAAGTTTACGACAAATTACCAGACCCATCGATCTCTTGCGGCTGCGATTGGTGTCTGAGGTGATGACTTCTGATGTAGTGTGTGCTGTCTCCGATCGCTCTATGTTGGCGATCGCGCAAATGATGGCAGGGCAGAAAATTAGTTCGGTGATGATTGTTGAGACGTGTAGTACTGATAACTCCCTACAAATTCCTGTGGGCATAGTGACCGAGCGTGATGTTGTGCAGTTTCAAGCCCTAGGCTTAAACCTTGAAACCTGTATCGCGCATACGGTGATGAGTACGCCGATCTTTTCCGTTAAACCAGAGGATAACCTCTTGACGGTGCAGCAAATTATGGAGCAAAGGTTGATTCGGCGCTTGGCGGTAACAGGTGAATTTGGCGAACTATTAGGAATCGTCACTCAGACCAATTTGCTCCAAGCCTTAAATCCGACTGAAATATATAATTTAGCCAAGGTTTTAGAAGCAAAAGTAGAACAACTAGAATCAGAAAAAGTAA
>NZ_BBJB01000107.1 GCF_016584665.1 Pseudanabaena sp. lw0831
TCATCAGCAACAATTTCAACAAGAGGCAAGATCTAGCTGTGTCTTGGTATTAGAAGATGAAAAGTTAATCGGCGTAGTGACCGAGCGCGATGTGGTTCGCCTCAGCGCTCAGCAGCAAGACCTCAATCGTCTATTAGTCCGAGAGGTGATGGCTCATCCCGTGGTTACTTTGCGCGAGTCTGACTTTACAGATTTGTTTTTAGCAGTCAATCTGCTCCAGCAATACCACATTCGCCATTTGCCGCTTCTCAATGAGCAAGATCTCCTCGTGGGAATGGTGACTCACGAAAGTTTACGACAAATTACCAGACCCATCGATCTCTTGCGGCTGCGATTGGTGTCTGAGGTGATGACTTCTGATGTAGTGTGTGCTGTCTCCGATCGCTCTATGTTGGCGATCGCGCAAATGATGGCAGGGCAGAAAATTAGTTCGGTGATGATTGTTGAGACGTGTAGTACTGATAACTCCCTACAAATTCCTGTGGGCATAGTGACCGAGCGTGATGTTGTGCAGTTTCAAGCCCTAGGCTTAAACCTTGAAACCTGTATCGCGCATACGGTGATGAGTACGCCGATCTTTTCCGTTAAACCAGAGGATAACCTCTTGACGGTGCAGCAAATTATGGAGCAAAGGTTGATTCGGCGCTTGGCGGTAACAGGTGAATTTGGCGAACTATTAGGAATCGTCACTCAGACCAATTTGCTCCAAGCCTTAAATCCGACTGAAATATATAATTTAGCCAAGGTTTTAGAAGCAAAAGTAGAACAACTAGAATCAGAAAAAGTAACTCTGTTAGAAAATCGTAATGTTGATTTAGAAGGCGAGGTCAAAGAAAGAACGGCTGCATTGTTGGAAGCAGAGAAAGCATTACAAAAGCTTAATCAATCACTAGAGTTGTCAGTCCAAGAGAGAACTCAAGAGCTATGGCAAGTCAATAAACTGCAACGGGCAATCCTTGATGGTACTGATTACGCAATTATCTCTACCGACTTAAATGGCATTATTCAGTCCTTTAATACTGGTGCTGAAAAAATGTTGGGTTACAGCACAGAAGAAGTTATCGGTAAGATCACGCCCGAAATCTTCTTCGATCGTCAAGAATTTATCGACAATGCTTCGGGCATTTCAGGAGAATCGGAGCATAATGATTTGGAACTTGAATCATTGATGTCTATGGCAACCCAAGGCACTTTTGATCGAGAATGGACGCATATTCGCAAAGATGGCTCGCGCTTTCCCGTAGAGATATCAGTAACAGTCCTTAAAGACGATGATGGGAAAACGATTGGCTTTTTGAGTGTCAGGAAAGATATTAGCGATCGCAAACAAGCTGAATTAGAACTGCAAAAAACCACAGAGCGTTTAGCTTTGGCTCTTAAATCTGGAGCGATCGGCTGCTGGGAATGGGATATTCAACAGAACATTCTGGTTTGGGATGATCGGATGTATGAACTGTATGGATACTCAAAAGAAATTTATTCCCATTTACCTTATGAGATTTGGGCAAACGCAGTACATCCCGATGATTTTCCCGCTACTGAAGCTCTAGTCCAAAAAGCCATGTTAGGACAATTAGAATTCGATAATGAGTTTCGAGTCATTCATCCCGATCGCAGTATTCACTTCATTAAAGCCTATGGAAAGATTAAGCGAGATACTCAAGGTAAAGCTGAAAGTATGATTGGGGTTAACTTTGATATTAGCGATCGCAAGTTTGCCGAGGAAGCTTTAGTAGAAAGCGAAGCATTTAATCGCGAGTTAGTCGAAGAATTTCCCATTGGCTTAGCAAGCTGCCGCATGGACGGTCAACTCGTCTTTGTCAACTCCGCCTTCGCCAAAATGCTAGGACGATCTGTTAAAGAAACCCTAGAACTAACATACTGGGACATAACTCCCATCAAATATGCCGAGCAAGAAGCAGCCCAACTAGAAAGAATCCAGATCGAAGGATGCTATGGTCCCTACGAAAAAGAATACATTCATAAAGATGGTCATTTGATTCCAGTCCTTTTAAATGGATTAGCGTTCACCCAAAAAGGAGAGTTAATTATCTGGTCGAGCGTACAAGATATTAGCGATCGCAAACAAGCCGAGCAAATTATTCTCCAACAAGCAAATCGAGAAACCTTATTGCGAGGAATTACTCAGCGTATCCGTCAATCCCTCGATCTCTCAATAATTTTTGATACCGCTTGTCAAGAAATTCAGCAATTACTGCAATGCGATCGCGTCGGTATTTTCAAGTTCTACCCCGAATCTAATTTTGATGATGGTGAATTTGTTGCCGAATCCGTTGTCGATGGATTTAGTTCAGCAATGGAAGTTCGCATTCACGACCATTGCTTCGGCGAAGGCTATGCCGCCGCCTATGCCCAAGGTCGAATGCAGGTCGTGAATGATATAGATAATGCTGGGCTGATGGACTGTCACCGTGATGTGTTAGTACAGTTTCAGGTACGGGCAAATCTAGTGATTCCATTACTATGTGGCAACAACCTATGGGGATTGCTGTG
>NZ_BBJB01000108.1 GCF_016584665.1 Pseudanabaena sp. lw0831
TGTTGACTTGACTGGGTTTTATGACTTGTGTGTACACGGTAGCCTTTCTCAAGGGGGCTGGGGGGGATCTAGACTGTTCTTAAATGGTTTCTAAGAATCTAAGCATCTCCTTGTCTATAGCGATCTATTAAACTTGGTAAATGGTCAAATCCATCTACACCAATTAGAGTAATAAAATGCGATCGCTGCTGTTGCAATAGATTAGAGAAACTCTCTGCTCCTAACTTGCCTTGCAAAATCACCACCAAAGCCGCCGACTGTTGCCAAGCTTTACTGTGGCGCTGCTCTAGCAGATACATTCCCAAACAAGCGTGATAGACGGCAAGTTCTAGTTGATTAAGTTGATAGAAAGTCTCACCAAGATAAGACTGACTGAGTGCTTGCAAATCGCGATCGCCAATTTGTTGGGTTAGAGTTAAGCCTTTCTCTAAGGCAAGTTGCGCTTGACTTGGCTGCTCGATCGCAATATATGCAGTCCCCAATCCCACCCAACAAAGCGCCTGATTTTGTAAATCATTCATCTTCTCTGATAGTTTTTGTCCGCGCTCCAAATGATTGATCGCAGTTTCTAGTTCCTCTGGCGTAATTGATTCCTGTTGCCGCGCAATCATCACTTCGCTATAGCCTAAATTAGCGAGAGCATTCGCTTCACCTTGGCGATCGCCATTTTGTCGCGCCAAGATCACCGCTCTCTGGGCTTGAGATTCACTAGTGCTGAAATCTTTTTGAATGAGACTAATGCGACTGAGGTGATTGAGATTAGCAATTTCGCAGCGTTGATCGCCGACTTCACGGGCAAGATTTACCGCTTCTTGATGGAGCGCGATCGCATCTCTGTGATACCCCATCCATGCTTTTGAATAGCCTAAAACGGTGAGAATTCGCGCCTTCTCCTGTGTGTTTTCTGCTTCTTTGAGCGGTTGATCGAGATAGCTAATTGTTTCTCGAAAACTTTCTCCAGAGAAGGAGGCAAATACACCACCATAGAGCGGGAAGTTTTCACGTTGAGCAAATGTTCTCAAGGTCTGTAAACTCAGGCGGAAACAGATTTTGGCTAGAGATTGGCGATCTCGTTCCGATAGTTGCTGTGCATTTTGAAAACCACTACTCAGTTCACCCCAGATCATTGCAAAGGCAACGAAAGTAACCCCAGTCATATGCAATCCTGCTTTGGCATCATAGGGCTGCCGATCGAACCAACGCACCAAGCCATTTTGCAAATATCGCAACAAGATCGATAGCTCCACCCAAGCGCTGATATCAATGCTCCGTTGTGCTTGGGCGATCGCTGCTGCCGATTGGTTACTTGCCTGAGCCGCAAATAGATCGCGGGGTAAAGGACTAGTAATCTGTTGCGCCCAACTATGCCAAGGTCCAGCCACTTTAGATCGTTCAAATCCCACCTGTCTTTGTGGTTCGTACAACCAACTCACGAGTGAGCCTTCCAATAGATCAAAGTCAGCTAAGCCACGAGTCAGTCCGATCGCAAACTGACGTAATGTAAATGCCTCGGAATCATTGGGTAAAGTTTCGGCTGACTTCTGTAGCAATTGCGCGAGCAGTTGAATATGTTGACGCTCGAAAACTGGCGTATGATTTGGATCGAGAACTTGGATTAATGTCAATAGGCGCTCTTGAGGCTCGGCAGCAAGGATTATTTGTAAACCTCTAGTACAGGTATCTTGAACTTGATAGTTGTTTTGCCACTGTTCCCAAGCATCTTTGAGAATCTTCATGGCACGGAGTTTCTGATTCGCTTTCGCCTGTTTTACTTCATCAGTTTGAGCCGCTAAATTTGCTTGAAGTTGATTAGCTTGTTCTTCTAAAGCCCGTTCAAATATTTCCCCTGTTCCCGATTCTAAACTCTCGCTGAGAATTCGATAGACATGTTCTTTTGATAGCAGTTTGCCATTTTCGATATTAATAATTATGCGATCGACAAAAATAAGATAACGTTCAAGAGTTGTTAACGGTTTACTGGAAGAATCTGACATATTCGTTTTAGTATTATTTGCTTAGTTAAGATTTGGTGATACGCTTTTGGCTTAAGGCACGTCATTAAACCTCAATAAGTACCTCGGCATAACTAAAAAACCAGAACCAAAATCTATACCGCCCGCTATGCTGGCGGTATAGATTTTGGGGTTTTATATTTAATTGCGCCTAGCTACTTAGTGATCATAATCACAATAAATGCGCTGATTAATCACACAGTAGCATCACAATAACGGAGAAAGTTGATATGGTTACTACGGGTGTATGGAGCTATTATGAATTGCCGATTTTGTAAAAATTATGATTCCACGGGTAGACACGGTGGATACTGCAATCTATTATCTGTGGCTGTACAAGGTAAATGGGAAGCATGTAGATGTTTCTCAAGTAAATTCTCTGAAAATTCTTTGCCAGAAATAGATTTGCCAGAAATAGAGAAGTCAAAATCTAATTCTAATTTTGTTTTAGAAGCGATCGCTAATTAATCATTAATGATGAGATCGCCATGTTTCTAAAAAATCATTAATTTGCTGTAGTAACCATTCCTTCTCAGGACGACTTAGCCCTAAGCCAAATTTATGGGCATAAATGCCTTGATTTAAGCGCAACTCCATCACTGGCTGATTATTTACCTCGTAGGAACTCTTTAGCTCAATCTGTCGTAAATCTTGGGTTTTGCCTTGGACATGTCGCTTGATGCCTAAAATGTCCCAATCAATACTAAATGTGCGATCGCTAATTACTAAGCATACTTTGCCAAACGCAATTGATAAGCCAGCATAGGCTATACCAATGCCAACAATCCAAAACGGAATTGAGAAAAGCGCAAAAAATCCTGCCCTAAGCGCCATCGATGTCCATACGATCAGAAAGCCATTCCAAAAAACTGCAAATGATAGGATGCTCACTCCTTCTCCACGCAGACCCGCAGGCGGGATCTCAATTTTCAAACTACTATCAGTCTTTTTAAGTTCAATACGACTTCCCAGCGGTTTGGGGTATTGATATTTAGTGTTGGGGCGATCGCTATTTTGGCTAAGTAAACGACTAATTTCTAGATCGCTAATCCGACTTTCTAGCGATGGTAAGATTGGATTTTGCAAAGCATTAAGCGATTGCTTGGCACTGCTGAAACGATCTTCGATCGCAGGTTCAATCATTTTGTCCAGCCAATCAGCAAAATGGGAAGAAATGTTAACTGAGCCTCTAAAACTAAGCTTGAGCTTGATCTCAGGTAACTCCGCAGGCGACCGCCCTGTCAGTAAAAACAAAATAGTTGCCCCAAGTGCATACAGATCGGTGGCTGGGACTGCTTTGCCCCGAAATTGCTCGGGTGGCATATAGCCGTATGTCCCTACGACCGTACTGCCACCCACTTGGGTACTGCGGTAGGTGTCTTGAACTGCGCCAAAGTCTACCAGCGCAATTTTGAGATCGGGCTGAAGGATAATATTTTGCGGCTTGATATCACGATGGATCACGGGTGGTTTGAGTCCATGGAGATAGATCAGTACATCCAGAACTTGCTCAGCAATCTGTTTAACGTCTTCTTCACTGCCATGCCAACCATCGGCGATCGCTTGGGCGAGAGATTTTCCCTCTACTAATTGCTGCACGATATAAAAATCACGATCGCGATCGCGATCGATTTGAAAGTAGTCCAAGTAACGTGGAATGGCAGGATGATCGAGTTGTGCGAGTACTTTAGCTTCCCGCTCGAATAGTTCCAGCACCTTCCACTCATTTATCCGTCGAAATGATAGAGCTTTGAGAGCAACGCGATCGCCTGTTTGGGTATCTAGAGCCGCATAGGTAATTCCAATACCGCCTTGTCCTAAAACGCTCGTAATACGGTAGCGAGACTGCACAATTTCGCCAGCTTGATGTAGTTCGGTCACAAACTTATTTCACCTCGTATTTCACATCGTAATACCAATTTTCAAAATGGGGTAGTCCTAAAAAGAAAAGGCTTTAAATAGGTAAGGATGGCGGCGCGAAGCGCCGCCATCCTTACCTATTTAGCACTACCTAAAATGGCGCTGCCATTTTGAAAATTCAAAAACCTTACTGGGTTTGTTTTTTAATTTCCGAAAGTGTAGATACACTTTCGGAAATTGGTATGAAGTTACAAGATTTGGTTAATGCTTGCTTTAGCAAGGCTTGATAACTATCATCATCAATCTCAAATGCCCCAAATCTTTCAAGATGCGGATTCATCAACTGAGCATCAAATAAACTGTAATCTTGTGTTCTCAAATGATCCACCAATTTTACCATCGCGACCTTAGAGCCTTCAGGAATTTTAAAAAACATTGATTCACCAATAAATACGCCGCGAATCGCAATCCCCAAAATTCCTCCTGCCAATTGATCCCCTTGCCATGTCTCAAAACTGTGTGCCCAGCCAGCTTGATGCAAATTGCTATAAAGCGATCGCAGTTCTTTAGAGATCCATGTAGTTTCGCGATCGGCGCAGCCTGCAACTACTTCTTCAAAGGCAGTATCGATCTTGGCTTCAAAGCGATTTTGATTAATTACTCGTTGCAAAGATTTAGGGTATCGAAAGCGATAATCGAGCGGGATCAAGGTGCGACTATTGGTGTAATACCACTCAATCGGCTCTCCATCACCCTCTGACATCAAAAAATACCCTTGGGTATATCCCTCAATCACGCTGCGGATATTAAATCTTTCCACGAATAGATTTCCAACTCGCAAGTAGTAGTTAATTTAGTGATGTTGGTTTGAGCTTAAGTTAACTCTAGAGCAGAAAAGTAAATTAATTATGTGCAAATTAACCCTACTTGTTTTTAGGTAGGTACCTAACCAACTGTAACTTAATTTATTTCACAATCTCTCAGGATAAAACCCCTTTATTAATTCTCATTATGAAACCAATTTTAGGGTGTGCAGCTCCTACATCGCTGCACACCCTAAAATTGATTTGGATGAAAGTCCGCCGACATCGGACTTTCATCCAAATCAATCTTCATACTGAGAATTTCTGCAATCCTTTACAACATGTTGCATTCAATCCCGAATAAAAAATATTGTATGTAAGAAAATGCTTTCTTGATCTATGTGAGTAGGGGCAATTCATGAATTGCCCCTACTCACAACTCATTTAGGATTGCTATATGCGGATTTAAATAGTTTAAAAGGCTTTAAACAGACAATTAAACGAAAATTTAGTCACGCATTAGTTGTTTCGTTTATGCGAGAATATGATCCAAAAAGTCTCGGACAAAATAAATGGCTTGCTTCTGCTAGGTAAATTTACCTGATTGAAGCAAACCATTTATTTATATAAATTATTCTTAAATTGATATTGAGATTCAGAATCTGTAAATAAGCTGATTCCGTTTTAATGAATCTATTTTCCAAGACAGAGAGCAAAAACTGGGATCGCTTAACATTTTCTTTATAATCCGAACTAGTAATATTATCTGAGTCAAAATACGTGATTACTGATTCGTTGCTAGTCAAGATTTCAACAAAAAAGTAAGATACAAAATCACTTACTCTATATATAGAATAAGCTTTGTAATGATTTCGTTGACTGTAACAACAAAATAAAATTATAAAGAATTGAAAAAACAAGTGACCTAACATGACTAGGTAGAATTTACCAGTTAACATGTAAGATCACTTGTTTTTCGTATTTTATTAATTTGTTATTTAAATTCAGAACCTATATATAAGCTGGCTCCGTTTGAACAATTATATTGTGCTAGAAATTTTGCCAATTTGGGGATCGCTTAAACTTTTCTTTATACTTCAATTTTAAATCTTAGTTGCTGAGTAATTATACTTATCATTTAAATTTCTAAGAATGAGAATTTAAAAAATTATCAGAAAATTATCAGAAAATATGGTTTGACATCTTTTTCTTTGTTATATTATTTCTTTCTTGTTTACTTCGTTTCTACTCGATATTCATTTTTAAAATATTAGATTATAGTCATAACTCCAAACAATACTTATGTAGGTTGTTTGCGATCGCCCCCTAATCTCCCCTCTGTCGCCAACTACTTGAGCAATGCATTTGCAACGTTGATGACAACAACAACTATTCCAAAAGCCCAGACAGGCAGGAAGAAAAGTGTGCCTCCAAATTCTCTTTGGGTAAGCCAGCCATTTGACGGGCGAGAGCGTAATCGCACTAGTAAATCTATGGCAACCAAAGCGACCCCGACACAAGACATAGTAATTGGATCGGCTAGTTTGAGGAGAAAGCTACCAATTAAGGCAATGGGACTGACTGCGACAAACATAATCAGCCCTAATATGTTTCCGCGAATTAGCAAAACGATCATAATTTTTTACAAAAAAATACGGGAGTGCGAAAGTCCAATCCTTGATACGAATTCTCAAAATAGTCACACTTTCGAGAATTGGTATTACTTAGTTGATGAGACTATGAACATTAGTGATTGGATACTAATCGGTTTACTAATGAAATCATCCATACCTGCATCTAAGCAAGCTTGACGATCTTCGGGCATGGCATCGGCGGTCATCGCCACAATCCGTACATGACTTTTTAAACTTGTGCGAATCATCTTTGTGGCAGTCAAACCGTCCATTTTTGGCATTTGGACATCCATCAAGACCAAATCGTAGCTATCGTTTTGTACTGCTTGCACAGCTTCTAATCCATTATTAGCGATCGCATTAATTTGATAGCCTAGACGTTGGAGCATTAATTTTGCCACCATTTGATTAACTTGATTGTCTTCCACTAGCAGAATTCGTAAGGGGAATTTCTCGGCAAATTTTTTGTCAACCACAAACTCTTTTGCTAAGACTGTTTGTGGTTGATTAAGCGTCTGGTTAATTAATAGAGTGATCGTAAAATAGAAGGTTGAGCCTTGAGGTGTTGATGGAGTAAGAGGTTGTGGTTTCCATGCTATGGGAGGGCTGCCGCCGATTTGACCGAGACTCTCTACCCAAATTGTGCCGCCCATCAAGTTCACGAGGCGTTTGCTGATTGCCAAACCCAGTCCAGTACCTCCGTATTCACGGCTGATGGAGTTGTCGGCTTGGGTGAAGGCTTGAAATAAGAGGTCAAGGCGATCGCTGGCAATACCAATACCTGTGTCTGCGATCGCAAATGTTAGCTCATATTTTCCCTCTAATCCTTTTCCACTAACTGAAATCGAAACATGACCATTTTGAGTGAATTTAACGGCATTACCGACTAGATTTAGCAGGATTTGACGGAGACGGGCAAGATCGCCGATTACAGTCTTAGGAATGTTAGGCGCGATCGTATATTTAAGATCAATTTGTTTGGCGATCGCTTGATTTTCTAGTAGCTTGCAAACTCCTCTGATCACTTCCTCTAGGTCAAAATCTCTTGCTTCTATTTCGAGCATTCCCGATTCAATTTTCGAGAAATCTAGAATGTCATTGATAATTGTCAACAGATCTTGACCACTATCTTTGATTGTTTTGACAAATTCTTTTTGATCGGTTGTAAGTTCTGTCATTTCTAAGATCTGAGTCATGCCAATTACTCCGTTCATTGGTGTGCGGATCTCATGACTCATACTTGCGAGAAATTCACCTTTAGCTTTAGTTGCGGCTTCGGCATTTGCCTTGGCTTCGATCAAGGCAAGTTCTGTTTGTTTGCGAGCAGAAACATCTCTTACAATTACCAAGCATTCATCTATACCACAGGGAAAAACCCGTATTTCTTCATGACAGATCTGATCGTTTTTGATGATTTGATGCTCCCATACCTGCAATTCCCCTGTTGCTAAAGCTTGGGCGATCCTTTGCAACTGCAACTTTAGCAAGTCTGGCGGCAGGACTTCCGAAAGGTGTTTTGTCACTGGTACAAATGTACCAGCTTGATCGATCAAAGGCGGGATAAAGTCCAAGCATGAGCCATCCCGCTTAACTCTTAATAGTAAGTCTGGAATGGCACCGAGAATAGCCCGATTTGTCCGCTCGCTTTGCTTTAGGGCAATTTCTACTTGCTTGCGATCGCTGATATCGACATGGATTAACACCACTCCATGTTGCTCTGAAGAAATAGGCGCAGCACTTACATTAAACCAACGCAAAATTCCATCCGCACATACAATCCCCGTTTCCACATCATAAACAGGTGCTTTAGTTCTCAAAGCTCTGACACAAGCATATTCTTCGACTGGCATCATTGAGCCGTCAGGACTGATCACATGGAGCGTAGGTTCACGCTCTTCACACTCTTCTTGCAATAGTTTCGGCTTTCCAAACCAACCTTCAGTGATGATATTGCTCTCAACTATGCAACCATTTTTATCGGTCATGGAAATGCCAATTGGTGCTGTTTGGAAGAGAACTTTATACTTTTCCTGTGATTCTTTGAGGGCAACTTCTACGCGATCAAAGGATAGCGGCACCTGTTTTGTCATTTGGTTAAAGGACGTAGCCAATATGCTAATCTCGGCGATACCATTGTTCTCTGCTAACGGCTCTTTCCATTCTCCACTGGCGATCGCTTTGCTTGCCTGACTAATTCGCAAAATCGGCTTGGTAATCCATCGGGTTGTGATGATGCTAAGCCCTGTTGCGACAAGTAAAGTTATTCCACACAACAGAATCGTCCAGACTTTATTGGCTTGGATATCTGCCATAAAGTCTGACTCAGGGATGACAACCACAATTGCCCAATCCAGCCCATTGCGATCGCTGATCGGAGTTACTTGAACGCTCTGGCGATCGCCATTAATCTCAAATTCAAATTGCTCTGACTGACGAATATTTGCTAAGTTACCATTGCGATCGCGTAAGTATTTCGCCGCACCACTAATTTGAAGATTTTGGCTGTCAATAGCCTTTAATAATTTCTGATCCTTCGCATTTTGCAAAAGCTGGTATGGCTTCTGGATCATTGATGAAGTTGCCACCAATGTCTGATCGCGCTCCATGATAAAGACTGTCCCTGTCTTAATATCAATGGTTCGTAGAAACCGACTTATTTCTTCAAGGCTGCGAATTCCATAGGTCACACCCAAAAAATTTCCATTCTTGGGGGCATAGACTGGCTCAGCTAGAGCAACTAATAATTCTCCTGTATAGATATGGGGATATACATTTGTCCAAGCTGCTTTCTCAGACTGCACGGCAGCTTTAAACCAAGGACGCTGACGCGAATCAAAGCTAACTGATGTTTCCGTAACTTGATCTGGTGAGCCATCAGGATTAGTCGTAAAGGTTCTATACTTGCCACCGCCATTGGGTGCTGCCCGAATACTAAATGTGCCATCCTTCAGTAGCTCGACCGCTCGATGTCCTCCCGTAGGAGTTCCAAACCCAATAATTGTAATTGGCGACAAGGAATTAAGCTGCATCTGTTGCCAAGCCTGTCGCTCTTGACTAGAGAAGTCATCAAAACTCCACAGGCTTCGACGGAGATCGCTGATGTTGTTTTTGTTAACTTGGTCAAGGGCTTGTAGATAGGTTGTGGTCTTTTCTGTAACGCGGGTACTTATTTCTGTCTTGAGTCGAATTGCTAGCTTATTAGCCGACTCCTGCCCACTTCTATAAGATAAATAAGCAACCATCCCAACCGCGCCAAAAATTTGTACCACGAACGCCAATAATATCAGCCATTGCAGTGGGATACTACGTGAACGAAAGTGGTTACGGTCAATAATCATTGAGGTAGTTGGAAACCATTCCTATTTTGGCATTATTTGGGAGATATGGCTAATCCGCAAATATCACCGACCGATTACGTCCTTGTTGCTTCGCATAATAGAGTGCTTGATCGACTTGATTGATTAACACATAGGGCGATCGATCAAGTTTGGGAATGTCAGAAGCTATGCCCATGCTGACTGTGACGACATCACTCACATCTGAATCTTGGTGAGGAATTTGTAAATCAGCGATAGCTTTATGCAGATTTTTAGCAACTGCGATCGCACCTTCTAAATTAGTATTTGGCAAAATCACAATAAATTCTTCGCCCCCATAACGAGCAACTAGATCCGCAGGACGACATACTAATTGATCGACTGCCTGCGCAATTAGTAGAAGAGCCTGATCGCCTAATTGATGACCATAATAATCGTTATAGCGTTTGAAATAATCAACATCAAACATTAGCAAAGACAAGGGTTGGCGGTCACGATAGAGCCTTTGCCATTCATAAATAACTCTTTCATCAAAACAACGACGATTAGCGATTTGAGTTAAGCTATCAAGATTAACTAATTTTTGGAGTTCTTGATTCGCTCTCCTAAGATTGGATTCTACTTCTATAAGAGCTATTTCTGATTGTTTGCGATCGCTAATATCGAGATAAATTCCTGCGATCGCGAAGGGGCTGTCTCGGTCATCCATAAGTGGAAACTTAGTGATGATAAAAGTATGGAGACCATCGGGAAGGGGGACAGTATCTTCAAAGGTAACGGGAATACCTTCAAAAATTACTTGCAGTTCGTGAGTACGGGAGATTTTAACATTTTCAGCGGGGAAAAGTTCGTAGTCCCGCTTTCCTAAAATATCTTCAGCAGGAACTTGCATCCAATAGGCAAATTCACTGTTGATTGATAAATACGTTCCTTCTAAATCTTTGATTGAGATCGGTGTCGGAGCATTATTTATGAAAGCTTGTAATCTTGATTCACTCAGTCGCATTGCTTGTTCAGCAAATTTGCGATCGCTAATATTTACATGAACTAGCACCACCCCATAATTCTCTAAAGGAATCGGACTGGCACTCACACTAAACCATCGCAAAATTTCATCAGAACAAATAACACCCATTTCCACATCGTAAACAGCTTGATTGGTTTGCAAAGCCTTAACACAGGGATATTCTTCGACTAACATTGGTGAACCATCAGCACGAATCATCCTAGGATTAATTTCATACTGTGGCGGACAGCTAATATCTGCTAAATCAGGTATTCCCAACCAAAATTCAGCGATCGCATTGCTTTCGATAATGCGAGACTCTTTGTCCGTAATTGAAATTCCAATGGGAAGGGTTTGGAATAGAACTTTATATTTTTCCTGTGACTCTTTAAGGGAAACTTCGACTTGAGCTAAGGATTGATATCGCTGACTAATCCAATTCGCTACGATTGTACCAAACCCGATGGATAGCATAAGTGTCCATCCATAAGCCCAGATCGACCAATGACTATGGGACAGATAATCCGTCAGCCCCATAATAACCATAGCTTGTACCACAAACGGCAACATCATCGCCAATTGCAAAGGGATGCTATGAAATAGAAAATGTGGCGTAGATAAACTAATAGTCATGGATTAAGGACTAGCAAATGCAAATGAAAGCACATGCTTTAAGCTTACCTATAATTACTTCAGAATTAAGAAAAATTCACCATTCTGCACACTTTTATCGCTACTAGTAATCGCAAAACCACTTACTTCCATATGTTTAAGAGCTTGTGCTAGGGGAGAATTACTGATGTTTTGAGGGATTTCACTTGCCCCCTTGAGATTTAATAGACTTGCCTGTAGCCAAGACAGATCGAGATTTTTGTCAATATATCCATAGGTTAAGCGATCGCTAGGCAACTTCGCTGAAATAGTTTTGAAGCTCCTCGATGCAGCGATCGATTCACTATTCTTTAGCGTTAAACTGGATTCTAAAACTGCTAGTGAATTTGATAAATACACGTAATCTTTGGTTTGGGTATGCGCCGCCACCACATTTCCCGATACTCCAGAATTATCGTTTGCCGAGAGATTTGTCCAGATGGTCACTGGTTGAGCCTTCAGTGAGATTTCGCCGACTGTAAGCTTATTTCTTACGAGACGATCTAGATCGGCGATCGCTTCTTTCGTAACATTAGCATCTTCCACTTTTGCCACTAACAACCAATAGAGATCGTGATTGGATTTAGGAAGTAAGGCGATCGCGTAGTCATGCTGCGCCCATGCCAAAGTATTGCTATCCAAGGTAATTGGTGCGATCGCCTTCTCAAGTGCTTGTTGCCATTCAGGAATCAGCGAATCTTTCAATTCTGCTAAGGTTTGACCGAGATCAGTGCCAACGATGACGGAGCTTCCTGAAGGGATCGTATTAGCAATATTGACAGAGGTTTTTTTAGCAGCTTTGGTCTTTGAGAATTGGGGATCAATAGCAGCTTCGCTCTTTTCTCCGTTACTTGGCAGGGTCAATGCTGTTTTGGCTCTAATTCCTGACTTGTCAAAACTGAGGCTCATTAACAGGCTTTCTTTGGGTAGTTCCTCACCTAACTCGGCAAGATTTACATAAGCTACACCAACTTTGCCTACATTTTTGCCCTCATTAAATTGTTCTAGACGATCGCGATAGTTTGCCAGATTCGTCAGCGCCAAGTCAGGTTTTTGTAGCGCATCTATGGCTTTGCGTAATACCCGCGTATCGTTGGCAAACAGTACAAAATTATCTAAAGTTGTCCCCGCGATCGCAGGTTTATCTTCAGCAAAACTAGTATTTAAAATCGAGATCCCCTGATATTGCTCAAACCCTAAATCTGAGCCATTTACCGCCAATCTCTGCCAAAAATCATCAATACTTGCTTTGGCAAGGTCAGCATCTTTAGCCGCAAATGCTAATAGATAGCCTGTTTGCAAACCATTAGCAGGTTGCCGATCAAGATCGATATCGGTCACAGCTAAGGTGATTTCTTGATCGAGCCATGGCAGAATATCGCGATCGTAGTCCAGTAGCCAGTTTTGGCGCAATTGCTGTTTGAGGTTAGCCAATTCCTGACGCACATCGCCGCGATCGCTTGGTTTTGCCGCCAACTGGGTGAATAATTCTAATTTTTCTGGATTTATCAAAAATGATAAGAACAATGGCGATCGCTGCGGTAAAAACTTCACAGCTAGTGGCTGAGTTTTGACTCCCGCCAAAACATCACGGGGATTTACTCCAAAAATCTTGCCCACCGCGCTCAAGCTCAGCACAAGTAGCAAAATTCCAACTACCGCAATCCCAACAAAAATAGGTTTTATCTTCATACCACTAGCACCAAAAAAGAAGATTAAATAAGAATAATAAACGACACTTTGCATCGTTTATTATTCTTATTTAATAACGTTTAATAACGAATCCTTGGATCGATCCAAGCATTAACAATGTCTACGAGAATACTTGCGATCGTGACGATGATCGCAAAAAACACGACAATCCCCTGCACCACTGGATAATCGCGCCCTGAGATTGCCTCAAACAATCGATTCGCCAGCCCTGGCCAAGAAAAAGTCACTTCAGTCAGTACCGCGCCGCCCAACAACGAAGCCAATGTTAAGCCCAAAATTGTAATTACGGGGATCATCGCATTTTTCAGCGCATGATTAAACAAGATCGATCTAGGATTAATTCCTCTCGCTTTAGCAGCTTCCACATAGTCCGACAGCAAAGTTTGGCGCAAATTTACCCGCACGATTCGCTCAAAAATGCCACTAATCACAATCCCTAAACTTGCCGCAGGTAAAATCAAATATTGAATACTAGTCCAAAGACTTTGCCAATTACCCTTAATCAAGGCATCAATCGTATATAGTCCAAAAACCTGTATAGGCGGCTCTGCACCAGCAGGAAAGCGCGTTCCTATTGGTAGCCATCCCAACTGCACCGAAAATACTAATTGCAATATCATTCCCACCCAAAACAGTGGCAATGAGTAGGTAATAATCCCAAATAATCTACCGCCCACATCCCATTTAGTGTTGGGACGTAGAGCCGCCACGATGCCTACAGTTAGCCCAACCACCAAAGCCACAATCAGGGCATACATCGCCAGTTCAGCAGTGGCTGGGAAAAAGTTTTTAATGATCTGCCAAACGGTTTGTTCGCGGGTACTAATCGATTTACCGAGATTAAAACGGGACAAATCCTGTATATATTCCCAGTACTGAGAAAATAGAGAACCCGTCAACCCCACTTGTTCGCGCAGAGCCACCTTAACTTCTTCAGGAGCGCGAGGGCCTAAAATCGCATCGATCGGATCGCCAGGGGTAGCCCGCATTAACAGAAATACGACGGTAGCGATCGCCCACAACATGATCGGTGCAAGTAACAACCGTGCCGTAATGTAATAAAACAGGGCTTTGAGGCGGCTAGACATAGGTTGAAGCTTTACTAGACGAGTTTTTTTACTATAGCGCTTTGCGCTCTAGGCAAACTCAAAAAATATAAGAGCATTGCTTTGCAATGCTCTTATATTTTTGTTGAGAGTGTTGCCAAGCAACACTCTCAACAAAAATATTGGGTTTTGTTTTTTAGGCTTAGGAAGATAGTTGATCGATTTCCCCAACGTAAGTCCCTAATCCGATCGCAGTGTGAACCAATGTGCCATGCACATCAACAGCGCTATATTTAGCGATCGCATCGGCAATTGGCACATCGATCACTTCTCGATTTGACCAAGCTACCATGCGGTCATATTTGTCCTGTGCGACTAAATCCACCGCAGCCACACCAAATGCTGCACCAAGGATGCGATCGAGTGGTGATGGCGTACTACCTCTCTGAACATGTCCCAAAACGCTGACGCGGCTCTCCATACCCGTGCGCGTACTTATCTGATCTCCCAGATATTGACCGATGCCACCATAGAGAGTCTGACCAAGACTATTCGTATATGTGACAGGCTCACCTGTAGGGGTTTTTACCGCTTCAGCGACCACCACTGTACTGAAATTAAAACCACGTAAAGCGCGATTCATCAAGCGATCGCATATTTCATCGAGGTCATAGGGAATCTCTGGGATCAAGATAATATGCGCTCCACCTGCAATTCCTGCGCTGACGGCGATATGTCCTGCATCCCGTCCCATTACTTCTAAAATCATCACGCGACTGTGACTGATGGCAGTATAGGTCAAGCGATCGAGTGCTTCCACCGCCACACTCACCGCCGTGTTAAATCCAATCGAGTTTTCCGTCACACCTAAATCATTGTCAATGGTTTTCGGCACTGCTACGAGATTCATCTTTCCCTGCTGGGCAAGGCGGCGCAAGATCGCCAAGCTACCGTCACCACCAATACCAATCAGTCCATCCAGTCCGAGTTTGTGATATCCCTCAATCACTTCCTCAGAGCGATCGAGAATTGAGCCATCGGGCATGGGGTAAGCAAAGGGATTGCCTTTATTCACAGTTCCTAAAATTGTGCCGCCGTAGCGAAGAATTCCTGAAACCTTTTTCATGTCCAGCAATTCCGCTTCCACTGGACGATTCATCAATCCTTGGGTTGCACCTTTAATGCCATAAATCTCTATGTCGTAGTCACGGGCGCGGCGCACTACTGCCCGAATCACTGCATTTAGTCCACCACAGTCACCACCACTTGTCAAAATACCAATACGCTTAGGCTTTGTCATAAATCTTTTAATAGTTTCTCAATGTTGATCGAGCGTCGAGGAACAGCGATACTTTTGCATCGACCAGCCTCAACCCCAATCCTGCTATTCTGCTTTAACTTATTATCCCGACAAGATCTGTGTCGAGATTTTAAATATTTGTGAACTACGTCTATTATTGAGGACAATTACACGCGAATTTCAGCGATCATCAAATTCTGTAAGGTTGACTCTAAAGGTTGCTGCGACTAGCATTTAACGTAACAGGTACTGATAGTCTTAATAAATCGATGGGAACCAGAGAAATATCAAGTTCATTGCGAAAAGCCTTGCTGCACGGAGAAAGTATGTCTCTAGTGCTTTATCAAGACAAACTAGCAAAAAATATAGATGAATGGCACGAAGAATTAATCTCTGAGAGTGGAGATTTTGCCTTTGTGATCACTTCAAGAGATGGCGATGTGGCAATGACCATGATTGATAAAGATAAAAACATCTACGTCAATGAAGAAGCAAGAGATCAACTATCAAAGCTATGGGCTAAAAACTACGTCAAAAATGCGAAGTTCCTACTTCCTGGAATTGCTGATCATATCAATGAATATGGTTTGGCAATAACTGGAATTACAGTCCAGAAAACATCCAAGCGTTCAAAGGCGATCGGCATGGGGAAAAGGTTTTTATACTAAAAATTGAGGTTTGGAATGTTTTCAATAGTAAACTTAGGCATAGATATCTGAATCGGCAAGTATAAAAAACAAAATATGAATGCTTTAGAATTTTTTCAAAAAAGTGCGGGCAAATGGAAATCGCAACGAACTACTCATCATCTCGCTTTTCGCAGAGCCGAAAAAGGTGGCTCGGAAATTATTGTGAATCCACTGAGTGCTGATGATCCAAAGGTAATCGAAATCTGTCAAATGCATGAAGTCGAACCAACCACTGCGATCGGCGGAGCCTATGTCAAGTGGGATGGAACGATGGCATGGGATAAAGAAGATGATGAGAATCATTCAGGCGAAACTGTATTTGCACTTGTGCCAGATGATGAAACAGGTCGTAAAGGTAAGCTTCTACGCGAACGTGGCTATGCAGAAATTATGCCCGTGATTGGTCGCTATGAAATCGATGACGAAGAAGCGCTGGTATTAATCACTGATTATCCTTCTATGAGTTCCTATGAGCGGTTTTGGTTCCCAGCTCCTAATGTGCGGATGAGGGCAAGCTCAGTCAAGCAATTTGGTGGATTTACTCAGGCGACTTTCTGCACTGAAGAACTGATTGAAGAATCTAATAGTACTGAGATATCAGAAGAGATTAGTCCTGTGGCTCAACCTGCGATCACTTCTATTTTTGGCTGGTAAGAATAACAAAGAGAATCGCTAAGCGATTCTCTTTGTTAAAAAAAGGAGCGCGAAGCGCTCTTTTTTTATCGAAATGGTGGTGCGTACATTAATCCGCCATTTTTCCAGAGTTCATTTTGTCCGCGTGGCAATTTGAATGGACTATCTTTGCCAAGATTGCGATCGTAAATTTCGGCATAATTCCCAACATGCTTAACCACTCGCGCTGTGAAGTCATTGGCGATGCCCATATCTTTACCCAAACTGCCATCAACTCCTAGAAATCTACGAATTTCTGCATTTTTACTTTGTAATTGAGTCGTGAGATTCGTCGAAGAAATATCTAAATCTTCCGCCTCGATCGCAGAAAATATTATCCACTTGACAATATCTGACCACTTCGAGTCTCCATCACCAACCGCAGGGGCTAGCGGCTCCTTTGAAATCACAAAATCTAAAACTACATGATTTTCAGGATCAGCAAGTCGGGTACGACGTACTACCAGCGCAGAGCGATCGGCGGTAATCGCCGCACAACGACCCGATTGGTAAGCTGCAAAAGTAGCATTCACATCTTCATAAACTACAGGCTTATAGGCAAGATTACGCTTACGCATTTGATCAGCGAGATTTTGCTCTGTCGTTGTCCCAGTTTGGGCGCAAATATCGGCATCCTTAAGATCTGCGATCGCCTTAATATTGCTGTCCTTTCTCACCATTACGCCCTGACCGTCATAAAAAACTACGGGCATAAAGGCAAGACGAGAGGCTGTATCTCGGCTTAATGTCCATGTCGTATTACGACTAAGTACATCGATTTCGCCAGACTGTAAAGCTGTAAAACGCTCCTTAGCATTAAGGTTGCGAAACTGAACAGCTTCAGGATTGTCAAATATCGCCGATGCGATCGCCCGACAAATATCGACATCCAGCCCCGAATATTTGCCCTCTTTGTTTACAAAGCTAAATCCTGGTAGCTCGCCACTGACACCGCAAACTAGTTTGCCGCGACTAAGTACATTTTTGAGACGATTGGTACTGCCAACTGTGGCTTGATTTGGCTCTGGGATTGGCTCACAGGCAGCTAGCGCGAAGAGACATAAACCTGCTAATAACAAAGCGATCGCCTTTTGCCAGAATGCGCTATGAATTAGCCTATTCAGAAACTTTTTCCAGAAGTGCCAGAGACCTTGATTAGGCGATCGCTTTTGATAATGCATGAATGTTTTTTAGATGCTTTTTTGAATGCATTATAGCGGCTTGTCCAAAAATCCAAATAAAAAGACTGAGAATATTGCGATCGCGTGATTGTTGAAATTGTTAGCGATCTCTCACTCGATCCAGCAATTTCCGAGGTGGCGGCTCAGTTTGTATAATGAAATTATAAAGTAAATAATCTGAATAATACATTTTATTGTCGGACTAACACGCTATTTGGGCGATTAGCCAGAATTTTTCTGTCTAACATCCCGTACAGGGCAAATAGCCAGAATTTTTCTGCCTAAGGGACTTCCAGATAAAAAATCATTCCAGTTTTAATGTTGGTACGTACAAAATATCGACAAACCATTTGCCAAGGTCTAATTGTTTACCATTAACCTCTAGATATGTCATTCTTTGAATCTGATTTTCTACTTCAGCCATCGCCTGTTTTGTTAACTTAACCCCTGTTTTGTAGGTTTCGGTTACAAGTTTGACTACAGGATGCACACCTTTCCATGTCATAGTTTGGGCAAACTTCACAACGGTGTTAATTTCATCTAAGATGCTGCCATTCCAGTGGTTTTCTAAAATTCCCCAAGTGCGTTCGATGGGATTATACTTACTGTGATAAGGCGGATAGTAAGCTAATCTCAAATTCAATTGATGAGTTTGGGCAAAATCCACAACTCGCTTCATAAACTGAGTACGGCGGGAATGATTTTCGGGTCCGTTATCTTGGTTGAGTAGTAGCGTTTTGACTAATGAAAACCGATGGCGATTCTCTGACCACCAAGCCGCCAACATATCCACAATAAAATCACTGGTTACTTTAGAGGTTGTAAAATACAGAAATAATTCATCTAATTCTGGTAGAAAGATCCCATAAGGAGTTACCCCTGAACTGGGCTTGAAGTCGTGGTCACAAGCTTGAGTATCAACGCGATTTTTGCCATCACGCGAGAAGTTCCCGACCTTAACCACTGCTTTTGCGTCTAATGACAGTCTTAAAATTGTCGGGTCTGCTTCTGCTTTTTCATTCTCAATCGCAAGTTGGTCAAAAATAGCATCGGTCATGGCAATTTTTTTTGAGGTTTTGTTTTACCAACTTTACTTGGGAAATACCCTAGCCGATTCAACCGAGTACGAATCGTTTCTGCACTGGGTAATTCTTCGGTACTGTAGCCTTTTTGAGCAATCAATTGTCGCCGAACTTCGGCTGCACTCAGGCGAGTATACAGTCGGTTAGTTTGGAATTTCGGATCTGTTTGGCTTTGACCATCTACCAAACTCTTGATGTCGGTTAGCAAGTTGGGTAATCGTTCTTCTGTCGATTTTCTTCCTCGTAGATTAAAAGCATCCACACAGATAATTCCACTCTCTACCTCTCGCTTGCCTTTGCGGATGAGATTTCGATCCCAACCTAACTCTCTTTCTGCTAGTCTCTGCCCTCCTTTACCTAGTTCTTTTACGGTTTGGGCGATGTATCGTCGATGCTCACTACCTTTTAGCTGTTTTGCTGTTTCTTGAAATAGTGTCTTGAGCGAGTCTGTAAGTTTTATCACTTTATGTTAAATATGTTTAGTATCCCATAAAGTGCTTTTGGATTTATTTATTTCTTGCAAGTCCCTAACACCCCGTATAGGGTGATTAGCCCGAAACTTGACATTCAGGCTATATCGCTTATAGTCGTACTAGACAGAAAATTTCCGTCTAATACATAGTTATGCGGCTAAATTCTTAGCATGAGCGGAGCCTGAAAACGTCCCAAGATTGCTAGATTTCTGCTCAACCTTCTCCTTGCTTCGATTTCATAAAGTCATTCAATTTCTTTAGCTCAAGGAGTAAAGTTGACTGACTACATCGACTAAAAAAAATCTGCATCCAAGCACTTAAATAATGGACCGTATACTTCGTTACAGATTAAAGTTAGATACCTGTTTTAAACATACACATCTAGATACAATTGGTAATAATAAGGAATAAATTTATAATATAAGAAACTCGAACAGAAAGAGATTATTATTATCAAATCATTAGCTTTTAATTCAATGCTATTAAATTTATGACACAAGACAATATTTTATTTCTGTCTGCCACTGAAATAGCAAATAAAATCAGGAACAAGGAAGTTACTTCATATGAAGTTGTGTCAACTTATCTACAGCAAATAGAAGAACAAAACGGCATCTTTAATGCAGTGGTATTAATTGACAAGGAAAATGCCTTACGCCAAGCAAAATTAGCGGATGAAGCAATTAAAAGTGCTAATAATTGGGGTAAATTGCATGGTGTCCCTATTACGATTAAGGATAATTATTTGACACAGGGACTGACAACTACATCGGGATATGAACCGTTGAGAAACCATATCCCGACAAAAGATGCTGAACTTGTAAAACTTCTCAAGTCAGAAGGTGCCATTACTATAGGTAAAACTAATTTATCGGTTTTAGCTATGGATATGCAGACTGATAATGCTATTTTCGGAAAAACGAATAATGCTTGGGATATTAATAGAACCAGTGGAGGGAGTAGTGGTGGTTGTGCGGTAGCACTTGCAACAGGTATGATTCCTTTATCATTCGGGAACGATTTGGCAGGGTCTATTAGAATTCCGTCAGCATATTGCGGAGTATATGGCTTTAAACCAACATTTGGAGTTGTGTCAGTTAATGGTATTCAAACTGACCCTAAAGAACTTGTTAATGGTCTCAAGTCATTGGCGGTTGCAGGACCACTAGCGAGAACTATTGAAGATTTGCAGTTAGCGATGGATGTAATCGCTCAGACTACCGATACCGATAAAAAACTAATACCAATAAACAGATGTAAGGACACTGTTGATATAAAGAATTTAAAAATTGGATGGACTGATGAGTTTGGTAATGTTCCCGTTGATAATGAAATCAAAAAGGCGATTCAGAATTACATTGTAAAGTTAGAGAAATCAGGTGCTACTGTTGTTGAAATCGCTCCACCAATTGACTTTCACTTGGCATGGAAAACATGGGGAAGTTTTGTAGGTATGCAGGGTGGTTACAGTACTCCAAATTTTCTAAAATGGATAGGGCTTCCATTTATAAAAGGAGTATTAAAAAATGTGCCAATGCATCAGAACGTTGTAAAACCAACGTCGGTGAAAAAATATATGGAAGCATTAAACATACAGGAATCGTTAATTACTCAGATGGAGAATTTCTTAGACGATTTTGATGTATTTATTTGTCCAGCAAGCTCTGTAAATGCATTCCCACATCATAAACCAACTAAAAAGTTAGGTGATTTTAATATTTACAATAATTCGATAGAAGTAAATAATGAGCTAATTCATTATTATATGGCAACACAAGCGTATACTACGCCGTTTACATTAACAGAAAATCCTGTTTTGAGTATGCCAATTTCACTCAGTAAAGATTCATTACCTATCGGTGTTCAGGTAATTGGTAAACGGTATTCAGACTTCAGACTTCTGAAAATTGGAATTGTATTAGATGGCTATTCTGAAAAGTTTGAATATCCATTAGAATAAGTTGTAATGGAGATATGCTAGAAAATATTGCTTTCATCATTTCTCAGTTTCTCAAATAATCGGATGAATTATCGGAAAAACATTTTTTGGTATACCAAACCGAAACGCCCGTTGAGGTTATCTATTTCTCTCCGAAATTAAGCACTCAAAAATGATTTGCTTCGTTGATGAGTTCCGAGAAGTTATTGGCGATCTCAAAGACAAATAGTTGATAAGAGATCGGGGCATAACACATCATTGGAGCGGACAAAAGCGTGATATTTTAGTTGAGAGCAAGGGTTTTCTTGCCGCTCAATTAAGCCGTTAGACTGCTTTTTTGAATGAATTATAGCGGCTTGTCAAAAATTCCATAAAAAAGGCTCGCGTTGCGAGCCTTTTTTATTAAATACCACCGCCTTCAGAAAAACCTTCATATTCTGGAGGATGTTCAAAACGATCAGTACGATCGCATGGCGTAAGGTGGCGAGGGCGGACATTCTTGAGCAACTCTGAATCAATAATGTAGTTGTTAATGGGATGTAAGGTATTAGCCTCAGCATGTCTCTCCAACTGCTCAACGCGACCAATAAGCGATCGGATGACATCGCCTTCAGGATCGGGAACCTGAAAGTGATCGAGAGCGGAAACCTTTACGCCATGACGATGCACAATCCGCCCAGGAATACCAACCACAGTGCAATCGGGAGGAACGCATTTCAAAACGACGGAGCCAGCACCAATCCGCGAATTGCTACCAATTTCAATATTGCCTAAGACCTTTGCGCCAGCGCCGATGACAACGTTATCGCCAAGGGTAGGGTGACGCTTGCCCGATTGTTTGCCAGTACCACCAAGGGTGACACCTTGATAAATCAATACATATTCACCAACGATCGCAGTTTCACCAATTACCACGCCCATACCGTGATCGATAAATGCACCCATGCCAATTCTCGCGCCTGGGTGAATCTCGATGCCCGTTAGGAATCTAGCAAATTGCGAGATCATACGGGGAATCACGGGTAACTTAAGAGTGTGCAGCCAATGAGCAAAGCGATATAAGACGATCGCATGGAGTCCTGGGTAGCATAACAGCACTTCTAGCCAGTTACGCGCAGCAGGATCGCGTTCAAAAATGATTGCGAAGTCAGCTCGCAGTGTTTTGATAATATTTTTCAACGGTTTTAAAACCCTTTTTTAAATGCTACTGCTGATTTTAAGATCCTAACGGATGCTTTGTATCAAAAGTAACTACCCTTTGGAGTGAGTATTTGTTGAAGTATTGTGAAGTAACTCCTTTATTTTCTAATTAGCTTAGATCAAACGAAGCGCACAATTCCTTGAAAGAGCTGCTTTGCAACACTCTCAAGGAATTGTACGCTTCGAGTTTAAGCGCAAAGCGTTATAGTTCAAAAACCACAATAATGCTTGATGTTTTGCCAAATGCTTTCTAAATCTTTTCCAAGAGCATGGTCATCGTCTAGTAGTTTTAAAGTAACTTGCGATCGCCTTTTAGCAAACTCTTCACTGAGAGATGCTGGCACAACATCATCATGAATGCCATGAAAGATAAGAATAGGTAGCGATCGCGTAAGCTTTTCTTCTGAATAATTCTTGGCATCAACAAAAAATTGAAATTGTAAATTTACATTACGCTTCAGCCCGTAATGATAAAACTCGCGAATATCATCTTGTTGCCATTTAGTAACATTCTCTTCACCTAAGGCTTTGGCAATTCTCTGACTAAATCCAAAAGCAGGGGCAAACAAAACTAGTTTTTGGACTTGTGTTTTTTTGGCGGCAAGTTGCACAGCTAAAAATCCACCAAGGCTAGAACCAATCACCACAAGTGGTTCGCTGTTATGGAGATAAGTGCGATCGAGATACGCTAATTGATCTGAGAGGGTCGTGGTTGAGAAATCTGTGAGATTTAAGTCTGGAATATGCAACGTTAGCCCGATGTCAGTAAACCTTTGTCTCATGTACTGCGCCTTGTAAGAGTTGGGACTAGACGCAAAGCCATGTAAATAGAGATATTTCATTTTCTCCGCGATTGCACTTTACCTGAAATTATAACTGACCAGAAACTGCTCTAAAGCGATCGCTTATTTTGAGCAGCAATTCTCATTATAAAAATCGGTTTCATAATGAGAATTACTGTATTTAGAGAGTGCTTGAGAAGTTTTTGGCAATGAAAAAGGTGTAAAAAAGCTCCCATCGGCGAATGTTACCCCACGATTTTCCTGTATGGCAAACTGTATACTCCCTCCCCACCGAAAGAATAGACGTTGTAAAATGAAGAATTAGTGGTGCGCGGCGAAGCTGCGCACCACTAATTCTTCACTGGGAAGGGATTATACAGTGTGGATTTGCGTACATTTATGCTGTAATGACAGGTGAAGCTTGCGCTCTGCGTAACAAGCATCTGTTATTACACTTTTTTAGGCGCACAGCGCTATATTGCAATCAAACATGGTGATTTCATCTCCTACGCCGACTTTCTTGGAAGGATATTGGCAAGACGGCTTTAGATTAGAGCAGCACTTGCAAGATTTCTTAAAGCTAGATGCAGAAACGATTACCGAGAAACTGCAAAATTGTCGTTACGATTTAGAAAATTTAGGAAATACCGACTTTGACTGGGAAGAAGCCACAGCTTTTTACAAGGACAAAGTTGGTGAGATGTATCTATTTAAACTAGGTACTTGGCATCTTGAGAGTCAAGACTATATTGGCGGTACTCTCAAACTAATTGCCGATCAAGCTAAGGGGCGGGTGCTTGATTTTGGTGGCGGCATTGGTACTCATGCGATCGCAACTGCGATGTGTCCAAATGTCGATTCGGTGATCTATTGCGATATTAATCCGATTAATCGCGGCTTTGTCGAGCATCGAGTAGCGCAGTTAGGACTAAGCCACAAAATATCTTTTCGTTCCGAAATTCCATTAGAAGAAGCTTTGGAAGGATATTTTGATACGGTCTTGTGTTTTGACGTGCTGGAGCATTTACCCGATCCTAGTGGTCAGTTGATGCAGTTTCACAAGATGCTTTCATCTCAAGGAAAAATTATTGTTAATTGGTATTTCTTTAAGGGTTTTGAAAATGAGCATCCCATTCATTTAGACGATCCAGAAACAGTAGATACTTTCTTCAGCACCTTACAAGCTAATTTTCTTGAGGTATTTCAGCCTCATTTAATTACAGCCCGATGTTATCGTAAAGTTTAACTAAAACCCAAAAAAGGTAAGGGGGGCGCGTAGCGCCCCCCTTACCTTTTTTGGGTTTAATGAAATATGACTTAGGTAGGTGGAAAAATGACCCTTACTATTAATCGAAAGGCTTATGGCGATTTGCTAGCCGAGATTCAGCCTCATGTGATTACTAATGATGCTGAAAATGAAATTGCGTTGCAAAATATGGAAAGATTGCTAGCACTTCCTCAGCCAACTGCTGAAGAAGAGAGGATTTTGCAACTGCTGCTGACATTGATTGAAAAATATGAAGATGAACATTATCCAATGGATGATGCTTCACCTCTTGATGTTCTCTTGCATTTAATGGAAGCAAATGATTTGAAACAAGCCGATCTAGTGAATGTGATTGGCTCAAGTGGTATTGTCTCGGAAGTGGTAAACGGCAAGCGTCAAATCAGCGAAAATCAGGCTCAAGCGCTTGGTAAATTTTTTCACGTCGATCCTAAATTGTTTTTATCGCTGTATCAAAACCCAAAAGAGAGTTGCGGCGCTTCGCGCCGCAATTCTCTTTTGGGTTTTAAGTCCTGATAGACTTGGCGACAACTATATAGTCACGAAATCTAAAAGAACACCAAGAATTTTGCCAATGTCAGTGATGTAGTAGTCAGTAAGATCGATCGCAACTGTTTGCTTAGTTATTTTGAGAAACTTCCAGATTTCTCCTGTAGTGACAATGCCGTAAATTGAGGTAATCACATTGTTTTCTATTTCGTTAAATAACTGAGCAGCAACCATTTCCGCAATACATTGCCCTAATCCTGACTTGATATCTTCATTTTTTGCTTCGACAATGGCGATCGCAGGAGCGCTAATCCTTAGTTGTTGCTTCGATAGGCTGATTAAATAATCACAATAGCCTGTTAAACCTTGTTCGGGACTGACATTAAATTCTGTGCCAGAAAATAGGCTGATGGGAACTGGCGATCTCCTTCTTAGCTCCAGTAACATCGGCGCAATCAGAAACTCCGATCGCGCTTTTTCGGTATTAATCGCAAGTGCAAGGGGAATGTTCTCGGCTAATAATTTTTTGATTTCGTCACTAGGTGCGATCGCATTGATATGAGCAAATAGATCAATTTGTTCTTCGATTTGTAAATGAAAATCTTTTTCGACCTGCCTTAGAGTGAAGTTACTGTAAGCCATGAAATTCTCGCATTTATTACTTATTTGTCGAGGCGGACGACGTACCATTGCCATGTGCCGCGATCGCCACAATCTAGATCGCAAGCAGTTTTAATCAGGCGTTGGACTTGTTCGCTAATTGCAAGATTTTGTAAATCGTAGGGCAGCGCATCTTGGATATCGATTAGCAGATCGTGCAAAATTTGTTCTAGTTCTGGCTGAGTGACAAATTGCTCTTGCATATCTGGAGGCAGCACCACATAAGTGTCTTCGTAGTACATCATGCTGCTTGGCATATGGTTTCTCAGCTAATACAATTTTTTGTTTAATTTAAGAATAAAAGCATTGTATTGCAACGCCTTCCCTCGGTTAAAATCTTAGCATGACGAATGAATTGCCTTTAGACCAAACTGTAGAGCCAATTGAGCTAGTGCTTGAAGAGTCTGTCGAGCCTAAAGAGCCAGTTGATCGTGTTGAGCTAGTGCTCGAAGAATCTGTCGAGCTTGAAGATCCAGTTGATCGTGTTGAGCTAGTGCTCGAAGAATCTGTCGAGCTTGAAGATCCAGTTGATCATGTTGAGCTATTAGAACCATTGTCTTTATCAATGGATGGTTTTGAGCAGCCAGAATTACCGATCGCCAATTCTCTCAAGCAAAAAGTAGAGGCAGTGTTGTATCTGAAGGGGCAACCGATGAATTTGGCTGCGATCGCCGAGGCTTTGGGTTGCGAGGTCGAAGATGCAGAAATGGGACTGATCGACTTAATTACTGAATATGCCCATCGAGACAGTGCTTTAGAAATTATGGAAACCGATGTGGGCTTTTCGCTCAGGTTGCGATCGGAGTTTGAGGATTTGGTGCATAAACTGATTCCAGTCGATTTGGGGCGCGGTGTTTTGCGAACATTGGCTGCGATCGCGCTGAAAAAAAATATTGTACAGTCAGAGCTAATCGAGTTACGCGGCGCTGGAGCCTATCAACATGTACAGGAATTAGTCGAGCAAGGATTTGTGAGAAAGAAAAGGCAAGCAGAAGGAGGGCGATCGTCAGTTTTACATGTGACTACAAAATTTCATCAATATTTTGAAATCGACGATTTAACTAAGCTGATTTAGTAGCATTTGATATTCATACCCTCACGCTCATGTAATCTTGCCATAATTTATTGCGAGAAAAATCATGGGATATAACAAAGGCGATAATTATGAGCAAAATATTTTTGATTTATTGACTGCAAAGGGATTAATTGCCATTGGCTCAACTAGAGGTGGGGCAGGAAATACAACGGATATAAAATTTCTGCATGATTTTCAAGAATATAATCTAGAGGTTAAACTCGATCTTGAGGCTGATTACGGACAAAAAATGTTGCGCTGGAATGATGGCATTTGGAGTTGGTGTGTTGATGATGCTGTAACTTCGTTTTATACATCTGTTGGAGTTTTAGATATTGTCAATGCTAAAAACTTCATTCCTAATCGATACTCCATCGCCAGAGATGAAATCACCGCTCAACATAAAAATCAAGATCAAAAAGCTTTTGAAGACAAAGTGGAAATCGATATTAATAGTTTGTACAATTTTTATAGTGGTAAAGATTGCTACTATATCCAGATTGGAGGATACGGTTTTTATCATCTTAAACAAGATATTCTCTCATTAGGAACCCCGCAATTTGATTGTAGAATGAAGTTGAGATTGAGAGCTAAAACCATCCATAGTATTCCAGTCTATAAGTATGGATTCTATGCAGTTCTGAAAGTAGATAAAAAGGAAAAGCCCAAAAAATCTTGTTATGATCTTGAACAAAAATATGGGCGTGAATTTCCACCAATCATCTAGTTCTGATGTGTTTTGTAATTCAAAATAATACAAGCTGAGTAGATTTCGATTTATCAAGTTTTTTGAATTTATTAAAAGCATTTTCTTTATAAGAAAATGCTTTGGCTCTAATTGATTGAATATCTTCAATTGAGTTCGTTATTTCCATATCATTTTTTAAGAAATCTAGGCAAAGTATAGATTCACCGATCGCTTTTGCAAGAAGTGGTGGGACAGCATTGCCAATTTGTCTCCATTGTTGGGTTACAGTGCCACAGAAAAAATAATTAGCTGGAAAAGATTGAATTGCTGCTGCTTCCCTAGCCGTTAAATAGCGATTTTCAACTGGATGATAATAAGTTGTGCGACTGGTATTAATTGTATTTGCACAATCGTAGCGATCGAGTCGATTTAATTTGGCTTCTCGAAATCGTTCTTCATGAATACTTTGCCAATCGACATCAAACCATAGATTTTTAGGCAAATATGCTAACTGATCTTTTTCATATCTGACACTTTTGCCTTCGGGTACATGGCTAATTCTTTCTCTTTCTAAATCATTAGCTATTTGCGATCGCTTGATATCGTGATTAAGAATTTTACCATCTGATTCTAATAAGTTATCAAAAGCCCATTCTACATTTCTCGGCAAAGGTAAATCTTGATGATCTTTCTCAGAATCCTTGAACATTTTATCTGGATAAATATTTTTTACGCCAAAGCGATTGCCTAAAAATATTGTGCGTCTTCTCTTCTCTGGAACTCCATAATGTTGAGCTGATAGTACCTTGACATCTATCGTGTAGCCTAAATCGGTAAAACTTTTGATTATTGCTTTTAAGACATTTTCATTTTTTTTTGATAAAAGTCCTGTTACATTTTCGACAATGATGTAATCAGGCGCTAATGCTTCCACAATTCTTAGAAATTCAAGAAATAGAAAGTTCCGTTCGTCTTGGTGATCGTTTTGTCCAATTGTCGAAAAGCCTTGACAAGGCGGTCCACCGCAGATCAAGTCAACTTTTTGATGCTCGATTATTGCTTGAATTTGTTGGTTAGATATCTCCCGAATATCGCCAGCGATCGCAGGCACTTGTGGATGATTATGCTGAAAAGTTTCAATGGCGGCGCGATCGTGGTCAATTCCTAGCAAGCAAGCCCAGCCAGCCATTTCCAACCCACAAGACATTCCACCTGCACCAGAGAACAAATCTATAAATGTCTTTTTCATACGTATATTAAACAAGCTAATTAGCCAATTGTCAAATTATATACTTAGCTATGGTATATTAGTGAGATTAATTAATTGCTAAGTTAAAGATGGCGCAAACACAGAGGAAGCCTGTATATATTTTGCCAGAACATCACGATATTCTAAGACGCATTGCTTATGAGCAGCGTTGCAATCTATCGGATGTGTTGGATGCTGTGCTAGAAAATGCTGATTGGGAAGTAATTGAAAGCAGTGCTAAGAATAAGCCTTTGCAAAGAGCTAATGAAAGAGGCAGTTCTTATAGAGTTTGAGCGTACTTATTCCTTAAATAAACTATGAAAAGACTGGAAGTTGAAACGAGAACAATTTTGCTGGCTTTAACGGGATCTAGACTATATAGAGTCCACAATGAGAATAGCGACTATGACTACAAAGGAATCTGCATTCCCACGCTACCTTATTTTATTGGCTCCCAAAATTTTGAGCAACTAGATAGTTTTTCTGACCCAAACTGTCTGTATCCATCTTTGACTGATACCGATAGTAATATCTACAACATCAAAAAGTTTTGTCATTTGGCAACACTCAACAATCCAAACATTTTGGAACTGCTATGGATAGATAGAAGTGAATATCTTGTGCTAACCCGTTTTGGCGAATCTTTGATTGAAATTCGCGATGCTTTTTTAAGTCAAAAAGTTTTTTATAGCTATTCTGGATATGCTCATGCTCAAATCAAAAAGGTGCAGACGCATAGAAAATGGTTGTTGCGATATAAGGAAGATCCAGATTTTTTCTCTTTGCCGCCAAACCCCAAGGACTATGGACTAGAGGAAAATCCATTACGGAAAGAACAGTTAAATGCTTTTCTTGAATTTCTCTATATTTTAATTAAAGATGCCAGCCAATATAGCGAAGTAGCTACCGAATTGTTATCTCATGTTGATTTCAAAGGGCTACTCAAGCAATATCCCTTAGCTGAAGATATTCTACCCGCAGTGCAATACTATACGAGGTCAACCAATGAATTTGTGACCTTGCTGCACAACACTCAAACCTATCGGCAAGCATTGCAAGAATATGATGCTTTTCAATCATGGCGCAAAAATCGCAATTCAAAACGCGCCGAAATCGAGGAGAAGGTGGGATATGACAGCAAGCATTCTGGTCATTGCTATCGCTTACTTAAATCTGGTATTGAGATTTTGAATGGTGATGGTGTTATTCCTAATCGGGAAATAACTGGTGATGCCCAATTCATCCGCCAAATCCGCAATGGAGAAATCCCATATGAGACCCTAATTGCTGAGGTAAGCAATCTTGAGATCGCGCTTGAATCAGCCATGAAAAACACAAAACTACCTAAATATCCAAATCAAAAGCTGATAGAAGAAAAGCAGATTGAGATTATTAAGGAATATCTTAATTTTTAACTAAGTAGGTAGGCATAATTACAAGTTCAACTAAGTAAGTTGTTGGAATTGAACGTAGGATGGGTTAGCGATCGCGTAACCCATCATTACTGACTATATTGATACGTTACGTTGCACTAACTCATCCTACATTTAAAGGAATTTTATTTTGAGTATATTAATTAGACAAAGCACGATTATTTTGCCCGATCGCCAAACGTTACTAGGTGATGTTTATCTGAGGGATGGCAAAATTGCCGCGATCGCACCGACCCTTGATTCCAATGATCTAAGCGCTGACGATCAACCTTTAGAAATTATCGAAGCCAAAGGTTTGACATTAATGGCGGGAGTGATTGATCCTCAAGTACATTTTCGGGAGCCGGGGCTAGAGCATAAAGAGGATTTGCGATCGGCTAGTCATGCTTGCGCCAAGGGCGGGGTGACTAGCTTTTTAGAAATGCCAAATACTCGCCCACTTACAATTACGCAAGCGGCGCTGGATGACAAACTTAGTCGGGCGGCTAGCAAATGTGTCGTTAATTACGGTTTCTTTATTGGGGCAACTGGCGAAGTTTTGCCAGACTTGCTCACTGCTAATCCCACCTGTGGCATCAAGATATTTATGGGATCGATGCATGGAGCCTTGCTGGTCGATCAAGAGGAAGTTTTGGATCGGATTTTTTCGGAAGGCGATCGCCTAATTGCAGTTCATGCTGAGGATCAAGCAAGAATTGCCCAACGCCGCATCGAATTTGCTGATAGCAAAGATCCTGCTAAGCATTCACTAATTCAGGACAATCAAGCAGCGCTCAATGCGACTAAACTCGCGGTTAAGCTTTCTAAGAAATATCAGAGACGATTGCATATATTGCATATGTCCACGGGTGAAGAGGCAGAATTTTTGCGCCAAGAAAAACCTGCATGGGTTACAGCTGAGGTGACCCCGCAGCATTTGCTGATGAATATTGGAGCTTACGAGAAAATTGGCTCTTTAGCGCAAATGAATCCACCTTTGCGATCGCCTCGCGATCAAGAAATATTGTGGCAGGCTCTATTAGATGGCGTGATTGACTTTATTGCGACGGATCATGCGCCGCATACCTTAGCGGAGAAAGGACTAGCCGCCAGTGAAGATATGCAACCTAACCAATCCGAAAAATCTTCCAAAGATACCGTATTGCTGGAACCAGCCAACGTGCCATCGGGAATGCCAGGGGTGGAAACCTCGTTGCCGTTAATGCTGACGGAAGCAATGAAAGGACGTTGTACTGTGCATCAGGTCAGTGAATGGATGAGCAAAAATGTTGCTATTGGGTATAAAATCGCCAATAAAGGCGAAATTCGGATTGGTTGGAATGCTGACTTAGTATTAGTCGATCTCCATAACTATAAACCTGTAAAAAACGAAGATTTGTTGACTAAATGTGGCTGGAGTTCCTTTGCTGGATGGGAACTCACGGGCTGGGCGGAGACAACGATTGTCGGTGGTCAAGTCGTGTATGCCAATGGTAAGGTCAATCCTGATGTGCGCGGTCAAGCATTGCAGTTTGGCTAGATTCGCGACACAATGGATAATCATGAATGAGCAAATTTAAAAGCCTTGCAAAGCAAGGCTTTTAAATTATCTGGGTTTGATTAGAACGTAACATCACTCAACATTATGTTTCTCTCTCGAAGGCTATCGATTTTATTCCTAACAGCGATCGCGACAGGCTTATTTACAGCCTGTGGTAGTTCTGGTGCTGGTAATAATAATTTTTCTATGCCCGCAAACGATACTACAAAGGTTTCTCCTACACCAATCCCCACGCCGACTGCAACTCCAAGCCCCTCACCAACTAGTTCGCCTAGCCCGAAACCCACAATCTCTCCCATTAATTTGCCTGAACTAGAAATAAAAGCGCTTGAACCTTACAAACATCGTTCGGGGCTTCTGGAAATAGATGTACCGAAGGGCTGGAAATTAATTGATAAGAGTCAAACGGGCGAATTACTGTTGACTTGGAATGAACAGGCAGGAAGAGCGACTATTTCCGTAAATATTTTTGTACCTCCAAGCGAAATTCCTGACAATCGATTAAGTGGTGTTTTCGCAGTAATTGTTAAAGAGATGTACAGCAACCAAACAGATTTTGAGATGAAGGCTCCTGTAACTGAGGCAACAGGAAATATTGTGATTGAATGGACATCAACTGTGGCTGTGGGAAACAAGAAAACTAAATTTCAAGCCAATAGCAAATTACAGCGTCGTAATAACAAGTTTATGATTTTAACTTATGGAGCGCTCGAACCAAAGTTTGCAGAACTAAAAGATTACTTCTTTAAAATATCTAACAACCAAGTTGTAAATGCCGATTTGGCTATTCCTTAATCTTTCGATCTAATTTTTTGGTAGCGCGGCAAAGCCGCGCCACTCATATAGCGCTTTTCAAGCAAGCGACGTACACAGGTTTGTTTCCCCGCCTGCGGCGGGGAAACAAACCTGTGCTTCACTAGACTGAGAAACGCTATATAAGATTAAATGGTTTGTGAGTAGGGGGAATTCATGAATTCCCCCTACTCACAAACCATTTAGGATTGCTATATATGCAACTTGCGATCGCCATTATTGATGCATTCACCAATCAAACATTTCGTGGTAATCCTGCGGCAACGATATTAGTTGACCAATTTCCCGAAGAGGCGAAAATGCAGCAAATTGCTGCTGAGATGAATCTTTCAGAAACTGCCTTTGTTAAACCTTTAGATAAAAATTCCTCTCAGAACCATTTCCAATTGCGATGGTTTACGCTGAAGCAGGAAGTGCCTCTCTGCGGTCATGCCACCCTCGCGATCGCACATTATTTGCGCCAACTAGACGTAATTGATACCAAATTGCCACTCGTTTTCTCTACGTTGAGTGGAGATTTAACCATTAGCTTTGAAGAGCAGCTAATCGTGATGGATTTTCCTGCTACTTTTTATCGAACTTGCTCAGAGCGATCGCAGCAATTATTAGCAGAGATGTTTGGCGATCGCCCTTATGAAATTCTGGGTCAGGCTGAAGATTATTTAACAGTTTTATTAGAGTCTGAGTCCGCCGTCCAAAATTTTCAACCGCAACATGAGCGCATTGCCGAACTAGATGGTTTTGGCTTTATCATCACCGCGATCGCAGATCCCGATCAACCCTATGATTTTGTGTCGCGATTTTTCGCACCAAAAGCAGGAATTCTTGAAGATCCTGTGACTGGCTCAGCCCATTGTAGTTTGACTCCCTATTGGGCAAAGCGTCTCGGTAAGAGCAATCTCAGAGCCAAACAGTTATCATCGCGGACTGGCGAACTTATAGTTAGCGATCGCGGAGCTAGGGTTTTACTGAAAGGTGAAGCTATGACCTTCTTGCGGGGCAAGATCAATTTATTTAATTAAATGACTCCGAAAAATACCACCACTGAGAAAGGCGATCGCCCTCATCGACAATGATCGAGAGCATTCCCAACTCTAAGTCTTGCCGACAAGCTGCGATCGCTTCTTGTTGATTTGCATGAATATTGATCGGTAAAAAGGTCTTTCCTAAATAACAAATTCCTTTCTCGCTTCCCCATGGAGTTGAGAAATTAGTCGTTTGAATTTCAGACAAAGATAAAATAATCATAACTAGCTAACATATGACGCTCTTCACATCTCCTATGTTTGACTAATTAGCTTGAGAAGTCTGTGATGACTAGCTGAGCTTACTGTGATAGGTCAGATACTCAAGCGTGACCACAGAACTTTATGGGCGTGATTGAAATCACAAACTTACAGCGCAAAGCGCTCAAACCCGAACCAGTTTTTTGTGGCGCGGCGAAGCCGCGCCACAAAAAACTGGTTCTTTATTACAGCAATTTCCGAGCAAACGAACCACACTGAACCACTATGCACTGGAAGTGCATAGGTTCGACTAGGACTGAAAGTCCTAAATCTGTAGTTTCGTCCAAACTCTATTTAGTTTTCCTGTTTTGGTAATGTAACTGTGATGATAATACAGATTTTACTCATGCTAAAGTTCTGCAAAGAAATCATAGCAACTACTTTAGAGGTTGTCAGCTAAAGCCTTGCACTAAAAGTGCATAGTTTTTACTAACGCTTTGGGACAATAAATTTTTAAAAAGTGTTGCAAAGCAACACTTTTTAAAAATTTATTGGTTCGGGTTTGAGCGCAAAGCGCTATAAATCGGATAACAATTACTTACGACTACTCAATGGTAAAAAAGCTCTGATCGCAGTTAACTCATAGGGAATGCTCTCGATTTCTAACCTACCGCCATGCAGTTCGAGCAATCGCTTGGCGATCGCCAACCCCAACCCAGTACCCTGCTGAATATAAAGCTTTTTCTCAAACTTCATATATGCACCAAAATTAGCAATCTGCTCTGGTTCAATCCCCTGACCACGATCAGTAATACTCAGACAATAGTAATTCTCATCACAACTACCGACAACATCTACCTCAGTTCCTTCTGAAGAGAATTTGAACCCATTATCAACAAGTTCCTTAACAATTACATTTAAGTATGAGTCTGAGATTTGAATACTGGCATCATTAATATCAACATGCAAATCAGAAACTCGATTATAGTTTTCAGCGATTTTTTTGGCGCAACTTGCAATCTCAATATCAACAAAAGTTGCCCTACTAGTACGGATTTGGTTAATCCATTCTGTATTGCTCTCTGTTGACTCTAACTCAGCATATAGTAGAAATTTTTTCACCATTTCATGCATATCTCGCCCCGCTTTGCGAATGCGCTTGCCAATATCTGGTACTTCATGCGCTTGCATCGCATGATAATTTTTGACCAAAATATCCGCCAAACCCATGACTTCGATCGCAGGAAATAGCAACTGGTGAGGCAGTGACTTAGATATATTGCCACGCAAGTTAGCTAACTCTTGCTTGTAATAACTATTAATTACTTCTTGTTTCTTAAACTGAGCATTGATTGCTCCCAATAGCTCATCTCTAGTAAAAGGTTTAGTTAAATAATCATCTGATCCCAATTCCATACCTTGTCGAAAGTCATTTTTGTCAGACTTGGCACTAAGAAATATAAAAGGGATTGTCGTTGTCGAAGGGTTATTCCGAAGAGCTGTAATAACTCCATAGCCATCGATTTCAGGCATCATAATATCGCAGATGATCAAGCTAGGAATATGCTGCTGCGCCATCTCTAAACCAACACGTCCATTATCAGCACCGATCACCATATACCCTTCGGCTTGCAGCATTCTGGTGGTATTTAGCAGGACGTTTGGATTATCTTCGATGAGGAGAATTTTTTTCATGCTAGCTGATGAGTATCTTTATGCAACATTATACTGACAGAGATTGTTAGTAAATCTAAGACATAATACACAGAAAATATTGCGATCGCAAAAATGATCGCCATTTATAAGCCATCATCACAAGAGCCTCTAGCTAGAGGGGTTTGATTCTAGAAGTGGTTCATCGGAAATTGGCAAAACCACAGTAAATTTAGTGCCGATCTCTAACTTACTCTCAACAGATATCGAGCCATTGTGAATATCGATACAGTTTTTGACAATTGATAGTCCCAATCCAGTACCAGGCAATATCCCTACATTTTTACCACGATAGAATGCACCGAATAGATTTTCTAAATCTTCTTCTGGAATGCCAATACCCTGATCGCTAATAACAAAACTCACCTGTTCTTGATCCACAGTAATTTGAAAATCAACTGTTTTATTTTGTGGAGAATACTTAATTGCATTTGTGAGCAGATTGGTCAAGATTTGACGCAATAATTTCTCATCCATTTTTACGATTAAGGCTGGGAGATCATTTTGAAGATGAGGGTTCTCAATGGATGTACTAGTTAAATCTATATATATAGATGAATTTAGAGTATAGTCAGATGCAAAAGTTCTTTGCGCTTGCCGTAAGAGTTGTTTACAAAAGCTTAAAAGATCGAATTTAGTAAGATTTAGTTTAGCTTTACTTGTATTACTTCGACTCAGAAATAATACATCTTCCATCAGAGCCGTCATATGCTTAACTTCTGATTGGATTTGATGCAATTGTTCGACCTTTTCTTCCTTTGACCATTCGTAATGTTCGAGCAGTTCTGATGCACTTTGAATCGTCGTTAGAGGTGTACGAAATTCATGGGATACGACTGATATAAAGTCTGTTTTCATCTGACTAAGTTCGCGTTCTTGATTAAGCGATCGCGATAATACCTCAGCCGATAGTTGTAACTGTTCATTTTGTTCTTGAAGCTTTTTTTGTAATGAACATAACCGCAAGTGTGTTTCGATTCTAGCTAATACTTCAATCAACTGAAACGGTTTGCTAATATAATCTACTCCGCCCACAGAAAATGCTTCTACTTTATCAGATGACTCTTCTATCGAACTAATAAAAATAATTGGCACATCTTTAGTCACTGGATTAGCCTTTAGTCTTGTACATACTTCATAGCCATTAATGTCAGGCATCCGAATATCTAGTAAAATTATGTCAGGTAATTGTTGATTAACTTTATCTAATGCTTCTAATCCACTAGTAGCTTTTTGCACTTCATAGCCTTGTTTAATTAACAGTAATGATAAAAGTTGAACATTGTAAATGGTGTCATCAACTATAAGGATAGAAGCATTTTTAGAGTGTTGATAATCTTCAGATATTTCAGTTTGTTCAGGTTGATTTAGATTTTGAATAGTCATAGTAAGTATCTTTTTATTGTTGTTATTATAACATCGTCATAGCAATCCTAAATGAGTTGTGAGTAGGGGCAATTCATGAATTGCCCCTACTCACATAGATCAAGAAAATAGTTTGTGTAAGAACTCCCTTTCCAGTGAATAATTAATGGTGCGTGGCAAAGCTGCGCACCATTAATTATTCACTGGGGAATAGCTATATGCGCTTATCTATAATTCTGCCCTGTTTTAATGAAATTCGACATGGGTATTTAGACCGAATTCTCACGAATCTAATTGCTCAATCAGTTCCTCAAAATTGTGAAAAAGAAATTATTGCCGTAGTCAGTGCCAGTGATGATGGGACAGATCTAGTTTTGGATGAATATGCAGCGCGATCTCCTGAAATTCAAGTTATCCGATCGCTCGCCAAAAATCGCGCCCAGAGGCTAAATGATGGTATTGCCGCCAGCACGGGCGACATAATTTTGTTACATCATCCAGCAACGCTTTTACCAGAAGGCATAGCCCTACAGCTAATTGAGCAGACTTTAGTCTCAGGAAATCATTGGGGTGCATTTTCCCATAGCTTTGACTTTACACATTGGTTGTTGCATTTTACGTCTTGGTACTCTGACAATATTCGCGTAAAGCAAAAAGGGATTGTTTATTTAGATCACTGTCCGTTTATTGTTCGCCAAGTATTAGCTGAAATTGGGAATGTCCCCGATCTCGATATTTTTGAAGATACGGTGTTAAGCGATCGCCTATGCCAATTCTCGAAGCCATTGCTGGTTCAAGGCAAGGTTGTTACCTCCGCAAGGCGGTTTCATCAGAGAGGAATATATCGACATGCTATGCTCAATCAGTTGTTAAAAATTTGCTATCACTTCAACATTGACCCTCGATCGCTTAATCATTTGTACGAACAAAAAGCTAGTATTAACGTCAAGTATGGTGATTGAAGATGAGATTGTGGACTGCGCCCACAATCTCATCTTCCGGCTAGATTATTTAGTGAGGAGTTTTTAAGGGTGATTGGTTCCCATAAGTTCGGTAAAAGTAAATACGATCTATTCGGTAAGAAAAAGGGGTTTCTAGAGCAGAAATCTTGGACTTCGACCTTATATCGTGGTGGGGATATCTTATTTGCAACTTGGGTCGGCTTGATCTGCGCTGTGCCACCTTGCTATATGCAAACCGATTTTCAAAGACCAGCCGAAGCTGCGGAACTTAAACTTGCTCAATCTATTGTCCCAATATCACCGCGTGCGGTTAATCCTCTCGCCCTTGACCTCACGGATGATCTATTAGAGAGCGATCGCCAAAATCTCCTTCAAGCGATCGATCATAGTATTCAGTACATCCGCACCCCATCCGCCGCTAAGCGCTATCCTGTCGCTGGAATTAGTCAAGATCTGATGGAGCGTAGTTTGGTGCGATTTCGTCGGCTCGTACAAGTGTCCCGAACTGCCAAAGATCTCCAGCAAGCTGTGAATCGTGAATTTGATCTTTATCAGTCAGTAGGGCGTGATGGTAATGGCGGCGTTCAATTTACGGGCTATTACGAGGCATTGTACAAAGCCAGTCGTACTCGTACTGACGAATTTAAATACCCGCTTTATAACTTGCCACCAGACTTTGCTCAATGGCAATCACCCCATCCTACCCGCGCCATGCTTGAAGGTAGTAAGCAAATGGCAGGTTTAGAAGTTGCATGGTTAAGCGATCGCTTCCAAGCTTTCTTAGTGCATGTCCAAGGCTCAGCAAGGTTTGAGTTACCCGATGGCAATTTATTGACTGTTGGTTATGCAGGTAAAACCGATCAACCCTATCGTTCGGTGGGTGCTGAGCTAGTCAGAGATGGCAAAATGCGTCTTGAAGATGTGACTTTGCAAACGCTCATCAAATATTTTCAAAAAAATCCCCAAGATTTAATTAAGTATCTCAATCGCAACCCCAGTTTTGTCTTTTTTCGCGAAACCAATGGTAAACCTGCGACGGGTAGTCTCGGTGCGCCAGTCAGTGCAGAGCGATCGATTGCTACTGATAAAAAAATCTTTCCCTCTGGCGGCATTGCCCTAATCCGCACTGAAATTCCGTTTGAGAATCCCACCACAGGTAAGCTCGAATTGCGGCAAGTGCAACGCTTTGCGCTCGATCAAGATACTGGCGGCGCGATTCGTGGTGCGGGACGAGTGGATATTTTTATGGGAACAGGCGATCGGGCTAAGCAACGGGCTGGGCTAATCAAAGGCGAAGGCGAGTTGTATTATCTTGTATTAAAAAAATAAACACAATATTTTTATTAAAAGTGTTGCAAAGCAACACTTTTAATAAAAATATTGGTTTGGATTTCAGAAAAAAGCAATGTAAGGAAAAAATTATGCCACAAGTAAATCCTTTTACGATCAGAATGCAAGTATCAAGGATGTTTGAGCAAGGTCAATCACTCTTTGCGGAACTCAAAGTCCAAGACTGGCTAAAAGAGCGCAATCATAATCCTAAAGATTATGTGATTCGATTCCATCAAAAAATGGCTCCAGTTGGTGCAAATTCTTCTGTAATGATAGAGATAGAACTCATTCGCAAAGATGGTCAACCCGTTGACGAGTGGCTATTACAAGAAATTAACCGTCAAAGCTAGAATGTTCTAGAACTTGACTAAGCGATCGCAGTTTGATTGATTTTTTGGATGTGCGATCGCGATTTATAGAATGAGTGAGCGATCGCACACCAAACAACTATGAGCTAGAAAGGGGCAAAATTAGACGGCTGAGGATGCGATTATCTTCTAGTTGATAGAGAGATAGCTCTCCACCTGCCTCCACCATCAGGGTCTGACAGATTGCAAGATGCAAGCCAGGGGGCTGATCTAATAGCGAAGGAGATAGAGGATCGATCGCTCTGCCTTGGTGTAACTCCTGCAATAAGGACGCATCAACTACGCCATAATCGGTAATTGATAACTCTAGAAGCTTTTCATCAATCTGACGACACCAAATATCAATTCTGCCACCAACATCCGATCGCCCACAGGCAAATAACAACAACTCATTTAAAATCATCTCCATCTTAGCGATGTCACCACCAACGACTACATTGGCTTGGTTATGCACCTGCGACCAGATTTGGCGCTGTTTTATAAGCGAATCCACTCTTTCTAAAGCCCGTTTGAGCATACCCGCTAGTGGAGCAGTCTCATAGTTGGGACGTAAGCGCCATTGCTCTTTGCGGATAATCTGTGGGAGTGGAGATAGAGACCCCTGTAATTGCTTAAGAGAACTTTGCAAGGTAATATTGTTGATACCTCCAGTTCCATTAGCACGAGCATCAGCATCCAATAAACGCTGGACTCCCGAACTAACTGTACGATAGATGTCTTCCAAACGACGATGCTTGTACCAATTAAGGCGTTCCAGTTCTTGACGATTATGTTTGAGATGATCGACGAGCAATAGGTGGCGACGAGACCAAGATAGTTGATTTGCCAACATATTAAACGCCTGTAATTGGCGATCAACCCAACGCCGCCCTACGCGATCGGCAACCAAAATCATTCCTGTTGGCTGGTGATCAGGAGTTGTGCGTAATGCAGTCACCAATAAATGTCCAAGAGCAGGAGCATTTAGCCAAGCCTTAGTCTGTTCTGGTAAGTCATGAATACTCAGCGGCAAAATTCCCTCACTTTGGATCGCCCACTGTGCAAGCGGATCTTCTTCGATCGCAAGTAGAGTTTCGCTGATCGTAAGCTGATACTCATCACGGCTAGCAAACACTGAAGCTATTTGTCCACCTTGCCGACCTGGTAGCCATACTACTAATACAGCCAGAGGAGATTGCGTAACCTGAGCCATCAATTGCGTCGCCGTGTGATGTAGCTTCTCAAGAGCATTGCATTGTTGGAGTGCTACTAAACCAAATTGAACAGCTTGATGAGACTTTTGGCGTTCATCAGATAAGCGCTGCAACTCATTTTGGTGAACGATTAGCCCAATCTGTTGAGCAACAGCTTGCACCATTTCTCTTTCTGGGCGAGACCATGTACGTGGGGCTTCATGGGCAACCGCGAGAATACCCTCGAGAGACTTCCCAATCGAAGTGCTACTGACAATCATCGATCGCACATCAAGATCGATTAATGAATTTCGCCATGACAGAAATTTAAAATCGCTGTCGAGATTCTCGACAGTTGCAGCATCGTTAGATTGCTCCATCATCTGCACATCAACGGGAGCTAATCCTGGTAAAACAGATGGAATGGGGCGGCGATTTTTGGGGTGATACTGAAAATCGATCCGAAACATGTCATTGTCTTTATCATAGGTTGCCACCCAGAATCGTTCTAGCCCTAGTCGCTGACATAGCTGTTCCGCCGCTTGATCGAGGGCTTTTTGCCAATCGTTATCAGAATATATAGCTCTGGCAATTCCTGCGGTGAGAATTTGATCGGAAGCAATGCGATCGAGGGTAACTTCCATCTCTTCTAGAGGCGAGGTAATTGCCGCAAGCTGAGCTGCACCACGGACAAAATTGCGCTCGTCATCAGTCCAGAGTCGAGGTTCATCACCTTCTACTGACAAAAAGCCTAATAGTTCTGATTGGAAAAATATGGGAGCAATAATTATAGAAACTGCCCCAAATTGTTCCATAACGCGATTACTAACTTCGCCTTTGGTCATGGACTTAGCATCAACTACCACCACCACCTGATCTTTGGATAGCGCCTGATACAAACTAGGGGCATTTTGGACAGTTACTCCAGCCGTATTGTCAGCTGCTTGCTTAATTTTTGGGCCAGGCTGACGATTGGCAATCCGTCGCCAAAAATATTGATGCTCGCGTTCAAACCAGTAAATATTGGTGTGATCGGGCATAACAAAGCTATGGGTTTCCTGAACAATCTCTTCAAGGCGTTCAGTGAGTGCTGGTACATTCCGAATTTTCGAGAGGATTTGCAGTAATGGTTCATCAGGACGCTTGGTGTTGTGATGATGCCACTCGTCATCAAGACGGCTCAGGGTAGACCCAAGACCACCAAGTACTACAGAGAGTCTGGCTCTTTCTTCATTGCGCGGGGTGACATTCCACAGATTGGAGCCTAAGAGGACTACACCAAAACTGCGATCGCGATGATAGATCGGCCAAAGCAATGTGCCTTGGATATCAAATTTTTGGGCTAATTTTTGCCATTCGCCACTACGTTTCTCTTGACGTAGATCGGCGATCGGCACAGGCTTGCGTTGCAAAATCACCTGATCGAGCAAATCGCCCGCATTGAGATTAAATCGCTCTTTTAAAAATTTAATTTCACCCTGAGGTGTTGTACCACCTTTACCTGTAAGTCGGTGGTTTTCTGCGTCATAAAGCCCAATCCAAAGCAGTTTGTAATCAAAATTGTCTCGAAGATAATCGAGAGTTGCCGTCAATAGGTTGTCAATACTATCTTCATCACGCAAGAACTGCATGATTCGCCCAAGGTTAACAAATTGGCGATCCCATGGGTTAGCTCCTGCTTGACTCATATTTTTGACCTGAGGTATTTAGACTTAGGTATAGCTAGAGCGATGTAACTTAATAAAATGAAATTTTATGAAAATCAAGGTTATAAAAAGTATTACAACACAATCGTACAATCTTTAGCTTAGAAAGTCAGCAACACACCATACTTTTATTGCTTGTGTTAACTTTTATAGCATTTACTCCCTTTTTAACCAAGAATTGGTGGTACTTTCCACCGCACCACCAATTCTTGGTGTATTAATTTCCTATGAGCCACTCTAGCGATCGCTCACCAATTTGGAGGGGAATGCTCACAGCTTTGCCAAGACGGGGGCGCTCCTTGGTGGTTTCGATAAATTTTTGAACTTGCTCAACTACAGCCCAATCGCTCAGATATGAGGCAATCACATCAAGATGCTGAATAAATTCTGCCTCACTCATCGAAAAAGACTGTTGCTCTTGATAGCGCCACATTACCTGCAAGAAAATTTTGCCTTGGGTTTTGCGTAATTGTACGTCATAAGAGTAGTCCCATTTATTGGCGATCGCCTGACGAAGTTCTGCGCCTGTCATAGTTTCTACATTTTTTGCTTAACATATCTTACTTTAACGGCGATTTGTGCCATGTTTCACTGGCTAATGGTGTAGATGAGGGCGCTTAGCGCCCTCATCTACACCATGGCTTTTCCTAGATGACCTTGAGTATTTTGCAACAATTGCTCGGCGGTGGCGACATCTACGCTCTTCCACTGCATTAATAAAGCTAATTTGACTCGTTTGCCCGATCGCTCTAGCAATTTTGCGGACTCCTCACGACTGAGCGATGTGAGATCGCTAATAATCCGAATGGCGCGGTCTTCGAGTTTGCTATTGGTGACAGAGACATCAATCATCCGATTGCCATAAACCTTGCCTAGCTGCACCATTACCCCTGTCGAAACCGTATTTAAAACTAATTTTGTAGCTGTCCCTGCTTTAAGTCTGGTAGATCCCGCCAAGATCTCTGCCCCAACTAGCGGACGAATCTCAATATCGTACTGAATCGGAAATTGGTCAGGCGGTACACAGCAAAAAAAGATCGTTTTTGCACCCCGATGCTTAGCTTCCTTGAGCGCTCCATGGACATAGGGTGTGGTTCCCCCTGCGGTAATGCCAAAAACAACATCGCGATCGCTAATATTTCTTTCCGCGATCGCATTTGCCCCATCATCTTCGCGATCTTCGAGGGCTTCAGAGCTGCGTACCATCGCATTCATCCCTCCCGCCAAAATCCCTTGAATCAACTCAGGGTCGCTGCAAAAAGTGGGTGGACATTCAGCAGCATCAAGGACACCAAGTCGCCCACTTGTGCCAGCGCCAACATAAAACAATCTGCCACCATGTTTTATTGCTTCAGCAATAGTGTTAATCGCGGCGGCGATCGCTTCTTTTTCTTGTCCAACTGCGGCAACAGCCTTGGCATCCTCTTGGTTAAACAGTTCGACAATTTCTAAAGCACTTAACCGATCTAAATTTTGGCTATGGGGATTCGCTTGCTCGGTCAACAAATAACCGCGATCATGATTTTTCACTGCACTTTTCACTGGCCGAACTCAATCCTTGCTTTTTCGACAATTTCTGCGGTGATCGTATCACTACCTGCGGCTTGAGCTAGTTGCTCGATTTTCAGGCGAGCCTGCGATCGCACAAAGTAGGGAATATTTTTGTACTTGATTTTTGCTTCTGCTGTCCAAGTGAAGCCCTCATCGTAATCTGATTTTTGCATGGTTTTCTCTATAAACTAGCGATCGCTAGTATGCCATCCCCTTCGTTTTCATCAAAATTTGCTTCGTGTAGATTTACAATCCTGCTATAAAACCGAAAAGACAGCGCAAAGTGCTGTCTTTTCGGTTTTATAGCCAGTTGCCAACTAAAGTAAACGAAGACCAAAAGAAAGGATGCTTCAGATCAACGCCTCTTGTATCAATGAGAAAGGGAATATTCGGGAATCCTTTCACACCAATAATCTGATTATTCTTAATGGTTACTTCCCCGCGCAAAAATGCCAACTGAGCCTCTTGCAGGGCGATCGCTTTACTCGGTGCTGTGGGTAAGCCACGATAAAAACGAATCATCAAGGGAGCCGTGCCTGCATCACTGACTGTCCATAGAGAAGCCAAAACACTCTTAGCACCCGAATCTACCGCCAAACCTGCTAAGCCCAGATTTTGACCAACGGCAGTTTCGCAAGCACTGAGAGTTAACAGATCGGTTACAAGATTCATTTTGGAGATTTGATTCATTTGTAAGCGATCGCCCCAAAATTGAATGAAAGATTCCTGTGGTGAATTTTTGACAAATTTGGCATGGGTCGCTAGATGGATTATTCCAAAATTCTGACTGCTGATTTGCGATCGCAGATTATCCTTGGTAAAGGCACTATTCATAAAAGTTTTACCAACTAGAACTTGCGAGGATATCGTCTCAACCTCTACTTTCGTGGCCGGCAATGGCGACCAGCCTTCGACAGACTCAGACAGTCCCATGGCTAAGATTTGCGGAATCAGCGCACGATCTGGACGGTTGGGTTCCGTTAACTGCCATGATGGAATCGTCACAACGGCATATTTCTCGACGAGATAACGCTTGCCATCATGAAAGGCTGCTGGCGGTACTACGCGCAAATTACCATTCATCACGAATACCAACGTTTTCACCTGTGCCTTTTCTAGCTCAGGTTCCATCGGGCGCACCACCCAATCATAAAGCTGCTGTGACTGGGGTAAAAAGTCATTGGAACTGGTATCACGTAAATTATTGCGAAAGTCAATGATCACGCGATCGACTTCTTCAGTGGTGACATTGTAGGCAACCTTCCGAAACGGAGTGCCGTTGCTTTGATTGGTTTGAGAGATCGGTAGTCCAAATTTTTCTTGTAAAGACTTTGCGCCAATTCGAGTGCGTGAAAATATTCCCGCAGGTTTATTTGGGCTAGATGGCGGTACGCCAATTAGTTCTAAACCTCCTTTAGAAGTAGTGACATAAATCAGGGCAGTCGGGCTTCCTGTCAGTTGTGAGATGCGCTGCACTTCTGAGGCATAGCAGTCATCACTATCAGGGTTCAGCGATCTCATTCGTTTGTGTAAATAAGCTTCCAACTCAGCACCATAGCCTTTTTCAAGCGCATTACAAGCCTGAGGTAATTGGTTCTGAGCAGCATATTGCCGCGCTAAGAGAAAATACAATCGCCCAATTTGTCCACGAATTTCGGCGATATCAGGGGACAAATCAACTTGCTGTTGATCGTTATTGCCAGAACGACTTAAGGAATTGATCAGGTTTAAAATTATTAACGGATTAAAGCCACCACTAGAAGGGTTTCTTGAAGGGGAATCAGGATATCGCTGGGAATCAGGAAATTGCGATGGGGAATTAGATTGCGATCGCGCAGGTTTGGAGAAACTTAGCGACATCATCGCAAACATTAAGGAAAGAAACCATAACAGAAAATATCGCATACGAGTTTGCTCCCAAACTTCCTTAGATCTATTGTGACCCAAATAATCGTCGATCGCATTTTCTAATTCGCTTGAATCAGCATAGATAAACTTATTAGGCTCATCTCAATAAGGCTATAAATCCTACTTCCTCAAAATGTTTCATAGGCGATCGCATCTAAAATATTTCTTGCTTGTTGTTGTATTTCAGATGCGTTTGGTGTCATGGAAAGTAAATTTTCAATATTTTGCTAGGTATTCTAACTTGCGATCGCCCCCCAACCAAATATCAAAAACAGCGATTGCACCAATCAAATATCAACAACATGCGATCGCACCAATCAGAAATCAACAAATAGCGATCGCCATTAGTATTTGATTAGATAATCTAGAGTTACGGATTTTCAGATTTCACTAACAACTGGTCGTCTAATTGTGATGAATTTTGGTTAATTAATCGCATTAGCAATCTTAGTCCTTCATTGACTGATCCCGAATTTGGGAATAACTTAGCAACATCAGGATCTAGACTGACGGTGACAGTGCTTTTCTTTCTTCCCTGACCACGAGCAACAACGGTCATTTGAGTAAAATCATATTCAGGAAGTAAATCATCTTCCATGTTAATCTCAAAGTTCTGATTCATATGCTTTACGTTCTTTACGAGTAGCTGGACGGACGCTAATTAGACGTTTTGTATTTTGTCTTTCTGTATAAGATACGACTAGTAGTCTACCTCTAGCCGATTCTCCTATGATAATAAAACGTTGTTCTTGGATGGAATGTGTCGGATCGGCAAAAGTTAAAAACAAAGGATCGTCAAAGACAGAGGTTGCTTCATCAAAGGATACTCCATGTTTAGATAGATTACTTTTGGCTTTGGTTTCGTCCCAATCAAATAGCATGGGTTAATTTTTTAACATTATTCTTAGAATTATAATGGATCGCCACCAACCAAATATCAAAAACAGCGATCGCAAATTCCCTCTCATAAAACAAAGCGATCGCACCAACCAAATATCAACAAACAGCGATCGCAAATTCATCTCCCCACAACAAAGCGATCGCACCCAATCAAATACAAACAAACTGCGATCACCTACTACCTTGATTAATATCCGCGATTTGGTTTACAGTCTGCAAAACTTATTGCTTCTATATCCAAAAAACTAGCGATCGCCATTTCAAGTGTTGCTTCAATTGGATAGTCAATTTCTTTGGAACGAGCTATGATTGCTGCTCGAATTCTCTCAGGCAGAAACTTTAAAATAACATCTGCATCTTTGGACGAGATTCGCTCTAAAACTTCTACTTGCATAAATTTACTACTCCATTGGGATTTGGACATTGTATGGAGGCTCAGTAGCACGAAGAATTATTGCCTCTAGCTCCAATAGTAACGCAGGATTCCTTGAATATGGGATTATTTGTATAGCAATACGCACATCTTCATCTTTGTATTGATCAAGCCATGCCCACAGGAAGGCTTTATGACCACCCTTAAAACGACTTCTTAAACTTTTAGTTTTACCAATGTAAAGCAAATCTTCATATTTGTGTCTAATTGCATAAATGCCAGGGAGATCGGGAATATTGCTAAAATCGCGATTTAAGGATTGACATTCTTCAAAGGGAGTGAAAGCGATCGCATCTAAAATATTTCTTGCTTGTTTTTGTATTTCAGATTCGCTCATTGGTATAGAAATCAATTTTGAATAATGTGCTGAGTATTTTAACCTGCGATCACCTATTCATATTTCCCCACAAAGCGATCGCCCCTAACCAAATATCAAACCTGTGATCGCAAATTCGTCTTCCCACAAAAAAGCGATCGCACTTCATCAAATATGATCGCATCCAAAAACATCAATGTAACGCACTAATTTATCAATTACACATTCATATAGAGTGCGCGATACATTTCAGCACATTGCAAGAAAGATGATCGCACTTCAATCTTTTTAATAAAGCTAACCCAACTAACTGTAGCCCAAAATCTAATCTATCGAGCAAAAGCGATACAATTTAAATTGATACAATTAGGAAAAAGTTATGTCAGATGAACCAATTTGGATTATGACACGCGATGATGCTGATAGCGAAGATAGTGGAGGAGGAAAAGGCTGGAAAGAAAACTGGACTCAAAAAGCTTCTTCAATCCTGCATCTTAAGCCTATAGATCCTGTAAAGCTACAACATGAGTGGAATCGAACAATGCGCTTTGTGGGACAACTAATTCATCAGGCAGAGAGGGAAGCAGGCGGCGAGTTTGGGATGCAGTTAGATGAAGTAACACTTGCGGTTGAAATCAACGGTCGTGGACAAGTTAATTTGCTAGGAGCATGTACCACCGAAGGAAGTGGTAAAGGTGCAATCACTCTAAAGTTTAAGCGAACTGAATCAAAGTGATATGGCAGAGAGTAACTGGGCGATCTCAATTGGTGTAAATCAATATGATTATATTTCTGACCATCTTGAGTATGCAGTAAATGATGCTGAAAAAGTCAGTCATTTTTTGAGTACCCAATTAGGATTCGAGGTATTACTCTATACGGACACTTCAAAAACATTAGGGCAAACCCAAACAAGACCATCTCGGAATAACTTATGGTATTTACTGAAAAATTTAATTGGTCAAGCTAGAAGAGCAGATAACTTTTTGTTTTTTTTCAGTGGACATGGAGCTTTAGGGAAGGATTTACATGAGTATTTACTGACTTCTGATCATTCCCCTAGCGACATAGAGAATACGGCTCTTCCTTTGAGTTTTGTGATTCAATGTTTGATAGAGTGTCAAGCTAGAAACACCGTGCTTGTCCTAGATATGTGTAGGAGTAGACAGCCAGACTGGAGCAAAGGTGATGAGAGAGTTAGTATGGAAACTTTAAACCAAGCAAGGCAGCAAGGAATTACTGTTGTCTTCTCCTGTAATCGTGGAGAAAGATCTTACGAAATCCCCTCAATTCAACAAGGCTCATTTACATATGCATTCCTAGAAGGATTAAAGTTTTGCGTAACGACAGCAGAACTGGAAAGGTATCTGATGCGAAGGGTATCGCAAATTAACCAAGAAAATGGTAAGCCTCCGCAACACCCTCTAATCGGAGTTGAATCGACGCTTAAGTACGATTTGCCATTGATAGTTACTCAATCAAGGCAACTAAATCAATTTCAAGAGAATATCCGTTCACCCGCTAAAAGCGATCGCGATATTAGAAGTGTAGAGTTGCAATCAGAGACAAATATAACTCTGCGAGAATCATCCCACCAATTTATAATCCCTGCTATTGAAGGTAAACAGGCTTTTGAATTTGAAGTGATAGTAGTAGATGTATATGGTCAAAAACTTAAGCAACATCATGGGGAGTCTATTTATCTCTTAGAAGAATTAGGCACATCTTCGCTACAAATGGTGGTTATTCCTAGTGGCACTTTCGTGATGGGATCTTCAGAACGTAGACCATCTTCTAATGAATTACCCTTGCACTCAGTGACGATCAAACCTTTCCTGACGAGCAAGTACCCAATTACAAAATCTCAATGGAAAGCTGTTGCAAAACTAGAACAAGTTAAGATTCCCCTAAAACTGCAACCATCTCGATCTGGCGGAGCAAAGCATCCAATCGTAGAAATCTCTTGGGATGAAGCAGTTGAGTTTTGCGATCGCTTATCACGAAAGACAGGTCACGTTTATCGGTTGCCCTCTGAAGCTGAATGGGAATTTGCCTGTCGAGCAGGAACAACCACCCCATTTCATTTCGGTGAAACAATTACCCCAAATCTCGCCAACTATGACGGAACTTTCCCCTATCGCTCAGAACCGAAAGGAGAAAATCGAAAAAAAGCTATTGACGTTGGCAGTTTCCCATTTGCAAATGCTTTTGGGTTATTCGACATGCATGGTAACGTGTGGGAATGGTGTTTAGATCACTGGCACGAAACTTACTATGAAACTCCAACAGATGGACGAGCTTGTTTCAAAAAACCTGAGAGTCGTGATCGAGTTATACGTGGCGGTTCGTGGCGTAACGAACCAAAGTTATGTCGATCTAGCTCCCGATTCTTCGATCAGGCAGATAGTAAATCAAACAATATTAGTTTCAGAGTAATTCGTGAACTTTGAGTAGATTCTCTGATTTAAGCGCTTTGTGTATTTACAGCAGTATGATCGTCCTTTCGCTTAATCGCGATAGTTCTTCGGTACTCAAGGGCTTGTGGTGCTTTCTCATATTGAATGTTTTTCAATGCTCCAGTTTCTTTTTTTATGTCTTCAACGGCTTGAGCAATTTCATCGATAGAAATTTCAAAAAATTCTCTTCTAAGATTGATTGCATTCACTCGTCGATCTTTAAAACGCTCATGCAATCTACGTAACGTGTCTGATGCATCCTCTGAGATGAACTTGAAATGAACGTCAAATGGAAATGGAACTTCAGGAGACATATCCTTAATGTATCCATCTTCATTTGTACTTCTCTTGGTCATGCATATCCTATAAACATCGCGTCCCAAAGAACCAATGTTTGAGATGATGTAGATGTAGCCAGCCTTAACCATTGCTGAGCGGGATATCGCTGCTTCTTTGTCACTAATAGCTTTAGCCAAATTTTGTCTCAATTGCTCAATTTGAACTTCCAGTTGCCTTTGCTCTTGTTTTGCAACAGATTCTTGCTGACGCAATGCAATTTCCAATTGCTGTCGATATTGACTCTCATTTTCTTCTGCCTCTCTAATTTTTTTAGTTTCCTCTTCTAATTTTCGGCGATCTTTCTCTTCTTGCCTCATTTGGATAAGTATTTCTTGCTCCTGCTCTTTTTCTTCTTGTTTTTTACACTCTAATTCATATTTTAAATGTAATTCCCATATTTTCAATTTTAAGTATGCTTCAGTAATCTCACAGTTGATTATCTTGGATTTCTTGTTTAAATCATTAAAATTTCTTTCGATTTTTTCTTGTGACTTATCTATGTTACTTGTCTTAACTTTATTGATAACTGTGTCACATTCACTATTAAAGATTGTTAAAATCAATTTTAGAAAATTTTGAGAAAGCTTTTGACCTTCTTTCTCACTATCGTTTAAAGATAGTGAAATATTACAGATTGCAGCACCATTATTCTTAATCATCTCCCTTTGTTGTGCTTTAATTCGCTTAAGCTGAACTTCATAATCCCCAGAATTAATAAAGTTATACTTTGCTTGATAAAATCCAAAGGATTGGACGTATAACTCCTCTTCAAAGTCAGGAATCTGCTGTCTAAGTTGACTAACCTGCTTCTTTAAACTAGAACATTGTTGGTCGAGGTTCAGTAGTTCTCTTTGTCTATTATGAATATCTAAATTCAATTGCTCTATAAAATTTTCCTGAGATGACAGGCTGTCATATTGACGTAAAGCCTTCCGCGATCGATTCAGTTCGCCCAGCGTGTAAATAATCCCCGCACTGCTTAAAGCTAGCAAAAACAGTAAAAAAAGATTCATAAATCTCAGCACCTCTACTTAAGGAATCTTTACATAGTTTAAGAGATTTTTCTGTAATTAGTATAAATGCTCAGTACTAAGTTAACAATCAAACAGACAAAAGAAAGCCCCGCATTGCGGGGCTTTCTTTTGTCTGTTAAAGCTTAGTAACGAGCAGCGTTAGGCTTGTGTACGATAAAGCTTTGGACTTGGCACTGTTTGATGTTGTCGAATGCAACAACGCGGATGAAACTACCAGGATAGCTAGAGCGGCAAGCTTGAACTTCGGTCAAAACTTCTTGAGGAGTTCTGGCGTTGAACAAGGGCAACTTCCAAAGAGTCCAGTAGTGGATTGCGGGATCGGAATCTTCGTTAAATTCGATCGCAGGGTAGAAACCTTGTTGAAGGGTGTACTCGATTTGACGAGTGATTTGAGCATCGCTCAAAGGTGGAAGATAGGAAAGAGTTTCGTAATGACGCTCTTTTGGCAAAGTTTGCATTATTTTCTCGCGATTATAATTATGTTTCTATTGATTTTGTTGAGTGGTAGCGCGATCGCTATCAACATCTGAATCCACAACTGCTTCTAAAAGCTCTTCTAAAGGATGATCGAGACTAACTTCTAAACTAGATTCTGGATTGCTTTTCTGATCAACCACAGCGTCTAGATTCTCGCATTCTGCATATCCTTCAGAAACCTGAACACTCATGATGTGTTCAAAATGTTGACGGCGAAGTTGCATATTTGATTGCTGGATTCCAGTTCGAGTCATCTCTGGCAAAAATTCTAAAATTTCATTTGCCAGATGTTCTCGCACTGTCATTACCCGAAAAGCCATCTCTTGGTTGACCGCGAATAGGTCTTTGATATAAAGCTCGCCGTTTTGGAGTCTTTCGCGCGTCGAGAATTGATTAAACCAAAGAGCTTTTAACTTATCGGTTTCTTGCAACTGCTCACCAATAGTCTTGACAGCCTCGAAGGTCAAAAAATTGATCAACATATTGGCTGTGGACTTAGTACTGCGCTTAATATCCATAGGCTGAACTTAACCAAGAATTTTTTTGTGAGAATGGGCGTAGCCCATTCTCACAATAGCAAATCGATTAGACGGTATCCATTGCTTCAAATTCAAACTTGATTTCTTTCCAGAGTTCAAGAGCAACGTTCAATTCAGGAGACCAACGACCAGCTTCACGGAGGATGTCGCCACCTTCACGCATCATGTCGCGACCTTCGTTACGAGCTTGAACGCAAGCTTCGAGCGCAACGCGGTTAGCGGTTGCACCAGGTGCAGCACCCCAAGGATGTCCCAAAGTACCACCACCGAACTGGAGGCAAGAATCATCGCCGAAGATTTCGACGAGCGCAGGCATGTGCCATACGTGGATACCACCCGAAGCAACGGGCATAACACCAGGCATAGAAGCCCAATCTTGAGTGAAGTAGATACCACGTTCGCGATCGAGTTCGATGTGGTCTTCACGCATTAGGTCAACAAAGCCCATGGTGATTCCCTTTTCGCCTTCGAGCTTACCGACAACGGTTCCAGAGTGGAGGTGATCGCCACCAGACATACGCAGACACTTAGCCAAAACGCGGAAGTGAATACCGTGGGTTTTTTGACGGTCAATAACTGCGTGCATTGCGCGGTGAATGTGCAATAGCAAGCCATTGTCGCGGCAATACTTAGCAAGAGTGGTGTTAGCTGTGAAGCCACCAGTCAAGAAGTCATGCATGATGATCGGTGTGCCGATTTCCTTTGCGAATTCTGCACGCTGCATCATTTGCTCACAGGTTGGAGCGGTGACGTTCAAGTAGTGACCCTTGATTTCGCCAGTTTCAGCTTGAGCTTTTTCGATTGCTTCTTGTACAAACAGGAAGCGATCGCGCCAACGCATGAAAGGCTGAGAGTTGATGTTTTCGTCGTCTTTGGTGAAGTCCAAACCGCCGCGCAAACATTCATATACTGCACGACCGTAGTTCTTGGCAGACAAGCCTAATTTAGGCTTGATGGTACAACCCAATAGAGGACGACCGTACTTGTTCAGTTTGTCGCGCTCAACTTGAATACCGTGAGGAGGACCTTGGAATGTCTTTAGGTAAGCAATAGGCACACGAATGTCTTCTAGACGAAGTGCGCGAAGAGCTTTGAAACCGAATACGTTACCAACCAATGAGGTTAGCAAGTTGGTTACAGAACCTTCTTCAAACAAGTCAAGAGGATATGCAATGTATGCAATATATTGATTGTCTTCGTTGGGTACTGGTTCGACATCATAGCAACGACCTTTGTAGCGATCGAGGTCGGTCAACAAATCTGTCCATACAGTTGTCCATGTACCTGTCGAAGATTCAGCAGCTACAGCAGCAGCAGCTTCTTCTGGAGGTACGCCTGGTTGAGGCACGAAGCGGAAAGCAGCGAGAAGGTCAGTATCTCTGGGTGTGTAATCGGGGGTATAGTACTTTAGTTTATAGTCCTGAACACCTGCGTCGTACCCAGCCTTGGCTTTAGACTGTGTTTTTGAGTAAGACATTAATATCTCCTTACTATGGTTGAATGAAAATTAATAGATTGCAAACGGGAATCTGCAAATTGCGCTGCAAAAAGAACTAAAGAGTCAGAGTCAGTAGTCAAATCGAGAATTAAAGAAAGATTGAAAATCTATTAAAAATCTAATTAGCCTTTTGATATCTGCTTCTTTGGTGGAATACTTTTTTGCTTTATATAAGTTAATCCTATCAGGAATTCTTCGTGAGAAGTCCTTGAGCGATGTCTCTAATTTAAACATAAAGTGCGTATCTGCATTTACTTTTTTTGAAAAAAAATTTTTGAAACCCTCTGTTTTTGGCGACAAATTCATATAAAAGATTGATATGACTCTAATAAGCTAGATATATCCTCTAGTACTTGTTTTTGCGAGATATTTCTAAACTGATATGCGCAAACCCTCTAAATACAAGGATCAGTTCGCAAGTCAGAGAGGCAGTTTATGTTAAGAAAAATAGCAATTTATCAATATGATTTTGCGATCGCCCGATGCATACTGATACAAAAACTAATATTAATAGTCAGTAATCTTAATAGGATTAAAACAATATTAGAAATTCTAATGACTTGTATATAAATACAGAATCAATCGATTTGATAGGACTTTGTTGTTACGTTCAATGTTGATTTCATTAGAGTATTTTTACTCATTGCTACAGCTATAAAAAACAAATGCAGCGCTTTGCGCTGCATATCCTAAAAAAGAGGTGGAGCTTTGGCTAAACTTTTTTTTAGGATATCTGCTTAGCCAGCCATGCTAGTAAGACTAGTTCTAAGCTCTGGTTGTTTTTGTGCATTTCTTGCTTAACCCATTGCGCGATCGCATCGATCGCCGAGAAACTAGAACCAGCTTGCCATTTCATATCGATACCCATAGAGGTGAGGTGAGTGCCTTCGAGGGTCTGCAAGCTAACGGTTTTAGGGAATTTTTGGGTGAGTAGCTGGGAAAGGGTCGAAATTTCATCAATGCTATCGTCTACAAATTTGACTAATAAGTTATTTGCGGTCTGATAATTGGCGGTGACTAGTTGCTCAGTTTCCTTTGGTGTGGGCGTAAACTCCATTGATGACATTTCGGGAATCGTGCCTGCTAGCTCCTTAAAAAATGGAATCGAGCGATCGGCGCTGTAGTTGTTATAGGCGATGTAAATATTGCCAGCGCGAGTGGGTTTATAGAGGCTATTGATCAATAGGTGGATTTTACAGCCCATGCTATGCCCCATACCAAATACTGGAAAATAATCAAGAAACAATTTGCTGCGTACTTTCCGAAATGAGGTGTTGACTTCACGAGCGATTTGGCGATGATCGAAAGTATTATTCAGAAAAGGGGTAGCGACAATCGCATAATTATTTTTAGCAAGCTGTTCTAGTACGCGCCCATAGGCTACATGAGGAGCAGCCGCAAAAAATGCACCACCCAAAAAGTGAATTACGCCTTTGGGTTTGGGCGGTGTCAGCACCCAATTTTCTTCGATCTGCTTCCACTCCATCAGTTTTGCCACTATTTACATTTCTTTATATTCATTATAAGTACTCAAATAAAAAGAAGCCCGCCTTCGGCGGGCTTCTTTTTATTCACGATTTGGTTTGTCAGTAGCACGGTTGAGTAGCAAGAGTGAGCAGACTAAGCCAACAAAATGGGCAAAAATAATATTGAAACTAGCTTGAATAATTTGAAAATCGAGGGGCTGAATTACTGAGTTAAAGCTGCCTGCACCAGGTAATATTGCTTGTCCTTGTCCTGCTCTAAGCGTTAACGCGCCAATAATCGCAAAGGCTCCCAGTAAAGTAACAAACATCCCAATCAGATTAATAATCAATCCGATTTTGATTTGAAATACGGTTTGGCTTTTGGTGGGACGATCGGGCGATCGCAGCTTTTTCGCCATTTGCGTATAACGAAAATTCCAGAAAATGCTTGCGCCTAGCACCGCTACGCCAACCCAAGCAAAGCTAAGTCCTGGTAGTGAGGCAGGGCTAGTATCTAATCCTGTGGGGCTAATTTGACCAGCCCTAGGAAACAAAAAAAGTTGTAATAGCACCACCGATGAAACTACGCACAAAACTACTTGCGTCCAAAAGGCTGTCCAGCCCCAGCGCCGAAATGCTAAAACAACCCGCAATACGTTGGGCGAAACGTCACCGTTGTCTTCTTCGTTTTTGACGTTTTTTAGTTCTCTGGGCATTTTTTTAGTGGGGCTGCTAGTAAAACCAGTAAATACTATAGCGTTTTACGCTTTCATAAAATCCAGAAAATCAAAGTGGCGCTTAGCGCCACTTTAACTACAGAAATTTTCGATTAACCGAACCACAAGAAATTTTTTGAAAGTGTTGCTTTGCAACACTTTCAAAAAATTTCTTGTTTTGGGTTTGATCGGAAATTTCTGTAACAAATTAACAATATTTTGATACATCTTCGCCTTTGTCGGCAAGGTAACTTAGCGATCGAAACCGCAAACCTACCAGTTGATCGTATAGAGGATTAATCTCGCACATAGCGGGAATATGCATGATTTTGCGTCCAAATAAAACTACATCGCGCTCAAAGGGACATTGAGCAGGAACGACTTTACAAATTAAATTAGCAAGGCGGGAATCATGAATATCCATGTGATCGAGCCATTCTTTGACAGGCTCTAACAGATTTGGGTGATGTTCTTCATGGTGCGATGATGATTCTAGTTTTTGCCGCAAATCATTAATTGGCTTAATTTCTTGATTTAGCGCTTTGCAAAATTCTTGGATAATACAATCTTCTGTGTCTGTATATTTACCATCGGCAAGTGCCATCATCACAGCCATCCGTAAAAAGTTTTCGCCTACCTTGCGATCGCTACCTAATGCATCAGCCAAGTCTTGAGCGCTAATCGGTTCAAAGTTAGAGATAGTTACTTCTTCGCCCCATTCTTCACTATGGCTAATTTGATCGAAGAGGATGCGCTCTTGCTCACTGTACTCATTGTCTGCGAGAGCAATGCTCATGAGTCCTCGAAACCAAGCTGAAATCTGTTCTTGCGTATAAGCCGTATGATTTTTTTGCATAACAAGTCAGTCTACAGGTTGAATAAATCATATAGCAATTTAAAACCCAGAGATTAGAGTCGGTGCTTTGCACCGACTCTAATCTCTGGGTTTTATACTTACAGCAATTTTCGATCAAACGAACCATCTAAAAAATTTTGAAAGTGTTGTTTTGCAACACTTTCAAAATTTTTTGGGGTTCGGATTTGAGCACAAAGCGTTGTAATATCTATTACTTATTGCTTGATCTCGAATATGACTAGTTTTGATAGTTCGCAAATACCGATCGCGATGACAATCGCTGGTTCTGATAGTGGAGGTGGTGCGGGGATACAAGCTGATTTACGTACTTTTGCTTTTCATCAGGTGCATGGCACAAATGTCCTTACTTGCATTACTGCCCAAAATACGCAGGGCGTAACAAGGGTGGATGCGATGTCAACCGAGTCTGTGGCAGCACAATTTGAAGCAGTGATGATCGATATGCGGATTGGGGCGATCAAAACGGGAATGTTGCTCAATCAAGAGATTATTAAAACCGTGACAAAAAAGCTAGTTGCTTTTGGTTTTGGGAATGTGGTGGTCGATCCTGTAATGGTTTCGCGGACTGGGGCGCAGTTAATTGATAATGATGCCGTGAAAACCATGAGCGATCTGTTGATTCCCATTGCTGCGATCGCAACGCCTAATCGCTATGAGGCGCAGATTCTGGCTGAGATGGAAATTCATACGCTGGAAGATATGCAAGCTGCGGCTCAGAAAATTTATAAGCTGGGAGCGCGATCGGTACTGGTGAAAGGCGGTGGAATGACGGGCGATCTCAAAGCGGTTGATGTGTGGTTTGATGGCGATCGCCTTGAGGTGTTGCAGACTGAAGTAATTGATACGATACATACCCACGGCACTGGTTGCACTCTGTCAGCCGCGATCGCCGCAAATCTAGCGTTAGGGAAATCACGTTTTCAAGCCATGCAGGACGCGAAGAACTATGTAACCGAAGCTTTGAAATATGCTTTAGCGATCGGTAAAGGACAGGGGCCAGTCGGGCATTTCTTTCCATTGCTGAAAAAGTAGAGTAATTGTGTTGTGAGCGCTTTGCGCTCACAACACAATTACTCTACTTTTTTAAATAATTTTGCCAAAAATTACTAAACTTTGATCGATGCCATCTAATTCGGCGACTTTGGGCAAAAAGCCCCATTCCGTAAAGCCAAATCTTTCAAATAGACGACGACTAGCAGCATTATGGGCAAATACAAAACCGACTAATTTAGTAATATTCAACTTAGGACATTGGGCGATCGCATAACTAAGCAATTCTTTTCCGATTCCGTTACCTTGACACAGAGGATCTATGTAAATACTTACTTCGGCGGTTTTGTGATAGGCGGGGCGACCATAGAACATTTGCAAGCTAATCCAGCCGACGATCTTCTCATTTTGGGCACTTTGAATATTGCGATCGCCAATTGCGATCACCCAGACAGGATAGCGATCGCCATGCGATCGAAACCAAGTGCGGCGGCTCTCAACGGAGATTGGCTCAAGATCGGCAGTGGCAAGACGACTGGGAATAGCAGCATTATAAATCTCAATGATTGCGGGTAAATCTGCCTCTATTGCCAACCGAATTTGCATAAATTCATGCTCCTAAGTTTCTGTATTATTTCATTAAAACTAGGACTTATGTAAAAACAACTTGAAACCCTACCCTACGGTAGGGGAAATTCATGAATTTCCCCTACCGCTTTTAATTTCTGGGTTTTGGTTTATGATCGCAGAGTCACTCATCTCCTTTTTATGGAACTATTTGCTGGGTTACTCACAACGGTTTTAGGTTTAGCGGGCACACCAGGAATTGCGATCGATAAAATCGCGACGGACTTTTTGCGCGGGCAAATTGTTCGGGCTGATGTCCTAGAAGTACGAGTTGATAATGCTCCTAACTATCAGATTCTTTTGGGTAACGTAGATCGCATCCGTGTCGCAGGTCGTGGAGTTTACGTTTTAGAATTTTTGCGAATCGATCAGGTTGATCTGGAAACCGATCCGATTAGCATCGATCCTAACTTGTTGCAATCTGGCAAAATTGTCTTGCGTCGTCCATTGCAGGCTGCTGCACGTGTAGTTTTACGTTCCGAAGATATTAATACGGCTTTGCGATCGCCAAACGTTCAACCTTCCTTTAAAAACCTCAGCATTGATATTACAGGAACTAATAAAAATCCCGAAATTTTCGATCTAGTCAATCCAGAAGTAACGTTTTTGGAAGGCGATCACATCCGTCTCTCGGCTACATTAAAGTCGCAACCAACAGCAGCTAAGCCTAAAGTCACCAGTCTAGATGTTTCAGTGAATGCGCAACTAAAAACTATTAGCGGCACAAAACTGCAAATCATCAATCCTAAAATCGAATTGGCAGGAACGCCAGTGCCCGATCGCATTGCCAGAGCTTTTACAGAAGGATTGAATAAAGTCTTAGATTTGCGGCAATTAGAAAGTAAAGGCATCACAGCGCGAGTTCTCAAACTAGAACTTACAGAAGGAAAAATGCAAGTGATTGGCTTTGCCAAGATGGATTCTATTCCTGAGCAATAGCTGCAACTATGAGTCAATGCCTCAACCCTAACTGCAATTGTCAAAATCTAGATCCCAGACTTAGTTTTTGTAGTCAATGTGGCTCAAAGCTAAAGATCGGAGATCGCTATCTGGCGTTGAAAATTCTTGGTCAAGGTGGCTTTGGCAGAACTTTTATTGGTGTTGATGAGGCTCTTCCTTCCCAACCTCACTGTGTCATTAAACAGTTCTTTCCTGCTGATCTCAGTAGCGCGGTGAAAGCAGCCGAATTATTTCAGCAGGAAGCTGTTCGCCTTGATGACTTGGGCAAACATCCGCAAATACCGACATTATTTGCCCATTTGGAACATGAAGGTTGTCAATACCTGATTCAAGAATTTGTGGATGGACAGGATCTGTTAAAGGAACTCCAAGAACAGGGAGCTTTTAGTGAAGCCAAAATTCGGATGTTGTTGGCAGACTTACTGCCAGTTCTGCAATTTATTCACGATCGCAATGTGATCCATCGAGACATCAAGCCCGAAAATATTATCCGTAGGAGATCGCCTAGTGCCTCTGGCTCTTTAGCTGGCTCAATGGCGACTGGGAATCATGTGTTAGTTGATTTTGGAGCGGCGAAATTTGTGACGGCTGCTGCCATGATGGAGACAGGAACCCACATTGGTAGCGCGGTGTATGTTGCACCAGAACAAGTGCGCGGGAAGGCAATCTTTGCCAGTGATCTATATAGTTTAGGTGTGACCTGTATTCATCTGCTCACTAATGCGTCGCCATTTGAGTTAATGGATATGGATGGAACTTGGATATGGCGTGATTTTTTAGAAAACACGTCCATTAGTCCTCTCCTTGGTCAAGTTCTAGATCGGATGATTGTTCCAGCACCAAGTCAGCGTTATCAGACGGCTCAGGCTGTGTTAAACGATCTAAAAAATTTAACTTCTTCATCCTCGCAATCTCATAGACCAATATTTCAACGATCTAATTACTTAAAAGCAGGTGCTAAAACGCAGATTACGCCGATCTCTGCCCCAAAATCTCAACCAAATTATGCGATCGCGCCGCCGTTATCGCAATTTTCCTTTGAGACTGCCATCGTTACAGTTAATCGGAACGCGATCGGCAAACTCACCAAAAATCAGTTGCAGGTTAGCACGCGACAAAAAATAGGGAAAATCTATATCGAAACTCTGGGTAATATCCAAGGCAAACCTGTTGGGTTGGAAATGGTATTTATACCAGCAGGAAAATTTCAGATTGGGTCGCCGATGAATGAGTTAGAACATAGCGAGGAAGAAAGTCCCCGCCATATCGTTAACATTCCACCGTTCTTTATGTCGCGATTCCCAATTACACAGAGGCAATGGAAAATCTTGATGGATAATAATCCTGCAATTTTTATTGGCAATGGAGATCGCCCTGTGGAAACTGTGACTTGGGATGACACACAGGGCTTTTGTCAGAAACTAGCAGAGTATACTGGCAGACCCTATCGCTTGCCCAGTGAGTCGGAATGGGAATATGCCTGTCGAGCAGGAACGCTGACAGCTTTTGGCTTTGGGGAAACGATCGCCGCAAATTTAGCTAATTACAATGGTGCAATTCCTTACAAATATGCACTGCAAGCTAATAGCAATTCCTCAACAAGCGAAGTTGGAACATACCCTGCGAATGCCTTTGGATTGCATGATATGCATGGCAATGTGTGGGAATGGTGTGCAGATAATTGGCATGATGATTATGACTTGTTGCCCAAGGATGGCAGCGCATGGACTCAAGGTGGCGATCGCAGTTGTCGAGTCATACGTGGCGGTTCTTGGCGCGATCCTGCTCATTATTGTCGCTCGGCTAAGCGTTCTAGAAATGCAGCAAATCAAGGCGATCGCAGCACAGGTTTTCGCATCGCTGTTACTTTGATAACTTGAACAGACAATGTGCTGTAACAATGTGCTGTAAAAGTGTTGCAAAGCAACACCTTTACAGCACATTACCCAGAAGAGAGTGGCGGCGCAAAGCGCCGACATTCTCTTTTAGGGAATGTGCTGTAACAAAGAAGGAGAACGCCTGATTTCTTGACCTTCGATAATTGTGTGTAGCTGCCAACTAGGATCGGTATCAGGAAAATCGGAACGATAATGAGCGCCGCGACTTTCGGTACGAAATAGAGCCGATCGCATTAACAAATATGCATAGTCCGCCAGATTACGGGTTTCGATCCATAGGCGTGAGGGTTCAGCAAGTTCAGCTAACTCGGTTTGCCATGCAGAAATTTGAGCCAAAGCAATTTCCAATTCAGATTGAACTCGACTAATTCCTGCCGCTTGCCAACTCAGATTTTGAATTCCAGATTTAATCTGTTGAATAGTTGCCGAATGATCGCGATCTTCCAGTTTGGGCGCGATCGCCTTCGGAACATTAAAAACTTGAGTTTGCTGAGAGCAGACCTGTTCTGCTAAACGTTCACCAAATACAAAGCATTCCAAGAGAGAATTACTCGCTAGGCGATTAGCGCCATGTACGCCCGTACTTGCCGTTTCACCGACTGAATACAGCCCCCCAATGGAAGTGGCTCCATAAGAATCCACGACAATACCTCCCATACAATAATGGGCTGCGGGAGTTACAGGAATCGGCGTGGAGAAAATATCAATTTGCCACTGTTGACAGATTTTGATGATATTGGGAAAGCGATGGGCGATTCTCTCTCTAGGAATTGACTGTAAATCTAGAAATACGGTTGGTTCTTTGGTCTTTTGGAGATGATTAAATATGGCACGACTGACGACATCTCTAGGTGCTAGCTCACCCTTAGGATGGTAATTAAAGGCAAAGCGATCGCCCTGATGATCGATCAAATGCGCCCCTTCACCACGTACGGCTTCACTGATCAGAAATCTAGGTGCGTTAGGCAACGCGAGGGCAGTTGGATGAAACTGCACAAATTCCATATCTCGAATTACGGCTCCTGCACGCCATGCGATCGCGACACCATCGCCCGTGCTTGAGGGTGGATTAGTATTTTGCGAAAATACTTGAGCACCTCCACCTGTTGCCAAAACGACCACTGGCGAAATCAAGCAGCTAATTTCCTGATCTTGATCTAGATAAAAAACCCCACCACAACGTCCATGTTCCATGTACAGATCTAAAACTAGGGTTTTACTCAAAACCTGAATACTAGGATTTTGCAGTACCGCTGCTGCTAGTTTTGACACCAACGCTCGACCTGTTGTATCTGCCGAGTGCAATACCCTGCGTCTGGAGTGGGCGGCTTCTAAGGTTAGGGCAAGGCTGCCATCTTCATCGCGATCGAAGTCTACACCCAAGGCGATCAGTTGTTGAATTTGTCGAGGCGCGGCGTTAACCAATACATCTACTGTCTCGGTTTCACATAAGCCAACTCCAGCGGTCAATGTATCTTTGCCATGAAACTGAGGCGCATCATTTTTGTCGATAACTGCGGCAATCCCACCTTGCGCCCAGTCACTAGCTGAAGTTGACAAATTATCTTTAGTCACTAAACCAATCCGCCAGTTTGGTGCTAAATCTGTAAGTCGAAGCGCAGTATAAAGTCCAGCAGCCCCGCTGCCAACGATCAAAGCATCAAACCTTGTTTGGTTCATTAAGTAAAGCCAAGTAGTCAATAATCAATATTATCTCACTAGATCAAGATCATTGTTTTGGGTCAATTACGATTTCTACAGCAAGCAAGGAGAAGGGCTAAGGGTGATGTTTTTAGGAGCTTCTTATTAGTGACATGAGCCGTGAATTAAGCTAATGTAGATACAATATAGATACATTGACGGTGATTTTTATGACTGCCGCGATCGCTAAGTGGGGTAATAGTTTAGCTGTACGCATTCCTCAAGCTATAGCTGAACAAGTGCAAATTCAAGCTGGAAGCGAAATTAGTATTGAGATTATTGATGGCAAGATTGTTTTGACACCGCATCGGCGTAAAAAATATACTCTAGATGAATTACTGGATGGTATGACCTCCGAGCATATCCATGCAGAAATTTCTACGGGTGTGTCTGTTGGGAATGAGGCATGGTAAAGCCATACATTCCAGATCGTGGTGATATTGTTTGGTTGGATTTCGATCCACAGGCTGGACATGAACAATCTGGGCATCGTCCTGCTTTTGTGATTTCACCGATCGCCTATAATCAAAGGTCAAATTTGGCTCTGCTTTGTCCGATTACTTCTAAAACTAAGGGATGGAAGTTTGAGGTTCTACTCACGGATACCAAAACTAAGGGAGTGATTCTTGCCGATCGGATTAAGAGTTTGGATTGGCAAGCGAGAAAGATAGATTTTATTGAGAAGGCTTCTGTAAATATTATTGATGAAGTTATTGGCAAAATTGAGGCGTTATTAATCTAGTGGTTAAGCTGGGAGGAATCAATGCGATCGCCTAAATCCATCATCACGAATTAGCAAGGCGATCGCTTTAGGTTGCTTTAAATAGTCCAAGGATTCACAATGGTTACTTCTATCCCCGCAAAATCTTTTTCATTACGAGTAACTAGAGTTAAAGAATTCTGGAGAGCGATCGCGGCAATGAGAGAGTCCATCATTGGCAGTGGTCGTCCTTGTTTTTCAAGGTTGCCAACTAATTTACCCCATAACAGCATGGTTTGAAGATCGATGTCTATAATCCTTCCCGTAAAACGATTTGGAAGGGTTTGATTTAGCCAAATATCTAGATCTTCTTTGCGTTGAGATGATGCAAGTTTACTAATGCCCTTGGCAATTTCACCCATCGTAATCACGCTTAGATAGAGTGTCTCAGGGGCTTGGGCATCTAGCCAGTCCAGAACTTTTTGATTTGGTTGCTTGGCGACTAATTCGGAGATTAGGCAGGTATCGAGGAGATAAGTCATAAGATAAATCGATCAGGCGATAGACTTTTATCGCGGCTAAGGTCTAGCTCTCCATTGGCAGCAAGTTCGGCAAGGGGAGATTGTCGAAAAAATTCCGAGAGTTTGGTAGGTGATTGATTAACTCTAGATGTTTGCTTAGTCGATCGCCAAACCTGCATAAATTGGATGAGTAATGCTTCAGGTGTTTGCTCAATTTCGCGGATCAGTTGTTCTTTGATTGTCATAACTTAACCCTCTTTGTTGTTTAAGCATAACTCAATAGTTTTGTGCATAGGTATCGATCGCCTAAACCCATCATCACAAATTCGCAAGGCGATCTCGTTTTTTGAATTTTAGCGGTAACTTACTCTGTTGTCTGAGTTGTTAAATATTGAAATATTAGGTCAATCAAATTACAAAAAGTCTACTAAAATAAGCTGAGTTATTAAGAAATAAGGTTATTTGTAATGAACTTAGATAACATTTTGGAATATATTACGAGTGACTACTCTAATTCCAGTAGAAAAGAAAAACAAGAAAAATGCTCGCAAGTACGAACCATAGCAGCAGGTGCAGGTGCTGCTTTAGCATTAGTCCCAATGCCTTTTGCTGACATTTTTACTATTACTCCCGTCCAATATTTAATGGTCAGAGCTATAGGAAATATTTATGGTTACAAGATTAGTGAAAATTCCGTAGGAGAAGTTGTAGCTGTAATTGGTGGTGGGTTTCTTGGACAGCAAACGATTTTAGCTCTCTTTAAAATAGGCTTGCCAGGTGCGGGGGGCTTCTTCGGTTCTGTTTTTGTGTATGGATGGACTTTCGGTATGGGTAAAGCAGCAGAGCTTTACTTTGCTAGTGGAATGACTGCAACAAAAGAGGATCTTAAAAAAGCAAGAGAAAGTGGAGCTAAAGAAGGAGAAAAAACTTATCGTGAAAATGAAGTTAAAGATGCTGAATTAAAGAATCGAATCCAGAATATGCGTGAGATGGGGTTGAACAAAGAGCAAATCATTTATGCAGTTTGGAATGTTACGGCTAGTGATAATAAATATGGGAAATTTGAACTTGAATTTAAAAGACTAACTGGGGACTTGTAGAGCGATAGCTACTTCAAAGTAAGATTAAGGTCAGCCCTAATTTAATTAAGTTATAATTAGTCAAGTTTATCCATTTTCTCAAATATTCTACTAAATAAATATATGTCTCAGTACCTCTATAATCCACAGGAGCTAATGCGTCGAGAAGAACCGTATAAGGCTCGTTTTGATCAGTTACAGAATACGTTTGGACATTCTTATAAAATTCTTGTCACTGACAAAGATGGATTCGGTCGCATCATGGGTGCTAAGGTCGCAAAAGTAGATCCTGAAACCAATCTTGAAATATCATCGGTAAAACTTCAATTTTCTGGGGTTGAACTATTAGATAGAGAAGTTATTCAGGCGATATATTCACGCTTGTCATTGAATATGACAGAAGACTTAGGAGATTGTTAGAAAAAATATCGCCAATACTCTCAACAAAAATCTTGAGTTTGGCTTACTCACAATTATTTCTTAGAATTAATATTTGGAAAATAAAAAATGCCAATGCTAACACTCAGTAACGAGCAAGTTGTAGAACTGGTTAAACAATTGCCACAAGAGCAAAAAACAGAAATTTTTAGAGTCCTGCTGCTTTCTCAATGGCAGCAATGGCAGGATTTATCTAGCTATGGTGCGGACAAAATCAAAATTGCCACAAAAGATCGCGGCTATGACTGGGAAAAGATGTCAGAAGAAGACAGAGAAGAATTTATTGATTTAGTTGTGCATGAAAAACAGTGAAATACACAGTTGTTTTTGACACGAACATTTTGATTTCTGCATTGTTTTCACAAACTGGCAGCCCATTTCGAGCTTTAGCCTTAGCTAAAATTGGACAAATAGAATCCGTTACCTGCCAAGAAATCATAGACGAATTTGCAGAAAAGCTATTGCTAAAATTTAAGTTCTCTGAAGACAAAACTCAATCTGCTGTAGATGAGATTTTGAGCTTTTCTCGCATAGTTGAAATTTCTGGAACGCTCAAAGCAGTTCCTAACGATCCAGATGATGACATGGTTATCGAATGCGCTGTAGTCGTTAATGCAAGCCATATAGTCACAGGAGACAAACATCTTTTATCACTTGTCAAATATCAGGACATTACGATCGCTAAAGCCACTGATTTTGTTAATTTATTTTCTTAGCTAGCGATCGCCAAATCGTCTATGAACACTGAATATTTGCGATTCGATCGCACCTTCGGCATCATTTGCTATTCTTAATGAAAAATCGCCATAGCATCATGTTGCTTGTTAAGTTGTAATCCTTGCAAAACTTGGCTATGTATCTATGAAATGGAAACTGTCGAACCCAATCGGAATTTTGGCGATCGCGATGATTGTCTTATTTGCTTTGCCAGCTATTGCTAATGCACCGCCACCACCACCGATGAATTGGTTTAAGCTTTCTTATTCAGCAAGCCAACCAACTTTGCAAAGTTTACAGATAGCGGAATGCAATACGGCAACCTGCGAACAACCAACCTTATTTATTCAATATGGTGAATGTCTTGCTACAGGATGTCTCAAGCCCGATGCTAACATCTCTGCATCTTCAAAAAGCTATCGTTTTGACTGTGCTGATAATCGTTGCTTATTGATTAATGAAGTCAATACATTTCCAAGCAATCAGCCTAAAACCCAAGAGAAGACTAATAGATGGTTTCGACTTATTGGACAATTCTCAGATCGTTTGCGCCTTAGTTCTCCCATATTAAAAGATTCGCAAGAACAAAATACATCTTTTCCGTATAGTGGCTTTTGGCAAGTCCAAGTTACAAATGACTCTTTACAGGTAACTCAAGAAGAGGATAAGCACTTATATTTTATTTTTACCCCTCTTCAAGAATATACACGTCAGATGTTCTTTGCTGGCTGGGTGCTGACAATTTCTTCTGAATTATTGATAGCATTACTTTTTTTGTGGTGGAGAAAAGCATCTCAACAGAAAATTTTGAGAGCACTAGTGGCGATCGCGATGGTTAATTTATTTAGCTATCCAGTTGTCTGGTCATTTTTCCCATCTTTAGAACCATTTCAAATTCTCTTGGGACGGTATTTGGGAATTAGCTCCTTAATTGTAGCGCTCCTTTATGGTCTGATCATCTATAGCAGGCGCATAGACTCCTCTAAAAAAATTATCTTTGTATCTTTGCTTATTTTCATTGGGCTGAATATCGCTGGTGGTTTTATCGCTCTCTGGTTTGGTTATGGAAAAAGGCTTCCTATTGCGGAAGGGATTCCTTATCGCTTTACAATGCCAGTTTCTGAAGTCTTTGCAGTGGTTTATGAAGCATGGGTGATCGCAACGATAAGCCTTGGACAATTATCTTTAAAGCAGTCTGGAGTGCTTAGTTTACTAACTAATGCAACCAGCTTGATTTTGGGATTGATTATTTTTGGGACGAATTTTTTTACTTAACCTCTCTACTATGATTGCGATTCGATCGCACCTTCAGCATCATTAGCGATCGCCTTTAAGCGATCCAACATATCCGCAGTCACATCCTGCCACATCCCGCGCTGATTCGCTTCTAGTAAGCGTTCCGACATATCTCGTAACGCCCAAGGATTGCTAGATTTAATAAAATTCTGAACTTCAGGATTAAAGATATAGGCTTCCGCAATTCCCTCATACATGAAGTCCGAAACGCAGTTAGTTGTAGCATCATAGGCAAACAGATAATCGAGCGTTGCCGACATCTCAAAAGCACCCTTATAACCGTGACGCATCGCTCCCGATATCCATTTGGGATTCACGACCCGCGATCGATAAACTCGTGCAATCTCTTCACTCAATTTGCGAACCTTGGGCTGAGCCATCCGTGAATTATCGCCAAAATATACCTCTGGAGCATTGCCAGATATCGAGGCGATCGCCGCAGTCATCCCGCCCTGAAACTGATAATAATCATCGGAATCAAGAATGTCATGCTCGCGATTGTCCTGATTTTGCAGCACAATTTGCATATTGCCTAGGCGTTGATTAAAGGCTTCTGGAGCCGATTTCCCTTCGGATTTGCTGGTGTAGGCGTAGGCGCTCCAATTGATATAGGCTCGAGCGAGATCCTGCTCACTCTCCCAGTTTTGCGACTCGATCAAGCCCTGTAAACCCGCACCATAGGCACTTGGTTTCGAGCCAAACACCCGATAACGCGATCGCTCTTCCGCCTGTTCTATCGTCAGCCCTTCAGCTTGCCAGCGGGTAGACTCCTTTTGGACTTGGGCAGCAAGCGGATTTTGATCGGCGGGTTCATCAAGATTTGCGACAGCATTCACCGCACTATCAAATAAATCGATTAGATTTGGGAAGGCATCCCTAAAGAATCCTGAAATCCTCAAGGTCACATCAATACGGGGACGACCTAAGATCGATAAAGGCAAAATCTCAAAATCAATCACGCGCCGCGATACGCCATCCCAAACTGGTTGCACGCCAAGCAGAGCAAGAGCTTCAGCAAGGTCATCGCCACCAGTTCGCATAGTGGAAGTTCCCCAAATCGATAGCCCCAAGGTTTGCGGATATTCGCCATGTTCTTGAGTGTAAGTTTCGATCAGCACATCCGCAGCCTTGCGCCCAATATCCCAAGCGGTTTCTGTCGGCACAGCGCGAATATCAACAGAATAGAAATTGCGTCCTGTGGGCAGTACTTCGGGTCTGCCCCTTGTCGGCGCACCTGATGCACCACTAGGAACATATTCGCCGTTGAGTCCTCGCAGGAGATTAGTAATTTCTTGATTGGTTTTGTAGAGAGAGGGTAAAAGGCGATCGCGAATCCATGTTAGTTCTGCAACAATCTCGCCCCCTAAATCCCCCAATACTGGGGGACTTTGAAGAATTTCCGATCCCCCCCAGAATTGGGGGGCTAGGGGGGCAGAAACATTGTCAATTTTAGAACATTGTCTATTTATCAAAGTCTCCACCAACTCTGCTGCATATTCTTCAAGTACTTCAACCGCATCCCCAATAATTCGACAATTCGCTAAGCGTGGATGAGAACTTGACGCAAGTAACTCTCCTAAATCCGCAGTCAATGGATCGAAATCTAAACCCCAATCTTGCGCGATCGCTCTAGTCAGTCCGATCCGATTTACATTAGGATTTCTTGCGATCGCGACGACCAAATCTCTTAACTGCCGACCTTCTGGACATTGCCCGAAGATATGCAACCCGTCACGAATTTGAGCTTCCTTAATTTCGCAGAGATAACCATCGGCAGTAGTGAGAATTGTATTCAGCGAATCCTCTAAGCGGTCTAGGGAAATCCCTAGATCTTGATGGAGATTTTCCTGCTTGATTAGGGCAGTTAGTCGATCGCGAATCATCCCCAAGCGCGATGGATCGAGGGTTTCTGCTTCGTAATATTCATCGATCAAGCCTTCTAATTGTTGCAAACCACCATACAGCTCGGCGCGAGTCATCGGTGGCGTGAGATGGTCGATAATCACGGCTTGCGATCGCCTTTTTGCCTGAGAGCCTTCCCCAGGGTCATTGACAATGAAGGGATAGAAATGGGGCATTGCGCCAAAAGCGGCTTCAGGATAGCAATTTTCTGATAGCGCCACACTTTTTCCGGGGAGCCATTCGAGGTTGCCATGTTTGCCGATATGAGCGATCGCATGGGCGTTAAACTTATCGCGAACCCAGTGATAGAAAGCCATATAGTCATGGGTCGGTTCTAAATCAGGCGCATGATAATTTAAAGTCGGATCGAGGTCATAGCCGCGTGATGGTTGAATACCGACAAAAATATTGCCGAATTGCATCCCCGCGATCGCAAATTCCTGTTCTTGCTTAGGTTGATTCCATCTTGAACTAATCCCATTCTGCACAGGTTCAGGCAAATTCTGAAAATAATTTTGATAATCGGCTAAGGATAGCGATTGATAAACCTGTCTCACACCAAATGATTCGCGATCGTTAGTCACGCCTGTAGTTAATAATTTCATCAATTCATCGCTAGTGTTAGGAATCTCGCCAACGCTATATCCTGAACTTCGCAGAGCCTTGAGAATCTCTAAACAACTCGCAGGCGTATCTAAACCAACTCCATTCGCTAATCTACCATCACGATTGGGATAGTTAGCCAGAATCAGCGCAATTTTGCGATCGCATACCTCCGTATTTTTTAGCTTGACCCATTTCGCCGCTAGGTCAGCGACAAAATTAATTCGCGATCGTACGGGTTCATAGGTTAATACTTCTGTTTGCAAAGCCGAGTTTTGTCCTTGCAGAGCTTTAAAAGAAACAGCCCTCGTAATAATCCTGCCATCAACTTCAGGCAAGACCACATTCATCGCCATATCACGGGGAGTTAGTCCCTGTGTGCCATTTGCCCATGTTTTGCGAAGTCCACCGCTAAAAATCACTTGAAAGACTGGTACATTCAAAGTCTCCCAAAGATCGACTTGGGGTGAGTCAGCTTTGAGGCTAGCCAAAGAGAAGCTAGTAGTATTCAATATCACATCGACTTTTTGACCAGATTCTGGTAAGCAATAGCGAATTAGTTCTGCTTGGACATCAGGTTCTTTTAATGATGAAACATAGATCGGTAAAGGTTTAAGATTGCGTTCAGTTAGGGCTTCACATAAAGATGCGATCGCTACCGTATTTCCCGATAAATAATGAGCACGATAAAAGAGAATTGCGGCTAGTCCATCATAATCTCTCTCCTTGAGCGAAAGGGAATGCTCGTAAACCCCTATGCGTGGAACTGATTGAGGCGTTTCATAAACTGTTCCAAACTCTAGAAATTCGGCGGCAACAAATTTCAACAAGTTGTGATAGTTCTCAACTCCTGCTTCGATGAAATATTGCCAAGCTTGATTGACCAAGGTCAGCGTCGTTGTTGAATGACTGGTCAAATTTGGGTCAGGACGCTCATCCCCTGGCAACACAATTAAAATCGCACCCGTATTTGCTACTGTTTCCTTAACTACTTCTAATCCATAACTCCAATAGGATTGACCGCCAATCAATCGAACAATAATCACCTTGGCAAGTGCCAAGACTTCTTCTGCATAGGTATCGATCGCTATTTGTTGCTGCAATTGCAATACATTTGCCACTCTAATTTGCGGAAAATCTTCGGGCAATCTTGCTGTAGCAGCAGCGAGAGTTTGGATATCCGTATCGGCGGCGGTAATGATGATGATCGGCGCAGGCTGCTGATCGACAAAAACAACGCTTTCGGTGGACTGGTTCCAGCCTCCTAATATAGTGGCGATACGATGCATGAGTTATCCAAATAGCAATGAGCAGCTATGCCATTATATCGCTCTAAAACCCAAAAGGGATTTGCGGCGCGAAGCGCCGCAAATCCCTTTTGGGTTTTATGTCTTAGCAGCTAGGCTCAAAGCCACAGCCTCAGCGACTTTAATCCCATCAATTCCCGCCGAGAGAATCCCCCCCGCATAGCCAGCACCTTCACCCGTAGGAAAAAGCCCTTCCACATTTAAGCTTTGATATTTCTCATTGCGTTTAATTCTAATTGGTGAAGAAGTGCGTGTTTCTACACCCGTGAGCATCGCATCATCCATCGCAAAACCTTTGATTTGTTTATTAAAGGCAGGTAAAGCCTCACGAATCGCCGCGATCGCATAGTCAGGTAAACTCTCACTCAAATCACCCAAATGCACATTAGGAGCATAGGAAGGATGTACTTTGCCAAGAGCTTGAGAAGGGCGATTGGCGAGAAAATCACCAACGAGTTGAGCGGGAGCGGCATAGGTTCCACCACCAAGCTCAAAGGCGCGAGATTCGAGACGACGCTGCAAATCAATACCTGCGAGAGGATGCTCTGGATAATCATCAGGCGTAATCCCCACCACGATGCCACTATTTGCATTCCGTTCATTGCGCGAATATTGACTCATTCCATTAGTAACCACCCGTCCGACTTCCGAAGTTGCCGCCACAACTAGTCCCCCTGGACACATGCAGAAACTATAAACAGAACGTCCATTTTTACAATGATGCACCAATTTATAATCAGCAGCACCTAAAACCTTATGTCCCGCATAATCCCCAAATCTAGCGCGATCGATCAGATCTTGAGGATGCTCAATTCTAAATCCAATCGAGAAAGGTTTGGCTTCGATATATACGCCGCGATCGTAGAGCATTTGGAAAGTGTCACGGGCGCTATGTCCGATCGCAAGAACGATCTGATTGCTGGCGATATATTCTCCATTCGCTAGCGTCACGCCCTCCGCTTTACCATCTTGGATGTCAATATCTTCCACCCGACTTTGAAAGCGAATTTCTCCGCCGAGAGATTGGATTTGGGCGCGAAAACTTTGAACTATACCGACGAGCTTAAGTGTGCCAATATGCGGTTTATTGATGTAAAGGATCTCAGGAGAAGCCCCAGCGTTCACAAATTCATTTAGAACTTTGCGTCCATAATGATGGGGATCTTTGACTTGGCTATAAAGTTTACCATCGGAGAAAGTACCTGCGCCACCTTCACCAAATTGAGCATTGGATTCAGGATTAAATTCAGCTCTTCCTTTCCAGAAATTAAACGTATCAGCAGTGCGATCGCGTACCGCCTTACCTCGTTCCAAAATAATCGGACGAAATCCCATTTGCGCCAACATCAACCCCGCAAACATGCCTGCTGGCCCCATGCCGATCACTATCGGGCGAGTATTTAGATTGCTAGGAGCCTTGGCTACATAGTGATAACTGGTGTCAGGTGTGAGCATAACATGAGGATCTTTAGCGAAGTGATCGCTTAATTGCTTCTCTAAAGATGTTTCTATATCAACAATATAAACTAAATAGATATCTGTCTTTCTTCTTGCATCATAACTACGCTTAAAAATAGAATAACTTGTTAATTCTTCTGATTTGATTTGCAATTTTTTAAGAATCGCAGATTTTATCGCATCTTCAGGATGATCGAGAGGAAGTTTAATTTCAGTTAGACGTAACATAGTCAGTGAAGCTCAAGTTTGATTAACCATCAAGGCAGCACTCAATTATAGCTGATCTTAATATGCTGTTTGTTAAGATGCGACTGTATTACAAAGCAAAGGGATTGCGATCGCTATTTTTTTTTGTTTACCCGCATACAGGCGATCGCATAGAAAATCAAAGTGTTATTATCAGTTTGATTGGCTCAGGATATTTGTTATGAACATATCGGACAAATTGCGATCGCTCAATTCTTCACTAAATTTTAACTATGCTACAAGATGTTTTGACAGTGAAACCACTTACGGATTATAAACTCCATTTGCTATTTGAAGATGGGATGGAGGGAGTTGTTGATTTGTCAAAGATGATTGAGTTTACTGGTGTTTTTGCGCCATTGAAAGATAGAAGTTTCTTTGAGGGTGTATATGTAAATCCTGGATTGGGGACTATTCAATGGGCAAATGATGCTGATTTAGATCCTGATGTCCTTTATGCGGCGGTTTCAGGTCAGGCAATCCCAGATTTTGATCGGATGGTTTCTTCTGTGGAAGGTGATGTGATCAAGCTCTATCGTCCTCGCAACGCAAGATTGGGGAAAGTTACTGTTCAGGATACGATCGCTAAGCGACAAGTGCAGATTGATTTGCCAGAAAGTGAATATGCGATCGCGACTTCTGCTCATCAACAAAAAAAGTTAATAATTTGCTACGGGAATTTGATTAAGAAAAGCCGTTTGCTGAAGCTTGAGAATCCTCATAGTTTGGCAATTTTAGATTAAGGTTTGTTTTTCGCATCACTTTTTAAGCCTTCGATAAACAAGGCAATCGCGTAAAAAATCAAAGTGCTATTATCAGGTTAATTGGCTCAGGATATTTGTTATGAACATATCGGACAAATTGCGATCGCTTACTTACAGTCTAGATATTCAAATGGCTGGGTTGTATTTCTGGTGTGGTAATTTTGTGATTCAGTTTGGTTGTACTGAGGTGGATGACGAGCCTTTTTACTATCCTTTTGTGGTTCCTAGGTTTATCGGTTTTGGATTTGCCCTTCCTAATGGTTTCTCTTGGCATACTCCCTTTGCTCAGTTTAAACGATTTTACCAGATTAATTGAACTGGATAGTTAGGAAAGAATTGATCGCAACTGATTAATGGAATATTCTCGCTAATTGCTTGAGATATCATGATGCGATCAAAAGGATCATTATGGTGCGCTGTGAGTAAAGATAGGGCTTCAAGATGAGATATTTCTACAGATAGAAGTTGAAAGCCTTGTATAGAAAGTTTTTGTCTGGCGTATATGGCTGCTGTGGTTTCCAAATTAAGCTTGCCTCTAGCTTGTTTGATGGTCATTTCCCAGATGCTGGCAATGCTGATAAGTTTAGTTACTTCGACATCATCAATAATCGTTTTTGCTGGTTGACTCAATTTGTTGTCGCCAGCGAAAAACCAGAGCAGTGCGTGAGTATCAAGCAAAACTCGCATATTTTAATATTCTTCAAACTCTGGCAAGGGGGAATCAAAGTCATCGGACATGAATATTTTACCTTTGTCGCTACCAAATAACGATCGCTTGGGGGCAATGGATACTAGTCGAGCTACGGGCTGATCGCCTTGGGTAATAACAATTTCTTGACCAGCGATCGCTAAGTCGAGTAAGTGAAGTAGTTGAATTTGGGCTTCGGAAATGTCGATTTTTAAAGAGGTTTCGGAGGCTAACATAACTTTGTGAGTTAACAGCTAGGATCTAGGATAGCACTATTATTTATGGCTGATGAGTCGTTTGAGTCTGTGTCAATTTCGTTTGAGTAATGCTTGTTTGGTGAGGATGGCTGAACAAATCCCTAATAGTGCGGTGATACCTTTGGATAGTGCTTTTAAAATCTATCGGAAGCATCGAAATGAGGCGATCGCGATAATTTTGCCATGATCGCGCCTGTGGTGGATTACAAAGCAAAGTGCGATCGCAATTTTTTTGTTTATCCGCATACAGATGATTACTTTCGGAAACGTCGTAATAAAATGATCGCAGTAATCTTGCAGCAATTAAATTAGTGTTTTAGGGAAAATTAAAGGCATGAAGATTATGAGAATAAAGCGATATAATCGATCGCAAGAACTTTCAAAAGTTAGGAAAACTCATGACTGATTTGCCAGAAGACGATCTCGAAATTATTTTGGTGGATTTTAAGGGAAGTGGCGGATCTGTAAGTCAAGTCAGCCTATCGCCTGTAGAGCTTACAAAGCAGTTAGAGGCGCGATCGAAGGACGCTGTGAATGCAGCGATGAGGACAATTCGGTTGATGGCAAATCGCACGATCGCTACTCTTGATACGATGGCAAATAAGCCGTCACAGGTGGAGGTGGAGTTTGCGATTAAGTTGGATGCTAAGGCGGGTGCTTTGTTGGCGAGTGCTGGGGCTGAGGGTAGTCTCAAGGTGAAGCTGGTCTGGAATGACAAGAATAAGTAATGATGTAGAGATTAAGATAAAGGGCGCAGAGATTAAGATCCCCGACTTTTTGTGTGACTAGTACAGGTAATCTTTGACTGCAAAGAAAAAGTCGGGGATCTGGGCATTTTCTAGTTTTCTTTTGCTTACAGATATTTGATACTTATGACAAACATTCAAGTCCAAAGTCCTCGCGAATTCACCATACAAATTCGACACTTTACGAGTAATGCCATTGTCGGAACTGGGTTTGTGGTTTCTGATAATGGCTTGGCTATAACTTGCGCTCATGTGGTGCAAGCTGCTACGGATAATAGTGTTTGCCAAAAGGGTTTGGGTATGAGCGCTTACTTTGCAAAGTCCAAAAAGATGTGGTGGGCGGAGGTGATTGGTTGCTTTGAGGGGTTTGATGATGATGTGGCGCTTTTGCAACTGCGTGATGAAGATGGCAGTTTTTACTTGCCTGATTTAATGCGCCCTGCCAAAGTTGCACATGCTGATCAATCGGCTGATAATCGGTTTCGGAGTTACGGCTATCGCCCACTAGATAAATATCCTGGCGGGTTAGCAGAGGGCAGAATTTTAGGGGATGTGGAACCGCCGAATGGTTGTGTTTTACAAGTCGATCCGATTCAGTTGGAGTCGAGCCAGATCAATAGTGGGATGAGTGGTGCGGCGGTGCTGGATTTAGAGCGTGATCGCGTGGTGGGGATTGTCTCAGAAACTTGGTTGACTGATGCAACGGGGAGGGATCGAGATACGGCTTGGGCGGTGAATGTGCGGGTGTTGGCTTTGCCACCGATCGCATTGTCGATGAGTGATGAGGATGGGGTAACGGAGACGAATACAGCAGCGATCGCTACAGCACCAATGATGGATAATATTGCCATGCTTACCCCAAAGGAAAAACTGGTAAATGCGCCGCCGATCTTTGATGAATGGGTCGGACGGGTGGAATTGTTGCAAGCTTTGGATGAGGATTGGGGCGATCCTGCGCGGCGGATTGTGGAGTTGATTGGGTTTGGGGGTGAGGGTAAGAGTAGTGTGGCGCGGCGGTGGGTGGCGAATGTGTTGTCATCAAATCGCAAACCGCAAGCGGTTTTCTGGTGGGGATTTTATGAGAATGGCGGTATTGATGAGTTTTTTGAAGCGTTAGCTAACTTCGTTGTAGGGGATTTGAATGCTCTAAGTCTATGTAAATCTGCAAGCGAGAAGATTTTCCTGATTAATTTAGTCTTGCGGAAGGGTGGGCGCTATCTGTTTGTTTTGGATGGTTTGGAGGAGTTGCAGCATGAGAGCGGTGATGATTATGGCTTACTGAAAAGTCCCGATCTGCGGGAGTGGTTGCGAACTTTGGCTAAGGGAGAGAATGAGGCGTTTTGTGTGGTGACCAGTCGTGCGCCGTTGTTCGATCTGATCGATCTGACGACGTTTGTGCATCGGGATGTGGAACGGTTGACGGATGGGGAGGGGTGTGAGTTGTTGCAAAAGTTGAGTGTGCGGGGTGAGGCGGCGGCGCTAAGGCAGGTGGTGCGCGATTGGGATGGATATGCGTTGGTGTTGAGTTTGTTGGGAACTTATCTGGTGGAGAGGTTTGCGGGGGATGTTGGAGCCATTGGAGAGATTGCGGTTCCGTTGGCGCGGGAGGCGAGGTATGACCG